>JAXDOD010000106.1:0-8874 GCA_034669045.1 Alphaproteobacteria bacterium
CGCAGATATATTTTGGGCGAAGATGGCTCTGAGAAATGAGCCTAAGTCGCTGAAAGTATTGGCTCCCCGGGCCGGATTCGAACCAGCGACCAACCGGTTAACAGCCGGTTGCTCTACCACTGAGCTACCGGGGAACACTGGTAGCAACGAAGGCCGGCCGCATAACACATGCGGCGGCTATGGCAAAGGCAGCTGGCGTGCGCCGCCTTCACGTCCTCCAAGATGGAGGCCACGCCCAGAATTGAACTGGGGTACACGGTTTTGCAGACCGTTGCGTAACCACTCCGCCACGTGGCCGCTTCGCAACGCCGGGTGCGCGGATGGTGCCTGTCGTGCCCGGCGCGAGATGCGTTCCCCGCTATACAGGACCGCTCCAGGGGGAGCAACCGCGGCAGGCTGCGCTGCCGGGAGCACACGCGTTGTCCGGGTTAGGGGCACACGAGTTGTCCGGTTTTCCGCCGCCGTGCGCAGGCGCCGCGCCGACCCGGCGCCGATGCCTTGCGGTTGCGCCGGCCTTGCCGCTAGAGATAGCTGCATTTCGCGCCGACAGACGGAACCCGCCGATGATCGATTTCGCCACCGCGCGCCGCACCATGGTCGACTGCCAGGTCCGCCCCAGCGACGTCACCGACCTGCGCCTGATCGCCGCGATGCTGGAGGTGCCGCGCGAGCGCTTCCTGCCGGAGGGCAAGGCGGCGCTCGCCTATCTCGACCTCGACGTGCCGGTCACGCCGGACGGCGCCCGCCGGCTGCTCAAGCCGATGGTGCTGGCCAAGCTGATCCAGACCGCCGAGATCCGCGACGGCGACCACGTGCTCGATGTCGGCTGCGCCAGCGGCTATGCGTCGGCGGTGCTGGCGCGGCTCGCCCGCTCGGTGGTGGCGCTCGAGGAGGACGCGGCGCTGGCCCGGCGCGCCGAGGAGAATTTGCGCGCGCTCGGCGCCGGCAATGTCACGGCGGTGACGGGCCCGCTGGTCGAGGGCTGGCCGGCGCGCGCGCCCTATGACGTGATCCTGCTCGACGGCGCGGCCGAGGTCCTGCCGAAGGCGCTCTGCCGCCAGCTCAAGGACGGCGGCCGCCTGGTCGGGGTGGTGGGCCGCGCGCCCGTCAGCAAGGCCATGCTGTACCGGGCGGTGGGGCAGGAGGTCAGCGGACGCCCGATCTTCGACGCGCCCGGGCCGCTTCTGCCCGGCTTTGCGCAGGCGGCGGCCTTCGTGTTCTAGCCGGAAGCCGCGCGCGCCGCCATTCCACCTGTCATCCACAGGCAATTCACAGCGGTCGCCGGCGGAGGTGTGGCGCGGATGCGCCATCGCTCATCTTTTTAGCCTCGGAACTTTCCCACAGGTATCGCCCGGAAGCGAAGGCGCTTAAGGTTAATGTTTGTGGTTAACGCTTGACGTCACGCGTGGTTGCAAGCTTGGCCGAGGTTGCAGCCGTCAGTTGCGTAAATGTGTGGGGCAGTGGAATGGTCAGCGGGAGCGTGCGTCCGGGGCTGCTCAGGTGGGGCGCGGGAGTTGCGCCGAGGATCGCGCTGATCGCATCGACGGCGTTCACCGCGGCCGCGGTGCCGGCGCGCGCGGCCGACACGGCGGTCGTGGTGCGGGTCGCCGGCAGCAATACGCTCGAACTGGCGCTCATCCAGTCCTACCAGAACAATCCGCAGCTCAACGCCCAGCGCTCCGCCGCGCGGGCCGTGGACGAAAGTGTCGCGATCGCGCTCGGCGGCTACCGGCCGCGTGTCACCGCCACCGGCAGCATCGCCGAGGCCTATACGGAAACGCTGACGCGGCCGCACAACCGGTCGGCCGGCGAGGTCGGCGTCGCCACGCTCGGCGCGACCGCCACCCAGACGCTGTTCAACGGCTTCCAGACCGGCAACCGCACGCGCCAGGCCGAAGCCCAGGTCTTTGCCGCCCGCGAAACGCTGCGGACCACCGAACAGTTGGTGCTGCTCAACGCCGTCACCGCCTACATGAACCTGCTGCGCGACACCGCCATTCTGGAACTGCAGCGCAGCAACGTGAATGTGCTGGAGGCGACGCTGCGCCAGACCCGCGACCGCTTCAACGTCGGCGAAGTCACCCGCACCGACGTGGCGCAAGCGGAATCGAGGCTCGCCGCCGGCCGCTCGTCCATGCTCACCGCGGAATCGAACGTTGTCACGTCGCGGGCGAACTACCGCCAGGTGATCGGCGTCGAGCCCGGCCGGCTCACCGCCGCGATGCCGGTCGACCGGTTTTCTCCGCGCAATCTTGCCGGCACGCTGGCGCGGGCGAGCACGGAACATCCCACGATCACGACGGCCTCCTACAACGTCGACGTGGCCTCGTTCCAGGTCAAGATCGCGGAGGGCGCGCTCTATCCGACCGTGACCTTGCAGGGCAGCGTCAACAAGGGCTTCGGCTCGGCGACGTCGCTCACCACCCTGCAGACGTTCAACGCCCAGGTGGCCGGGCAGGTCTCGGTGCCGCTCTATCAGGGCGGCGGCGAATACGCGACCATCCGCCAGGCCAAGGAGACGCTGGGCCAGCGCCGCCTCGACCTCGACACCGCGCGCGACCAGGTGCAGTCGACCGTGACCCAGGCCTGGGGCCAGTTGCAGGCGGCGAAGGCGCAGATCGAATCCACCACGGCCCAGGTCAATGCCGCCGAGATCGCGCTCAACGGCGTGCGCGAGGAAGCGCGCGTCGGCCAGCGCACGACGCTCGACGTGCTCAACGCCCAGCAGGACCTGGTCAATGCCCGGGTGGCGCTGGTGACCGCGCAGCGCGACCGGGTGGTCGCCTCCTATACGGTGCTGGCGGCAAGCGGCGCGCTCTCGCCGAAAATCCTCGGGCTGAAAATCCCGACCTATGATCCGGTCGTGCACTATCATCAGATCCGCGACAATTGGATCGGCGTGCGCACGCCGGATGGGCGTTGATCCACGACGGCGTTGCGCCATCGCCGATCGCAAGCGTGGATAGTCCACAAAATCTTGCGTTCGACCTTTGACATGCCATACTGATTCCATTCCAGCTATTAGGCTACGACGCTGATTCGCTTGGAATCCCAGGAGGACTCAAGCGGGCGGGCTTGAGTGGGGACGCGGCATGACGCAGCCTGCAAAGGCACAAGAACCATCGATGGAGGAGATACTCGCCTCCATCCGTCGAATCATTGCCGACGACGACTCGACCAAGGCGCCGCCCAAATCAGCCGATCCGCTGCCGCCGCCGCCAAACCCGGTGCCGCCGCGTCCGGCACCGCCGCCGCCGCGTCCGGCCGCCGCCGCTCCGGCGCCGCGTCCTGCTCCGCCCGAGCCGGCGATGCGGCAGGCCGACATCGACGCCATGCTGCAAGAGCTCAATACGCCGATCGAGCCGCCGGCGGCGCCCGAGCCGGTCTCCGACGTACTCGACCTGACCGAGGCCATGGCGGCGCCGCCGCCGGCAGCCGAAGGCTTCCGCACGATCGACGGCCAGTCCGACATCATGTTCGAGGAAGCGCCCGAGGAGCCTCCGCCGGAGCCGCCGCGGCCCGCGCCCGCTGCGCCGCCCGCCATGCTCGCGGAGCCGCCGCAACGATCGGACTTCGGCGAACGGCCGTTGATCTCGTCGATCACGACCGCGGCGGTCGATTCCGCTTTCAACACGCTGGCGCATACGGTCTTCGTGCAGAATGCCCGCACGCTCGAGGACCTGGTGCGCGAAATGCTGCGGCCGCTCCTGAAGACCTGGCTCGACGACAATCTCCCAGGGCTGGTCGAGCGTCTGGTGCGCGCCGAGATCGAGCGGGTCTCGCGCGGCCGCAACTAGAGCCTGTCAGGACAAGTGGACTCCGGGTTTCGATCCGAAAAGCCGCGTCCCCCGCATCAATCGGCCAAGCTCGCGTGACCCGCCACCGGCGGCGAAAAAGCCGGCATTCCAACCGCCGCTGAGTGCCAATTGCCGCCATATTAAGCAGGCACAAGGGCGGGAATTAATAGACCTGACTTTGCGGGTGGACCTGTGAGCGACCTGACCACCGTCGAGGCCAAGGCATTCGTGCCGGCGAGAGATTTCGAACTGTCCAAACAGTTCTATCAGGACCTCGGCTTCGTGCTCGTGTGGTCAGACGATAGTCTGGCGTCGCTGCGGCACGGCAATTCTTCATTCCTGCTTCAGAATTTTTATGTCGAGGCGCATGCCGGCAACTTCATGATGCATCTGCTTGTCAGGGATGTCGATGCATGGTGGCGTCACGTCGAGGCTCAAGGAATTGCAGCCAAATACGGTACCAAGATCCAGCCACCGGAAGACCATGGGAGCATGCGCGATTTCGTGCTTGTTGATCCTGCCGGCGTCCTGTGGCGCATCGGCCAGAGCATCTGAATGTGCGCGAAGCTCAGGCCGCGGCCGCGGACTGCCGCTGGAGCGCGCGCGCGAACCACCATGCCAGCGCCGGCAGGATCACGGCGGTCGCGAGGAACAACGGCACCGCGGACCAGTGGTCGAAGACGACCGCGCCGGCGGCGACGCCGACGGTCTGGCCCAGATAGATCGCCGACGAGAAGATCGCGACCGCGGTTCCGCGCGCCTGCGGCGTCATCTGGGTCGCGTTCGTCTGCAGCGTGTTGTGCAGGGCATAGAAGCCGAGCCCGATCGCCATGACGGCGAGCGGCGCCGGCCACCACGACAGGCCGGTCGCGAGCGCGAGATAGGCGACGCCACACATCACGCCGCCGCCGAGCGCGAGGCCGCGCTGGCCCAGAAGGTTGACGAGCTGCCTGACCGAGCTCGCGTAGACGAGCCCGCCCAGCCCGAACATGCCGACGATCAGCCCGACCGCGGTGAAGCCGAGCCCGAAGCGCTGGTTGAGGTCGGCCCCCACATAGGCGAATGCGCCCCAGGCCACCGCCGACTCGATGAACACCGCGGCGATGACGACGCGGGCGAAGCGATTGGTGAGCACGGCGGCATAGTCGGCAATGAATCCGCGCGACGTCTCCTCCGGCCGGCCGGGCGCGCGCAGCGCCCGGTTCCTGATCAGCTCGCTCAGCAGTCCCACGGCCGCCAGCGCGAACATGGCGCCCAGCAGCAGGAAGACGTTGCGCCAGCCGAACAGGTCGCCCAGCACGCCGCCGGCCGCCTGGCCGAAGAGCTGGCCGATGATCTGGCCCGAAAGATAGCGCCCGAGCACGGTCTGGCGATGCTCGTAGGGGGTGACGTCGCCGACATAGGCCATCGACAGCGGCACCACCCAGCCGGCGGCGGCGCCGGCGAGAAAACGCGCCACCGCGAGCTGCGGCAGCGTCTGCGCGAGGCTGCACAGCATCACCAGGATCGAGGCGATGATCGCCGTGATCGTGATCATCAGATACTTGCCGTAACGGTCGCCGAGCGGCCCGATCAGGAGCTGGATCGAGCCATGGGCCACCACATAGCCGCTGACCACGATGGCGGCCGCGCCCACGCTGGTGCCCAGATCGGCGGCGATCTGCGGCAACAGCGAGTCGGTGACCCGCACCTGCGCCTGGCTCGCAAAGGCCGCGACCGCCAGGAGGACGATCGAGCGCGTCGGGGTTTTCGGCCGGGCCGTAGCGGCAGGATCGGTCATCGGGTGGTCACGAGGATGGCGGGTTGACGGTGGCGCGGACGCATGGCGTCCGGCGGGCGGGGGCGGGGCGGGCGTTGACAGGCCGGACCTGGCAAGCTTTGTAACCGCCAGCAGCGCCAAGCGAAATGCCAATGATCGACAAGACCTATCAGCCCTCGGAAGTCGAGGGACGCATCTATGCCACCTGGGAGGAGGCGGGCGCCTTCCGTGCCGGCCGGCCGGAGCGGCGCACGGCCGAGCCTTATTGCATCGTCATTCCCCCGCCCAACGTCACCGGCTCGCTGCACATGGGCCACGCGCTCAACAACACGCTGCAGGACGTGCTCGCCCGCTTCGAGCGCATGCGCGGCAAGGACGTGCTGTGGCAGCCGGGCACCGACCACGCCGGCATCGCCACCCAGATGGTGGTCGAGCGCCAGCTCATGGAGCGCCAGGAGCCGGGGCGGCGTGCCATCGGCCGCGAGAAATTCCTGGAGAAGGTCTGGACCTGGAAGGCGGAGTCCGGCGGCACCATCATCAACCAGCTCAAGCGGCTCGGCGCCTCGTGCGACTGGTCGCGCGAGCGCTTCACCATGGACGAGGGGCTCTCGCGCGCCGTTCTGGAAGTCTTTGTCGCGCTTTACCGCCAAGGCCTCATCTATCGTGACAAGCGGCTGGTGAACTGGGACCCCAAGCTCCTCACCGCCATCTCCGACCTCGAAGTGCTGCAGGTCGAGGTGAAGGGCCACTTGTGGCACTTCCGCTATCCGATCGAGGGGCTCCCGGACACCTACATCACGGTCGCGACCACGCGGCCCGAGACCATGCTCGGCGATACCGCCGTCGCCGTGCATCCGAAGGACGAGCGCTACCGGCGTGTCGTCGGCAAGAACGTGATCCTGCCGCTGGTCGGCCGGCGCATCCCGATCATCACCGATGAATATTCCGACCCCGAGAAAGGCACCGGCGCGGTGAAGATCACGCCGGCGCACGACTTCAACGACTTCGAGGTCGGCCGCCGGCACGACCTGCCGATCATCAACGTGCTCGACCGCGAGGCCAAGCTCAATCTCGAGAACAACGATGCGTTCCTGGAGGGCCTCGAGCAGCTCTCGCCCGAGCTGACCGAGACGATGGCGCTGCACGGCATCGACCGTTTCGTCGCGCGCAAGCAGATCGTCGCGCGCATGGACGCGCTCGGCCTGCTCGCCAAGGTCGAGCCGCACACCCACATGGTGCCGCACGGCGACCGCTCCGACGTCGTGATCGAGCCCTATCTGATGGACCAGTGGTACGTCGACGCCAAGAAGCTCGCGCAGCCGGCGATCGAGGCCGTGCGGGACGGGCGCACGGTGTTCGTCCCGAAGAACTGGGAGAAGACCTATTTCGAGTGGATGGAGAACATCCAGCCCTGGTGCATCTCGCGCCAGATCTGGTGGGGTCACCAGATCCCGGCTTGGTACGGCTGGGCGCTCGATGGCGGGCAGGTCTCGATCGCCAAGACGCAGATCTTCGTCGCCAAGAGCGAGGCCGAGGCTCTGGCGCAGGCGCGCGACTACTACAAGAACGACGTCGAGCTCGTCGCCAATCTCAACGAGAGCCTTGGTCTCGTCGGCTTCGGCGCCGACAAGCCGCCGGAGAAGTTCCCGGTCTGGCGCGAGGAGGACGTGCTCGACACCTGGTTCTCCTCGGCGCCGTGGCCGTTCTCGACGCTGGGCTGGCCCGACCAGACGCCCGAGCTCAAGCGCTATTACCCGACCAACGTGCTGGTCACCGGCTTCGACATCATCTTCTTCTGGGTCGCGCGCATGATGATGATGGGCCTGCAGTTCATGCAGGAGGTGCCGTTCCGCGACGTCTACATCCACGCGCTGGTGCGCGACGAGCGCGGCGCCAAGATGTCGAAGTCGAAAGGCAACGTCATCGACCCGCTCGAACTGATCCGCGAATTCGGCGCCGATTCCCTGCGTTTCACCCTCGCCGCGATGGCGGCGCAGGGCCGCGACATCAAGCTGTCGCCGCAGCGCGTGGAAGGCTATCGCAACTTCACGACCAAGCTCTGGAACGCCGCGCGCTTCGCCGAGATGAACGGCTGCGTCACGGTGCCGGGCTTCGACCCGCGCAGCGCCAGGGAGACGGTCAACCGCTGGATCGCGCACGAGACCCAGAAGGCCTCGCACGAGATCACCGACGCGCTCGAGGCCTATAAGTTCAACGAGGCGGCCGGCGCGGCCTATCGCTTCGTCTGGAACATCTTCTGCGACTGGTATCTGGAGCTGGCGAAGCCGGTGCTGGCCGGCCCCGACGGCGCCGCCAAGGCCGAGACCCGCGCCATGACCGCTTGGGTGCGCGACGAGATTCTCAAGCTGCTGCACCCGTTCATGCCGTTCATCACCGAGGAGCTGTGGCGCGTCACCGCCGAGGGGGCGTCGTCGTCGCGCGAGCAGCTCCTTGCGCTCACCGAGTGGCCGCGGCCTGCGCGGCTCTCCGACCACGCCGCCGAGTCCGAGATCGGCTGGATCATCGACCTCGTCACCGCGATTCGTTCGGTGCGCGCCGAGATGAACCTGACGATGGCGACGGAGATCCCGCTCGTGCTGGCGGGGGTGTCGGCGGAGACCGACGCGCGCGCCGGGCGCTGGGCGGAGGTGATCAAGCGGCTGGCGCGGCTTTCGAGCATGTCGGTGTCTACGAGCGTGCCGGCCGGCGCCGTGCAGGTGCTGGTGCGCGGCGAGGTGGCCGCCTTGCCGCTCAAGGGCGTCATCGACTTTGCCGCCGAGCAGGCGCGGCTGCAGAAGGAGATGGTGCGCGCCACAGCCGACATCGCGCGCGTCGACGCCAAGCTCGGCAATCCCGACTTCATGCGGCGCGCGCCCGAGGAGGTGGTCGAGGGCGAGCGCGAGAAGCGCGAGGAGGCGGAGGGCCGCCGCGCCAAGATCGGCGAGGCGCTGGAGCGGCTCAAGGCGGCGGCCGATGCCGTGCCGTCGCACTAGACTCGAGTGCGATGCGCGCGAATGAGCGGACAACGAATTCACGTCGGTCGAACAAAAAGCTCTAGAGCATTTTCAGGAAAAGTGGAATCCGGTTTTCCGTCGAAAATGCGACCAACGCAAGAGTCCTAGTGTGGCGGTTCAGAAGTCCGCATCATTCTTGCAGCGAGTCCGACATGCGGACTTCTGAACCAAAGCCACACTAGAGCATTCCCCGCTGGCGATGAATCGATTGTGATCGGGTTGGGGATTCTCATCTGGTTTCGATTGTGAGTCCATGGCGCTTCTGATTCGGAGGACGCCATGGGACGAAGCCCCTATTCGGATG
>JAXDOD010000107.1:0-8029 GCA_034669045.1 Alphaproteobacteria bacterium
CCGCAGTAAGCCGCAAGCGCCGCGCGATCGAGGTTGGACACCATCCTGAGCGAGACAAGCTCGCCGACCAGGCGGTTCCACTCGCGCCGCGCGGTGTCGCCGAGCTCCGGCGGGCAATCCGGAATGATGGCCTGCGGCCGAGGCTCGGTGGCGTTGAGAGGACGCTTGCCCGGATTTCCGGTGAGCACTTTAAGACGCGTCGGCTTGGGTCTTCGACCTCGCATGTCAGTTCTCGCAGGTTGAAGCGCGTGTCGCTGCGCTGATCGTGGATATGACCCATGCAGATCTCATGTTTTTTCCTTCGCACCGCGAGGGCGCGGTTGGGGCTCCGCATTGTGCTGTTCCGATATGACCTTGCGGACGCGCTCTTCCGCGACCGCGTCGAACGTCCTGCCGTCGGCGAGGAGGGTCGCCGGGAGGCCTGTGAATGCCTGCCAGCGCCGCACGGCGACATCGACGTAGAGAGGGCTGAGCTCGACCGCGAGACATACCCTTCCGATCGTCTCAGCCGCAATCAGGGTGGTGCCGCTGCCAAGAAACGGGTCGTAAACCGCCTGGCCCCGATCGCTGTTGTTCAGCAACGGCCGCCGCATGCCCGCGATGATGGTTCCCTGCTCGTCGACGAACACCGGATTCGTCCAGCCCCACTCCCGGATCGACGCTGCGATCTGTGCCACCTGATTTTCATCGTGCGTGCGGGCGTTGCGCGCGTAAGGCACCAGCCGATCGAGCGGCCATCGTTCGACCTTGTCGGCAGGCCATTGGCTAGTAGTCATTTGACCCCCGGTCCAATTTCGCGGAGGCAGAAGTTTTGCGAGGGCACCGGTCCCGCTGCGAGGATCGTGGACTTTTGACCCCCCGTCCCCCTCTGGCCGGTTTCTTTCCTGCCGCTGCTTTGCGCTGTCATGATGTGGCCGGCACAGCGACTGCCAGTTGTCCGGGTCCCAGAATTTCTGGTGATCGCCGCGATGCGCGACGACGTGGTCGACCACAACGGCAGCCGTCACCCGGCCTTCGCTCGCAGAAGACGCAGAGTGGATGTTGAGCGAGGTAAGCCGCGCGCGCCTTCTGCCACGCCGTCGTGTAGCCGCGCTCACGCGACGAGCCGCGGCGCGTGTCGAATTGGCGTCATTGCTCGGCAGCCTCTCGATGGCCAATCGCACGATGAAGCGGAGGTCTGAGGGGCATGCGTCCGCGGCTTCGGAGGTTGTTCGGTGCGTCTCAGAATCCTCCAATCTACAAGATTGCGAAATGACCTTTGTTTGCGCAGGACTTCGATCTTCTACGCTGAATGGTGGAAAAAGAGCATTGCCGTTCTGTCGGCCGCATTTCCGCGGTCAGCAGATTGTGTTGGGGGGCCGAGGGCAGATCGCGCTATTGGCGTGCCAGAGCACAGGTGACAACAATACCGTGAGGAAGGCAGGCTGTCGCAAATCACAAGCGGCAGCGACTAAGCCCCTGTGCGATCCCATTTGCCTGCAGCCGGGGACCCTCGACCGTCATGACGCATCGCGCGCCTTGCGCCGTCTTACGGCACGTGCCTTCGCACGGCGCGCTTCGCGGCGCCTTTCAACGCATTTGAGACACTTGCAACCGGACGGCGTGATGACATTCTTGAAATAATCTCGGCCATAATTGTAGGTAATCTCATCGCCCGACTTGATTTGTTTGATTGCGCGCAGAAAGACTTTTCCTTTTAACCGGTGGGACTTGGCGTTGGGCCGGCAAGAATGATTGGCGTAGCGGGCGATATTCTTCCGGCTGGCGCCATCGATGGTCCAGCGGCTGTTGATCTCGTAGAGATAGCGGCTGCCGCGCGCCTCGAGCATGGCGGACTGCGAATTGTTGAGGCGAGGGCCTTTGTATTCAACGATGAAGGTGTGCTTCTTGATCGTTTGGGTCGCAAACAAACCTAAGCCGGAGCGGGAACGCCCGATGCGGAATGGCTTCCTGCGAGGCATTATTCGCACTTCTGTGATTACAAGAACTGCACTCGAAAGTCAGTGAGTGAAATGTAACGGTAGCGCCAACATTGATCCTCGTGACGCGATTGAAGACGGCTGTTACTAAGCCAGACACGGTCCTGGTCGGCAAAACATAAATCCCAATACCAGCCACGACTCCGTCGCCATTATCGGCCACCACCGTGTTCGATACCAAGAGACTGCTGTTTGTAGCGCTCGCGAAGAACTCTATGCCGGCATTAAAGATGTGGCGGATAACGCAGCTTTCGATGATCAAAGAGCCGCCGGAGTTGAATCGAATGCCGGTCGTAGCGAAGCTGGCGCGCCCTCGATAGTTAAGCAATTCGAGCGTGACTCAGCAATAGTGGTTTGATACCGTCCAACCAGTTCGCAGGCGTGGCTGCCTTGATATTAGACTCTCCCGCTCAATTCTATCCGCCGTCATGCGCAGGGCATGGCGTGTCAAGTCGGGTAAATCCGATTTGCGGGACAAGCCCGGCCATGACGATGTCGAGAGTGCACTCGATCGGAACCGCTTAGCGAGCGACCTCCTTCCGATCGACGATTGGTGAAAGAGAGCAAAATGGCTGGCCAGCGGGCTCCAAGGGCTTTCCTCGCGCTTCTGGGCGCCGTCCTGTTCGTGCCGCTTCTTGCCGCCTCGGCGCATGCCCAGGTCACCATGACGGTGGATGCGGCGCAGAACGTCAAGCCGATCTCGCCCTACATTTACGGCGTCAACCTGCCCGGTCTCACGTATGGCGTCGTCCCTCTCCTCGGTGATGTCGACGCAAGTTGGAATGTTACCGTGAGCCGCCTGGGCGGGTATCGATGGGAGACCTACAACTGGCAAAACAGTTATTCCAACAGCGGGACTCCCCTGTTTCAGAACGATCAATTCCTGTCCTCAGACGACATGACTCAGGGCGCCGCCGTCGCCCCCGCGATCAACGACGCCCTCACACATTCCGCCGCTGTGCTGCTGACCATTCCGCTGGTCGGCAATTCGGGGAAAACCTATGTGGCTGCGGACTCGATCCCCGGCAATCACGTGCTCTGCGCGACGAATGATTTTAGGCCCCCTGGCATGTGTACCCCCAACCCGAATTACCTGACACAACGTTTCACGGAGTCGAATCCCGGCTATCAACAGCAATTCGTGGACTGGGTCAAAACCAACTGGCCCGCCAACCTACAAGCCGGCGCCCCGTTCCCGATCTGGTTTTCGCTCGATAACGAGCCGGAGCTCTGGAAATTTGGGCATCCCGAACTCCGTGTTGTGGGAGACTCGGTGACCGCTCCCGGGTATGCCGAGCTCGTCAGCCTTGCCACCCGTTACGCGACCGCCGTCAAGGTGGTCGCGCCCAACACTTTGATTTTCGGGCCGGTCACCGGCGTCTGGGAAGGCAAGACCAGTTTGAATGGTGCGCCCGACGGCTGCGATCCTCAGGGAACTGGAATAGGAACGTGCTACAGCAGCGACATCTGGTTTCTGGACCACTACCTGAGCCAGATGAATCAGGCGTCAACCTCCGCCGGCAAGCGGCTGCTCGACGTGCTCGATACGCATTACTATACGAACGCGCTAAGTGGCCCGCTCTGGACCTACGACGGTATCTCAGTCGGGGGTCAGGACACCTCGCCAGCGGTCGTCGCGGCCCGGGTGCAAGCGCCTCGTTCGCTGTGGGACCCCACCTACATCGAAAATAGCTATCTCACCGATTCCAATCATCTCAACGGCCCGATCAAGCTGATACCCCGGCTCCAAGCCAAGATCGCAAATGGCTATCCGGGAACGAAGATCGGTTTGACCGAATGGTCATTCGGTGGCGGCGCGTCAATTTCCGGCGGCATTGCGACAGCGGATGCGCTTGGCATCTTTGGCAGCCATGGCGTGTACGCAGCCATGCATTATCCGATTAATTACTACCTTCCTCATAGCAATCCCGATGATGTCGGTAATCCATTCGTCATCGCCGCGTTCAAGATCTATCGCAACTTCGACGGCAACGGCGCGACCTTCGGCGATACCTCGATCTCCGCCACGACTGCCGACAACGCGAGCACGTCGATCTATGCCAGCCTCGATTCGTCCAATCCCGGGCGCATGACGCTGGTCCTCATCAACAAGACGGGTACTGCGGTTCCCACCGTCGTCAACCTCAGCAATGCACCGGCGTTCAGCCGGGCGGACATTTATGAGCTGAACGGCTCGGCGTCGGCGATTACCTACAACGGCTTCCAAAGCGTGACCAACCCCGCGCAGCTCAGCGAGAACCTGCCGCCTTACAGCATCATCGTTCTACATCTGAGCGGAGTGCAGGCTCCGACCGTGGCCTCGGTGTCGCCCGCGAGCGGCCCGACGGCGGGCGGCACCAGCGTGACCATCACCGGCACCAAATTCATCGGCGCGACGGCGGTCAAGTTCGGCACGACCGCGGCGACCTCTTTCACGGTCAACAGTTCCGCCTTGATCACCGCCACCGCGCCGGCCGGCAGCGCGGGTGTGGTCGACGTCAAGGTGACCAGCGCGGGCGGCACCAGCGCAGCCAGCGCCGCCGACCAGTTCACCTATCGCGACCCCACGCTGCAGGTCACGCCCGCGACCGCAATGATATCCTCGGGCCCGCCGGGCGGGGCGTTCTCGCCGTCGTCGTTCGTGTACACGCTCACGACGACGACCGGCACCGTGGGCTTCTCGATCTCCGGCGTGCCAAGCTGGTTCGATGCCTCGACCACATCGGGCACCGCGACCACATCGGCAACGAACGTCACCTTTACGGTCAATGCGAGCGCCAACAGCCTCGCCGCCGGCACCTATGGGCCGGCGACGATCACCTTCACCAACACGACCAACGGCCTGGGAAACACCAGCCGTAATGCCACCCTGACCGTCAATGCGGCGGGCGCGCTGACACGCACCTTCGTGTCCGCCAACGGCAGCGACGCCAACACCTGTTCGCGCGCAGCCCCGTGCCGCACGCTCGCCGGCGCGATTGCCAAGACCAACGCGGGCGGTGAAATCAACATGCTCAATCCGGCCGGCTACGGTGCGATCACCATCACCAAGGCGATCAGCATCGTGAACGACGGCGTCGGCTCGGCCGGCGTCCTGGTGCCGTCCGGCCAAACCGGCATCACGGTGAACGCCGGCGCCGACGACAAGATCAACCTGCGCGGCCTGATCATCGAGGGCACCGGTGTCGGTCAAAATGGGATCGTGTTCAACTCCGGCATGAGTCTGACGCTCGAGAACAGCGTGATCCGCAATCTCACGTCTGACGGCCTCCAGTTCACGCCCAACGCGTCGAGCAGCCTCTCCATCTCCAACGTGGTGATTTCGGACACTGGCGGGTCGGGGCTTGTTGTCGCGCCGAGCGCCGGCGCCACCACGGCGGCGATGCGGGGACTTGAGGCCTACAACAACGTGGGTTCAGGGGTTCTCTTGAACGGCACGAGCGCCGTGATCAGGAGCAGCGTGATGGACAGCGTGGCCTCGAAGAACGGCGTCGGATTTGCCGTCCTGTCCGGCGCCGGCACGACGAGCATGCTGCTCCGCCGCTCGGTCGCCTCGGCCAACACCACCGGCCTGATCGCACAGGGTGCGGGCGCAACGCTGCGTGCGGCGCAGAACGTCGTGACCGGGAACGCAACCGGCCTGGCGGCGACAGCCAGCGGGTCGATCCTGAGCTACCTCGACAATTACATCGACGACAACGGTGCGGGACAGACCCCCACCGGCAACATGCCGAAGAAATGACGACCTGAGCCGGCCATCAGGCAGCCCCGATGAATCCCGATTGGCATGGAAAAATTGCCCGATCGACTTCGCGGGGCGCGCCGCGTCCTGCACCAGCAACATGTTTCGGTCCGCAAGCGCGGCTGCGATCGACTGAGGGTTATGGCCGGCGCACAGGTCTTCTCGCCACGCCGCGGTCGTCACGTAATCATCCCAGCCTTCGCCCTCCTGCTTGCGATAGCCCGCAACGTCGCGAGTCGGTTCGACGTCATTGAGAGGTGCTTCCCCAGCCGGAACGAAGCGGGACGATCCGTGAGCGAGAAGGAATGCACGGACATGCTCGACGCCTTCGCGCAGTTCCGGGGCTTCGGTGCCGCCGCGCGAGTTCAGCCAGTCCCCGAAGCACCGACCGGCTGCTCTGGTCGCCTCACCTGATGGCCAAGGAACGACGCCTGCCTCGACCGCAATCTCTTCGGCCGCCGCGATCAATGCGAAGCGGTTTGCCGCCCGCTGGACTTCGCCGTCTGCTTCATCCGGCACGTGACGCTCGATGAAGTTCTTCGAACGCGCCGACACAACGGTCCGCACCCCATCGAGGTCCTTAACAAGGTAGCGGAGGAATTCTCGGGCTGCAGTCCCATAGAAGTTTGCGGAGTCCGTTTTCAACTGCCGCGCCATGACTTCGGCAGACGGAAAGTCGTGCAGCTGCTCAGACACCCCGAGACCGACTCCCCCGTCGGCTGGCAGGTCCAGGATGCGAACCTGCTGTCCCGGCGCCAACCGCCTGCCACTGCCTAACTCGGCGGCCTTTTCAGCCAGCCCGATCTCACCGGACGACAGGAACAACGCCCACAACGATGATTGGACAGCCTACGCTCGCCATTCTATCCATTCGGCCAACCTGTCGAGCGACAAACGCGAGCCCAGCATGACTGACACACCCGAATACACGCCGCCGGAAGTCTGGGTCTGGGAGAAGGGCGACAGCCCCAATTGGCGCTATAGCCATACCAATCGCCCGATCGCAGGCGCGACGCATGAGAAGGAGCTGCCGCGCGGAAAGCATCCGCTTCAACTCTATTCACTGGCGACGCCCAATGGCGTCAAGGTCACAATCATGCTGGAGGAATTGCTGGCCGCCGGTCATAGCGGAGCGGAATATGACGCCTGGTTGATCCGGATCGGTGAGGGCGACCAGTTCGGCAGCGGATTTGTCGGGGTGAACCCGAATTCGAAAATCCCGGCGCTCATGGACTATAGCGAACGGACGCCGCAACGCGTGTTCGAATCGGGCGCGATCCTGCTCTACCTGGCGGATAAATTCGGCGCCTTCCTGCCAAAGGATCGCGGCAAGCGCACCGAGGCGCTGAACTGGCTGTTCTGGCAGATGGGATCAACGCCCTATGTCGGCGGCGGCTTCGGGCATTTCTATGCCTATGCCCCGGTGAAGATCAAATACGCCGTCGACCGTTTTACAATGGAGGTGAAACGCCTGCTCGATGTGCTCGACCGGCGCCTTGCGGACAATCGTTTCATTGCCGGCGACGAATATACGATCGCCGATATGGCGATCTGGCCGTGGTACGGCAATGGCATGTTGAACGGCGCCTCCTACAACGATCCGCGCAAGTTCCTGCAGACGCACGAATATAAAAACCTGACGCGCTGGACGAAAGAAATCGGCGAGCGCCCGGCCGTCAAGCGCGGGCGCATGGTCAACCGCACCAGCGGGCCGCCTGAAGAACAATTGCGCGAGCGCCATGACGCAAGCGATTTCGAGACGAAGACGGGGCAAGGTTGACGCGCGCCTGGAGTTTATGAGTACACGCCCTACTCCTTCTCGATCTTCGCATCCCGGGCGACGGCGGCCCAGCGCCGCGCCTCGCCGGCGATGAACGCCGCAAGCTCCGGCGGCGTGACCATGCGCGGCTGCACGCCCAGCGTCTCGAACTGCGCCTGGATCTCCGGCATCGCCAGCACGTCGTTGACGGCCTTGTTGACCTGCTCGGCGATAGCCGGCGGCGTGCCGGGCGGCGCGACGATCGCAAACCACGTGCTCGACGAGAAATCGCGCAGGCCGGCCTCGCGTAAGGTCGGCAGCTCGGGCAGCAGCTTTGATCGCTCCGGTGTGGCGACGGCGAGAACTCTCGCCTTGCCGCCGCGGTGCATCGGCATCGACGAGCCGAGGTTGTCGAAGAACAGATCGACGTTGCCGGCCAGGATGTCGGCCAGCGCCGGGCCGGTGCCGCGGTACGGCACGTGCACCATGTCGCTGCCGGACTGCTGCTGAAACATCACGCCGGTGAGATGCGAGGTCGAGCCGGGGCCT
>JAXDOD010000108.1:0-55358 GCA_034669045.1 Alphaproteobacteria bacterium
GCGCTGATCACGCAGAGTTGGCGGCTCATCCGCGACGCCTGGCCGGACCACGGCCGCATCGCCATCCTGCCGGTGCCGCTGCGCGAGCTGACCGCCGCGCGGGTCTACCGGCTCGACGGCACGACGCAGGCGCTCGCGCCTGCCGCGTTCGTGGTCGAGACGGCCGCGGCGCCGGCCGTGCTGTCCTTCAACTCACCGCCGCCGGCGCCCGGCCGCGTCGTCGCCGGCATCGAGCTCGATATCGAAGCGGGCTACGGCGACGCGCCTTCGGATGTGCCGGCGGATTTGCGCCAGGCGATCCGCAGCCTGGTCGCGCATTGGTACGAGAACCGCGGCCTGATCGCGGCCGGTCAATCGGTCGCCGTGCTGCCGGCGACGGTGGCGGCGATGATCGCGCCCTACCGGGTGCTGTCGCTATGAGCGATCTCAGAATCGATCCTGGCACGCTCAATCGCAGGCTGACGCTTGAGGCGTCGGCCGAAACCGCCGACGGAGCAGGCGGCGTGACGCGAAGCTACAGCGTCGCGGCGACGCTGTGGGCCTCGGTCGAGCCGGTGTCGGCGCGTGGCGGCGTCGTTGCCGACGCGCTCGGCGCCAGCGTCACGCACCGCATCCGGCTTCGCACCAACGCCGACATCACGCTGCGCCACCGCTTCCGCGATGGCGGCACGGTGTATCGCATCGTCGCGATCCGTGAGCGCGACAAACGCTTCCTCGACATCGACGCCGAGCAGCGCACCGAATAATCGGAGAACGCCCCATGTCGTCCGCCGCCGCGGCGCTGCGCGCCGCGATCCACGATGCCTTGTCCACCGACGGCGCGCTCAACGCGCTGCGGGGGGGACCTAAGATCTACGACGAGCCGCCCCGCGAGACGCCGTTCCCCTACGTCACGCTCGGCGAGGCGCGGATCTCCGACTTCTCCACCGGCTCAGAACCGGGCGAGGAGCACCAGATCACGCTGCACGCCTGGTCGCGCCAGGGCGGCCACCGCGAGGCGCATCTGGTCGCCGGCGCGCTGCTGCAGGCGCTCGACGACGCCAACCTCGCGCTCACCGACCATCGCCTGGTCAATCTGCGTTTCGCGCTCGCCGACGTGCGGCGCGAGAGCGATGGCCGCACGTACCATGCGCTCGTCCGCTTCCGCGCGGTGACGGAGCCGATGTGAGTAGCGAATGGCGAATAGGCCGTAGGGTGGGCAAAATCGCTTGCGCTGTGCAGCCGCGTGGGCAAAGCCCGTCGAAGACGGGCGTAAACGCCCTGATGTACGCGCGCGCGATTTTGCCCACGCGGAGACGGTCGTGCACGCGCCTTTGCCCACCCTGCAAACCGAAACATGACTGAGGACCGACCATGGCTGCCCAGAAAGGCAAGGACCTGCTCGTCAAGATCCACGACGGATCGAGCTTCGTCACCGTCGCCGGCTTGCGCACGCGCCGGCTCGTGTTCAACGCCGAGACCGTCGACATCACGCACGCGGAATCGACCAACCGCTGGCGCGAGCTGCTCGAGGGCGCCGGCATCAAGCGCGCCTCGATCGCCGGACGCGGGCTGTTCAAGGATGCCGCCACCGACGCGCTGATGCGCCAGGCCTTGTTCGACGGCGCCGTGAAAAACTACCAGATCGTCATCCCGGACTTCGGCATCGTCGAAGGCGCGTTCCAGATCGCGAGCCTGGAGTTCGCCGGCGAGCACAACGGCGAGGTCACCTACGACCTGTCGATCGAGTCCGCGGGCGCGCTGACGTTCGCGGCAACCTGACGCTCGCATTCCACTCACGCAACATCGCAAGGAGGCTTCATGGCAAATACCCACCGCGGCGAAATCGAAGCGGAGATCGGCGGCGAGCGCCGCCGTCTCGTGCTCACCCTCGGCGCGCTCGCCGAGCTTGAAGCGGCGTTCGGCGCCGACGACCTGGTCGCGCTCGCCGAGCGCTTCGGCTCGGGCCGGCTCAAGGCGGCCGACCTGACCAACATCATCGGAGCCGGTCTGCGCGGCGCCGGCGAAGCGGTGACCGACGAGGAGGTCGCGCGCATGGCGGTCGCCGACGGCGCCCAGGGCTATGTGCGCATCGCCGGCGCGCTGATCGGGGCGACCTTCGGGGGAGGCGAACGTCCGCCGGGCCCTCCGTCGCCGCAGGAGGCGGGAGGCCGCAGCGGCCGCCGTTCGCCTGGACGGAAATAATCGGCTTCGGCCTCGGCGTCCTGCGGCTTTCCTCCGACGCGTTCTGGCGCATGACGCCGCGCGAGCTGAGCTATGCGATCGCGGCGGTTGCCGGCCCTCCTGGCGGGCAAATGGCGCGGGGGGAGTTCGATCGATTGATGGCGCTCTTTCCGGATCGCCGGGAGTGAACGATGGCGCAACAGGATCTCGAAGATGAAGCGCTGGCCGATCGGATGGATGCCGCCATCCAGCGGCAGCGCGAACTGCTGGTGGGCGCCAACACCTTCGCGCGCGCCATGAGCCAGGCCTTCAGCCAGTCGGTGGTCGGCGGCCGGCAGCTCGATGACGTGCTCAAGGGCCTGGCACTGCGGCTCTCCAACATGGCGGTGGCGGCCGCGTTCCGTTCGTTGGGGCAGGGACTGGCCAGCGGGCTGAGCTCGCTGTTCAGCAACCTGTCGGGCGGCAGCGGCGAGGCGACAAAGGCCGCATTGGGCGCGGTCAAGCCGTTCGCGGGCGGCGGCGTTCTCGGCGCGCCGACCTATTTCCCGCTCTCGCCGGGCGGTGTCGGCCTGGCCGGGGAGGCGGGACCGGAAGCGATCCTGCCGCTGGCGCGCGGATCAGACGGCCGGCTCGGCGTCGCCGCCAATGGTGGTGCGCCGGTGGCCAATGTCACGATCCACATCGCGACCGCGGATGCCGAAAGCTTCCGGCGCTCGGAAACCTACATCGCCGGCCAGATCGCGCGCGCGGTCGCCCGCGGCCAGCGCAGCCTGTGATGGAATCATCATGACCATCGCCTTTCACGAGGTGCTGTTCCCGCTCGACATCGCGCTCAAGAGCGCGGGCGGACCCGAGCGCCGGACCGAGATCGTCGCGGTCGGCTCCGGCCGCGAAGAGCGCAACGCGCGCTGGGCGCATTCGCGACGGCGCTACGACGCGGGCTACGGCGTCAAGACGCTCGATGCGCTCTCGACGGTCGTCGCCTTCTTCGAGGAGCGGCGCGGGCGGCTGCACGGCTTCCGCTGGCGCGACCGGCTCGACCATGCGTCCGCCGCGCCGGCCATGGCGGTGACGCCGCTCGACCAGGTGATCGGCACCGGCAACGGCACCACCGCGGCGTTCCAACTGGTGAAGATCTATGGCGCGCTCTACGCGCCCTACCAGCGGCCGATCGGCAAGCCGGTCGCCGGCAGCGTGCGCGTGGCGGTCGCCGGGACCGAGGTGACCGCGGGCGTCGCCTTCACCTGCGATCTCACCACCGGCGTGGTCACGTTTCTCGCCGGCCATATTCCGGCGGCGGGACAGTCGATCCGTGCCGGGTTTTTGTTCGACGTGCCGGTGCGCTTCGACAGCGACTATCTCGAGGTCGACCTGTCCGCCTTCGCAGCCGGGGCGATACCCAAGATTCCGCTGGTCGAGCTCAAGATCTGATCGGACGTCCGCCGTTATGAGGATCATCATGATATCGAATGAAGCACGGGGCGCGACGCTGCGCGCCGCAATCGTCGCAACGTTGGTGCTCGTCGCGGCGGGCGCGCCGGCGCAGGACCATCGTGGCCATCACGGTGCCGGCCACGAGGACTGGCACGAGCAGTTCTATTCCAGGCTCATGCGCAAGGACACGCGGACGAGCTGCTGCAGCCTCGCCGACTGCACGCCGACGCAGTCGCGGACGCGAGATGCCGCCTACGAGGTGCTGGTCGACGGCGAATGGACGCGCGTCCCGGCCGAAACGATCCTCGCCGTCGCGGCACCCGACGGCGGCGCCCATGTCTGCTTCCCGCAGCAGCCGAACGGCTACTACCCCAAGGGCACGCTGTTCTGCGTCGTCCTGCCGCCGGAAATCTGACCCGCCATGCGCGCCGTTCCATCCGCATTGCAGGCCAAGCTCGATTCCGGCGTCACGACCTTGTGCCGCGCCTGGATCGTGACGCGGCGCGACGGCGTCGTGCAGGGCTTCACCGACCACGACGAGGATCTCGTGGTCGCGGGCGTGAGCTGCCATGCCGCCACCGGTCTCTCGGGTTCGGAGGCGACGGCGGAGCTCGGGCTCGCCGTGCAGGGATCGGAGATTTCCGGCGCGCTTGCCGACGAGTCGCTGACCGAAGCCGACCTCGCCGCCGGCCGCTACGACGCCGCCGCGATCGAGGTCTACGTCGTCGACTGGAGCGAGCCCGCGCTCAAAGTGCTGCTCGGCAAGGCCGTGCTCGGCGAGGTGCGCCGCGAGGGCCAGGCCTTCACGGCGGAACTGCGCTCGCTCACGCACCGGCTCGCCGAGAATTCCGGCCGTCTCTATACCGCCACCTGCTCCGCCGATCTCGGCGACGCGCGCTGCACGATCGACCTGACGGACGCTGCGTTCCGCGGCAGCGGATCGGTCGCGTCGCTGGCCGGCGCCGGCATCCTGCGCGCATCCGGCTTGGATGGTTTCGATGCCGGCTGGTTCACGGCCGGCAAGCTGACGTTCACCTCCGGCGCGAACGATGGGCTTGCGGTCGAGGTGAAGAGCCACCGCGTCGATGCCGGCGGCATCACGCTCGAACTCTGGCAGCAGATGCCCGAGCCGATCGTCGCGGCGGACACGTTCGTGGTCACCGCGGGCTGCGACAAGCGCTTCGCCACCTGTCGCGACCGCTTCCACAACAGCGTCAACTTCCGCGGCTTTCCGCACATCCCCGGCAATGACTTCCTGCTGCGCCGCGCCTCGCCGGGCGAGCCGGGACACACCGGCGGGATCGACAATCGCTAGGACGGAGAACCGCGCACAGGCGCGCCCTTGGAACGCATGAACACAGTATCTCCTCTTTGCGCGCTGGCGCGCGCGGCGATCGTCACCGAGGCGCGGTCTTGGATCGGCACGCCCTATCGCCACCAGGCCTCGCTCAAGGGCGTCGGCTGCGATTGCCTCGGCCTCGTGCGCGGCGTCTGGCGCGCGCTGATCGGCGTCGAGCCGGAGCGGATGCCCGCCTATGCGCCGGACTGGGCGGAAGCCGGCAGGCACGATGCGCTCGCCGAAGCCGGGCGGCGGCATTTCGTCGAGATCCTACCGGCGCACCTTCAGCCGGGCGACGTGCTGCTGTTCCGCTGGCGCGCGGGACTTGCCGCCAAGCACGCCGCCATCGCCACCGCGCCCGGCCTGATGGTGCATGCCCATGACGGCGCCGCCGTCGCCGAGGTCGCGCTCGCGCCGTGGTGGCGACGGCGGCTGGCCTTTGCGTTTCGGTTTCCCGGAGTGACGGACGAGTAACGCAACGGCATCCGGCTGACCCTTCACCCGGCTCGCGCTTTCGCGTTCGCCACCCTCTCGCTCCACAGCACAGTCAAAATTCTCTCAACAGCACAGTCAAAACGACAATGGCCGCTCTCCTTCTCTCAGTCGCCGGCGGCGCCGCCGGCAGCGCGCTGTTCGGGCCGATCGGCGCGCTTGCCGGCCGCCTCGCGGGGGCGATTGCGGGCAACCTCATCGACCAGGCGCTGTTCGGGTCGACGACGACGCGCCACCACGAAGGACCGCGGCTCTCCGACCTCGACGTCATGGCTTCGACCGAAGGCGCGCCGATCCCGCGCGTCTACGGCCGGGCGCGGCTCGCCGGCCAGGTGATCTGGGCGACACAGCTCGAAGAGGTGGTGTCGACGCGCAGCGACAGGGGCGGCAAGGGCGGCGGCGGAAGCGGCGCTTCCACGACGACCTACAGCTATTTCGGCAATTTCGCGGTCGGCCTGTGCGAGGGGCCGATCGGACGGGTCGCGCGCATCTGGGCCGACGGCAAGCCGCTCGATACCCAGGGACTCACCATCCGCGTCCATACCGGCAGCGAGGCGCAGGCCGCCGATGCGCTGATCGTGGCCAAGGAGGGGACCGGCGAGGCGCCCGCCTATCGCGGGCTCGCCTATGTGGTGTTCGAGCGCCTGCCGCTCGAGAGCTTCGGCAATCGCATCCCGCAGCTTTCGTTCGAGATCGTGCGGCCGATCGGACGGCTCGAGCCGATGGTGCGCGCGGTCGAGCTGATGCCGGGTGCGACCGAGTTCGGCTACGAGCCGGCGACCATCGTGCGGGTCGCCGGGCCCGGCCAGTTTGCGCCGGAGAACCGGCATGTGACCTACGCGCCGTCCGACATCGAGGCGTCGCTCGACGACCTGCAGGGGGTCTGTCCGAACCTCGAGCGGGTGGCGGTCGTGCTGGCCTGGTTCGGGACCGACCTGCGGGCGGGCACCTGTCAGATCACGCCGGGGGTCGAGTCGGCGATGAAGGCCACGCATCCCGCGACCTGGTCGGTCGCCGGACTCAACCGCGCGGGCGCCCATCTGGTCTCGCAGATCGACGGGCGGCCGGCCTACGGCAGCACGCCGTCCGACGACAGCGTTCTGCATCTGATTTCTGAACTGAAGGCGCGGAACCTCAAGATCACCCTGCATCCCTTTGTAATGATGGACATTCCGAGCGGCAACACGCTCACCGATCCCTATACGGGCGCGGCGTCGCAGGCGGCCTTTCCCTGGCGCGGGCGCATCACCTGCAACCCGGCGCCCGGACAACCGGGCTCGCCCGACGGCACCGGCGCGGCGGCGGCACAGATCGACGCCTTCTTCGGCATCGGCGCTCCCGCCGGCTGGAATTTTCGGCGCCTCGTCCTGCATTACGCGACGCTGGCGGCGAGCGCGGGCGGGGTCGACGCCTTGGTCATCGGCTCGGAGCTGCGGGGGCTCACGCGCCTGCGCTCGGCCGCCGGCGTCTACCCGGCGGTGACGCGGCTTGCGCAACTCGCCGCCGACGTGAAGGCGATCGTCGGCTCCGGCACGATCGTGACCTATGGCGCGGATTGGACGGAATACGGCGCGCACGTCGTCGACGCGGGTGCGCAGGAGGTGCGTTTCCCGCTCGACCCGCTCTGGGCGTCATCGTCGATCGACGTGGTCGGCATCGATTACTATGCCCCGCTCGCCGACTGGCGCGACAGCCCCGGCCATCTCGACCGCGCGCTGGCCGGCTCGATCTACGAGCTTGCCTATCTCGCGGGCAATCTGCGCCGCGGCGAGGCCTACGACTTCTATTATGCCGGCGATGCGACGCGCGCGGCGCAGACCCGCAGCGCCATCACGGACGGCCTCGGCAAGTCCTGGGTCTTCCGCGCCAAGGACCTTTGGAACTGGTGGTCGAACCCGCATCGCGAGCGCGTGAGCGGCGCGGAGCTCGGCGCGCGCACCGGCTGGGTGGCGCAGGGCAAGCCGATCTGGCTGATCGAGGCCGGCTGCCCGGCGGTCGACAAGGGCGCCAACCAGCCGAGCAGCTTCCCCGATTCGAAATCGTCCGAGGGCGGCTATCCGTATTTCTCCAATGGACGGCGCGACGACCTGATCCAGCGCCGCCATCTCGAAGCGGTGCTCGGCAGCTTCGATCCCGCGCACGGCGCGACCACCGCCAGCAACCCGGTGTCGTCGGTCTATGGCGGGCGGATGATCGATGCATCGGCGATCCACCTGTGGTGCTGGGATGCGCGGCCCTATCCGGCGTTCCCGGCGGCGGCCGACGTCTGGGGCGACGCCAGCAACTGGGAGACCGGCCACTGGCTCGGCGGACGGCTCGGCTCGGCGCCGCTCGATGCGCTGGTCGGGGCCATCCTCACCGACGCCGGCATCGTCGGCTACGACACCTCGCGCCTGCGCGAGGGCGTCGACGGCTACGTCATCGATCGGCCGATGCCGCCGCGCGCGGCGATCGAGCCGCTCGCGCTCGCCTATGCGTTCGACGCGGCGGAGCTCGACGGCACGCTCGCCTTCCGCATGCGCGGCGGCGATACGGTCGCCGAGGTGGTCGAGGACGATCTCGTGCTGCCGCAGGAGCGGGCGCCGGCGCGGCTGGTGCGCGCGCAGGAGACCGAGCTTCCGCGCGAAGTCTCCATCGGCTTCACCGACTCGGGCACCGAATACCGGCGTGCCGCCGCCACGTCGCGCCGGCTCGTCGGCGGCGCGGCGCGCGCCAGCCATGCCGACCTTGCGGTCGTGACCTCCGACACGGCCGCCGAGCGCCGCGCCGAAATCTGGCTGCAGGATCTCTGGGCGGGCCGCGAGGGCGTGGACTTCGCCCTGCCGGTGAGCGCGCTGGCATTGACGCCGGGCGACCTGGTCGGGCTGACGGTCGGCGGCCGCCGCCGGCTGATCGAAATCCGCGGCATCCTCGACGCGCAATTGCGGGCCGTGAAAGGCCAGTCGATCGATCCCGGCGTGTTCGATATTCCGCTCGCGCCGCCGCGCCGCATCTCGCCGCCGCGCCCGGTGGCGGTCGGTCCGGTCGAGGCGCTCATCCTCGACCTGCCGACGCTGACCGCCGACCAGCCGCCGATCCTGTTGCGGCTTGCGGTGTTCGCCGATCCGTGGCCCGGACCGGTGGCGATCTGGCGCTCGTTCGACGGCCTGTCCTACGAACGCCTCGCGCTGGCGCTCGCGCCCTCGATCATGGGCGTGACGCTCGACGATTTCGCCGCCGGCCCGACCAGCCGTTGGGACTGTGCCAGCCAGGTGCGCGTGCGGCTCTCCGGCAGCGCCGGCGGCGCGCTCGCCGCGGTGCCGGAATCGGGCGTGCTCAACGGCGCCAATGTCGGCGCCGTGCAGCGCCCCGACGGCGCCTGGGAGGTCCTGCAGTTCAGCAGCGCGGAGTTGACCGGCGAGCGCACCTATAGGCTGTCGAACTTCCTGCGCGGACAGATGGGCAGCGAATGGGCCATGGCCGACCCGTTGCCCGCGGGCGCGCCGTTCGTGCTCCTCGATCAGCATGCCGTCACGCTGGCGCGCGGCATCGACATGCTCGGCCGCACGATGCAGCTTCGCGTCGTCGCGGCCGACCGCGATCACGGCGATCCGGCGGCGGTCGCACTCACGGCGAGCGTGCCGACGACGGCGCTCAAGCCGCTGGCGCCGGTGCACCTCGCCGCGCAGCGCCTCACCGGCCTGGTGATGTTGTCGTGGATTCGGCGAAAGCGCGGCCCCATGCCGGCGAGCTGGGACATCCCGGTCGCTCTCGACGAGGACAACGAAAGCTACCAGGTCGACATCCTCTCCGGCTCGACCGTCGTGCGCACGCTGCCAACCACGCAGTCGAACGTCGCTTACGCCGCGAGCGATGAAATCGCCGACTTCGGCGCGCTGCAGCCCACGCTCTCGATCCGCGTCTATCAGCTCTCCGCAACCGTCGGCCGCGGTTTCGCGGCGTCCGCAACGCTCACGCCCTGAGGCGCCATGCTCGTCACACCCAATCTCACGCTTCCCTATATCGACATCAGCGAAGCGCAACGCGAGGTCGTGCACAACAGCGCGATCCGCGGCCTCGACGCGCTCGTGCACCTGGCGGTGCTCGACCGCGATCTCGCGAGCCCGCCCGGTTCGCCGAGCGACGGCCAGCGCTGGATCGTGGCGGCGAGCCCGACCGGCGCCTGGGCCGGCCACGCGCTCGCCATCGCGGCCTGGCAGGACGGCGCCTGGCGCTTCTACGCGCCGCGCCTGGGCTGGCTCGTCTACGTGGTCGACGAGGGCCGCATCCTGTCCTGGTCCGCCACCGCCTGGGTCGATGCATTGTCGATGGTGACGGTGCTGCAGAACCTGGCGCTGCTCGGCATCGGCACCACGGCGGACGCCACCAATCCATTCAGCGCCAAGCTCAACAATGCGCTGTGGACGGCGAAGACGGTGGCCGAAGGCGGCGACGGCAACCTGCGCGCCAAGATGAGCAAGGAGAGCGCCGCGAAGACGCTCTCGCTGCTGATGCAGAACAACTTTTCCGGCCGCGCCGAGATCGGGCTGACCGGCGACGACGACTTCCACTTCAAGGTCTCGCCCGACGGGACGACGTTCGCCGAAGCCATCGTCATCGACAAGACGACCGCGCAGGCCAGGTTCTCGGTCGGGTCGGCCGCCGCGCCCGCGATCACCTTCAACGGCGATGCCGACACCGGCTTCTATCGCATCGGCGCCAATAATATCGGCGTTTCCGTGAACGGCGCGAAGGTGCTCGATGTTTCGACCATCGGGCTCGGGGTGACCGGAATAGTGTCCGGCGGCTCGGCCGCAAGCTCGACGCTGACGCTGCAGTCCACCACCGGCACCGGCACCTCCGACGCGATCGTCGCCCTGGTCGGCAACAACGGCGCGACGGAAGGATTCCGCGTCGTCAGCGGCGGGCAGGTCGTCAAAGGGCATACCGCGGCGATCGCGGTCGGCGCCAACACTCCCGCCATCCAGTTGCATGGCACCGGCGTGACCCAGATCTGGCAGGGACGGTGGTCGAACGACGCCACCCCCACGCAATTCATCCAGACCAAGAGCCGTGGCGGCATCGGCGTTCATACCGTCGTTCAGAGCGGGGATACGCTCGCCAACAACCAGTATTACGGCAGCGACGGGACCGGCTTCATTCTGGGCGCCTCCATCCGCGTCGATGTCGACGCCACGCCCGGCACCGGCAGCATGCCGTGCCGGATGCTGTTCAACACCACCGCCACGGGGGCGGGCGCGGTCACCGAGCGACTGCGACTGGACAGCCTGGGCAATGTCACGATCGGCACGGCCGCGCTGGCGACCGGTGCGACGGACGGCTTCATCTACATTCCGACCTGCGCCGGGACGCCGACCGGCACGCCCACGGCCTACTCGGGACGTGTGCCCATCGTCTACGACACCACCAACAACAAGCTCTACGTCTACAACGGCGCCTGGAAGGGTGCGACCCACGCGTGAGCATTGAATCATGATGGAGCGGGAGATGGACGAGCAGCTCAACAAGGAAATCCGCGCCGCGATCGGCGACCTGGTGATTCAGAACGTCTCGCTCTCACTCGAGCTCCGCAAGCTCAAGGCGGTGCTCGCAGCGGAGCCGCCGGCGCAACCCGCGGCGCAAGCTGGAGCATTTTCCGGAAAAGCGGAATCCGGTTTTCCGTCCAAACATGCGGCCGATGCAGGAGTCCTCGCGCCGGCGTCCGAGCCGGCGCAGGCCGGCTGACCGCCAGACCTTCCTCCGATCCGACTCGATGAACGCCGCCGCGAGGCGGCTTTTTTATTGGGGCATGCCGATGCTGCAGACACTGGCCGGGCTGCTGGCCCGCATTCTTGCGACCGTGTGGCGCAAGCCGGCGCCTTTGCCGCCGTCGTCCGCGCCGCCGCCGAAGCCGCTGGCCGGCGCCGCGCGCTGGCTGTCGTTCTCCGCCCGCGAACTGGGCGTCCAGGAAACGCCCGGGCCGCGGTCGTCGCCGCGCGTCATCGAGTACCGGCGGATCGCCGGCTGCAGGCTCGAGGGCGACGACGGCAGCGTGCCGTGGTGCCGCATCTACGTCTGCGCGATGTTCAAGCTCGCGGGCCTGCCCTACCGCGCGGACTGGATGGCGCGCTCGGTCGAGCGCGATCCCTATTTCGTCCGGCTGCCGGGACCCGCGCTGGGCGCGGTCTGCTCGTTCTGGCGCGGCTCGCGCGCGGGCGGGCTCGGACATACCGGCTTCTACCGCGGCGAGACCGCCGACAAGGTGCTGGTCGAAGGCGGCAACGAGAGCGACGCGGTGCGCCGCGCCTTCTATCCCAAGCACGGCGTCGGCATGGGGCTCGTCGGCTATTACTGGCCGCAGGATGTTTCGCTGCCGGCGATCGGCGCGATCGAGGTCGATGACGACGGCGACCCGCTGGCGTCGGCGGCGTGAGCGGCATTCCCCAACGATCACACAAGAGGTCTGATATGGCGGCATCGTCCTATGACGAGGCGCTCCGGCGCGTGCTCGCGCACGAGGGCGGCTACAGCAATCACCCGAGCGATCCCGGCGGGCCGACCAATTTCGGCATCACGCTCCATGACTATCGCCGATACGTGAAGCCGGACGCGAGCGCGGCCGACGTGCGCGGCATGACGGTCGCGGAGGCGAAGGCGATCTATCGCCGCAAATATTGGGACGCGATGCGCTGCGACGCGCTGCCGGCGGGGCTCGACTATTGCGTCTTCGATTACGGGGTGAATTCCGGGATCGGGCGCGCCGGCAAGGTGCTGCGGCGGCTGATGGCGCTCTCCGACGAGACCGGCGTGGTCACCGCGGAGGTGCTGCGCGCGGTCGGGCAGCGCAGTGCCGCGACGCTGATCGCGGCGATCTGCGACGAGCGCCTGCGCTTCCTGCAAGGGCTCAAGACCTGGCCGGTGTTCGGCAAGGGCTGGGGCCGGCGCATGCGCGAGGTCAGGGCGGCGGCGCTGGCGATGGCCGGCACGCGCGCAGAGACAAGCGATCCAGCTCCCGCTCCGGGCAAAGGCGCCGTCCCGCTCAACACCGGCGCGCGAACGACCACCGCCGGAGGGGCGGTTGCGGCCGGCGGTACGGCAGCCGCCCAATCCAACGATCCCGCCATCATCATTGTCGTCCTCGTCGCCACGATCGCGGTCGCGGTCGGCGCCTGGTTCTTCTGGCGCTGGTGGCAGAGGCGGCAGCAGGACGCGCCCAGCAAGGCGCCATGGAGACCAGAATGACCGACCTGTTGATCTTCGCCGTCGGCGCCGCCGCCGGCTACGTGCTCGCGATCCATAGCTGGACGCGGGTGCGCACCTTCATCGTCGGCGTCGAGCAGGAACTGCTCTGGATCAAGACGCGCGCCGCCGAGCTCGAGGCCAAAGTGCGCGACGCGCTCGGCCGCGGCGAGCATTGAGGAGGGTGTCATGGACTGGAGCGATCTCGTCAAGACCGTGATCGGGCTCGGCGCGCCGATGATCGGGGAAGCGCTCGGCGGGCCGTTCGGGGCGGTGGCCGGCAAGATTCTGGCCGCCGCGCTCGGCGCCAACGACGCGACGCCGGCGGCCGTGCGCGACGCCATCGCCACCGCCGACCCGTCGATCGCGCAGGCCGCCGCCGTCAAGGCCGAGGCCGAATGGGCGACCGCGCTCGCCCAGATCGGCAAGTCGCAGGTCGAGCAGGTCGGGCAGACGCAACGCGCCGAGATCGCCAGCGGCGATCCGCTGCAGCGCTGGTGGCGGCCGCTCTATGCGCTCGAACTGTCGCTGGTCGAATGCCCGGCCATCACGACGACGATGCTGCATGCGCTGTGGACCGGGCACGATGCCGGCATCAACGGCTTCGCCAACCTGTCCGGGCTGCTGATGACGTATTTCGCCGCGCGCTTCGGTGTGCTCGGCGTCTATGTGTCGGGGCGCACGCGCGAGAAGCTGGCCGAAGCGGGCGAGGGCGTGCCGGGGATCGTGGAGCAGGTGCTGAAGGCGTTGGGGAGGAGGAAATGAGCTGTCGAGACTTGATAGCAACGTGCTCGGCGCGCTGCTGACGGTGGCTTGCATTCGGTGGATCAATTAAGAAGAGCGGTCATGCAAAAGCGCGCGTATTTCGATTCGTACTGGGGTGCCGGATGGCCCGAGCTCAAATGGCTGGAAAGATATTTCCTCACATCTGCGGGCCGACGCCAGTTCTTTGAGGAAGGAAACGACAGTTGGGGCCTGACTGCGCAGGGTGTCGATGGAACCGAACTCATGCAACCAAACAACGGGCGCATCGACATCAATCTAACGATATTGGGCAATCCCAAACTTGGCGTGCTGCTCTGTCATCAAAATGGGGTGGCGGACTGAAGCAGACCTCCTATTCGAAGGGCGACCTGACGCGATTGAATGAATGGGTTACGACCGTTCATGGGGATCGCATGCCCATTGGGTTGTTCATCCCTTTCGAATCGGCGTGGACCGCAGTCAGGGAATTCATCGAGGCGAACGGAGCGCTGCCCACAGGCATCGTGTGGGTCGGCGATGGAGATCTTCCGCGGACGGCTTTTCCCGGATCCTAACCGAATCGCTCAAGCACAATCCATCCTTCGCGCCGAGCGTAATCGCGAAACGAACTAGCGACCGACACCGAATTCTTTGCGATTGCCGATTTTGAGCCGGGCTGACCTTCGGGTCAGCCCGGTTTTTTGCGTTTATGGCGCCGCGTCGCGCACCGTCCCCGGCCTGAACGTCCCCGTCGATCTCCCTCCGATCAACAATCCCCTGCCGCCTGTCACGAGGCGGTGATCGTTCACCGGCGCACGCCCGGATTCGCCTTCGTTCATCCGCGGTTCACCAGCCGGCGCTTACGCCTGGACCATGTCCGCAGTCAGGTTCGCGCTCCGGCATGGCCCCGCGTTCGCGCTGCTTTTGGCGCTGCTGACGCCTGCGCCCGCCGTTGCCGAGGAGCGCCCGCGCTGCCTAACCCGGGCCGAGCAGCGCGCCGCCATCGCCGAGGGCCACGCCATCCCGCTGGCGGCGGCGCGGCGCATGTTGCGCCTGCGGATGGGCGGCGAGCTCGTCCGGGCGCGGCTTTGCCACGACAACGAGCGCCTGATCTACCTGCTGACAGTGCTCCCGCGCGATGGCAAAGTGCGTCGCGTGACCGTCGACGCGACCAACGGAACCGTCATCGGCGGCCTCTGAGCAGGAGGATACCCGTTGCGTCTCCTCGTCATCGAGGACGATCCCGACCTCAACCGGCAGCTCACGACCGCGCTGACCGACGCGGGCTACGTGGTCGATCGCGCTTTCGACGGCGAGGAAGGCCACTTCCTGGGCGAGAGCGAGCCCTATGACGCGGTCATCCTCGACATCGGGCTGCCCAAGATGGACGGCATCTCGGTGCTGGAAGCTTGGCGGCGCGCCGGCCGCGCCATGCCGGTGCTCATCCTCACCGCGCGCGACCGCTGGAGCGACAAGGTGCAGGGTTTCGACGCCGGCGCCGACGACTATGTGGCCAAGCCGTTCCATCTCGAAGAGGTGCTGGCGCGCATCCGCGCGCTGCTGCGCCGCTCGGCCGGCCACGCCAAGAGCGAGCTCAATTGCGGGCCGGTGCGCCTTGACACCCGCACCGGCCGCGTCACCGTCGACGGCAACCCGGTTCGGCTGACCTCGCACGAATACCGGCTGCTCGCCTATCTGATGCATCACGCCGGCCGCGTGGTCTCGCGCACGGAGCTGGTCGAGCATCTCTACGACCAGGATTTCGACCGCGATTCGAATACCATCGAGGTGTTCGTTGGCCGCATCCGCAAGAAGCTCGGCGTCGACGTGATCCAGACCGTGCGCGGCCTGGGCTATCTCCTGACCCAGCCCGATGCACGCTAACTCGCTGGCGCTGCGGCTGTTCTTCTCGGCCGCGACCTGGACGGTCGTGATCCTGGTCATCACCGGCATCGCGCTGTCCTCGCTCTATCGCGGCGCGGTCGAGCGCGCCTTCGACCGCCGCCTCGGCGTCTACCTGCGCACCCTGGTCGCCGATGTGGCCACCCCGGACGAGGCCAGCGACCGCTTCCCGCAGTCGCTCGGCGAACCGCTGTTCGAACTGCCGCTGTCGGGCTGGTACTGGCAGGTGATACGGCTCGACACCGCCCGGCCGGAGGTGCGCTCCTCGCGCTCGCTCTGGGATTCGACGCTGCCGCATCTCGAGGACCTCGGCGTCTCGGCGAGCCCGGGTGGCGCCCGCCAGGGCTACGCTCAGGGGCCGGAAGATCAGCAGCTGCGGCTGGTCGAACGCACCATCGATCTCGGCGACGAAGGGCGCTTCCTGGTCGCGGTCGCCGGCGACGCGTCGGAGATCGACGACGAGACCCGCGGCTTCGACCGCGCGCTGTTCGTCACCTTCGGGGTGCTCGCCGGCGTGCTGCTACTGATCACGACCTTCCAGGTCCGGTTCGGTCTCGCCCCGCTCAACCGCATCTCTCAAGGGCTGGCGGCGATCCGCTCGGGCTCGGCGGAGCGGCTCGAAGGCAACTTCCCGGTCGAGGTCGCCCCGCTGGCGCGCGAGACCAACGCGCTCATCGACGCCAACCGCGAGATCGTCATGCGCGCGCGCACGCATGTGGGCAATCTCGCGCACGCGCTCAAGACGCCGCTGTCGGTGATGATGAACGAGGCCGAGACCCATCCCGAGGACCCGTTCGCCGTGAAGGTGCGCGAGCAGACCGACATCATGCGCGACCAGGTCACGCGCCATCTCGAACGCGCGCGGCTCGCCGCCCGCGTCGCCGTCATCGGCACGGTCACCGACGTGCGGCCGGCGGTGGTCGCGCTCGCGCGCACCATGGAGAAGATCCACCACGCGCGCGGCATCACCATCGAGCTCGACGCGCCCGAGGATGCGCGCTTTCGCGGCGAGCGGCAGGACCTCGAAGAGATGATCGGCAACCTGGTCGACAATGCCTGCAAATGGGCGCAGTCGCGGGTCGCGGTCGAGGCGGTTGCCGAACGCACCGACGGCAGCAGCCGCCGCGTGGTGCGCATCGTGGTCGACGACGACGGCCCGGGATTGTCGCCGCAGCAGCGCGAGCAGGTGGCGCGGCGCGGACGCCGGCTCGACGAGAGCAAGCCCGGCTCCGGCCTCGGCTTGTCGATCGTGCTCGAACTCGCGGCGCTCTACGGCGGCGGGCTCACGCTCGGCACCGCGCCGATCGGGGGGCTGCGCGCGGAGCTGGTGCTGCCGGGGGCGTGACGAAAGCGCGCGCTGGCGCGCAGTCACGCCGCCGAACGTGCAAGCGCGCGCCGCACCGCGGCGGGCTCTTCGCGAATAGCCTTGATGAGCGCACGCGCTGGCGCGTCGGGAACGCGCCGTCCCTGCTCCCAGTCGCGCAGCGTCGCCAGCGGGATCTGGTAGCGCTCGGCGAACAGCTTTTGCGTGAGCTTGAGCTTATCGCGGATGGCGCGGGTGTCGATTTCCGCAGGGATGTGGACGCGGTAGTTCGATGGATCGGCTTCGCCGCGCATGATGGCGACGGCCTGCTCCATTCCTTCGATCATGCGTGCTCCCAAGCTCTCTACCGCCGTTTTCTTCTTCACTTTTTTCTCCAGTATTCCAGCGTGGCGGCCCATTTCCTGATGGCGTGCCTCTCCGCCATCGAGATGTCGGACCTGGTACCCTTGCCGTAAACGTCGATCAGGAAAACCGGCAAATCCTCTCGGACATAAAACGTGATGACCCGGTAGCCGCCGCTTTTGCCCTTGCCGCGCCCTGCAACCCGGACCTTGCGCGCGCCGCCGGTCGCAGGAATGATATTTCCGGCCGCCGGATGTTCTGCCAAGAATGCGACCATCGACGCCCGCTCGTCCTCGTTGATGCCTTCGCGCTCGGCAGAAGCAAGAAACCGCGCCGTTTCCACGACCGCGTGCATGGCCTCGGCGTACGGCATTGCCGTAGCAACATCAAGCCCGAAGCGCTGCCGCCGCGGCTTGACCGGCCGCCGGCGCCGGACTGTTGCCGTCGGGGCGGCGCCGCCGGCGCAGAACAGAGTTTCGCCCCATTTCTTCGCCTTAAGGTGCCCCCGCCGCCGCATGGCATTTACGCCGCGGCGTTGATCGGGGGATGAGGGGCTGAGATGAAGTTCGTGCGTGTCACCGTTGTTGCTTTCGCCGCATCGTCGCTTGGCGCCTGCGCCGGCAATCCGCAGACCGGCGCCGGACCGAATGAGAATACCGGCACCCTGCTTGGCGCCGTCACCGGCGCCGTGGTCGGATCGCAGTTCGGACGCGGCGGCGGTCGCGTCGCCAGCACCGTGGCAGGCGCCGCCATCGGCGGCCTGATCGGAAACCAGATTGGAGCCGCGCTCGACGATGCCGATCGGGCGCGCGCCTATGAGGCGCAGATGCAGGCGCTTGAAGGCGGCGCCTCCGGCTCGCCGGTGTCCTGGCGCAATCCCGACAGCGGACGCTACGGCACCGTGGTGCCCGGTCCCGCCTATCAACGCAGCGCGGTGACGTGCCGGCAATATACCCACACCATCTATATCGACGGCAGGCCGCAGGTTGCGCGCGGCACCGCCTGCCGCAATCCGGACGGGAGCTGGACGGCGGTCGCTTGATCGACCCGCCCTTGGTAGGGCCATCCCCTTGAAATAACGAGTTCTTAAGGCGCCGAAGGTATCAAAGAGCTGCGGGCCTTTGAACTTTCGGTGGGTTGATGGCAGCGGACGGGCTGCCCGTGGAACGACTGCGGGAATATCTCCGAGAGCTCCCCAAGGGGGCGCGGGCTCTGCTGATCGCAGAGCTCGAACGCGCGGCGTCGCGCGGCGAGGACATCCCCGGCGGGGACGCCCTGCTGCAGGAGGTGCGCAGGCTGGTGCGCGACCCGGGTGAGCCGGCGCCGCGCTTCGGCAATCCGGCGGAGTTGTTCTTCCGCCCGATCGAGCCTTTCCTGGTCGACGATGATCCCGCGCACAAGCAACAGGCCCGCATCGCGCGCGCGGCGCTCGAACCCTTGTGGGCATGGATCGTCCGCGATCTCGCGCCGGACGAAGCCAAGACCTATTCCGAGGCCATCGGCCACGCGCTCGCTTCCGACGGCGGCGCGACGGGCGAGCAGGAGACCCAAAGCTTTCAGGATCAGGTGGTCGCGCGTCTGCAGGCGGCGCTCGCCGCGGTCAAGACCGACGACAAGGCGCGGCGCCGTCTGGCCGGCCAGATCGGCACGCCCAAGGCGCTCGACGACGTGCATGACCTGCTGAGGATCCTGTCGTCGCGTGACGCGCTGGCGCTGATCGCCGACCGCCTGCCGATCGATGTCCGCAATTTCGCCGACCTCCCGCTCGAGAACGTCAAGGCGCTGCTCGATTCCCCGCTCGCCGCGAACCGCGACCTCCTGCCCTATATCCTGGTCCTGGTGATGGGCCGCCTCGCCGCGCCCTGGCAATTGGTCCGGCTCGCGATCAAGGCCGCCGAGAGCGACGATGCCGCGCGCATCGCCGCCACGCCCTATGCGGTCGCGGTCACGATGACGCTGTTCGAGACCGAACGGATGGTCGGCGCGCTCAAAGCCGCTCTCAAGCGCGGCGCCGCCGCCGCGGCGGCGGCGCTCCTCAAAGCCATCCACGACGCCGCGCGCGGCCTGCGCACCGAGCTCGACCTCGCGGGCAACGCAAACTGGGCCCACCAGCTCGCGGCGATCCGAAGCGAAATCGCGACCGTGCTGAAAGCCGAGATCGAGCCGTTGCCCGCCCGGGTCCGGCGCCTGCTGCGGCCGCGTCCCTCGAGCGAGATTCTGCGCGGCTCCACGCTCGACCCGGACGAGGTCGCCGAAACCGAGGCCATGATCGAACTGGCCGGCGCCTGCCGAAACTACGCCAGCGAGCTCGCGATCAACGAGGTCATGCTGCGGACCTACCACGACCTTCAGCAATATCTCGACACCGGGAAGCAGCCGCTGCTCGACGGGCTGCGCCATGCCGGGGAGGCGGATCGCCGGTTCCGGCAGTCGCAGGTCGAGGCGGCGGTGCGCTTCTGCGGCAAGGTATTCGGGAAGGAATATGCCTCGCTGCTCGCCAAGGCCGCCGAAGTGGCCATCAATAGCGAGCGCAAGGCGGCCGCAAAGGCCTGATTTCATTTGCGTTCATCGCCCCCGGGGGCAGCGGGACGCCCGCTTCCGGATGTCGCAACGCCGCGATCCCCTGTTGCGGCGGGTTGGCGGGCGTGATGTAACCCCGGGGCCTCGGATCGCGAGGTTAATTTTCGGTAGGGGGCCGGCGCCGCCACCGGAATGCCGGATTGCCGATGACATTGACACCATGATGTTGTGGTTCGTGCTCGCCCTGATGACGGCGGCGGCGATGGTCGCCGTGCTCTGGCCGCTAGCGCGGGCCGGCCGGATGCACCGGTCCGGCAACGATCTCGCGGTCTATCGCGACCAGCTCGACGAAATCCGCCGTGACCGGGCGGCGCAACGCATCGGCGAAGCGGAGGCAGACGCGGCCCAGGTCGAGGTCTCCCGGCGGCTCATCGCGGCGGCCGATGCGGAGACCGCGTCGCGCGCGGCGCCCGCCAAGGCGAGCCCGCGCCGGGCGGTTGCGGTCGCGGCGCTGGCGGTGCTGTCGCTTGGCACCGGCGCTCTCTATCTCGCGCTCGGCTCTCCCTGGCTGCCGGATCAGCCGCTTTCGGCGCGCGCTCCGGGCCAGTCGATCGACACCCTGGTTGCACAGGTTGAAACGCACCTCGCCAGCAATCCGAACGACGCCCGTGGCTGGGAGGTGATCGCCCCGATCTATCTGCGGCTCGGCCGCTTCGACGAGGCGATCAAGGCCCGGCGCAAGGCGCTCGCGCTCGGCGAGACCTCCGAGCGGCTGACCGCACTGGGCGAGGCGCTCGCGCTCGGCGCCGACGGAAACATCTCGGCGGAGGCGAAGGCACTGTTCGAACGCGCCGTCGCGTTCGATGGCGAGAACGTCAAGGCGCGCTACTTCCTCGGCGTCGCCGCGGAACGCGCCGGCCGGCCCACCGAAGCCGCCGCGATGTGGCGCGCCATGCTGGCGCGTGCGCCGGCCGACGCGGCCTGGGCCGACTACATCCGCGAGGAACTGGCGCGCGTCGAAGGCGCCAGCGCAACGGCCGGCAACGGCCCGACCGACGAACAGATGGCCGCCGCCTCCGATCTCAGCGGCGAGCAGCGCATCTCCATGGTGCGCGGCATGGTGGCGCGGCTGGCGGAGCGCCTCGCTCAGGACAGCTCCGACGTCGAGGGATGGCTGCGGCTCGTTCGCTCCTATATGGTGCTGGGCGAGCGCGAAAAGGCGCTGGCCGCCGCCGGCGAGGCGCGGCGCGCGCTCGCGGCCGAACCGGACAAGCTCAACCGGATCGAGGTCCTGGTCAAAGGTCTCGGTCTCGAAGGCTGACGCGCCGAACCGGCGTCAGGTGCAGCAACAGGCGTCAAGGACAGCATGATGACCCGCAAGCAACGGCGCCTCGTTCTGGTCGGCTCTGCGGTCGCCGTGCTCGGCGTCGCGGTCGCCCTGGTGCTGAGTGCGATGCGGGACTCGATCGTGTTCTTCAATTCGCCGACCGACATCGTGGAAAAGCGCATCGCGCCCGGCACCAGGATCCGCCTGGGCGGGCTGGTGAAGGAGGGCAGCGTCATGCGCGGCGAAAGTCTCAATGTCCGCTTCGACGTCACCGACGGCAAGAGCACCATCGCGGTCGCCTATCAGGGGCTGCTGCCCGATCTGTTCCGCGAGGGCCAGGGCATCGTGACGGAAGGGGCGCTCGAGCCGACCGGCACGTTCAAGGCCGACAACGTGCTGGCCAAGCACGACGAGACCTACATGCCCAAGGAGGTCGCCGACGCCCTCAAGAAACAGGGCCTCTGGAAGGACGACCAGAAGAAGGTCGGATCGGCTCCGCAGGGGAGGGCGCAGTGACTGATCGGCACCCGAGCCCTTGCTTCCGCCCTCATCCTCGGCATGAGGCCGATCGAAAGGCGCGCGCATGATCCCCGAACTCGGCCATTACGCGCTGGTGCTCGCGCTCGGGCTCGCGCTCGTGCAGTCGACCGTGCCGGTTTATGGCGCGCGCCGTAACGATCCCGTGCTGATGAGCGTCGCCGGGACCACGGCGGTCGCACAATTCCTGTTCGTGGCGATCGCCTTCGGCGCGCTGGTCGCCTGCTATCTGCGCTCGGATTTCTCCGTGCTCAACGTGTTCGAGAATTCGCATTCGGCCAAGCCGCTCGTCTACAAGATCACCGGCGTCTGGGGTAACCACGAAGGCTCGATGCTGCTGTGGGTCCTGATCCTCAGCGTATTCGGCGCGCTGGTCGCGATCTTCGGCGCCAATCTGCCCGACCGCCTCAAGGCGAATGTGCTGGCGGTGCAGTCCTGGATCGCGGCGGCGTTCTATCTCTTCATCCTGGTGACGTCGAACCCGTTCCTGCGTCTCGCCGAGGTGCCGCTCGAGGGCCGTGACCTCAACCCGATCCTGCAGGACCCCGGTCTCGCGATCCACCCGCCGCTGCTCTATTTCGGCTATGTCGGCTTCTCGATCTCGTTCTCCTTCGCGATCGCAGCCCTGATCGACGGCCGCATCGACGCCGCCTGGGCGCGCTGGGTGCGGCCATGGACGCTGCTCGCCTGGATGTTCCTCACGCTCGGGATCGCGATGGGCTCCTACTGGGCCTATTACACGCTCGGCTGGGGCGGCTGGTGGTTCTGGGACCCGGTCGAGAACGCGTCGCTGATGCCGTGGATCGCGGGCACCGCGCTGCTGCACTCCGCCGTGGTCATGGAGAAGCGCAACGCGCTCAAGATCTGGACCCTCCTGCTCGCCATCCTGGCCTTCTCGCTCTCGCTGATCGGCACCTTCCTGGTGCGCTCGGGGGTGCTCACCTCGGTGCATACCTTCGCGTCGGATCCGACGCGCGGCGTGTTCATCCTGCTGATCCTGGTGATGTTCATCGGCGGCGGGCTGGCCCTGTTCGCCTTGCGCGCGCCGCTGCTCAAGCAGGGCGGGCTTTTTGCGCCGATTTCCCGGGAAGGCGCGCTCGTCCTCAACAACCTGTTCCTGGTGACGGCCTGCGCCACCATCTTCGTCGGCACGCTCTATCCGCTGGCGCTCGAGGCGATCACCGGCGAGAAGATTTCCGTCGGCGCGCCGTTCTTCAACATGACGTTCGGGCCGCTGTTCGCGCCGCTGCTCCTGGCGGTGCCTTTCGGCCCGCTGATGGCGTGGAAGCGCGGCGACATTCTGGGCGTCGCCCAGCGTCTCGTCGGCGCCGCCGCGGTCGCGGTCATCGGCATGGCGGTGACGTTTGCGGCCGAAGGCGGCGGACCGATCCTGGTGCCGTTCGCGGTCGGGCTTGCGCTCTATGTCATCGCCGGCGCCTTGACCGACCTGGTGGAACGCACCGGCCTCCTCAAGGTGCCGGCGCGCACCGCGCTCGCGCGCGCGATCGGCCTGCCGCGCTCGGCCTGGGGCACGGCCTTCGCGCATATGGGCCTCGGCGTCGTGCTCCTCGGCATCGTCGGCGAGACCCAGCTCGGCAGCGAGAAGATCGCCGAGATGAAGCCCGGGCAGTCCATCTCGATCCGCCGCTACGATTTCCACTTCGACGGCCTCACCCAGCGCCAGGGCCCGAACTATCGCGAGCTCGCCGCCCACTTCACGGTCAGTCGCAACGGCGAGCCCATCGGCGAGATGGAGCCCTCGAAGAAGAGTTTCCCCTCGCGCGGCACCGGCACGACCGAGTCGGCCCTGATGACGCGTGGGCTCGGCCAGCTCTATCTCTCGCTCGGCGAGCCCAATCCGGACGGATCGATAGCCGTGCGGCTCTATCACAAGCCGCTGGTGCTGCTGATCTGGCTCGGCTGCGTGGTGATGGTGATCGGTGGGGGGCTCTCGCTTTCGGACCGGCGGCTGCGCGTGGGCGCGCCGAAACCGGCGAAGCCGAAGGCCGCGATGCAGCCGGCGGAGTAGACCATGCGTCGCTTGCACGTGATCCTGATCGCGCTGACGCTTCTGGCGGTGCCGCAAGCGTTCGCGGTGCAGCCCGACGAGATCCTCAACGATCCCTCGCTCGAGGCGCGCGCGCGCGGGCTCTCCAAAGAGCTGCGCTGCATGGTCTGCCAGAACCAGTCGATCGACGATTCGGACGCGCCGCTCGCGCGCGATCTGCGCATCCTGGTGCGTGAACGCCTGAAGGAAGGCGACAGCGACAGCCAGGTGGTTGATTTCCTGGTCGCGCGCTATGGGGAGTTCGTCCTGCTCAAGCCGCGGCTGAGCCTGCACACGGCGCTGTTGTGGCTTGGACCCCCGACGCTGCTCATCGGCGGAGCCATTGCGCTGCTGTTCGTGGCCCGCCGCCGCGGCCGCCGCGGCCTGACCGACGCGGCGCGGCCGCAGGGCGGCACGCTCACGGCCGCCGAGGAGATGCGCCTGGCGCAGCTCGTGAAGTCCGGCGAGCACTCACCGGGGACCGGCGCCGCCGCCTAAACTGCTGATTTTGCACTTATTAATTCAACGTCGCGGCACCTTACGAAACTTTAATCTCGCCGACAGTACGCGGTAAGGATGGGCTCCCCATCTTCCCTTTCAAAGGGTGCCTACGCGCATCCATCAACGTCGATCATCAACACAAGACCAATACGGAGTATCCTTATGAACTCGAGCGATCGTTCCGCTCAGAAACCCCGGTTCTTCTCGATGCGGCGCCTGGCGCTGCTGGCTGGCGTCGCCGGGCTGGGCGCGGCCGTGCTCGTGACGGCGCCCGGGTTCCTGCCGAAGTCCAACCTCGCGCCGCTGAGCACCTATGCCTATGCGCAGAACGCCCAGCGCCCGGTCGGCTTTGCCGACATCGTCGAAAACGTGAAGCCCGCCGTCATCTCGGTCCGCGTCAAGGTCGACGCCGGCGCCCGGATGATGAACTTCGAAGGAGGCCGTCAGCAGCTTCCGCAGGGCTCGCCGATGGATCGCTTCTTCCGCCGCTTCGGTCAGCCCGACGGCGGCGCCCTGCCGAACGACCAGCGCCAGATGCCGCAGGTGCCGCGTGGGCGCAACATGGTGACCGGCCAGGGCTCCGGCTTCTTCATTTCGGCCGACGGCTATGCGGTGACCAACAACCACGTCGTCGACAAGGCCGACACGGTCGAGGTGATCGCCGACGACGGCAAGAGCTACTCCGCCAAGGTGATCGGGACTGATTCCCGCACCGACGTGGCGCTGATCAAGGTCGACGGCCGCGGCGACTTCCCGTTCGTGCGGTTCTCCGAGAAGGCGCCGCGCATCGGTGACTGGGTGATCGCGGTCGGCAACCCGTTCGGTCTCGGCGGCACCGTGACGGCCGGCATCGTGTCCGCGCGCGGCCGCGACATCGGCGCCGGTCCCTATGACGACTTCATCCAGATCGACGCCCCCGTGAACAAGGGCAACTCCGGCGGCCCGACCTTCGACGTCGATGGTTCCGTGATTGGGGTCAATACCGCGATCTTCTCGCCCTCCGGCGGTTCGGTCGGCATCGCCTTCGCGATTCCGGCGGAGACCGTGAAGGCGGTCGTCAACCAGCTCCAGAACAAGGGCTCGGTGAGCCGGGGCTGGATCGGCGTGCAGATCCAACCGGTCACCGACGAGATCGCCGACAGCCTCGGCCTCAAGACCACGCAAGGCGCGCTCGTCGCCGAGCCGCAGGGCGACGGTCCGGCTGCCAAGGCCGGCATCCAGGCCGGTGACGTGATCACCGCGGTCAACGACGTTCCGGTCAAGGACGCCCGCGACCTCGCCCGCCAGATCGGCACCATGGCGCCCGGCGCGACCGTGCGCCTGACCGTGATGCAGAAGGGCCAGCAGAAGACCATCTCGCTCACGCTCGGTGAATTGCCGAATCAGCGCGCCGAGCGCCAGCCGGCCGAGCCCACCGAGCCGAGCGGGACCGCCGTTCCGCGCCTCGGCCTCAGCCTCGCGCCGGCCAGCCAGGTTGCCGGCAGCGGCAATGACGGCGTCGTCGTCACCGAGGTCGATCCCAACGGGGTCGGCGCCGAGCATGGCCTGAAGACCGGCGACGTTATCCTCGAGGCCGGCGGCAAGAAGGTCGGCTCGCCGGCCGACATCCGCACCGTCGTCGGCGATGCGCAGAAGGCCGGCAAGCGCACCGTGCTGATGCGCGTCAAGTCGGGCGAAGGCACCAAGTTCGTCGCGTTACGGCTCGGTCGAGCCTGAACGAAATGGGGCGATCCATCGGCATCCGTCGCCCCCGCCGATGGTTCGAACCAGGGGGGCGGGCTTGTTCGTAGCCCGTCCCCACCTTGCTAGCTTCGGCTCGGCATCCGTCGCCCCCGCCGGGTTGAGGTTGGTCGAGGGGCGGTGGGGCTCAAACCCTGCCGCCCCTCGCTTTTCGGGCGGCGCCTGTCATTTTGTTGGGGGTACGACGGCATCGCGCCCGGCAGCGGGCGTTGAACCGCAACGCATTTGAGATATCGTCGTGCTCAGATCCACCCAAAACAGCCCATCGACCAGGGAAAACGCTTACGGAGATGGCCGGGTCTTCATGCGTCTTCTGATCATCGAAGATGACCGCGATGCGGCCGATTATCTCGCGAAGGCGTTCCGCGAGGTCGGTCACATTGCCGATCTCGCCGCCGATGGCGAGGAGGGGCTGGCGCATGCGCTCGACGGCCAGTACGACGTGCTGATCGTCGACCGCATGCTGCCGAAGCTCGACGGTCTCAGCGTCATCGGCACGCTGCGGGCGAAGGGCGTCGACACCCCGGCGCTGATCCTCTCGGCGCTCGGCCAGGTCGACGACCGCGTCAAGGGGCTGCGCGCGGGCGGCGACGACTACCTGCCGAAGCCTTATTCATTCGCGGAGCTTCTCGCGCGCATCGAGGTGCTGGCGCGCCGGCACGGCAGCCGCGAGGAGATGGTCTATCGCGTCGCCGACCTCGAACTCGACCGGCTCTCGCACCGGGTCACCCGCGCCGAGCAGGAGATCGACCTGCAGCCGCGCGAGTTCCGCCTGCTCGAATACCTCATGAAGCATGCCGGCCAGGTCGTCACCCGCACCATGCTGCTCGAAAACGTCTGGGACTACCATTTCGATCCGCAGACCAACGTCATCGACGTGCACATCTCGCGGCTGCGCTCGAAGGTCGACAAGGGTTTCGCCCAGCCGCTGCTGCATACGGTGCGCGGCGCCGGCTACATGGTGCGTGAAAGCAAATGAGGTTGTCGCACCCTCGGGTCCCCATGGACCCTTGGCGGGGTGACGCATGACGGCGCTCGGCAAGCTCTTCCGCACGACGGCGTTCAAGCTGACGCTCGTCTACCTGACCGTGTTCGCGCTGTTTGCCGCGTTCGTGCTCGCCTATTTTGCCTGGAACACCCGCCGGCTGGTGACTCAGCAGATCACCGAGACGGTGGACGAAGAGATCCGCGGCCTCAACGAGCAGTACCGGCTGGGCGGCATCCGCCGGCTCACCTTCGCAATCGACGCCCGCGCGCGCCGGCCCGGCTCCAACCTCTACCTGCTCACGACCGCGGCCGGCGAAGGGCTTGCCGGCAATGTCGGCTCCCTCACTGCCGGCGTGCTGGAGCGCCCGGGCTGGATCGAGACCGCCTATCGCCGGCTCGAAGACCTGGAGCAGACCGAGCATCACGCCCTGGTGCAGATCATCCAGCTCACCGGCGGATTCCGTCTCCTGGTCGGGCGCGACCTGGAGGAGCGCGAGCGCCTGCAGGACATCGTGTTCGCGGCCGGTCGCTGGTCGCTGGCGATCGTCGTCCTGCTTGGCATCGCGGGCGGTCTGTTCGTGATGCGGCGCGTGCTCAAGCGCGTCGACGCCATGACCGAGACCACGCAGACGATCATGCGCGGCGACCTGTCCGAGCGGCTGCCGATCGACGGCACCGGCGACGAGCTCGACCGGCTCGCCAGCAACCTCAACACCATGCTCGACCGCATCGAAGCGCTCATGATCGGGCTCAAGGAGGTGTCCGACAACATCGCGCACGACCTCAAGACGCCGCTGACCCGGCTGCGGATGCGCTGCGAAGAGGCGCTGCGCACGGCCGAGGACGAATCCCAGTACCGCGCGGCGCTCGAAAGCACGATCGAGGAATCCGATGCGCTGATCCGCACCTTCAACGCGCTGTTGATGATCGCGCGCGCCGAATCCGGCCAGGCGCGCGACAACATGAGCGAATTCGACGCCGCCGAGATCGCGCGCGGCGTCGGCGAGCTCTACGAGCCGCTCGCCGACGACAAGGGGCTGCTGCTCAAGGTCGACGCGCCCACTGCGGCGCCGGTGCGCGGCAACCGCGAACTGGTCAGCCAGGCGCTCGCCAACCTGGTCGACAATGCCATCAAATACGCCGCGCCCGATCCCGCGAAAATCAACGGCGAGCAGCCCGAGATCGTGGTCAGGGCGACCGGGCAGGGCGACCGCATCCTGCTCACGGTCGCCGACGGCGGACCGGGCATCCCCGCCGCCGACCGCGAGCGCGTGGTCGAGCGCTTCGTGCGGCTCGAACAGAGCCGTTCGCAACCGGGCTCGGGGCTGGGGCTGAGCCTCGCCCAGGCGGTCGCGCACCTGCACGGCGGCGAACTCAAGCTGGAAGACAACCAGCCCGGCCTGCGCAGCGTGATCTCGCTGCCGCGCGGCGGGCCGGCGCCGGCGCCGACGCCCGAGGCGGCATAGGCGTTTCCGGCACTGGCGCGGGGCGCGTCCGGGTGACGGATCGCGCGCGGCGCGTTATTGCATCGATATGGTGGAACGGGTTTCGAACGCCGGGCAGGGGACGCTCGCGCAGCGCATCGTCGCCGCGCCGATGCTATTGGCCCCGCAAGCGGCGCGCGCGCGCGTGGCGGACTGGCTCGCCGAGATCGCCGCGACGCCCGCGGGCGCGAGCCTGAAACCGCTCCTCGACCGTCATCCCGAGGCTCATGCGCTGATCGCCGGCATCGCCGAAGGCTCGCCCTATCTGTGGGAGCTCGCCCGCGCGGAGCCGGCGCGGCTTGCGACGCTGCTCGACAGCGATCCCGATCGCCGGCTCGACACGGTTCTTGCCGAGGCGTCCCGGGTGATCGCGGCGAGCGCGGACGAGGCCGAGGTGATGCGCTGCCTGCGCCGCATGAAGTCGGAAGCCGCGCTGCTGATCGCGCTCGCCGACATCGGCGGCGTCTGGCCGGTGCCGCGGGTGACGCTCGCGCTCACCATGCTTGCCGATGCGACGCTCGGCGCGGCCGTGCGCCATCTTTTCGCCGAGGCGGCGCGGCGCGGCCGCTATCTGCCGGCCGACCGCGACAGGCCCGAACTGGACAGCGGCTACGTCGCGCTCGCCATGGGCAAGATGGGCGCCGGCGAGCTCAACTATTCGAGCGACATCGATCTCATCGTATTCTACGACAACGCCGCGCCCGGCCTCGTCTCGGGGACCGAGCCGTCGCCGTTCTATGTGCGGCTCACGCAGCGGCTGGTGAAGCTGATGCAGGAGCGCACCGCCGACGGCTATGTCTTCCGCACCGACCTGCGGCTGCGCCCCGACCCGGCCTCGACCCCGATCGCGGTCTCGACCGCGGCCGCGCTCGGATACTACGAGAGCGTCGGCCAGAACTGGGAGCGCGCCGCCATGATCAAGGCGCGCGCCTGCGCCGGCGACGTGGCGGCCGGCGAGGCCCTGCTGAAGGCGCTGGCGCCGTTCATCTGGCGGAAATACCTGGACTTTGCCGCGGTCGCCGACATCCACGCGATGAAGCGGCAGATCCACGCCTTCCGCGGCCACGACGAGATCGCGGTCGAGGGCCACAACGTCAAGCTCGGCCGCGGCGGCATCCGCGAGATCGAGTTCTTCGTGCAGACCCAGCAGCTCGTCGCGGGCGGCCGCCATCCCGAGCTGCGCTCGCGCGAGACGCTGGCGACGCTGGCGGCGCTCGCCGACGGCGGCTGGATCGATGCGCAGGCGCGCGACAACCTCGGCGCCGCCTACGCGTTCCTGCGCACGGTCGAGCACCGTCTGCAGATGGTCGCGGACGAGCAGACCCACACCCTGCCGGGCGACCGCGCCGGGCTCGAACGCTTCGCCCGCTTCCTCGGCTTCGCCGATCGTGACGCGTTTGCGGAAACGCTGCTCGCCCATCTGCGCAACGTGCAGCGCCACTATGCGACCTTGTTCGAGAGCGCGCCCGCCGCCGAGGCGAAGGAGCGCGGGCTGGTGTTTCCGGTCGCGGCGGACGATCGCGACACTCTCGACAAGCTCACCACCATGGGCTTCCGGCAGCCGCTTGAAGTGTCGACGCTGGTGCGCGGCTGGCAAGCCGGCAGCCACCGGTCGCTGCGGAGCACGGTGGCGCGGGCGCAGCTCGCCGAGATCGTGCCGCTGCTGATCCCGCATTTCGCGCGCTCGGCCAGTCCGGATGCGGCGGTGATCGCCTTCGACCGCTTCCTGGCCGCGCTGCAGAACGCCGGCCGGCTGTTCTCGCTGCTGCTGCAGAACCCCGACCTGGTCGCGCTGATCGCGCTGGTGCTCGGCACCGCGCCGCGGCTGGCCGAGACGCTGGCGCATTTTCCCGAGGTCATGGACGCGGTGATCGACCCGAGCTTTTTCGGCGCGCTGCCGGAGGAAGCCGATCTCGCCGCCGCGCTCGCACGCTCGCTCGGTCAGGCGGCGAGCGACGAAGATTTTCTCGACCGCATCCGTCTCTACGCCCAGGAGCACATGTTCCTGATCGGCACCCGCATCCTCTCGGGCACCGTGTCGGCGGAGCAGGCGGGCGAGGCTTTTGCGCGGCTCGCCGACGCCATCATCCGTTCGCTCCACCGCGCGGTGGGGGACAATGTCGCCAAGCTCTACGGCCGGCTGCCGCGGCAGGAAACCGCGATCCTGGCGCTCGGCCGGCTCGGCGGACGCGAGATGACCGCGACCTCGGATCTCGACCTGATCGTGGTCTACGACTTCGACCCCGAGCATCCGGAATCGGACGGCCCGCGGCGGCTCTATGGCGCGCAGTATTTCACGCGGCTCACCCAGCGGCTGATCAATGCGCTCACGGCGCAGACCAACTACGGCGTGCTCTACCAGGTCGACATGCGGCTGCGCCCGTCCGGCCGCGCCGGGCCGCTCGCGGCCCAGATCGAGGGTTTCGCGAGCTACCAGGAGACCGAGGCCTGGACCTGGGAGCACATGGCGCTGACGCGCGCGCGCGTGGTCTCGGCGTCGCCGGAATTCGCCGCCCGCATCGAGCGGGTGATCCGCGCCGTGCTGACGCGCGAACGCAATGCGGCGAGCGTCGCCGGCGACGTGGTCGAGATGCGCGGCGCGATCGCGAAGGAAAAGGGCGACAGCAACCGCTGGGATCTCAAATACGCGGCGGGGGCGCTGGTCGACCTCGAGTTCATCGCGCAATATCTGCAGCTCGTGCACGCGGCGGCGACGCCGGACGTGCTCGACACCTCGACCGCGCGCGTGCTCGACAAGGCCTGGCGGCTTGGCCTCCTGGCGACCGAGGATGCCGAGGTGCTGCGCCCGGCGGTGCGGCTGTTTCACAACCTGACGCAGATCCTGCGGCTGTGCCTCTCCGCGCCGTTCGATCCGAAGACGGCCTCGCCCGGCCTGATCGGACTGCTTGCACGCGCCGCCGACGTTCCCGACTTCGCCACCCTCGACGCCTATGTGACGGAGACCGAAGCCAAGGTCCGCAAGTGCTTCGAGCGCATCCTTGGCGCGGTGCCGTGAGACATGCAGCGGGAGCCCGTCAGCTTGCCGCCTGCAGGAGCTCTCCCTTTTGGGCCGGCCGGCCTTCGAACGGCAGCCGCAGCAGCACGATCGTTCCGGTCCCGAGCGTCGAGCGAATGCGCATGGTGCCGCCATGCAGCTCGGTCAGCGACTTCGCGATGGCAAGCCCGAGCCCCGATCCCTGATGGCTCTTGGTGAGCTGGCTCTCGACCTGCTCGAACGGGCGCCCGAGCTTGGCGAGCGCATCCTTCGGGATGCCGATGCCGGTATCGGCGATGGCGATGCGCACCCGGCCCCCGGCCGCACGCGCGCGAATGGTGATGGTGCCGCCTTCGGGCGTGAACTTGACCGCGTTGGAGAGCAGGTTGAGCACGATCTGCTTGAGCAGGCGGTGGTCGGCCTTGAGCCTGATGCCGTGCGCGATGTCGGCGGCGAGCGTGAGCCGCTTGTCGTCGGCGCGCGCGGAGACGACCCGCATGGCGTCGTTGAGGAAGCGGCCGAGCCTGATCTCCGCGATGTCGAGCCGGATGCGGCCGGCCTCGATCTTCGACATGTCGAGGATGTCGTTGATGACGTCGAGCAGGTATTGCCCGCTCTGATGGATGTCGCGGCAGTATTCGCCGTATCGCTCCGCCCCCAGCGGGCCGAACATGCCCGACTCCATGATCTCGGAAAAGCCGATGATGGCGTTGAGCGGGGTGCGCAGCTCGTGGCTCATGTTGGCGAGGAACTTCGATTTCGCCTGGTTGGCTTCCTCGGCGCGCGTCTTCTCCTGGGAATATTTCTCGGCGAGGTCGGCAAGCTGCCCGGCCTGGTGTTCCAGCGTGCGCTGCGAGGCGCGCAGGTCCGAGACGGTGTTCATCAGGCGCTGCTCGCTCGCGATCAGCTTTTCCTCGTGCGCCTTGATGGTGGTGACGTCGGTGCCGACCGACACGTAGCCGCCGTCCTTGGTGCGCCGCTCGCTGATATGCAGCCAGCGGCCGTCGTCGAGCTGGGCCTCGAAGGTGCGCGCGCCCGGCACCTGGCCCTCGCTGGTGACTTTGGAGCGCACCACCGGCATGCGGCCGGCATCGGCCACCGCCGCGTAGGACGCGCCCGACGCGATCGCGTCGTCGGGCAGGTTGTGCAGCTCCTGGAAGTTCGAGTTGCACAGCACCAGCCGGTTCTGCGCGTCCCACACTACGAACGCCTCCGGGATGGTCTCGATCGCGTCGCGCAGGCGCAAGTCCGCCTCCACGGTCCTCTCGACCAGCGTCTTCTGCTCGGTGACGTCGACCGCGATGCCGATGAGATGCGGACCGCTGTCGTCCGGCTGATGCACCACCTCGCAGCGCGCGCGCAGCCACACCCAGTTGCCGTTGGCGTGGCGCATGCGGAAGTCGTGGTCGATGAAGCTTGTCTTGGAATCGGCGAGCTGGGCGGCAAGCTGATAGAGGTGGAGGTCGTCTGGATGGACCAGCGCGTTGACCTCGCCGAAGCTCATGAGCTCGTCCTTCGGCTTGAGCCCGAGGATCGCGAACATCGAGTGCGACCAGAAGATGCGGCCGCGGGCGAGGTCCCAGTCCCACAGCCCGCAGCGGCCGCGGTTGAGGGCGGTGTCGATGCGGGTGCGCACGGTTTCATAGATATGGTCGGCTTCGCGTGCGCGCGTCGCCTGCCAGTGGAACGCGAAGCCGAGGATCAGCAGCACGAACCCGGTGGTGACCGAGAGCGTGACGGTGAGCGCGGTATCGGAGCGCCAGGAGGCGAGCGCGTCGGTGCGCGGATGAATGACGGCGAGCTGTCCGGTGTAGAGGTGGCGCACGGTGGCGAATGCGGGCGTGCCGTCGGCGAGCGGGATTTCGAGCACGCCGGCGGAGGCGCCGAACGTCGTCAGCGGCTCGGCGGGACCGAGAATGTCGGCGATGCGCTTGCCGATCAGGTTCGCCGCCACCGGCGTCGCCGCGATCATGGCGCCATCGGGATTGCTGACGAGGTGATGGCGCACGCCGGCGATGATCACGCCGTCGGCGTTGGTGACGAGGAGATAGCGTCCGTTCGAGCGCAGCCAGGCCGGACTCATGCGGTCGAGCTCGGCCTGCAGGCGGCGCTCGAACTCCGGATTGCCCCCGCGCGCGCGGTCGATGCGCTCCGCCAGCACATCGGCGCCGGCCTCGATCTGCTTGAGCAGCTCGGCCACCACCTGGCGGCGATGATCGAGGATCTGCACGAAGGCGCCCACGCAGATCGTGAGCAGAAACGCGATGATCAGCGCCGGAACGGCGCGTCGCAATGCAGGTTCTGCGATCAGGAGACGGCGATAGGCCGGCTTGGCGATCGACTGCGCCAACCCCTTGATCGAATCAGAACTTACAGACGCGCTCGCTGCCTCGGCGCGCGCCATCCCTGGCCCCCGTTCGGAATGTCCATCTCAGCCTTCGACCGGAAGGATGTGCCGCATCTCTCCGAATCACTTTCATTGGAATCTCAAAATTGTGTTTTGTCGAGAGTCGCTTAGGAATTTTTTTACGCCTCCGAAAAGGCCATAAAAGCTTGATTCGACGCGTGAATCCGCGGCCCGCCGGTAACCTGTGTGCCGAAAATGCGGCGCGAGCCTGCGCCAAGTTCGCTCACGTCAACGGCGTCGAGCGACATGCCGGAGAGACATGGCGGCAGCTTGCGCGCGCGCGGCGTCGCGCCGTCATCGGCGTTCAGGATGACGGACGAAGGCAACGCTGTCGCCGCGAGCTCTCCGCGCGCGTGCGGCGACGTGGCTGCGATGCCGCGCTGAGGAGATGCAGGGGCGGGTCCGCCGCGAAAGTCCCGCGCCTGGTGCGCGCGGCCGGTTGCGTCAGAACCGATATTTGCCGGTGAGCATGATGACCGGATAGATGCCGAAATTCTTGATCTGGTCGTTGATCTTCTTCTCTTCCGCCCCCAGGTCGGTGTCGAGGCCGGGCACGTTTCGATCCGTGCTCAGGGCCACTTTCGGCTTGCCGAGATAGATCGCGCCGAGGTCGAAGCCAAAAAAGAAATTGCCGCTCGAAAAGTGCGTCGAGTCGAAGCCAAGGCCGAGATACGGCCCGACCGTGTTGGTCTTGATCTTGGCATGCAGGGCACCGATCGCGGTCGTCGGGTAGGGTGTGTTGTTGATCGTGATGACCGCAACGGCGGCGTTGACCGAGCCGGAAGGCTGAAAGTCATGATAGCGGACGCCGGCGCTGAAACGGAAGCCATTCGAAAACGGGTGCAGGTCCGCGAGCAGCCCCGCTCCCAGCACCTTGGCGCTGCCTTGAAACGTATTGTTGCGATAGGTCCTGGTGCCGGAGACCGAAAAGCCGCTGGCGTTCGCTCGCAACACCATCCACTCGAAAGCCTTGGCCGAGACCTCGCCGCCGATGCCAAGGGTGCCGCCGGTGATGCCGACCGCAAACCGGCTCTCCGGCGGCGGCACATTGGCCGGTTGTTGATAGGGCTCCACATCGGCCGCCCTCGCGCCCGCGCCAAGCAATAGCGCAACCGCCAGCAGGCTTCCGGCAACCACCCGCCGACCCATCCGCCCCCGCTCCGACATCCCGGTTCCCCCACGAAATCGCACGACGGGCGCCGCTGCTTCGCCGCGCAACGGCAATCGAATACGCCCGTCAGGCCGGAACGTCCCCCGCTTCGGCAGTATGTTGCGACGTGGGGTTGTGCGCCAGCAAGCCGCGGGCAAATCCGGCAATTTACTTGACGTGTGACGTTTTGGTGACGGTCGGCGGGCCAGCTATTCGTCCGCCAGCGCGCGCTTGACGATATCGCTGACGTCGCGCGACAGCGAGGCCGAACCGGCGACGCGCCGCAATGCCGCTTGCGCGAGCGCGCGGCGGCGAGGCTCCAGCACGCGCCAGCTCTTCAGTCCGGCGAGAAGACGCGCCGCGAGCTGCGGGTTCTTGGGGTCGAGCGCCAGCACGGTTTCGGCCAGGAAGTCATAGCCCAGCCCGTCGGCACGGTTGAATTCCTTCTGGTTCGCCATGGTGAAGCCACCGATCAGGGCGCGCACGCGATTGGGATTGGCGAACGAGAACGCCGGATGTGCGGTGAGCGCCTTGACGCGCTCGAGCGTGGCCGGCTCCGGGATCGAGGCCTGCAGCGCGAGCCACTTGTCGAACATCAGCGGGTCGTCGGCGAAGCGGGCGTGGAAATCGTCGAGTGCGGCCGTGCGCGGCGGACCATCGCGGAGCGAGAGCGTGGCGAGCGCCGCGATGCGGTCGGTCATGTTGTCGGTGCGTTCGTATTGGCGCGCCGCAAGCTCGATCGCGCCCGAACGCGCCGCCGCGACCATGAGATCGAGGCACACGTTGCGCAGCGCTCGCCGGCCGGCGCTCGCCGCGTCGGGACTGTAGGGCGCGTCGTCGGCGAGCCGCTCATAGCGCTCGGCGAGCGCGGTGCCGAGATGATCTCCGATTGCCGCGCGCAAGTCCTGGCGGGCGCCGAAGATCGCATCCGGATCGATGTCGCGTCCGATCTCGCGGGCGATGTCGGCCTCGCCCGGCGGCGTCAGGGCCAGCGCCACGAAAGCGTCTTCGAGCGCGGTGTCGGCGAGGATGGCGGCGAGCGCGTCGAGCAAACCCGCGTCCAGGCGCGGCGGCTCGCCGGACCGCAGCGCCGCGACGTTGTCGACCAGGAGCCTGGTCGCGAGCGTCTGCAGCGCCTGCCAGCGGTTGAACGGATCGCTGTCGCGCGCCGCGAGAAAGCGCAGATGATCGGACGACAGGCTGGCGACGAGCTTGACCGGCGCCGAGAAGCCGCGGTTGAGCGAGGGCACCGGCGGCTCGCCGATGTCCACGAACACGAAGGTTTCGGCGGACCGGGTGAGGGCGAGGACGCCGCGTTCGACGCTGCGTCCGTCCGCGAGCTTGAGCGGCAGGTCGGCGCCGTCGCGGCCGACGAGGCCGACGGCGAGCGGGATCACCATCGGCTCCTTGCTCGGCTGTCCCGGTGTCGCTGGCACGGTCTGCGCCACTTCGAGCGCATAGGTCTTCGCCCGCGCGTCGTAGCGGTCGCTGACGACGACTTCGGGCGTGCCGGCCTGCGAGTACCACAGCATGAACTGGCTGAGATCGACGCCGGCCGCGTCCGCGAAGCATTGCACGAAGGCATCGACGGTCGCGGCCTCGCCGTCGTGGCGCGCGAAGTAGAGGTCCATGCCCTGGCGGAATTTTTCGGGCCCGATCAACGCCTTGATCATGCGCACGACCTCGGCGCCCTTCTCGTAGATGGTCGACGTGTAGAAGTTGTTGATCTCATGATAGAGCGACGGCCGCACCGGGTGGGCGAGGGGGCCGGCGTCCTCGACGAACTGGTGCGCGCGCAAGCCGCGCACGTCCTTGATCCGCTCGACCGCACGCGAGCGCTCGTCGCAGGTGAACTCCTGGTCGCGGAAGACCGTAAGCCCTTCCTTCAGGCAGAGCTGGAACCAGTCGCGGCAGGTGATGCGGTTACCGGTCCAGTTGTGGAAATATTCGTGCGCGACGATCGCCTCGATCGACGCATAGTCGAGATCGGTGGCGGTCATCGGCGAGGCCAGGATGTATTTGTCGTTGAAGACGTTGAGCCCCTTGTTCTCCATCGCCCCCATGTTGAAGTCGGACACCGCCACGATCATGAAAATATCGAGGTCGTATTCGCGGCCGAAGGCCTGCTCGTCCCAGCGCATGGCGCGCTTGAGCGAATCCATCGCATAGGAGCAGCGATCCTCCTTGCCGGGTTCGACATAGATGCGAAGCGTCACGTCGCGGCCGGACAGCGTGCGGAAGCGGTCCTCGACAAACCCGAGCTTGCCGCCGACCAGCGCGAACAGATAGGACGGCTTTCGGAACGGGTCGTGCCAGATGGCAAAGTGGCGGCCGCCGGCGATTTCGCCGGACGCCGTCAGGTTGCCGTTGGCGAGCAGAACGGGCGCGTCGGCCTTGTCCGCCTCGATGCGCGTCGTGTAGACCGCCATCACGTCGGGCCGGTCCGGGAAATAGGTGATGCAGCGGAAACCTTCGGCCTCGCATTGCGTGCAATAGGTGCCGCCGGAACGATAGAGCCCCATCAGCTTGGTGTTGGCCGAGGGATCGATCATGGTCTCGATCTCGAGCCGGAACGGCTGCTGCGGCGGCTGCGCGATGGTCAGGCTGTCCGGCGTCGCCGCATAGCGGTCGGCGGCAAGCGGTGCACAGTCGAGGCTCAGCGCGGCGAGGGTGAGGCCGTCGCCGTCGAGCACGAGCGGGGCCGGCGCGCCGGCCTCCGGATTCGGCCTGATCTGCAGCGTCGCGCGCACGCGCGTCGCGGTGGCGTGGAGGGACACGTCGAGATCCACGGTGTCGACCAGCCAGTCGGGCGGGCGGTAGTCCTGGAGCCGGACCGGCGGGGGCTGTTCGGTACGCATGGTCGTTCGTGGAAATCCGCGAGGTGATCGGGACGCTTCCATATCACATCCGCGCTGAGAAAAGACGCGCTTGTTCCCTCACGCTCCGTGACGCACAAAGCGCCTGCATGCGGCAATTTCCGCGTGGTTCCCCTCTAGGCTTTCGTGCTCTAATCTCGGCCAGGCATCGAACAGCCAACGATCGGAGGAACGTCATGACACGATTGCGGGTGATTGTGGTCGCAGTTGCGGCGCTCGTCGCCGCGAACTCGGCAGCGCTGGCGCAGACCTTTCCGAGCCAGCGGGTGACGATCGTCGTGCCCTTCACCGCCGGCAGCATCACCGACGGTCTTGCGCGCATCCTGGCCGAGAAGCTCGCCGATCTGTGGAAGCAGCAGGTGATCGTCGAGAACCGGCCCGGCATTCCCGGAACGACCGCGGTCGCCAAGGCGACGCCGGACGGCTACACGCTGATGCTGACCTCCAACGGCCACACCATCGCGGCCGCCATTTCCAAGAGCCTGCAATACGACCCGGTGAAGGATTTTGCCGGCGTGAGCCAGGTGGCATCAGTGCCGCTGGTGGCGGTTGTGCCTCCCGACCTGCCGGTCAAATCGATCAAGGACTTCATCGCGCTCGCCAACCAGAAACCGGGCCAGCTCAATTTCTCGTCCGCCGGCGTCGCCAGCACCACCTATCTTTCCGCCGAGATCTTCAAGCAGAATGCCAAGATCAACATTGTCCATCTGCCGTACCGGGGATTGCCGGAAGCGACCACGGCGGTGATCCGCGGGGATTCGCAGTTGATTTTTGCCGCCATCCCGGCCGCGCAGGAATTGAGCGCAACCAACAAGGTCCGCGCGCTTGCGGTCAACTCCGCCCAGCGCGTGCCGCAGTTCCCCGACCTGCCGACGATCGCTGAAGCCGCGCTGCCTGATTACAAATACGACTCCTGGTTCGGCGTGCTGGCGCCCGCCGCGACGCCCAAGCCGATCGTCGCCAAGATCAGCGCCGACATCGCCAAGGTCCTGGACCTGGCCGACGTCAAGGAGCGTCTGCTGGCGCAGGGCTCGATCCCGGCCGCGAACAGGCCGGACCAGCTCGACGCCACCATCAAGGCCGACACCGAGCGCTATACCAGGATCCTCAAGGACGCCGGCGTCGAGCCGCAGTAAGCCGCATCCGGCCGGAGCGCCTGAGCTGCGCGCTGGAGCATTTTCAGGAAAAGTGGAATCCGGTTTTCCGTCGAAAATGCGACCAAGGCAAGAGTCCTGGAGCATGTTCAGTTTCAAGGAAACTGAACGTGCTCTAGGACGAAGGCCGCTGGATGAGCTTGGCATAGAGCGCCAGGGTGGCGGCCAATACGCGATCGAGCGAAAATTCGGACTGCGCAATGCGGCGGCTCTCGGCCGCAAACCGCGCGCGCAGCGCCGGATCGCGGATCAGCCGCTCGAGGGCGTCCGCCAATGCGGCGGGCGCGCCGGGCGGGACCAGGATCGCATTGACGTCGGCGCGGGCGATGTCGCGGCATCCCGGCACGTCGGTGACCACCAGCGGACGGCCGCAGGCCGCCGCCTCGATGAGGGATTTCGGCAACCCTTCGCCGCCGAGCGAAGGTTGCGCGGCGATATCGGAGCGCCGCCACACGTCGCGGATATCCGCGACGTGTCCGCGCCACTCGACGCCATCCTCGCTGGCCCAGCGTTCGAGCGTTGAGGTCGCGATCGCGCCGGGGTTTTCGGGATCGGGAGCGCCCGCCAGCACGATCCGGTGCGCGACCCCGCGCCCGCGCAGGATGCGGCTTGCCGCGACCAGGTCCGCGATGCCTTTGATCGTGAGCATGCGCCCCACGCAGGCCACCGTGACCGGTTCGTCCTTCGGCAAAGGCAACGGAGGGTAAAACGCGAGATTGACGCCGGCGCCGAGATTGACGGTCTGTGCGGCCGGAACGCCGAGCTTCTCGATCAGGAACCGGCGGTCGTCATTGTTTTCCACCACCGTGACGGTCGTGCGCAGCCGCAGCAACGGCGCCAGGATGACGCTCACGATCCCGGCCAGGAGCCGCGCCGGGGCGGTCTGCGCGGTGAAGGTGTAGCCCAGACCGGAGAGCGAATTGACGACCGGCACGCGCGGCGCGAACAGGGCCGCGAGCGCCCCCAGCACGATCGGCTTGAGCGACACGTGATGCATGATGTCGGGGCGCAGGCGGCGATAGAGCCGCGCGATCGCGATGATGTCCAGCAACAACCCGAACGGGTTGAGGCTGCGCCGTTTCCACGTCAGCGGCTCGAGCTGGAAATTCTCGGCTTCGATGCGTTCGCGCGAGTTCCCGACGCGGGTCGCCACGATGACATGATAGCCGGCATCGCGCGCCGCCCGCGCCAGGTCGAGGCGGTAGGACAGAAAGAACCAGCCCTCCGTCACCAGGAAAACCAATCGCGGCCGCGCCATATCTGCTCTACCGATGCCTGCTCAACCGCAGCCCCGCCGACCAGCTCCCGGATGGACGCGGCCAGATGGCATGACCGCGCTCGCAGCGTCAACCGAGCGCATCTCTACCCGGTCCGCTGCGGCTCGGCGTGGCCGATCACCCGCTTGATCGACGGGAAGCGCTGGCGCAGCGCCCGTTCAAGCTGGTCGATGCGCTCGTGCACGTCGGCGACCGTCAGCGCCGGATCGACGGCGGCGTGGAAATTGACGATCTCGCCCTCCACGGTCTCGCGCACGCGCACGTCATGCACGTCGCGCACCAGCCCGAGCTGTTGCGCCAGGACCTGCATCTCCGCCTGCACCGCCGCGATCCGCTCGGCCGGTGCGTCGCGGCCGGCGAGGTCCGAAAGCTGCAACGGCTCGATGTGGGTTTCGACTTCGACCTCCGGCCCAAGCTCGTCGCGCACCGCCTGTTCGAGGGCGTCCGCGATCTCGTGCGCGCGGGTGAGCGGCAGGCTGCCGTCCACCTCGAGGTCGAGCGAGACCGACAGCCGCCCGCCGATCGCATGCACGGTGACGTGATGGATCGCGAGCGCCCGGTTGCGCGCGATCACCATCACGCTTTCGAGCACGGTCTCGTCGTCGAGCGCGCGCGGCTCGTTGTTGACGGTCGTTTCCGCTTTCGGGAATTCCGCGCCCACCGCAGCCTCGACGCGTTCCTTGATGGCGGCGACGCGGTCGAGCGGCAGCGTGCGGCTCACCGCGACGTTGAGGTCGACGAACAGCGTGTCGCCTGCCGGCCGCACCCGCACCCGTTCGACCGACACGACGCCGGGGATGCGCGCGGTGACCAGCTTGATCTTTTCGGCGGCGCCCGCCGGCGCGGTATCGGTCAGCGTGTCGATGGTGCGCCGGCCGAGCCGCCAGCCGGCGATGCAGATGAACAGCGCGACCACCATGGCGGCGGCCGAATCCGCCCAGGAATATCCGAGCGCGACCGCGCCGAGGCCCACCAGGACGGCGGCCGACGACCACATGTCGGAGCTGAAATGCAGCGCGTCGGCTTCCAGCGCCTCGCTCGATGTCTCCCGCGCCACCCTGGTGAGCGCGCGCGCCCGGAAGAAATCGACCACGATCGAGACCACGATGACCCCGAACGCCCAGGCGGTCGCCTCGACCGCGTGCGGGGTGTCGAACAGGCGGTGGCCCGCCTCCCAGATCACGATGCCGGAGAGCAGGAACAGCAGCGCCGTCTCCGCCAGCGCCGAGACGCTCTCGACCTTGCCGTGGCCGTAGTGATGCTCCTCGTCGGCCGGCTTGCCCGAAACGCGCACCGCGAAATAGGTCATCACGGTGGCCACGAAATCGAGCAGGGAATGCGCGGCCTCGGACAGGATCGCGAGCGAGCCGGTGGCCACCCCGACCACGCCCTTGGCGATGGTGAGGCCGGCCGAAGCGGCGATCGAGGTCAGCGCGACCTTTTGCTTGATGTCCTGCATCGCCGTGCGCGTACGCTCCTGCGCCGCCGTAAGACCCGAGGTTCCAGCAGAAATCGGCGGCTGGCGCAATGCGACCGCCTTGTCCGGGCCGCCCGGCAAACTTATTGTGACCGCCGATCCGGCAATGCCGGCATGAACGGAGTCGGACGCATGTGGTCACCGGCACGATTAGCGACCATGGGGCTCGTCGTCGCGGCCTGCAATGCTACCATGCCGGGCATGCCGGCGCAGGCGCAGGCCTATCCGGCCAAGGCCATCACCATCGTCCTGCCGCTCGCCGCCGGCACCGGCATGGACACGATCGTGCGGCTCTATGGCGAACGGCTGTCGGCAAGCTTCGGCAGGCCGGTGCTGGTCGACAACCGTCCCGGCGCGTCCATGATGCTGGCGACGACGGCGGTCGCGAGCGCTCCGGCGGACGGCTATACGCTGCTGGTCGGGACCAGCGGCGCGATGGCGATCAATCCGGTGCTGTTCAAGCAGGTCACCTACGACCCGGAACGCGACTTCGTGCCGGTGGCGTTCTACGTGAAATCGCCGTTCGTGCTGGTGATCAACCCGTCGCTGCCGGTGCACACGGTCGCCGAGCTGATCAGGCACGTCAAGGACAACCCGACGCTCAGCTACAGCACGCCGGGCGCCGGCTTGGCGCAGCACCTGTCGATGGAGTTCATGAAGCAGCGCTTCGGGCTCGAGATCACCCACGTGCCCTATCGGAACTCGCCGCAGTCGATATCCGACATCGTCGCCGGCCACGTGCATCTCGGCTTCGCCGAGGTGGGCGCGTCGCTGCCGCTGATCAGGGACGGCAAGCTGCGCGCGCTCGCGGTGTCGTCCTCGACCCGGCTGCCGATGCTGCCCGAGGTGCCGCCATTCGCGGAGGCCGCGGGCGCGCCCGACTTCGAGGCGGTGTCGTGGCACATCCTGCTGGCGCCCTCGAAGACGTCGAAGGAGGCGGTCGACAAGCTGCACGGCGAGATGAAGCGCATCCTGGCGGCGCCCGACCTGAAGGAGAAGATCGCCAATCTCGGCCTCATCCCGCTCGACACGCCTTTCGTCGAGGACATCAATCGCTACATGAAAGAGGAGCGGGAGAAATGGGGCTCACTGGTGAAGACACTCGGACTGCAAGGCTCGCAGTAGACGCATGCGGCCAGGCTTGAACGACAACGCGCGCCGCTTCTGCGTCGCCCCCATGATGGATGGGATGGATTGAGAAGCTAAATCAATGCGTTACTGTGGGGGCGTGTGCAAAATCTGCACACGCCTGTTCTCTCTTTCTTTCGCTTTCGTTCTCTTGCGATTGCTTTCGACGCCCATCGAATGGCTGCGAATATTCCGTAGTGCATGGTGCCGTTCGCGCCTTTGTCCGTTGCGTGCAGAGAGCGGCCTGATGAGCGAAGAAGGCCCGCACCGGGATAGGGTGCGAGCATGCCCTTTCGTCTCGACCATGCCGCACGAGAGATTGCGCTGACGCGCTGGGGTTTGCCTGAGTGCTTGCACATTCCCGTCGTGGCGGTGGATGAGGCCGCAATCACCACCTACATCGGTGACATCGAGCGCGTTTTAGCGGAAGGCGCGCCGCGCAGGGCGCTTCTCATCAAGACGAAGAAGCCACCTTCGATCGATACACGTCTTCCCATTTTGAGTTGCCGACCTCCACTATTCTTCATGAACGCCACCAAGTATGGGTACATATCGCTTTTACGCGGTATCGCCACGCATACAGGAAGGCGTTTCCGGACCATGCGATTGACGGTAAGGTTCTAAGCCACGCGTTGAACCGCCGGATGGCCGCGCTCATGGGCCTTTCCTACGTGCGGATCACACCCAATACGCGCGGATGCAATTCGAGCAGTAGCTTTTCGGAACAATGGGACGTAACGCTGCACGGCACGCCAGAGCAAGCTGCGGCCTCCCGCAGACGCGCAGCCTCCATTCACTACGCTGACCTTGCCGCCCTCATGATGATGTTGGATATGAAGCCCGGTGGCGGTGTGATGGACGCGGTAAATGAAGCGCAACTGCTTGTCCGTCCGCGAACTCTCTGAAATTGCATAAACCAATTTCAACGCTGAAATCCGATGCACGCTACGTCTCGGAGAGTGAGAGTGCGGGCTGGGTTTGCCGCGACGGCTTGAAGGTCGGGAGAAAGGCTTCCGGCGCCCGTCGCGGAGAACCGCGATGTCCAGAAACACCGCTCGCACCCGTTCCGGTCAGGACCGGCCGGAGCTGTATCAAGAAATCACCGACAAGATCATTGCTGAGCTCGAAGTGGGCCGTGTGCCATGGGTCGAGCCCTGGGGAACGGCGGCGGCCAAATCCCCGCTCAATATGCCGAAGAACGCGTCCACCGATCGCCGCTATTCCGGGATCAACCTGCTGATCCTCTGGGGAGCAGTGATCGAGCACGGTTTTGCCGGTCAGAGTTGGCTGACATTCCGACAGGCGCTTGGCCTTGGCGGCAATGTCCGCAAGGGCGAGCGCGGCACAACTGTCGTCTATGCCGATTGCTTCGTGCCGGACGAGGAGAAGAAACGCGCGGCCGAAACCGGCGAGGACGCCCACAGCATTCCGTTCCTCAAGCGCTTCACGGTCTTCAACACCGACCAATGCGATGGGCTGCCCGAGGATGTTGCAAAGGCTGCGCCGCCGCCACCGCCTGACTCGATCGAACCGCAAGCCGACATGCTGATCGCCATTGCCACGCATACCCACCCCATCGCGACCAGCAGGTAACATGCGCGACAATGACCTGTTTGTGCCCCGCTCAGGGATGGGCATTCCATGATGAAGCGCGTCGTGAATCATCGTGAGATAGCGAAGCCCGGCGCACCAAGAAGTGCGAGCCGGGAGGGGAGCAGCAACACGACCGTCAGAGGGCAAGATAAAAGGCCGCGGGGTCGCGGCTGCCATGCCGAGAATGACAAACTTCATCGCGTGCCCCGTGCTTCCGCCACGATAGCCGCCCGCACCGCCTCCGTCGGCGACGTAATCGGCTGCACATGAAGCACCGCAAAGAACCGCCTCTTATCGCTCCCCTCTATTGGGGATGACCAGGCGTAGGCTTTGTTGGCCTTGGGGTGGCCGTGGATTGTGAAGACGTGCACGACGCCTTCCCAAACTGGCTTGCCGCCGAATGTCTCTTTGACGGGGACAGATTGGACTAGCGTCGCTGTGCACCCGTGCTGGGATTCGACGGCTCTCTTTAGCTGATGATCTTCTACTTCGATCATGAAAACCGCCACTCGGCCCCGGCCAGCTTCGCCAGATGGCCTTGTCGCTCTTCAATCTGTGCGCGGCCCCACGTCTCATATTTTGAGACCGAGTTAGTAGTCCGGAGTTTAGAGCTGACGTATGAAAGACGTTTCTGCGCAAAGGGCTTGTTGCCGAGCGCCCGATTTGCGTCCGCCAATAAGCATAGATTGCCTAGCCTATAAAGACATTCAGAGTGTAGTTCGGGGTCTGCTGTGATTTCCTTTTTCCAACCATCTCCCGGCGATTTTGGCATAATGTGTTCGACGGTAACAATGGTTGATGGGACAAGCTCGTCAGCGTGCTTTTCTTGAGCGCGAAGTAGAGATTGATGTTCAAGACCACGAAGAAGGTACGCAGCCTTTTTGCTCTCTCGCTCTATCTTGAGTTGGAATTCAGCCTCAAACTGCAGATCTGGAATATACAACTCCTTGAGTTCCTGAAAGACTTGGTGGGCCGTCTTGATTTTACCTTCACTAACTGCCTTTGCTGCGCGGCCTCCAAGACTTTCAATGCGGCCGGGCCGTCCACGAGCTACCAATTGATACCTGACTGCAATCACCTCTATGAGTCTTAGAAGCCGTTCCATCTCCCGTACCTCAAATACGGGGAGGGCGGCCAAGAGAATGGGATACGCCTGTGTCACTCCTATTATATTTAGCGCCTCAACGCTGCGTTTTGCCTTTTCTGAATGACTTGTCCAAATCGGATCACTCGAATCTGTAAGAGCGACGTATCGTTCAGCGGCGGAGCGCATATCAATAGAAACTTTATATGCTTCCGCAGGATCGGAGTATTGCTTCTTAAATGGCCCGAAGAGTTTCCGGCCGACTGGAGCGCCGTGTTTTGACGCCCAGAATGATCTCAGAAACGAATCTGCTTTTACGCCGCTTAACAGCGTCATCATTTCTGTCCAGCGCTCTTCAAGATCGCGCAAACTCTTGCCAACACTCTTCTTGCCCTTTTCCGCACGGCTAAAAAGATAGTTCTTCACAAGATCAAGCGGAGCGAGGTCCATGCCTCTATCATTCAAGGTTTCAAAAATAGTGTAGGCAGCCTCGTCGCCGTGTACCACCAGCCGAACAATTTGAACGGTCTCTGTCAGATAATTCACGAGCGATAGAAGATAATCCTTTGCATCTTCCTTGTTTGTATATTTGTCGGCGATTTCCTTGACGCGTTTATTCACATAGAGCGTTGCTTCTAGCAGCGCACGGTTTCTACCTTCTTTTTGATGCTTACGGACAGCATCCTCGATGTCATTAAGGGGCACCGCTTCGATTACAAAGCGCCGGAAAAAATCATTGTTCGCGGCGTTTAGGGCGAGCTTTGGTTCAATCTCTGTCTTCCCGAGCTCACTATCGCCCAAATAGCGCTCTTCGATTTGCGTTTGAGCTTTTTTGAACGCGCCATAGCCTCCGAGCCAGTTCCTTATTGCGCTGACGATCATCAACGTTGTGGCCAAACGTTGCTGCCCGTCCAGAACCTGGAAGGCGGGTTGCTGCTCAGTTTTGGTGAACACCATCAAGCCACAAAAATACAAATCCTCCCGCTCTCCGAGCGCTCCGGTAATGTCGTCGATGAACTGCTTTACGTATTCTTCTTTCCAAGAATAGTCGCGCTGATGACTTGGAACCTGAAACCTAACCTCTTTGATGAATTGCCCTAGCCCAACAGTCGGCGTTTCAGAAAATGGGATCGTCATGGCTCACCCCCCTCACTCCGCAGCCGTTCGATCAACTTGCGGTAGTGCATCATACGACGTTCAGCTAGTCGGATGACGGCATTTTCCCACCCCGGCGGAGGGGCCCGAACCGCCTTCGTGGTTGGGGATAATCGAGCCTGTCGCACCGTTTGGACAGAAACTCCCAGTGATTTTGCCACATCTTCATGTCCCAACGGCGAGCAAACTGCGTCGATGGCGTCTTTGAAATTCATTGTATATGGCCCCATTGACACGCGGTGGGATGTATATATACTCATATACGTCGCTGGTCAAGGACAGTCGCCATGAACCGCCTTTCTCTCGCCCGCCGCACCCAAATCATCGGGGCCCTAGTTGAGGGCAATTCCATCCGCTCAACCGAGCGCATGACCGATACCCATCGGGATACGATCATGCGGCTGATGGTCGAGGTCGGGACGGGCTGTGCGGCGCTCGCCAATGACCAGATGCGGAACCTGCCCTGCCAGCGGCTCCAGGTCGATGAAATCTGGTCCTACGTGAAGGTGAAGCAGGCCAACATTGCGCGCGGGACGGATCGCACCCGGATTGGTGACCAGTGGACGTTTGTGGCGATTGATCCCGATACCAAGCTGGTTCCGGCGTACCTCGTGGGCAAGCGCACCCGTGACAACGCTGTGGCGTTCATGGGTGACCTTTCCGAGCGGCTGACTAACCGGGTCCAGATTTCATCCGACGCGCTACGCTCCTATGTGGACGCGGTTGAGCGGGCGTTCGGGGCTGATGTGGACTATGGGCAGGTAGTCAAATTTTACGACGCAGAGCCGATTGGGCCGGCCGCTACGCGCCCCCGCATGTATCCGGCCAAGAAAAGACGGTCATTGCCGGATCACCTGACCAAAAGCATATTTCAACAAGCTTGGTTGAGCGGCAGAACTTGACCATGCGAATGAGCATGCGCCGGTTTACTCGCCTCACCAACGCTTTCAGCAAGAAGCTGGAAAACTTGCAGGCAGCAGTCGCGCTGCACTTTGCACACTACAATCTGGTCCGACTGCATAAGACCTTGCGCGTCACGCCGGCCATGGCGGCGGGCGTGTCAGATCGGCTATGGTCGCTAGAGGAATTGGTCGATCGAACCTCGAAGTAGGACGCTGGCCAAATGGAAAGCTTGAAGGACTTTCTCAATTTAGAGCACTGGTGGAAACTCGTGGCACTGGCGGGAGTGGCTATTGCCATCGCCGGTCTAGCGCGCTCTGTTCCCGCCGCGTTCGCCGGTTTTGGGCTGTTGCTCTTCGGGGCGGGTATGTGGGCTAACCATTCACGAGAAAGTCAAAAGGAAACCATTGAGGGGCTACAAGGCTTCCGCATTCGGGACGCCTATCCTTGGAAGCCAACCGCCATTGGCGTTCTTCTCTCTGCCGCCGGAGTCCTGTTGTTTGGATTTGGTCTTTATCGGCTGGCCGGCGCAAATTAGGACACTACCCATCGGCGAGGTGCGTGGCGCGGAAGCGCTCGATCTGTTAAAGGCATGGGGCACCGGACATCCCGGCGGCGTCGGCACCATCCATGCCGGCACAGCGCTCGGCGCGCTGCGGCGGCTTGAGCAGCTCATTCAGGAAGCCGTCGTCACCGTGCCACGCGCACTGATCGCGGAGACGATCGACATCGTCGCCGTTCTTGCTGGCCGAGGCTCCGCGCGTCGGCTCGCCGAACTCGGATTCGTCGCCGGGCTCGATCCCGCGAGCGGCGACTACCTCGTCGTCCCCGCTGGCACCGGCGACGACGCCCCACTCACTGGAGACCTCGGATGACCACAAACCTGCGTCGCCTGCAAAACCGGATCGCGACCGCCGCCGCTACGGTGGCTGTCACCATCATGATGACGCCCGCCGCCCATGCGGCGGGCTCCTCCATGCCGTGGGAAGCGCCGCTCCAGAAGATCCTGGACTCGGTCGAGGGACCGGTCGCCAAGATCCTCGCCGTCATCATCATCATCGTCACCGGCCTGACGCTCGCCTTCGGCGACTCAACCGGCGGCTTCCGCCGGCTGATCCAGATTGTTTTTGGCCTCTCGATCGCCTTCGCGGCTTCAAGCTTCTTTCTGTCGTTTTTCTCCTTCGGCGGCGGGGCGCTCCTCTGATCCAGACCACCGAGCCCATTGTGGGATTCCACGCACCGGTTCATCGCGCGCTCACAGAACCGATCCTGCTCGGCGGCGCACCGCGCGCGGTCGCCATCGCCAACGGAACACTGGCGGCCGCCATCAGCCTTGGCCTGCGCCTCTGGCTCGTCGGTCTCGCGATGTGGGCGGTCGGACACTTCGCTGCGATCTGGGCGGCCAAGCGCGACGCCCAGTTCATCGACGTCGTGCGCCGTCATCTTCCGCTACCCGTCTTTCTTCCGCGCGTGAGGTTTTGCCGATGATGAACCTTGCCGAATATCGCAATCGTACCGCCGGTCTCGCCGACTATCTGCCATGGGCCGCGCTGGTCACGCCCGGTGTTGTCCTCAACAAGGACGGTAGCTTTCAGCGAACGGCGCGGTTCCGTGGCCCCGATCTCGACAGCGCGACACCGGCCGAACTCGTCGGCCCCACGGCCCGGCTCAACAATGTGCTGCGCCGTCTCGGCTCCGGCTGGGCAATCTTCGTCGAAGCAGCTCGCCTTTCCGCGCAGCTCTATCCGCACAGCATGTTTCCGGATTCCGTCGCGGCGCTGGTCGATCTCGAGCGGCAGGATGCATTCGAGCAGGCCGGCATCCATTTCGAGAGCCGCTATTATCTCACCTTCGTGTGGCTGCCGCCGGCGGAAGACGCCGCGCGCGCCGAGACCTGGCTGTATGAGGGCCGCGCGCAGTCGGGCGTCGATCCCCACGAGTTGTTGCGTGGCTTTATCGACCGCACCGACCGCGTGCTGCAGCTTGTCGAAGGCTTCGTGCCCGAATCCGGCTGGCTCGATGACGCCGGAACGCTCACCTACCTCCATTCACGATCTCGACTAAACAGCAGCGCGTGCGCGTGCCTGAGACACCGGTGCACCTCGACGCGCAGCTCACCGATCAGCCGCTTGCGGTCGGACTTGAGCCGCGTCTGGGCGACGCGCCTCTGCGCACGCTCACGGTGATCGGATTTCCGACCGCGACCCATCCAGGCATCCTCGATGAGCTGAACAGGCTTGCCTTTCCCTATCGCTGGTCGACGCGCGCCATCCTGATCGACAAGACCGACGCCGTCAGGCTGCTGACCAAGATTCGGCGTCAGTGGTTCGCCAAGCGGAAATCGATCGCGGCGATCGTGAAGGAGGTGATGACCAACGAGGCGTCGGTCCTGGTCGACACCGACGCTGCCAACAAGGCCGCCGACGCAGACATGGCCTTGCAAGAACTGGGCTCGGACGACGTCGGCCAAGTCTACGTTACCGCGACGGTGACGGTCTGGGATCAGGACGCCGGCGTTGCCGCCGAGAAGCTGCGGCTTGTCGAGAAGATCATCCAGGGTCGCGACTTCACCTGCAAGGCCGAGGGCGTGAATGCCATCGAAGCATGGCTGGGATCATTGCCGGGCCAGACTTACGCCAATGTGCGCCAGCCGCCGGTTTCCACCCTCAATTTCGTCCACATGATTCCGCTCTCCGCGGTCTGGGCAGGCCCGGAGACCGACGAGCATTTCGACGCGCCGCCGCTGTTCTTCGGAAAGACTGAAGGCTCGACGCCGTTCCGCTTCTCGCTGCATGTCGGTGACGTCGGCCATACGCTGATTGTCGGGCCCACCGGCGCCGGCAAGTCGGTGCTGTTGGCCCTGATGGCGCCTCAGTTCCGGCGCTATCCGCGTTCCCAGGTCTTTGCCTTCGACTTCGGCGGCAGCATTCGGGCGGCCGCGCTCGCCATGCGCGGCGACTGGCATGATCTGGGCGGCAACGCCTCCCGCCGATCCAATGACGACGAAGGGCTTGGCGCCTCAGTTGTTGGCCCGGCGCCTGACGTCGACATGGTCTCGCTCCAACCGCTCGCCGGCATCCATCACACACCGGAACGGGCGTGGGCCGCGGATTGGATCGTCGACATCCTCTCCCGTGAGGGCGTCGCAGTGACGCCCGAGGTGAAGGAGCATCTCTGGACAGCGCTAACCTCGCTCGCCGGCGCGCCCGTTGAGGAGCGGACGCTGACCGGCATCGCGGTGCTGCTGCAGTCCACAAAGCTGAAGCGAGCCTTGCAGCCGTATTGCATCGGCGGTCCCCACGGCCGGCTGCTCGACGCCGAGAACGAGCGTCTCGGCGAGTCGCCCGTCCAGGCTTTCGAGACCGAAGGTCTGATCGGCACTGCCGCCGCGCCCGCCGTACTCGCCTATCTCTTCCATCGCATTGAAGGCCGCCTTGATGGTCGGCCGACGCTACTCATCATCGACGAAGGTTGGCTCGCGCTCGACGACGGCGGCTTCGCCGCGCAACTGCGCGAATGGCTCAAGACGCTGCGCAAGAAAAACGCCTCCGTCATCTTCGCCACGCAGTCGCTGTCCGACATCGACGGCAGCACGATTGCGCCCGCCATCGTCGAGAGCTGCCCGACGCGCATCTTTCTCCCCAATGAGGGGGCGGTCGAGCCGCAGATCACCACGATCTATCGGCGCTTCGGCCTCAACGATCGCCAGATCGAGATCATCGCCCGCGCCACACCCAAGCGCGACTACTACTGCCAGTCACGACGCGGCAACCGCCTGGTCGAGCTGGGCCTTGGGCCCGTCACGCTTGCCTTCTGCGCGGCGTCGTCCAAGACCGATCACGCCGCTATCGGCCGCATACTGTCCGAATTCGGCCGCGACGCTTTTCCCGAAGCCTAGCTGGCCGATCGCGGCCCGCTGTGGGCCGCCGATCTCATTCCCAACCTGACCAATGTGGAGGTGCCGTCATGAACGCAAACCATATCCGCATGCGCGCCGCGCTTCTCGCCGCGGCCCTATCCGCGCCGCTCGCGATGGTCCCCGCAATGGTGCATCCCGCCTATGGGCAGACCGTGTTCGATCCCTGGAACTACAGCCAGAACATCCTGACGGCGGCGCGCGCGCTGGAGCAGATCAACAACCAGATCACATCGCTCCAGAACCAGGCACAAATGCTGATCAATCAGGCGCGCAATCTCGCGAACCTGCCGCAGTCATCGCTCCAGCAGATCCAGCAGTCAATCCAGCGCACCCAACAGCTCCTCGCTCAGGCGCAGCGCATCGCCTATGACGTGCAGCAGATCGACCGCGCCTTCTCCACGACCTATGGCGCGGCTTCAACATCCGCGTCCGATCAGTCGCTGGTCGACGGCGCGCGCCAGCGCCGGCAGAACTCCGTCGCGGCGCTCCAGGATGCGCTGAAAGTTCAGGCCGGCGTCGTCGGCAACCTCGACACCAACCGCACCACGATGTCGTCGCTGATAACATCCAGCCAGCCGGCATCCGGCGCATTGCAGGCAGCGCAAGCCGGCAACCAGCTCCTCGCCTTGCAGGCCCAGCAGCTCGGCGATCTCACCGCCGTCGTTGCCGCGCAGGGACGTGCGCAGAGCCTTGAAGCGGCCCAGCGCACCGCCGCCCAGGAGCAAGGGCGTGAACAGCTTCGCCGCTTCCTCACACCCGGCCAAGGCTATCAGCCCGGCAACGCCCGGATGTTCCAGCAATGAGGGCCCGACTGCGCTTGCGGCGCGGGTTTCCGCACGAGCCTCACGACGTAGCAGGCCTACTGCTTCGCGCCGCCACGTTGGCCTTCGTTGCCGCGGCGATCACTCTCGCCGTCAATCAGTCGCGGTGCGACGATGACGAGAATCGAGACGTTCCACCGGCGGCTGTTCTCGTTGACCCGCTGACGGCCGAACTGGCGCGCTGCCGGACCATCACGCCGGAGCAGAACGCAGCCGACTACACCTGTCGCCGCGCTTGGGCGGAAAGCCGGCGCCGCTTCTTCGCGCCGTCCTCTTCACACTCGGACGCCGGCACCAATCCCCCTGTCGCCGCTGGCCCCGTCAAGAGCCAGGACAGACTTCCGTCCGCCGGCGTCCAGCCTGATCGCGACGAGGTGCGCTGATGGGCGGCACCGGCGTCATCGATCGTTTCCTCGAGGTCTTCACCCGCTATATCGATTCAGGTTTCGGCTTGCTCGGCGGCGAGGTCGCCTTCATCGCCACCACGCTGATCGTCATCGACATGACGATGGCGGCGCTATTCTGGTCGTGGGGCGCCGACGAGGACATCATCGCGCGACTGGTAAAGAAGACGCTGTTCGTCGGCGTCTTCGCCTACATCATCGGCAACGGGAACGCGCTGGCGAAAATCGTGTTCGAGAGCTTCGCCGGTCTCGGGCTCAAGGCCTCCGGCACCAGCTTCTCCACGACCGATCTCCTGCGTCCCGGACGCGTCGCGCAGGTCGGACTCGACGCCGGACGGCCGATCCTCGAATCCATCTCCGGCCTGATGGGCTACCTCGCCTTCTTCGAGAACTTCATCCAGACGGGTCGTGGCTGAACATCCCCGTTCGTTCGGCCGTGGCGACACGATCTACGACCCCTGGCATTACGTGCCAGTGCTCGCCCGCAAGCCCGGTGCATCGCAGGCAAATTCATGCTGCCTGCGTACACTTGGCAGCATCGCGCAACGGCGCCCCCTTCAAGGACTGGGTGCTGCCGGCCGCCATGGAGCGCGTGCGGCGCAAGCTCGCCGGCGCCGCCGACGGCAATCGGCAGATGTCGACATCCTCACCGCGGTGCTCACCGACGGGCTTCCGGCGGTCGAGACGGCTTGTGCCGAAGCGATCGCCCACGGCGTCCACTCCGCCGATGTCGTTCTCAACATCCTTGCCCGCCAGCGCGATCCCGGCCCACCGGCCACGATCCTCACGCCGGCCGCGCTGACGCTGCGCCACGCACCCGTCGCCGATTGTGCCCGTTACGACAACCTCAGGAGAACCATCTGATGGAACGCACACAACTCTTCGGCCTCATGGGCGAGCTCAAGCTCTACGGCATGAAGGCTGCCACGCAGCCAAGTTTACGCAGGCTGCGCAGGCTTGCCTGCGCGAGATCATGGCCACTGCTGTCAAACGCCAGCATGAGCCTCAACGCACGCAGCCAGGTTTACGCAGTCTGCGCAAGCTTGACTGCGCGGCGATCTGCTCAACGCCGAGATCAGCGAGAAGCAGGCACGCTCGATCAAGTACCGTGCCCTTGAACAGGGCAAATGCCCGCAGTCAAGCTTGCGCAGACTGCGTAAACTTGTCCGCGTGGGCGTCGAACACCATCTCCTGCGTCTCGCGCGGATAGGCCCGCACGAACAACGGCACATAGGCCGCGGCCGTCGTGGCGCCTCGCTCCTTGCTCCACCGTCTGGCGTAGCGACGTACGGCATCGTAGCCGCCGGCATAACCGCAGCCACGCAGTTCCTCGAATAGGCGGATCAGCGTCAGGCGCTCGCGCGATGCCTTGCCTTCATTCGCCAACAGCAACTGATCGAGCTTGTCGCTCCAAGGCCCGATCTTCGGAAGCGGCTGCGCCTCTCGTTCGTAGCGGAACTCTGTCGCGTCCGAACGGATGACCTTCCGTACGACCTTCCGTACGACCTTCCGGGAAACGCCGAGGTCACGGCATATCGCCTTGATCGGCTGACCGTGAACGAAATACGCGCGACGGATCTTCGCAATCGTCTCCACGACCAGCATTCCAATCTCGGCTCCCATGAAAAATGGAAGCCAGTGTGGACCCTCAGTGCCGGGGTCCCGATTGGATGCCGATCACCCCTAAAACGGGTCCTTATTCCATGCCGAAACACACGCGACGTCGGGACCTGTCATTCCGCCGCCACGCGAGGGTCATCGCCGGACGCTCGACACTCGCCAACTGGGTTGGCGGAGCCGTCTGGTGGCTGGAGCCGCTACAGGCCAGGCTCGCCGAGCACGTCTTCGCCTCACAGAAGCTGTTCGCCGACGATACCCCGATCCCGGTGCTGGATCCCGGCGGCGGCCGCACCAAGACCGGCCGGCTCTGGGGTCTATGCCCGGGATGATCGGCCCTGGAACGGACCTGATCCGCCCGCGGCCGTCTATCTCTACAGTCCCGATCGTCGGCCGAGCGTCCCGCTTCTCCTCTGGCGCGGTTCAGAGGCGTCGTTCAAGTCGACGGTTATCCCGGATTCGAGCGACTCCGCGTCGGCGGCGATATACAGCTGGCGGCGTGCTGGGCCCATGCGCGGCGCAAGTTCTACGAGGTGCATCAGGCGACCGGCTCTCCGATAGCGGCCGAAGCGCTGCGGCGCATTGCCGAGCTCTATGCGATCGAGAAGACGATCTGCGGCCAAACGGCCAATACCCGCCAGGGCGCGCGACAAGCCCGGCCGCTGCCGCTAGTCGCAGCGATCAAGGTCTGGCTTGAGCCAGAGTTCGACCATATCCCGCCGCGCAGCGGCCTTGCCGATGCGATCCGGTATGCACTGGCCCGATGGAGCGATCTTGGCCGGTTCCTCTATGACGGGCGCATCGAACTCGATACCAAGACGGTCGAGCGGGCCATCCGCCCCATCGCCCTCGGCCGCAAGAACCACTGTTCGCTGGATCCGATGGCGGCGCTACGCGCTGGGCGGTTGTCGCCTCGCTGCTGACGACCGCGAAGCTCAATGACGTAGAGCCGTTCGCCTACCTCAAGGATGTTCTGGAACGCATGTCCAGTGGCCATCCGATGTGTCGGCTCGATGAACCCCTGGCTTGGAACTGGACCGCCTCAAACGCCGCAGCCTGACCCAGGTGTCAGAAATGGACACTTACTGCGCAGTCGACGCCGCACGAGCTGACACCCGCTAGTGTCCCGAATCTAAACTTCGCCATATTGCAGATTCATCGCGCCGTGTCAGGCTTTCTCGAAGCACGGAGCGGGCGATGGCTGGACGGCGAATGGCCGCATTGGTTTTAAGCGCTGAGGAGCGGGCGGAGCTGACGTCGCTTGCGGGGCGTCGTAACACGGCACAAGCGCTGGCGTTGC
>JAXDOD010000109.1:0-63614 GCA_034669045.1 Alphaproteobacteria bacterium
GCTCGGCCGATACGTGACGAAGTCGTGCGGCGGGCCATCGCCCGCCTCGGGCCAGATCAGCGGCGAGCCGACATAGCGGTAGCCGAGCTCGGCGCCGATCATCTCGTTCGACTTGCGCTGCTCCACGTCGGCGACCTCGGCCAGGTTGCGGCGCGCCTCTGCGCCGGCGGCGGTGTCATCGCGAATGTCCGGCCGCCACATGGCGCGCCACTTGCGGCGTCCTTGCGTCGCGAACCGCGAGGCCGCGACGTTGCGCTCGCCCACCTGCCGGCGCTCGATCTCGTAGGAGGGGAGGAGGTTCGGCCCGCCCCAGCCGGCGAGCACCGCGGCGAGTTTCCAGGACAGGTCGACGGCGTCGCCGACGCCGCTGTTCATGCCGAGGCCCCCGGTCGGGATCACGAGATGCACCGCATCGCCGGCGAGGAAAACGCGGCGGTCCGCGTAACGCTCGGCGAGCAGCAGGTTTTGCCGCCACTCGCCGACCGACAGCATCTCGTAACGCAGCGGCATCGCCACCGTACGCTCGAACATCGGGATCATGTCGGCATCGGCGCCGACGATCGAGTGCAGCGTGAAATGACGCGTTGAGTCCTGCAGGATGAGCTGTGTGGCCCGGTTGTCGGCGACGTGATAGTGCCGGCCCTTGCCGATCGGGATGCGCTCGAACAGGTCCTCGCAGACAAACAGCGCCTGGCGGAGCTGCAGCAGGTTGCCGTCGCCGGCAAGCTTGATGCCGAGCTCCCTGCGCACGGTGCTTCCGCCGCCATCGCAGCCGACCAGATAGAGCGCTTCGATCTGAGAGGTCGTGCCGTCGAGGTCGCGGACCGTCGCGATGACGCCATCGGGCCCTTGCGCAAATGACATCAGCTCGCAGCCGAACCGCACCGTGACGTTGCGGTCCTTCTCGGCTTCCGCCTTGAGCAGGGGCTCGAGCGTGTATTGGGAGATGAGCTGATAGGGCTCCAGCGGTTCGGAGCCGTCGCGGGTTGCGGCGATGCGCGCCTTGGCTTGCGCCACCGATGGATACGGCAGGTGCAGCAGCGGCGGCTCGACGAGCGAGAGCACGATGAACACGTCCATTGGCACGTCGGCCGGAAGGCCCGCGGCGCGGATCTTGTCCGCAAGTCCCATGCGCCGATAGACCTCCATGCTGCGCGCATTGCAGCGTTCCATCTTGGGCAGGAAGGCGGGCTCGGGCTTGCGCTCGATCAGCGTGCAGCGCACGCCGCGCTTGCCGAGGTCGAGCGCGAGCGTGAGACCGGTCGGGCCGGCGCCGACGATGAGGACCTGCGTGCGCATGCAAACGCGCGCGCGGCGCGTCGCTAATGCCGGATGCCGGTGTCGCCGAGGAGCACGTGGATGGTCTTGACCTCTGTGTAGCTCAGGAGCTCATCGATGCCTTCCTCGCGGCCGAGGCCCGAGTTCTTGTAGCCGCCGAAGGGCGTGCCGGGGAAATGGCCGGATGCGCCGTTGATCCAGATGTAGCCCGACTTGACCGCGCGGGCGGCCCGGAACGCGGTCTTGATGTCATTGGTGAAGATCGAGGCCGTGAGCCCGTATTCGGTGCCATTGGCGAGCGCGAACGCCTCCTTCTCGTCCTTCCAGCGGAACACCGAGAGCACCGGGCCAAAGATTTCTTCGCGGGCAATACGCATGTTCGGATCGACGTCACCGAACACCGTCGGCTCGATCCAGTAGCCGCGCGCAAAGTCGCTGCCCGGCGGCCGCTTGCCGCCCGTCATCAGCTTGGCGCCTTCGCTGATGCCCGACTGTACCATCGAACAGACGCGCTCGTAGTGGCGCTTGGAATTGATCGGGCCCATCTGCGACTTGTCATCAAGCGGGTCGCCCAGGCGGAGCTTGGCAACGCGTTCGACCACGCGCTCGAGCACCGGCTGATAAAGCGACTCGTGCAGCAGCAAGCGGCTGGTCGAGCCGCAGCTCTGCCCCTGCCAGGCGAAGTTCATGCCGCCCACCGCGATGGCCGCCACGGTGTCTGGGTCCATGTCCGGGAACGCGATCAGCGGATTCTTGCCGCCGAGCTCGAGCGTCACGGCCTTGATGCCGCCTTCCGCCGCGGCCTTCTGGATCGCGCGCCCGGTCGGCACCGAGCCGGTGAACGCGATGCGCTTGACGCGCGGGTGCCGCACGATGGCCTCTCCAGCCGGTATGCCGTTGCCGCTGACGATATTGGCGACGCCTGGCGGCAAGACTTCCTTGCAGATTTCTCCGAGCAGTGTGGCCGACAGCGAGCTCGTCTCCGGCGGCTTGATGATCGCTGTGTTGCCGGCGATCAGCGGACCGGCGAGGCCGCGTGCCGCGAAACTCAGCGGATGATTGAACGGCACGATGCGCGCGGTCACGCCGTAAGGCTCGCGCACCGTGATGTGCAGGTTCTTGGCGCTGGCCGGGATGGTCTCGCCCTTCATCTCGATGGCGAGGCCGGTGTACCATTCGAGCTGCTCGGCAGACTGCTCGATGTCGCCTTTCATCTTGGTAATAGTGTTGCCGGTGTCCATCACCTCAGTGTGAAGGAGCTCTTCGCCGCGCTCGCGGATGCGTTTGGCCATCTGCTTAAGATATTTCCCGCGTTCCTTGATATCGAGCGCGGCCCAGGCCGGTTGCGCCTTCTCGGCCGCAGCCACGGCCCTGTTGACGTCGCTGGCATCGCCGGCGGGGAATTCGCCGATCTTCTCTTCGGTGGCGGGATTGAGGGATTCGATCCACTTGTTGGCCTCGCCAGCGACCATCTCGCCGCCGATCAACATCTGTCCCTTCATGGGAGCGTGCACGTTCATGCTGGAGCCTTTCCCGGATGGGCCGCTGCCGCCGCATGGGCGGCTGGAGGGCCGGTCGAGCTCAATTTCTATCGGGGAAGCGGCGACCGGACAAGGCGTCCGGATGGCGACGTTATGGCCGGCGTTCCCCGGCTGCCGCGCGCCCGCAGGCGCAGCGCGCCCGCGTCACGCCTCACGCCAGCGCGAGCGCCTCGAGCGAGGAGAAGCGCTGCACCTGCATCAGGTCGTCGAACAGCGAATACTTGAGCTTCGACGACGCGCTCTGGGTGAGCTTGTCGAACTTCATGCGGAACTGATCGGACGAGAGCGGCGTCTCCGGACAGCCGAGCCAGGTGTCGAGCCCCGCGTCAAAGCTTCTGCCGTCGTTGAGCGTGACCTTCATGCGGGCGCCCCAGCCCTTGAGCGAGTCGCTGGCCACGAGGCGGATGCGCTTGGCCAGATTGCGCACGCGGGCATCGCGGATGACGATCTCGGAAAACACGCCCGGATCGAGCGGATCGTAATAGGCGCTCAAGGCGACGCAGAACGGCACGCTGTATTGCGCCAGCATGATGTCGGTCGGATTGCGCTCGTCGTGGTGCGACAACACCTTGTCCGACGCCTCGATGGCGATGTCGCGGATGTCGCCGGCGGCGAAGCGGTGCTCCGCGATGAAGCCGCGCAGAAGCTGCACCGGCACATGCGCCGTGACGTGGCAGGGATAGCGCTTGTAGCAGACGGTCTCGATCTCGAAGCTCTGGCCGAGACCCTTGGTGAGAAGGCTCATGTCCTGTTCGGCGCAGAAGGCGTCGAGCACGCCATAGGGCCCTTCGATGACGGCGCGCGGCGCTTCGTAGCCGCGTTGCGCCAGGCGCGCGGCGACGACGCCGCTTTCCGCCGCGCGGCCGAGATGCAGCCGCTTGATCATCCCGCCCGAACCCGACCTCGCGAAGGCGAGCAGCCCGCCGGCGAACGAGCCGGCGATGCCGAACGCATTGGCGGTCTCGCGCGCGGACAGCCGCATCAATGAGGCGCAGGCCGCCGCGGCGCCGAACGGCCCGGTGATGCCGGGCGCATGGAATCCGAGCTTCTCCGGCGAGTGCAGGGTCGCGTTGCCGAGGCGGAACATCACCTCGATGCCGGCGACGATGGCGGTGATCAGGTCCTCGCCGCGGGCCTTGACGGCCTCCGCCATGGCGAAGGCGGGCAATGCGACGGTCGCGCCCGGATGCACGCCGGTGCCGGGCTTGCGCAGGCTGTCGAACTCGAAGGCATGCGCGAAGGCTCCCATCGTGAGCGCGGCCTGCGGCACGTGCAACATCTTGCCGATGACGCCGGGCACGCGGCACGGTCCGCCTGCCCCGGTCGAAAAGGCCTCCTCGAGCACCATCGTCGACCACGGGAACTTGCGGCCGAACACCGCGCAGCCGATGGCGTCGACCAGGCAGAGCTTCGCGCGCTCGACCACCGCCGCCGGCAAGCTCGTGAACCGCAGCGACGCGGCGTAGGCGGCGAGCCGCTCGCTCGCCAGTTCATTGGTCGCGCGGCGAGCGAGCGGAGCCGGTCTGGAAGCCGAACGCGCCATCTTTGTCTCCGACCGGGGTTGCCCCGCCTCACGCATGCGACCGCCGTCCCGCTCCACGCCGCGCGCGCTTCGAACCGCTTCGGTGGCTGGGACGCCGGCGAGGCCAGCGCGAGCGCAACTGTAGACAGGGGAGTCGCGCGTGTCTAGATTTTCACCGAAAGGGCGGCGAAGGTCGCGCGTTCTCGCTTCGCGTCACACGCCGGAACAGCATGGCGGACCATTCCGGCCCGGACAACGTCCACACCCGCAAGATCGCCGATTTCGTCTCGCAACTCGCCCATGAGCGGATTCCCGCCGAGGTGCGCGAGCGCGCCAAGCTGCTGATCCTCGACTCGCTCGGCTGCGCCATCTACGGCGCCAGGCTGCAATGGTGCCGCATCCTGCAGGACACGCTCGGGCGCCTCGACACGACGCGCACGACCTCGATCTGGGGCACCGGGCAAAAGCTCTCCTCGACCAACTCGGCGCTGGTCAACGGCACGCAGGTGCAGGGCTTCGAGCTCGACGACGTGCATCGCGACGGCGTCTTGCATTGCGGCGCCGTCACCTTGCCGGCGCTGATCGCGGTCGCGGAGAGCCACGCCGAGCTCTCCGGCCGCGACTTCCTCGCCGCCGCCATCGCCGGCTACGAGATCGGCCCGCGCGTCGGCCGCTGCATGGGGCAGGAGCATATCGGCCAGGGCTGGCATTCCGGCGCGACGCTCGGCGTATTTTCGGCCGCCGCCGGCGCGGGGCGCGGGCTGCGGCTGACGCCGGAGCAGACCGTGCACGCGCTCGGCATCGCCGGCACGCAGTCCGCCGGGCTGATGGCCGCGCAATACGGCGCCATGGTCAAGCGCATGCATGCGGGGCGCTCGTCGCAGAGCGGGCTCTACGGCGCGCTGTTCGCGCAGGCCGGCTTCACCGGCATCCTCGACGTGTTCGAGGCGCCCTACGGCGGATTCTGCACCACGTTCTCGCGCTCGCAGGACCGTTTCAACCTCGACGCGCTCAGCGCCGGGCTCGGCCGCGAGTGGGAGACGATGCGGGTGGCGCTCAAATTCTATTCCTGCGTCGGCAGCAACCACACCACGCTGGACGCGCTCCGCGACATCCGCGCCCGCCGCCCGTTCGCCCTCGACGAGCTCGAGCGCATCGTGGTGCACGGCTCGCAGGTCACCGTCGACCACGTCGGCTGGCCCTACAAGCCCGAGGGGCTCACGTCGGCGCAGCTCAACCTGCCCTATTGCGTGGCGACGCTCCTCCTCGAAGGCGACGTCTTTGTCGACCAGTTCAGCGACGAGGCGGTGCATGACCGCGCCCGCATGGAGCTCTCGCGGAAGGTGCAGACCGAGCACGATTCGGCCATCACGGCACGCGGCGCGCGGTTCCGGCACATGGTCCGCGTCGATGTCCATCTGCGCGACGGGTCGGTCGCGAGCGAGACGCGCGAAGCCCCGCGCGGCAGCGAGCATTCGTTCGCGCCCGCACGGGATATCGTGGAGAAATTCCGCAAGCTCACGCGCGACGTGATGCCGGAGAGCCAGCAGGATGCCCTGGTCGAGGCCGTGCTCGAGGTCGAGGACCTGGCGGACAGCAAGGCGCTGGTTCGATTGTTGCGGGTGGCTGGCTGACGAGATGTTCGCGGCGAGGACAATCGGGCGTCCGGGTCACCGCCCGATCGCTTCCTGCGCCTTGCGGAACACCTCGGCCGGAAACGCCGCGAAGCGCTTGAGCAGGTCCTCGACGTCCTGCGGCGAGGCCGGGTCGATGTCGAGCCCGGCCTTGTCGGCCTCGGAGAGGAATTCCGGGTCCTTCATCACGGCGACCAGCCCATCGCGCAACGCCTTGAGGCGATCGGCCGGAACGCCGGGCGGACCGGCCCAGGGCCGGCCGAGCAGCAACTGCCGGAAGTGCACGTCCAGCACCGAGCGGTCCATGTCGGATTTGGCGTAATCGAACACGCTCGGCACCGCGCCGTATTCATCCGAGCGCTTGTTGCCCATCTGGATCACGATCTTCAGCCGGCCGGTTTTGACCTCGTCGGAGAACTGCGCCTTGATCGACGAGCCGAACAGGCCGCAGGTGCCGTGCACCTCGCCGCGCTGCATGGCGAGATTGATGTCGCGCGTGCCGGCATAGCCGGGAATGACTTTGACATTGGCCTGCAGCACGGTCTTGAGCACCATCGGATGCTGGAAGGTGATCGCGGCCGGCGCGCCGCCGCCGAAGATCGCCTCCTTGGTGAGCATCTCCTCGAAGGTCGCCGGGATGCCCGGCCCCTGCCAGACGCCGCAATAGGCCACGTCGTTCGACATGCTGCCGACCCAACTGAACTTGGTCGCATCGAACAGCGCGGCCTTGTTGCCGAGCAGCGGCTCCATGACCGCCGACGACGCGAACATGGCGAGCGCCAGCCCGTCGGGCGCGGTCTTGTTGTAGATCGTGTTGGCCGCGGTCAACGAGCCGGCGCCCGGCATGTTCGATGCCACCACCGCGGGCTGGCCGGGAATGAAGCGCCCATAATGGCGCGACAAGATGCGCACGTAGCTGTCGTAGCCGCCGCCGGGCGGAAAGCCGGCGATCAGCGACACGGTCTTGCCCTTGTAGAAATCGGACACCGCATCGGCGCGCGCCGATCCGGCCGCGGCGATCAGGCAGAGCAGGGCCGCGCTCGCGCGGCGCGGCAGTCGTGCGGTCCAGGTGTTCTCCATGACATCGTCTTATAGACCCTGGGCGAGGGGCCGCCAATGCGGCCGATCCGCCCGACGGCCCCGGCAATCCGGCATGCCCCGGCCTCTTGCGAAAGACGATACTGGCTGGCAAGACAACGGATCAAGATCAACGAGGAAAGGTTCCCCCATGGCCCAGCTCCGCCATATCGCGCTCATCGTTCCCGATCCGGAGGAGACCGCGAAGTTCTTCGAGGCGGCCTTCGATCTCAAGCGCGCCGGCAAGGCGCGGCGCGGCATCTACCTGTCGGACGGCGTGATGAACATCGCCCTCCTGAAGCAGGAAGGGAACGAGAAGGTCGGCCTCTATCATTTCGGCATGTGGGTCGACGACCTCGACGCGTCGGAGAAGAAGGTGCTGGACGCCGGCGGAAAATATCTGGAAGGCCGCCCGACCTCGGAGAACTCCTATTACGAGGCCAAATATCGCGATCCGCTCGGCATCGTGTTCGATCTCACCCACAAGGGCTGGATCGGGGCCACCAAGGACGTGGTCGCGAAATCGTGACGTTCAGCCGCAACGCCCGCTGCGCAGCTTCGCAGCATGAATAGGCCCGATCGAGTGATCGTCATCGGCGCGGGGCCGGTGGGGCTGTGCCTGTCGCTGGCGCTCGCGCAGGCGGGCATCGCGGTCAGCCTGATCGAGGCGCTGGGCGACGACAACTTCCTCGAACAGGTGCCGCGGGCGGGGACCAATCATCCCGCCACGCTCGAAATGTTCGACCGCATCGGCCTCTACGACAAGATCGAGCCGCGCGGCATCATCGCGCCGGTCTTTCACTACTGGGACCGCCACGAGAACAGGCTGATCGCCGAATTCGACCACATCCATCTCAAGGACGACACCCGCTTCCCCTATGTGCTCCAGTGCGAGCGCATCAAGATCGTGGAAGAAGCGCTGAAGATGGCGAAGGCGCAGCCGCTGATCGACCTGCGCCTCAACACCACCTTCACGTCGTTCGAGCAGGACGCCGACGGCGTGACCGCGCACGTCACCAATCCGGCCGGCGAAAGCGAAACCGTCGAAGGCCGCTACATCGTCAGCGGCGAAGGCGCGCGCAGCATCATCCGCAAGGACCTCGACATCGAGTTCGAAGGCTTCACCTATCCGGACCGCACCCTCAACATCGAGGTCGCTTACGATTTCCGCAAGCACGGCTATGCCGAGCGCAACTACATTTCCGACCCGACCGAATGGTCGAACCTGTTCCATTGGAAGGGTCCGCCCGACCGCTGGCGCGTGCATTTCCCGACCGCGCCCGAGGACGACGAAGACGCGCTGCAACGGCCCGAGGCGCTGCAGGCGCGCCTGCAGGGCTTCCTGGCGAAGGCGGGCGACTACGAGATCCGCGGCAGCAACCTCTACACGGTGCATCAGCGCGTGGCGAAAAAGTTTCGCGTCGGGCGCGCGATCCTCGCCGGCGACAGCGCCCATGTGAACAGCCCGATCGGCGCCATGGGAATGAACAGCGGGGTGCACGACGCCTTCAATCTCGCCGACAAGCTGATCAAGATCCTACGCGGGCAAGCCGGCGAGGACGTGCTCGACCGCTACGAGCGCCAGCGCCGGCACGTCGCGCTCCAGCACACGCAGGCCGAGACCATGCGCAACAAGCGCGTGCTGGCCGAAAAGGACCTCGCCGTGCGCAGGCAGAACCACGAGCGCCTGCGCCGCACCGCCGAGGACCCCAAGCTCGCCCGCGCGTTCCTGCTGCGCTCGTCGCTGATCGAGAGCCTGCGCGAAGCTGAAGAGATGGCCTGAGTGGCCCCGCGTAAATCTGGATTGCACATGACACGGTTCATCGTCGCGCTCATCTCTGCGATCCTGTCGTCGAGCTTCGCATTCGCGCAGGGCTGGCCAAGCGAACGGCCGATCCGGCTCATCGTTCCGTTCCAGGCCGGGAGCAGTTCCGACACCATCGCGCGCATCGTCGGGCAGCGGCTGTCCGAGCGGCTGGGCCAGCAGATCGTCGTCGACAACCGCGTCGGCGCCAGCAGCATGATCGGGACCGAGGCGGTGGCACGCGCGCAGCCGGACGGCTACACGATCGGCCTCGCGAACACCACGACCCACGCCTCGGCGACGGCGCTGTCGGCGAATCCCTCCTACGACCCGGTCAGGGATTTCGCGCCGGTGGCGATGATCGGCAGCTCGCCGTTCGTGCTGCTGGCCGCGCCAAAGCTCCCGGCACGCAATGTCGCCGAGCTGATCGCGCTCGCCAAGGCGAAGCCCGGCACCATCAACTACGCGTCCGCCGGTCCCGCCAGCATGGCGCATCTCTCCGGCGCGCTGTTCGAGAAGCTCGCCGATGTGAGGCTCGTGCATGTGCCTTATCGCGGCACCGGGCAGTCGGTCGTCGACCTGATGGAAAGCCGCGTCGAGCTCCTGTTCGGCACCATCGCGCCGTCGCTCGTGCATGTGCGCAGCGGCAAGATGCGAGCCTTCGCGACCACCGGCGGGAAACGCAACGCCATGCTGGCGGAGGTTCCCACCATGGCGGAGGCCGGCCTCGCCGGCTACGAGTCGGCGCTCTGGACCGCCTTGGTGCTGCCGGCCGGCGCGCCCGCCGCCATCATCGAACGGCTCAACCGCGAGGTGGTCGCCGTGGTCAACGCGCCGGAGACGCGCGAGGCGCTCGACAAGCAGGGTGTCGAGATCGAGACCGGCACGCCCGACGCGCTGGCGCAGCGCATCCGCGCCGACGTCGTCAAGTGGCGCGACCTGATCACCAGCGCCGGCATCAAAGAGAACTGAGATGCCGGCCGGTCCCGAATGCCGCACGCCGCGGGCGCCGGTCTTCGGCCGCCGCGCCATGGTGGTGTCGGGACATGCGGCGGCGACGCTCGCCGGCATCACGATGCTCAAGCGCGGCGGCAATCTGGTCGACGCCATGGTAGCGGCCTCGGCCGCGCTCGCGACCGTGGTCGGCCAGGCGACGTCCATCGGCGGCGATTGCTTCATCCTGTTTCACGAGGCCAGGACCGGCCGCACCGTCGGCCTCAACGCCTCCGGCGTGGCGCCGGAACTGGCGACGCCGGAGCGGTTTCCCACCGGGATGAAAATTCACGGGCCGCTCGCCCCGGTCGTGCCCGGCCTGGTGCGGGCATGGGACGTCATGCACCGGCGCTTCGGCAGCCTGCCGTGGCCGGACCTGTTCGATCAGGCGATCGAGCTTGCCGAGGGCACGCCAGTCTCGAAGGTCCTGGCCGAGCGGCTCCCCGACGACCGTGAAAAACTCGCGGCCGATCCGGGCTGCGCGCAGCTTTATTTCCACGGCGGACGGCTGGTGGCGATCGGGGACATCCTGCGCCAGCCGGCACTCGCGGCGACCTTGCGCGCGATTGCGGCGAACGGCGCGGATGAATTCTACCACGGCGAGGTGGCGCGGCGGATGGCGCGCTACTGCGAGGAGCGCGGCGGCCTGATCCGGGCGTCCGACCTCGCCGCCTATCAGCCGCTGTGGGTCGAACCCGTCGCGGCGGACTATCGCGGGCACCGCGTCGAGGTCATGCCGCCGAATTCCTACGGCGTTCTTCTATTGCTGCAGCTCAACGGGTTGTCCGCCCTCAACGGCGCCGCGCTGACGCGGTCGCTGCCGCACCGGCTCGCCTGCCAGATCAGCGCGATGAAGGCCGCCTTCGACCTGGGCGTGCCGCTGATCGCCGATCCTGCCGCCATCCCGGACGCATGCGACCGCCTGCTCGGGCCCGCCGCGACCGCCGCGATGCAGCGCGCGGTGCTCGGCGAACCGCACGGCGGCCGCGTCGCCGACCGCGGCGGCACCTCCTGCCTGCTGCTCGCCGATGCCGAGGGCAACGCCATCACGGTCGTGCAGAGCGTGTTCAACGTGTTCGGCAGCATGGTGCTCGATCCGACGACCGGCGTTCTCTTCAACAACCGCATGCAGGGCTTCACCCACAAGCCCGGCCTGCCGAACAGCGTCGGGCCGGGGCGCCGGCCCGCGCACACGCTCTGTCCGGTGCTGGTCAGGCGCGGCGGCCGCGTGCGCTACGCACTGGCGACTCCGGGGGGCCTGAGCCAGACGCTCACCAACGTGCAGGTGCTCAACGCGCTCATCGATGAAGGCCGCGACGTGCAGGCGGCGGTGGAGGCGCCGCGCTGGTGCAACACCCGCACCGGCGACGTGCTGCTCGACGGCGAGTTTGCGGACTCGCTGGCCGCCGAGCTCGCGGCCTTCGGCCATCAGGCCTCGCGCGCCGACGACGCCTATTTCTACGGCTCCGCCAAGGCGATCGAACTGCTCGAAGCCGGCACGCTGGCCGGCGGCGCGGACTACCGGCGCGAGGCTTTTGCGCTCGGCTATTGATGGCGTAGGATGATGCGGTGCCGACGGCCTGCGCAAGGCGATCGCGGCGATCGATCGGGCGTTCCTTGAGCAGTCCTCCCATCATGAGACGCGCGGGTGTCATCGCGAGCATGGTTGTGGCCGGCGCGGCGGTGCTGGCGCTCGCGCCGGCCTCCACGCCGGCGGCCGCGCAGGCGGACGACTTCTACCGCGGCAAGACGCTCACCATCATCATCCCGATCGGGCCGGGCGGCGCCTATGACGCCTACGCGCGCCTGCTCTCGCGCCACCTCGGCAAGCAGCTACCCGGCAATCCCAGCATCGTCGCGCGCAACATGCCGGGCGCCGGCGGCGTGATCGCGTCGAACTACCTCTTCAATACCGCCCCGCAGGACGGGACCACGATGGCGATCATCACGTCGTCCTTCGCCAACGAGCAGCTCTTCGACAATCCGCAGATCCGCTACGATGCGCGCAAGTTTTCCGCCATCGGCCGGCTCCTGGACACGACCTCGGTGCTGTTCTTCTGGCACACGTCGCCGGTCAAGACGCTCGACCTGATGCTGACCCGGCCGGCCACGATGGCGATCTCGTCGGTCAACGAGGTGCCGGCCTATCGGCTCAACGCCATGAACCGGCATCTCGGCACGCAGTTCAAGCCGATCCCCGGCTACCCGTCGGCGCGCGACTACGTCATGGCGGCGGAGCGCGGCGAGACCGACGGCGGCTCGAGCACCTTCATCGGCCTGTCGCAACTGTTCTCGGGCTACCTGCGCGAGAAGAAGCTCAACATCCTGGTGCAGTTTGCAATGGCGCGCGACCCGAACATGCAGGACATCCCGACCGTACTCGAACTCACCAGGGACAATGACGCCACGCAGGTGTTCCGGCATCTCGTCTCCAATGACGAGATCGGCCGCTCGCTGTTCACCACGCCCAACGTGCCAGCGGCGCGCCTGGCGCTGCTGCGGACGGCGTTCCAGAGGATGCTGGCCGATCCGGCATTCCGGGCCGAGGCCGAGCAGCTCAAGCTGCCGCTGGCGCCGAAGGCCGGCGAGGAGATGCAGAAGGTGGTGGCCGACATCTTCGACATCTCGCCGGAGGTCATGGCCAAAGTGAAAGAGGTGAGCAAGTGATGATCGGCCGGGCGCGATATGGGCGCGAGAATGGCCGGCCGTCAGGCGGTTCCGCGCGCTGCGCTCGTGGAGGGATGGCCCGGCGCCGAGCTCCGTCGAGCTGGTGAAGGTGAGGGAATGGCGAGCGTGAATAACAACGTGGGAAGCTTGGGGGAATGAACAGCAAAGCCGATCTGGTGGTGGTCGGCGCCGGCATCGCGGGGCTGGCGGCGGCGAACCGCGCGGCCGCGCTCGGCGCCCGCGTCGTCGTGCTCGAGCAGGGCGCCGACGAGCGCTATCTCTGCAACTCGCGTATCGCGACCGGCGTCCTCAACGTCGCCCACACCGATCCGCATTCCGATCCGGCGGTGCTGCGGCACGCCATCGCGCTCGACACCGAAGGCTATGCGGCGCCGGCGCTGGCGGATGCGCTGGCCGCACAGGCGGCGCGCTCCATGGGGTGGCTGCGCGCCGAGGGCGCGCGCATCATCGAAGTGCCGATCCAGGGCAAGACGCGCTGGATGCTGGCGCCGCCGCGCACGCTGTCGGCCGGGCTCGACTGGCAGGGACGCGGAGCGGACGTGATCCTGCAGACGCTCGGCCGCAACCTGAAGGCGCGCGGCGGCACCATCATGCTGGGCACGCGCGCGCGTTCGCTGCGCATGGATGCGAGACGCTGCACCGGGATCGTGGCGGAGCAGGCCGGCCGCGCGCTGCAGCTCGAGGCGGCAAACGTGCTGCTCGCGGACGGCGGCTTCCAGGGCAATCCCGACCTGCTGCGCCGCTTCATCTCGCCGCGGCCGCAAAGCCTCACGCAACGCAACGCCGGCTCGAGCCAGGGCGACGCGCTCCTGATGGCCGAGGCGGCGGGCGCGCGGCTGACCGACGCGACGAGCTTCTACGGCCACCTGCTGTCGCGCGATTCCATGAGCAACACCGGGCTGTGGCCCTACCCGACCATGGACACGCTTGCAGGCGCCGCCATCATGGTCGACCGTAACGGCCGGCGTTTCATCGACGAAGGTCTCGGCGGCATCGCGCATTCGAACGCGCTGGCGCGCTCGGCCGATCCGCTCGCGGCGACCGCGATCTTCGACCAGGTGCTCTGGGAGACGACCGGCCGCGCCGAGCTCGTCCCGCCCAATCCCGCGCTGGTCGATGCAGGCGGCACGCTGATCAGCGCGCCCGACCTCGCCGCGCTGGCGGGCAGGATCGGCGTTGCGCCGGAAACTCTGCTGGAGACCGTGGCCGCCTACAATCGCGCGGTCATCGCCGAGCAGGGCGAGCGGCTCGATCCGCCGCGCACCTCGGGGCGGATGTTCGGCGAATCGCGCAATGCCGGCAAGCGCGTGAGCGTGGCGCCGGTCGCGACGCCGCCGTACCACGCCATTCCCCTCGCCGCCGGCATCTCCTACACCATGGGCGGGATCGAGATCGACGCGCGCGCCCGCGTCGTCGGCCACGACGGCGCGCCGATCGCCGGGCTCTACGCCGCGGGCTCCTGCACCGGCGGCGTCGAAGGCGGCCCGCTCGGCGGCTATATCGGCGGCTACCTCAAGGCGCTCGGGCTCGCGCTGCTCGCCGCCGCAGACATCGGCGCCACGGTCAAGACAGGGACAGCATGACACTTCTCCTCGGCAACGACGACGTCGAGCGCCTGCTCACCATGCGCGACTGCATCGACGCGATGGAGAAGGGCTATGTGGAGCTCGGCGAAGGCATCGGCGTGTCGCGCACGGTCTCGCAGATCTTCACGCCGACGCCGCACAGCGACGACGCGCTCTATTCGTTCAAGTCGATGGACGGGGTCGCGCCGTTCGCGGGCGTGGCGGCGATCCGGCTCACCTCGGAAATCCTCACTTGGCCGAAGGACGCCAGCGGGCACGCCAAGAAGGTGCGCATCGGAGCGGCGCCGAACGGGCGCTTCATCGGCCTGGTGCTGCTGTTCTCGACCACCACCGGCGAGCCGCTCGCGATCTTCCCCGACGGCGTGATCCAGCGCATGCGCGTCGGCGCCACCGTCGGGGTGGCGGCAAAATATCTGGCGCGCGCGGACGCGAGCGACGTCGCGATGCTCGGCTGCGGCTGGCAGGCGGTGGCGCAGATCATGGCGATCGCGGAGGTGCGCGAGGTCAAGCGCATCCGCTGCTTCAGCCCGAACGCGGAGCGGCGCGCCGCCTTCGCGCAGGAGATGCGCGGCAAGACCGGCATCGAGGTCATCGCCAGCGACAGCGGCCCGCAGGCGGTGCGCGGCGCCGACGTGGTGCTGTGCGCGACCAACGCCTGGTCGCCGGTTTTCTTCGCGGACTGGGTCGAGCCCGGCATGCACATCAGCACGGTGCAGCACGCCGAGCTCGATATCGCCGTGTTCAAGACGGCGGACGTGCTGGTCACGCATTACACCCGCGGGCGCCCGGCGGTGATCGACGCCAGCCGCGGGGTCGCCCATGCGGAAAGCACCGAAGGGCTGCGCAAGGCGGTGCGCGAGGCGCTGGGCGAATTCAAGCTGCCCAACCTGCATGATCTCGTGCTCGGCCGCGTGCCCGGACGCACCGCGCCGGAGCAGGTGACGTGCTTTCTGAACTACGTCGGGCTTGGCTATCAGTTCGCCGTGGTCGGCTCGGTCCTGCATCGCAAAGCCAAAGAGCAAGGCGTCGGCCGCGACCTGCCGACCGACTGGTTCACCGAAGATGTCAATCCCTGAGGGCGCCCGCCCGTTCGGCAGCTTCCCGCGCCATGCCATCGGCGTGCTTTCGCCGGTCGCCGGCGCCGACACCATGCCCTACGGTTTCTATCGGCTGCTGGGGCCGGACTTCATCGTGATCTCGACCTCGCTCGCGCTGGCATCGTTCAAGCCGGACGACCTCGACCGCGCAGTCGCGGCGATCGACCGCGAACTCGCGCACCTGGTGTCGCGCGGCGCCGACGTGATCGTGCAGTCGGGCACGCCGCTCGCGCTCAGCCTCGGCCCGCAGGGCCTGGAGCGGATGCTCGCCAACATGCGCGCGACCAGCGGGAGACCGGTGCTGTCCTCCGCGCTCAACGCGGTCGCGGCGGCGCGCGCGGTCGGGGCGCGCCGGCTCGTCGCCGCCAACAAGTGGAACGCGCACCTCAATCGGCAGCTCGCGGATTTCCTCGGCCATTTCGGGATCGCGCTGGTCGGCAGCGCAGCGGACTCGCAGGAGCCGGCGCACTTCCAGAGCGCCGACCTGCGCGCGGGCGCCGAACTCGCCTATCGGCTCGGCCGCGACGCCTTCGAGCGGCAGCCGGACGCGGATGCGCTGTTCATCGGCGGTGGCGCCTGGCTGGCCGAGCCCGCGGCGGAGCGGCTCGAGCGCGAATTCGGCAAGCCGGTGATCACCAGCCTCAACGGCGCGGTGCGCGCCATCCTCAAGGAGCTCGGCTGCTGGCGGCCGTTCCCGCCCGGTCATGGACGCGTGCTGGAAGCCGACTGATGCCGCGCCCCTTACCGGGGCGACGAGAATGGACTACCATCCTCGAACCCGACAGGCGCGGAGCCGAGCATGCGAAACATCATCGTTGCGATCGCGCTGACGGTCTTGGCCGGCGTCGCGACCGTGCAGGCGCAGACCTTTCCGTCGCGCCAGATCACGCTCATCGTCCCGTTCCCACCCGGCGGCTCGACCGACGTGGTGGCGCGCATCATGGCGGAGAAGATGCGGCCGCTGCTCGGCCAGCCGGTCATCATCGAAAATGTCGGCGGCGCCGGCGGCAGCATCGCGGTCGGCCGCGTCGCGCGCGCGGCGCCCGATGGGCACACGATCGACATCGGCCAGTGGGACACCCATGTCGGTAGCATCATTTATCCGCTGAGCTACGATCTGCAGAAGGATTTCGAGCCGATCGGTCTGGTGTCGGTCAATCCGCAACTCATGGTCGCCAACAAGGCGCTCCCGGCCGACGACCTCAAGGGGCTCGTCGCCTGGATGAAGGCGAACCCCGGCAGGATCACCTTCGTCAACCAGAACGCGGCGGCGCAGGTGACCGGCATCCTGTTCGAGCAGGCCACCGGCCAGAAAGTCCAGTTCATCCCCTATCGCGGCGCCGGTCCGGCCATGACGGACCTGATCTCCGGCCAGGTCGACCTGCTGGTGGTGCAGGGGGCGGGCGCGCTGCCGCAGGTGCGCGGCGGAACGATCAAGGCGCTCGCGAACCTCTCGCCGCAACGCTCCGCCTCGATGCCGGAAATTCCGAGCGCGGACGAGAGCGGCCTGCCGGGACTCCAGATGTCCGGCTGGTTCGGATTGTTCGCGCCCAGGGGCACGCCGAAGGATGTCATCGCCAAGCTCAATGCCGCGATGACGCAGGCGCTCGCCGACCCGGCCGTGCGCGCCCGCTTCACCGAGCTCGGCCTCGACGTGGCGTCGCGCGAACAGCAGACGCCGGAGGGACTCGCCGCGTTCCAGCGCGCGGAGATCGAGAAATGGTGGCCGATCATCAAGGCCGCCGGCGTCAAGGGGGAGTGAGGCGCGCCATTTCGGCGGGGGCGGTCATCAGGCTGCGCGATTCAGCCCATAGCCGTTAACTCAAGCCAGATCGTGTGCCGGACGCGGTGCAGCACGACGCGCCGAAGGCGCAAAGTGATGCGCCGCAGATCCGGGATCGTCACAAAGACGGTGTATGGAACGGCCCCGGGTCTGCAGCGCACCACTCAGCTCCGCTGCGTGCTGCGCTGCGCCCGGGACACGCGCGCTAAAGTTAGCGCCCCATTACCGCGCCGGCAGCTCCGGGCGGCCGTTCACCTGCCGGACGATCGGCCACCACAGGCGCTCCTCGCTGCGCATGAACTCGCCGGTCTGCGCGGGTGTCAGATCGCGCGTGTAGGTGCCGAGCGTCTGAAAGCGCGCGACGACATCGGGCATGGCCACGACCTTGCGCAGGTCGGCGTTGATCTTCCGGATGATGGCGTCGGGTGTGCCGGCCGGCGCCATCAGCACGATCCATCCGCTCGACACGACGCCGGGCACGGTCTCGTTGATCGCCGGCAGGTCCGGCAGATTGGGCAACCGTTTCTCCGAGGCGATGCCAAGGGGCTTGATCGCGCCGCCCTGGAGGCCCGGCGCCAGGCCGGCGAGGCCCTCGAACATGATCGGGATGCGTCCGGCGATGACGTCGTTCAACGTCACGGCTCCGGCGGCGGCATGGACGAAGGAAATATTCGCCTTCGACCGGTCGCGGAACAGCTCGCCGGTCAGGTGCGCCTGGCCGCCGCGATTGGTGGCACCAAACAGCATCCCGTCCCTGGTCGTGTTGGCCAGAGCGATGAGCTCGGCGACGCTGCCGACCGGGATGTCCTTGTTGACGGCGACGGCAATCGGCTGCTCGCCGATCATGCCGATCGGCACGAATGCGGTTTGCAGATTGACCGGCATTTTCCCCTCCTGCTCGATCGGCAGCACGGTGTAGGTGGAGGCTTGCGTCATGTAGAGGCTGTAGCCGTCCTTCTCCACGCCGGCGGCGGCCTGCGCCGCGATGAGCCCGCCGGCGCCGGGGCGGTTGAGCACGACGACCTGCTGCTTCCAGATCTGGGCCAGGCGATCGGCGACGATGCGCGTCACCACGTCCGGGCTGTTCCCGGCGGCGGCCGGGGTGATGAACATCACCGGCTTGGCGGGATAGTCCTGCGCCTGCGCCGACAGGCTGACGAACACCGCGATGGTCGCGGCACAGCACGTCTTCAAGATCGGTCTACGCGCCTGCATGACTGTCTCCGCGCTCGAATGGGCCTCATCCGCAATCATTGATATCAGGTTTGGCGAAATCCTGCCTCGTCGGCATGGCATTTCGTCCCCACAATCATCACCTGTAGGAGTAGGATGACATTCGAGCCCCGGAGAGCGCGATGACGCCCGCCGCCCATAACGGCCATCCCCGCGTGGTCATCGTCGGTGCCGGGTTCGGCGGCCTGACCGCCGCCAAGGCGCTCAACGGAACGGCGTTCGACGTCACGGTCGTCGACCAGCACAACTATCACCTGTTCCAGCCGCTGCTCTACCAGGTCGCCACCGCGGCGCTCTCGCCCGCGGACATCGCCTCGCCCATCCGCAGCATCCTGCGCGACCAGGACAACGCCAATGTCATCCTCGCGCGGGTCTCCGGCGTCGACACCCTGCACAAGGCGGTGATCGCCGAACGGCATCGCATCCCGTTCGACTACCTGCTGCTGGCGACCGGCGCGGAACACGCCTATTTCGGTCACGACTGGGCATCCTGTGCGCCGGGGCTCAAGACCATCGACGACGCGACCGATCTGCGCCGCCGCATCCTGCTCGCTTTCGAGCGCGCCGAAACCGAGTCCGACGCGCAGGAGCGGCGGCGGCTGCTCAACTTCGTCGTGGTCGGCGGCGGCCCGACCGGCGTGGAAATGGCCGGCGCCATCGCGGAGCTCGCGCGGCGCGCGCTCGCGTCCGATTTCCGCTCCATCGACCCGCGATCGGCCCGCATCATCCTGATCGAGGCGGCGCCGCGCCTGCTCACGCCGTTCGACCCGTCACTGTCCGACAAGGCGCGGCGCTCGCTCGAACAGCTCGGCGTCGAAATCCGGCTCGGCGCCGGCGTCACCGAATGCGACGGCGCCGGCGTGGCGATCGGCGCCGACCGCATCGAGACGCGCACCGTGATCTGGGCCGCCGGCGTCAAGGCCTCGGGCGCCGCCGAGTGGCTCGGCGCCGAACACGATCATGCCGGCAGGGTCAAGGTGCAGCCCGACCTTTCGGTGCCGGGGCAGCCCGACATTTTCGTCATCGGAGACGTCGCCAGCGTGACCGGCGCAGGCGGCAAGCCGCTCCCCGGCGTGGCGCCGGTCGCCAAGCAGCAGGGCCAATACGTCGCCAAGCTTCTGGTCGCGCGTGCGCAGGGCAAACCGCTGCCGCCGTTCCGCTATCGCGACTTCGGCACGCTGGCGACGATCGGACGCAAGCGCGCGGTCGCGCAGATGGGCAGGCTGAAGTTGTCAGGCCTGCTGGCGTGGCTGCTGTGGAGCGTCGCCCACATCTACTTCCTCATCGGCTTTCGCAACCGCCTCATCGTCGCCATCCACTGGACCTGGAACTACTTGACGTTCCAGCGCGGCACCCGGCTGATCACCGGCATCTCGGGCTCGCGCCTCGAGGACGCCGCCACGCCGGGCGTAAAATGCGCCGACCGGGAGACGCGCGAAGTCGCGTGATGTGCCGCGCCCTCCGCTTTCAGCGGGGGGATCAGACCGACACCGCGGCGGCCAACATTGCCTTGCCGCTACCAGCGCAGGACCCAGCGGCCGGCAGCCGCGCCGACGGCCGCAACCAACGCGATGGCGATGCTGTACCAGGCCGCGATGAACAGCGGCGAGTCGTCGGGACAATGCGCCGCGTAGATGGCGGCGCCGAGCGCGCCGGCGAACAGGCCGGCGACCGCGCCGGTGACGCCCGGCATGACCGGCGCTCCCGCGCGCAGCGCCAGGAGGGCGGCGATCAGCATCGGCAGGGCGAAGAGCGGAATGCTCATCAGGCAGACGACCGCGTTCTGGCCGACGAGCCTGGCCGCCCACAAGGGACGCGGCACCGCGATCAATTCCATCAGCACGCCGAGCAGCAGAACGGCGGGCACCGTGGCGAGCGCCGCCGCCTGCAGGCTCATGCGCGCGCCCGGCCGGGCCAGGCGCCACACCAGCAGCGCCGAACACAAGGCGAGCAGCAGCGTGACGACGAACTTGAACACGAAGCGCGCGTCGCCCACCGCCGACGCAAAGTCGGGCCGCGGTCCGAGCGTCAGCGCGAACAGCGCCAGCGCCAGGAGCCATCCCGGCACGATCATCGTGGCGAAGCGCCGCTCCAGCGACGCTGCGGAACCCGAATGGTCGGCGGTCATGGCGCGGATGAGGTCGTCGGTCTTCATGGCGCCGGCCGTCCGAATTTTTGCGCGAGCCCCGCCAGCCCGCGATGAAGCGCGACCCGCACCGCGCCCTCGCTCATGTTCAGCCGCGCGGCGGTGTCGCGGATCGAAGCGCCGGCAAGCGAGATCGCCCGCACCACGTCGCGCTGGCGCTCGGGCAGGCTGCGCAGATGGGCATCGAGCCGGCCCGGAAGCGGCGTCGGCTCGGGCGTGTCGACGGCGAGCGTTTCCACCACGTCGTCGATCGGCACATAGGTGCGGCGCCCGCGGCGGCGCATGGCATCGATGAGCTTGTTGCGGGCGATCGCGCGCACCCAGGGGCCGAGCGGCGTGGCGGCGTCCCAGGTGTGACGCTTGAGATGGATGGCCAGCAGCGTCTCCTGCACGATGTCCTCGGCTTCCTCGACCGCAAAGCCGTTCCGGCCAAGCCCGCGCCGCGACGCCGCACGCAAGGCCGCCGCCAGGCTGACGAGCAGACGGTTATAGGCCGCCGCATCGCCGCCATTGGCCGCGCGCATCAAGTCGCCCCAGTCGATCTCGCGGTTGCTCACGCGGGCTTCCCAATGGTCATACGGTGCGAGCGACCCCATTGTTACGCCACAGCCATCGCGTTTTGCGAATCCGGCATGAGCATACTATGCGGCCGAGGCCGATCGAGCCGAAATTCAGCGCGGGGCAATACGGCGTGAAGGCGGGCGAGAGCATGGGCTTTTGCTCCGGGACGGCGCCGCGGCTCCGCTCGGGCCCCGTTTCATGAATTTGTTTTATGGCGTCAAGGCGAAAGCGAGCGCGCGTCCTCGGAGCCCCGGCGCGGCGGCGACCGTCCAAGGGTTCGCGGCGGCTAATGGACCGGCGCGACCGCACGCTCGGCGCCCTGCCCCGCCGCCGGAGACGGACGCCCGCGCGCCGCGCGAATGCGCTCATGGATGAACGCCAGCTTGCCGATCACCGGCGGGGAGAGGACAAACGGATAGAGGTCCGCGATCCCCATGCTGCGGTTGATCGAATTGATCGCCACGGTGAGCGGAAGCCAATTCTCGACGATGCGATCGAGGTCCGCCGCATGCGGATCGAAGTCGATCACCGCGGCAAGCTCGGTCGCCTTGGCGAGCCTCGGCCGCAGCCGGAGCCCGAACGCGGCGGCGGTCTCCAGGGTGTCGATCATGTGGAAGTAGTGCGCCCAGGTTTCGGCGAAATCCTCCCAGGGATGGGTGCTGGCATAGGCGGTGACGAAGTGGTCCGGCCAATCCGACGGCGGTCCACCGGCGTAGTGGTCCTTGAGTGCCTGCGCGTAGTCGAGCCGTTCGTCGCCGAAGACGTGCCGGAACTCGCCGATAGCCGGCGAATTGGCCACCAGGCGGTCCCAATAGTAATGCGCGATCTCGTGGCGGAAGTGACCGAGCAGAGTGCGGTACGGCTCGCCCATCGCGAGCCGCCGGCGCTCGCGCTCGGCGTCGTCGGCCTCGGCCAGATTGATGGTGATGAGCCCGTTGGCGTGACCGGTCAGGACCGGCGCCGAGGGGCGCGAGCCCTCCTGCGCCGGCGCGAGGAAGTCGAACGCGAGGCCCGCGGGGTCTTCCGCCCTGGTGACGAGCGGCAATCGAAGCTTGAGCAGCGTGTAGAACAGCCGGTGCTTGGCGAGCTCGATCTTCTGCCAGTTGGCCGCGTTCTCCGGGCGCGACAGGTCCGGGATGGTGCGATTATGACGGCAGGCCGCGCAAAACGCCTCGGACATATCGGAGCGGATCAGCCAGTTGCAGACGAGATGCCGCGCGTTGGCGCAATAGCGATAGCGCGCCTGCGGGTCCGCCAGCGCGCGCCAGAGCTCGCCGTCGGGCTCCAGCGCCGTGATCGTTTCATGCGCCGGCAGATAGCCGAGCGGGCGCCCGCAGCTTTCGCAGCGCGTGTTCTCGAAGTGGAGCGGCTGTCCGCAATGCTGGCATTCAAAGAGCTTCATGGCGTTCCGGGCCGGACATGCGGGCGCGACGCGCCGGCCCCGCCGCCCGGGAGAGCAACACCATGTCAGCGAGAAGGTTGCACCCGCGCCCGAAGAATCACGCGGCGACCGAGGCCGCGTATTGGACCGGCGGGCGTTCCTCGAACAGGCCGCGTTCATGCAGCCAGGCCTGGGTCCTGGCATAGACGTCCTCGGTATAGGGCAGGAAGACGATGCGCTCGCCGGGCGAGAAGCGCCGCACATCGACCTTCGATTTGTAGCGGTCGGGGATTTCGCGGGCGTAGTAGTGCTTGTATTTCTCCGGCTCGAAGTCGAGGTCCATCTGGGCCCGCTTCATGCCCTCCATGTATTTTTCGACGTCGGCGAGGTCGACGCCCGCCGGGAACATGAATCCGATCATGAACGAGGTGTCCACGATCTTGCGGAATCCGAGCTGCTCCAGCACCAGGTACGTCAAGCCCCACACACTGGTCGCGGGCGTATCGCGGCCGATGCCGACGTCGACGCGCGCCCACACCGACCCTACGAACTTGAGCGTGATCTCTTCGCGCGTGAGGAACGGCTCCAGCGACTGGATGGTGGTGAAATGGCTGCCGGAATGGTAGCCGACGGCGATCTCCCGACCGGCAAGATCCTCAGGCTTCATGATCGGCGAGTCGGGCGGCACCATGATGCCGCCGGGCGTCGCGACGTAGGACTTGCCCCACATGGTGCCGATGCGCTGGGACGCGGCTTGGTTCACGGTCCAGTGGCAGGCGCAGGAAATGTCGGACTTCTCGCCCTTGTGGCCGCCGGCGCGCTCGTAGGATTCGAAGGCGCCGGCGCGCAGCTCCGCCACCTGGCCGGAGGCATCGAGCTGTTTTTCGCGGCCGGTGGCGGCGCCGAGGCTGAACTCGTAATCGAGCCCGGCGTCACGGAAGTAGCCCTTCTCGTGCGCAATCCATTCCTGCAGCCGGCCGTGCGTCTGGATCGTGAATTTTCCCATGTGACCTGCCTCTTGGGGTCTCGAGCGCTCTACCGGGACTTGGTCATGGCGTCGACCTTGTCCAGGAGCTCGCGCGGCAGCTTCGCGGTTTCGCGCACGATCTCGTCGATCTGCTCGCCGGGGGCGGGCGCAATCTCGATGTTGCGCTTCTTGGCGGCGGCGATGAATTCGGGATCGACGGCCATGTCCTGGAACGCCTTGCGCAAGGCGGCGAGCCGTTCCTTCGGGACGCCCGGCGTGGTGATGATCGAGCGCCCGATCTCCGCCGTGCCCGCGACCGCGCGCAGGACCGTCTGGCCTTCCGGGCTCAGCGCCAGCTCCGGCAGCGTCGGAACGTTCGGCAGCAGCGGATGGCGCGTGAGCGCGTTCTGATAGAGGATCACGGCCTTGCCTTCGTAGATCCAATCCGGATTGCGCACCGCAAGCAGCGGCACGCCGACCCCGCCGACCAGGTCCACCTCGCCGCGCTGGACCGCGATCATCATCTCGGCGGCGCTGGCATAGCCGCGCACCAGCTTGAACTTCGCGCCGCCATATTCCCGCAGGGCCGATGGCAGCAGCACCGCGGTCGAGGCCTCCAGGCTCACGCCCACGATGATCTCGCGCTTGCGCGCATCCTCGAAGGTGCGGAACCAGGAGGTCGCAAGGCCCGCACCCACGTCGATATTGCTGGTGACGCGGCCAATATAGTTGAAGGCGGTCACGTCGATCCGCTCGACGTGGGTCGCCGAATTGAGCGCCAGCGACTGGTCCACGCTGCCGAGCACCGTGCCGTCCTTGGGCGCGAGGGTATAAAGGTAGTTGACCGCCTTGACGCTGCCCGCTCCCGGCATGTTCTGCGGGATGACGGTGGGGTTGCCGGGAATGTGCTTGCGCAAAAATTCGGCGGCGAAGCGGGCGTAGAGGTCGTAGCCGCCGCCCTCGCCGTAGCCGATGATCATCCGGATCTGCTTGCCGGCGTAGAAATCGGCGATCGGATCGGCGGCAGCCGGGGGCGGGATCAGGGCGGCAGCGGCCAGGACCGCCGCCACCCATGGCAGACGAAAACCAAGTGTCATCGTTCCATCTCCAAACCCCGGCAGTGGAACGAGCTACTTTACTAGACGATCACCTTACAAGATAGGACCATTTCTCCGCGGCTTCCTTGGCGAATTCCGGCGTCGGCGCGATCGATTTCGGGAACTGGTCGCGCCAATGATAGGGCCGGCAGGCATCGATGATGGCGCGGCTGTTGGTGAAGTTGCCGCGCTCGCGCTCCCACGGCGGGATGCGCGGATCGAGCGGCGTGCTCCAGCAGTTGGTGATGATGTCGATCGAGGTCGCCGGGTCGGAGCGCGTGAGCATGGCCCACATCAGCTCTTCCAGGTTCGAGACGTCGATGTCCTCGTCGACCACGACCGTATAGCGCCCGCAATAGGCGCCGGCGTGGCAGGTGGCGGCGGCATGCCCGGCCTGCCTGGCGTGGCCGGGATAGCGCTGCTTGATCGCGATGCCCTGTAGCAGGCGCGAGATGCCGACCTCATGCACCCAGGCGCCGGTGACGTCGGGCACGCCGGCATTGGCGATGCTTTCGCGCAGCATGGCCGAGCGCGTGATCGAGCGATAGCGCGCCAGTTCGTCGGGCGGGCGCATCGGCGGGCAACCCAGGATGATCGGGTCGTTGCGGTGATAGATCGCCTTGACCTCGAACACCGGCTCGCTGCGGATGTCGCTGGCGTAATAGCCGGTCCATTCTCCGAACGGCCCTTCCGGTAGCTGCCGCGTCGGGGAGACGAAACCTTCCAGCACGATCTCGGCATTGGCGGGGAACGGCAGCCCGGTGTATTTGCCGCGCACCACCTCTTCCGGGCGCCCGCGGATGCCGCCGATCACGTCGTATTCGCACACGCCCATGGGCATTTCGGTGCAGCCGAGATGGAACGCCATCGGGTCGCCGCCGACCACGATGCAGCACGGCATCGGCTCGCCGCGCGAGAGATACTTGTCGCGGTGGATGCGCCCGTGCTTGCCCGGCGAGATGTAGAAGCCGAGCGAATTCTTGTCGTGGATCATCACCCGGTAGGTGCCGATGTTGACCCAGTCGGAATCGGGATCCTTGGTGACGTTGTAGCTGCCGGTCCCGATATAGCGGCCGCCATCGCCGGGATGCCACAGCGGCGTCGGGAACTTGAGCACGTCGACGTCGTCACCCTCCATGATGTTCTCGAACACCGGCCCGCTCTCGACGACCTTGTATGGGATCGGCTTGATCTTGTTCGGGTTGTATTTGAGGAACGCTTCCGAGAGCTCGAGCTTGTTCAGATTGGTTGGGAAGCCGAGCGTCAGATTCATCCGATGCCCGGAGAAGAAATTGATCAGGACGCGGTGGCCTTTCGGGAAGCCCGGAATCTCGTCGAACACGATGCACGGCGCGTTCGGCGCGTGCAGCACCACCTCGGCAGCCTGGCCGATGTCGTGGTCCCAGGTCGCGCCCTTGACATATTCGATCTCGCCGAGCCGTTCGGCCTCCACGATCCAGCCCCGCAGGTCGTCGTAGGGCACGCGCATGGCCAGATTGTCGCCGGGCCCAGGTCCGCCATTGGGCGCATTCGACATCGTGATCCTCCATAAAGCCGTTCGGGCGCTGCGGCGCGCGCCGCTGTCGGCGTCATTCAATCATGGGGGCCGCGATCAGACAAATCGCCATCCTTGATCTATTGATCAGAAACGCCCGATTTCACGCGATCTTGAAGACGCCGGGCGCGACCTGATCGAATTTCTCGCAATCGGCGGGATCGTGGCCGGCGACGATGAGGCTTCCGCCCGCCAGCTCCGCGACGAGATCGAAGGCTTCGAGGGCCTGCGGCATGTCGAGCGTCGCCTGTACCGGGCGGCGGCGCTCGAAGTTCTCATAGAAATGCAGCGTATCGCTGGCGAGCACCACCAGGCCGCGCGCGGTGTCCACCGCCAGCACCTGCAGGCCGGGCGTATGCCCGCCGACCACGACCAGCCGCAAACCCGGCCACAGGTCCTTGCCGCCATCGAGCATGCGAATGCGTCCGGCCTCGTCGAGCGCCAGCAGCGCTTGCAGCGCTTTGCGGTCCGCGGATTCCATGATCAGCGCGTGCCGCGTCGCGCGTCCGGTCCAGAAGGCGGCTTCCGAACGCTGCACCAGGAAGGTCGCGTTCGGGAACAGGCCATGGCCCGACCAGTGATCCCAATGCAGATGGGACATGACCACGGTCTTGACGGCGTCCGGGTCGATGCCGAGCGCCTTCAGCATCGCGGCACGGTCGTTGAATTCGTAGAGCCCGCGGGCGGAAGCATGCTCCGCATCGAAGGCGACGTCGTAGACGATCGGCTCCGGACCGCCGAGCACGACCCACAAATAGAAGCTGATGACGAGCGGGCCGTCCGACGGCTCGCGATAGAGAAACTGCGACCGCGTGGTGCGCTTGCTGCCCACGTGGAGGGCGTAGACCTGATGCATGGAAGACGACTGCCAAGGCGGGCTTGAATTCAACCATGCGCCGGCCGATCATGCAATTTGGATTACTCGATCGATTGATTGGGTTTCACCATGAGCCTGACCATCCGCCGCCTGCGTACCCTCATCGCGGTCGCGCACCACCAGAATTTCCGCCGCGCCGCGGAGGAGATGGCGAGCTCGCAGCCGGCGCTCACGGCGCACATCAAGGACCTGGAGCAGTTTCTCGGCGTCACGCTGTTCAACCGCACGACCCGGCGGGTGACGCTCACGCGCGAGGGCGAAATCCTGCTCGCGCGCGCCAAGCGCTCGCTCACCGAAATCGATTCGGTGGTCGACGAATTGAAGCATCAGGCCGCGGTGCAGCGGGGCCGCGTCGTGATCGGCTGCACGCCGACGATCGCGATGTCGCTGATGCCGCTGGCGTTGCGGGAATTCCGCCGCAGCCATCCTCAGGTGGACGTGCAGATCTACGACGAGCCCAGCGAGATCCTCGAACGCCGCATCTTCAGCGGGGAGATCGACTTCGCAGTCGGGCCGGCGCCGCAGCGTCCGAACCGGCTCACCTTCCGGCACCTGACGAGCGACCCGTTCATGGCGATCTGCGCGCCCGGCCATCCGCTGGCGTCGGCGGGCAAGGTCCGGCTCAAGGAGCTCGCCGCCCATCCGATGATCATGATGCGCCAGGGGCTCAACCTGCGCCAGGAGCTCGACCGCGCGTTCACCGCGCAGGGCTGCCGTTGCACGCCCGCGATCGAGGTCTTCCATCACTATACGCTGATCGGGCTGGTCGAAGCCGGACTCGGGCTCGGCATCCTGCCGCGCATGACGGTGCTGATCGTGCAACGGCGCAAGCTCAAGACGCTGCGCATCGTGGCGCCCGAGGTCGTGCGCGAATTCGGCGTCACCACCCGCCGGGGCGAGCCGGTCGCCGCCGCCGCGACGCTGTTCATCGACAGCTTCCGCAAGACCGTGGAGCGGAGGATGAAGTGACCGCGGCGCCGCTCAGTGCGGGTGGGTCAGCACGGCTTCGACGGAGCGGCCGATCGAGAGCAGGCGATGGTCCGCCATGGCCTCGCCCATGAGCGTGATGCCGACCGGCGCCGAGCCCGGCTCATGGCAGGGAATCGTGAGCGCACAACGATCGAGGAAATTCGCGACGCCCGGATTGCGGATGAGCCGACGGCTGGTCGCGAGATAGAGGCTTTCGTCGGCTTCCAGATCGGCAATCCGCGGCGCCGTGATCGGGACGCTCGGCATCAGGACGGCGTCGAAGGCCGCGGTGAGCGGCCGGGCGGCGTCGATCAGGCGGGCGCGCGCGTTGCAAAGCTCGATGTAGTCCGCCGCGCTGATGCCGGCGCCGGTCGCGAAGCGCGCCCCGATGATCGGATCGTAAAGCGCACGCTTCTCATCGAGCAGAGCGCGATGCCAGGCGTAGCCCTCGGCCACCGCGAACCCGCCTTGGGCATTGATCTTCGGCAGCTCGCCAAGCTCGCGAAAGCCAATCTCGGTGACGCGGGCGCCCGCCGCAGACAGCGTCGTCAGCACGCGCGCAAAGGCATCGGCGACGGCGGGCTCCAAGTCGTCGAGCACGAGCGTGGTCGCAACCGCAAAGCGCAATCGCGACAGCGGGACCGACGCGATGTCGAACGGCTCGTCGGCGATGATCCCGTCGACCTGCGCACAGCAGGCAACCGTCGCACCCAGGACGCCGACCGAATCGAGCGAGGGCGCAAGCGGGAGCGTGCCGGCGAGCGGTACACGCCGCGCCGTCGGCTTGAAGCCGGCGAGACCGCAGAGCGCGGCCGGCATCCGCACCGAGCCGGCGGTGTCGGTGCCGATCGCGGCAACTGCCATCGCGTCGGTCACCGAGACGGCGGCGCCGGACGACGAGCCGCCCGGAATGCGCGCCGCCTTGCGGTCGAACGGGTTGCGCGGCGTGCCGTAATGCGGATTGAGGCCGAGCCCCCCCAGGGCGAACTCGGTCATGTTGGTGGTGCCGAGAATGACCGCGCCGGCGGCCCGCAGCCGTGCGACGATCGGCGCATCCTCTTGGGCCGGCGGCGCGTCCTTGAGCACGACCGAGCCGGCCGTCGTCGTGGAGCCGCGGACGTCGCAGAGGTCCTTGACCGAGATCGGGATACCGGCGAGCGCCGGCAGCGGCACGCCCGCGCGCCGCATGCCGTCCCATGCCGCCGCGGTGGCGCGCGCCTGCTCCGCAAACAGCCGGATGAAGGCGCGCGGCCCCTCCCCGCTCGGGTCGCCGATGCGCGCGAGGCATTGCCCGGTCAGATCGAGACTGGTCGTGCGACCTTCGGCTAGGCGCCGCGCGATGTCGATGACCGTGGCAAGACTCATCGGGACGCGCGCGCCGCTCAGGCGACCGCCTCCGCAGCCCGATGGACCGGCGCCAGGCGCGGCCACCAGATCATGCCCGAGCCGCAGCGCCACACATGGGTCGCCTCATAGGCCAGGACCTCGGCCGGACCTTCGGTGAAGGCGAGCGCCATCAGCCATGCCAGAAGCTCGGTGGTGCCGCCGACGCCGGCCTCGTCCATGCGGTCGATGGTGCATTCGCGCAGGATCTGCTCGTGCGGCAGGTTGCCCGACAGCATGCCGAGGAACCAGCGGTCGAACTCTTCGTCGACGTCGAAATTGCGCGGGCCGCCCGGCTCATGCGAGAGCCCGCCGGTGGCGACCACCGCGACGCGCTCATTGCCGGGCCAGCGGGTCTCGATGATCTCCTTGAGCACCCGCCCGGCCTCGTAGCAGCGCTCCGCCGTCGGCTGCGGCGGAACGAAGCAGTTCACCAGCAGCGGGATGAACGGGATCTTCATTTCGGGATTGAGATAGGTCAGCGGCACCGAAAAATTGTCGTCGAAATCAACCTTCTCGTGGCACACGAAATTGACGCCGCGGTCCATCGCCTCGTTGACCAGAAAGCGCGCCAGCGGACGGTGCCCGCGCACGGTGAACGGCTTGAGGCGCAGCCAGTCGTCGATGCCCGGCGCCGGCCCGGCATGCTGCTCGGCGACGCCGATCGCGAAGTCCGGCATATTGTAGGGCGGCGACGTCAGCATGTGATCGTTGGCGATGCCGAGGATCACGTCGGGTCGCGCGGCGCGAAGCTGCTCGCGCAGACGCTCGAGCCCGGCCTGGATGCTGTGCCGCTTGGGCTCCTCCTCCTCCTCGATCCAGCCGGTCAGGCCCGGGCTGTGGATGGTGGCGCAGGACGCGACGATCGTGGCCATGGCGGCGGCTCCTCGATGATCTAGTGACGCCGATCCGGCGCGTAGGTCTGCGGATCGGCGATCGACCCATAGGTGCGCTTCATGATCTCGACCGTCTTGGGCTGGAACTCGTCAAAATCTTCGCCATGGGTGAGACGGATGATCGGGTTGAAGTAGAATGGGTGGACGCAAAGCTCCCGGAGCTTGGCGAGGTCGCAGTCGCGCACCGCCTTCATCTCCTCGTCCGACAGGCCGTAGTCGCGGGCGAGACCCTCGAAATCATTCTTCCAGCGCGCGCGCAGCTCGCGGCTCTTGCGCGTCTCGAACACGATCCGATGGATGCGCGACGTCTTGTCGAAATTCTTGAGCAGGCTCATGACGCATTGTCCTTCGAACAGATCAGTATCCTTCGAATCCATCAGCGCAGATTTACGGCCAGAAAAGCGACGCCCCGGCTAAAGCTGTCGCTGGCCGCGTCCGCCTGGTAACCCTTGTGGGTCGAAACGGCAAATCCGTGGTTGGCGCCGGGATAGACGTGAAGCTCCGCCGCCGCGCCCGCGCTGTTGAGCGCGCACGAGAGCTCCATCATCGTGGGCAGGCGCGAGAGCGTATCGTCCTCGCCGTGCAGCAGCAGGACCGGACGCTTGATGCGGTCGGCGACGTCGAGCGGATTGCGATGCGCGGCATCGGGACCGTCGGGACGCCGGGCAAAGCCGTGGAAGGCGACGACCGCGCGAATTTCCGGCAGTTCCGCGGCGGCGAGCAGCGCCTGGCCGCCGCCCTTGCAATAGCCGAAGGCGGCGATCCTGCCGGCGTCGACCTCGGGCCGGCCGCGCAGGAACGCAAGCGCCGCGCGGATATCCTCGATGAGCGGCGCGTCGGGCGGATCGTCGCCGCGCACCTGCCAGCGATGGACCAGCGCCGCATAGCCGCGGGCGGCGAGGCGATCGGCGATCTCGCTGTAGCCGGAATCGGGGCCCGCAATGCCGCGCAGCATCAGCACCGTCGGCGCCGGCACCTTCGCCGGAACGGCGAAATACGACTCGATGTCCGTGCCGTCCGCCGGGTTGCGATAGGTCTCGTAGCGACCCAAGGGCGCCGCCATCATTTTCCCCTGTTGCTACATCGCCGCCGCGCGCCACGACGGGGCAGGACGGAGTCCCCGCCGGCCGGCGCGGCTGCTTCGCCGGCATCCAAACACGGCGGCAGCGATCAGACAAATCGTAATGCGTGATCCATTCGTCAGGAAAACCTTGCGCGTGTGCTCAGACCTTGGTTTCATCCAAGGTTGTTGCAGCGAACATTTCCTCGACCGTCAGCCGGCGCACGGCGAGGTGCTGCTCGTTCGAATACCGCGCCAGCGCTTCGAGCGTCTTGCGGTTGGCCGCCACCCCATAGGGCCAGAAATCGCGACCCATGGCGGCTTCGGTCGCTTCGAGTTCCGCCCCGATCCAGGGCAGCCCGATCTTGAGGGCCACGACCTCGCGCAGGTCGGCGTCGGCGATCTGCTTGGCCTGCGAGAAAGCCTTGTACACGCTGGCGGGAAGCCACGGATGCCGCTCCGCCAGGTCGCGCCTGATCCCGACCGCATGCATGATGGGAAAGAGGCCCGTGCGGCGGAAATAGTCGCGTTCCGCGCCGCGGTAGTCGGCGAACAGCCGCCGCACGCGCGGATGGCGGTTGAGGAACGTGCTCGGCGCGCGCGCCGAGAAGATGGCGTCGATCTCGCCCTCCGCCAGAAGCTGCGAAATCGGCTTGCCCTCCGGCGCGGCGGTGAGCGGGAAACCCGCCGGGATATTGATCGGAAACTTGTCACGCCGTCCCGACTCTTCGAGACCGCCCTGCACCCATTGGATATCGCCTGCCGCGATGCCGAACTCGTCCTTGAGGAAGCCGCGAATCCAGGTGACCGCGGACATCTGGTATTCCGGCACGCCGACGCGGCGGCCGCGCAGGTCGGCGGGGCCCTCGATGCCGCGATCGTCGCGCACGTAGATCGCCGAATGCCGGAACGCGCGCGACAGAAAGGCCGGGACCGCGACATAGGGCACGGTCCCCCGCGACAGCCCGATCAGATAGGGGCCGAACCCGATCTCCGCGACCTCGAACTCGCTGTGCAGGTAGGCGCGGTGGAAGCATTCCTCGGCCGGCAGCACGATGTAATTGATGTCGCAGCCCTCGACGCGGACCCGGCCGTCGATCAGCGCGCGCACCCGATCGTAGTCCCAGGTCGCGACCGTCAGCGATAACCGCGCCATGCGTGATGCTCCATGCGGCGGACGCAGCCGCGCCGCCCTGCGTGACGTTAGTTCATGGATGAAGCCCGCGACAAGCCGCGGCGCCGGTATGGTGCGGCGAAGGTGTTGCAAACCCGTCGCCGATCCGGGATTGATGACGGCCAAACCGGAAGCCGATCATGCTCACGCTCAAGTCCCGCGACGGCCACGAACTCGAGGCCTATCTCGCGCAACCGGCCGGCCCGGCGAGGGGCGGGCTCGTGGTCGCGCAGGAAATGTACGGGGTCAACGGCTACCTGCGCGCGGTGTGCGACTTCTATGCCTCGCACGGCTATCTGGCGATCGCGCCAGCGCTCTACGACCGCATCCGGCGCGGACTGGTGCTCAGCTACGACCAGGAAGACCACGACCGCGCCCAGAAACTCTACAAGGCCTGGGACTGGGACGTCGTGCTCGACGACCTCGACGCGGGGCGCGACGCGGTGTCGCAAGCCGGCAAGGTCGGCATGGTCGGCTTCTGCGCCGGCGGCTCGCTTGCGTGGCTCGCGGCCTGCCGTCGCAGCTACGCGTGCACGATCGCCTATTACGGCTCGACCATGCCGGACTGCGCGGGCGAAACGGCGCACTGCCCGATCATCGCGCATATCGGCGACAGGGACAACACCTTGCCGCCGGCGCGAATCGACATCTTCCGCGCGGCGCAGCCCGACGTGCCGATCTACCTTTATCCGGGCGCCCAGCACGGTTTCGACAACGAGAGCCGCACCGCGCGCTACCATGCCGACGCCTGCAAGCTCGCGCGGACGCGCAGCCTGGAATTCCTGGCGCGCCACGTCGGATGACTGGTATGAATTGCGTGATCGGCCGCCCATGATCTGCCACCGAGGCGGTGCATCAAAGCCGGGGAGCATCCGACGTGCTATCGCAAGCCGATCGTGACAAGGCCGCCGACCTCCTGCTCACGGCCGAGCGGGAGCGCAAGCCCGTGGTCCAGCTCTCCAAGACTTGGCCGGACATCACCATCGAGGACGCCTATGCGATCTCGACCGAGGTGACCAGGCGCAAGATCGCCGCCGGCGCCAAGCTGATCGGGCACAAGATCGGCCTCACCTCGAAGGCGATGCAGCAGTCGTCGCAGATCAACGAGCCGGATTACGGCCATCTCCTCGACACCATGGTCGTGGCCGACGGCGCCAAGGTGCCGCATGCCGACTACTGCGTGCCGCGGGTCGAACTCGAGCTCGCCTTCGTGCTGGCGAAGGCGCTGAAAGGACCGGGCGTCGGCCTCCTCGACGTGCTGCGCGCGACCGAATACGTGGTGCCGGCGATCGAGATCATCGATGCGCGCGTGCAGAACCCGCGAAAGATCTTCGACACGGTCGCCGACAACGGCGCGGCGGCCGGCATCGTGGTCGGCGGCCGCCCGGTCGGCCCGATGGACGTCGACCTGCGCTGGGTCGGCGGCATCATGTTCCGCAATTCCGAGATCGAGGAGACCGGGGTCGCTGCCGGCGTGCTCGGCCATCCGGCGCTTGGCATCGCCTGGCTCGCCAACAAGCTGGCGCCGTTCGGCGGCGTGCTGGAGCCCGGCAACATCATGCTGTCCGGCTCGTTCATCCGCCCGGTCTGGGCGGAGAAGGGCGACACGCTGCACGCCGATTTCGGCCCGCTCGGCAGCGTCGCCGTCCAGTTCGTATAGGCGCGCCGATGGAGCTTGCCCGCAACGCCTTCAAGCACGCGCTCGCGCAAGGCCGGCTGCAGATCGGCCTGTGGTCGAGCCTGTGCAGCAACATCGCCGCCGACATCGTCTGCGACAGCGGCTTCGACTGGGTGCTGCTCGACAGCGAGCATTCGCCCAACGAGCTGCCCGGACTGCTCGCGCAACTGCAGGCGTTCTCCGGCAGCGCGACCACGCCCATCATCCGGCCGGCCTGGAATGACACGGTGCTGATCAAGCGCATCCTCGACATCGGGCCGCAGTCGCTGCTCATTCCCTACGTGCAGACTGCGGAGGAGGCCCGGCGCGCGGTGGCGGCGACGCGCTATCCGCCGGAGGGCGTGCGCGGCATCGCGGGCGCGGCGCGTTCGAGCCGCTACGGGCGCGTGACCGACTACCTGAAAAAGGCCGCGAGCGAACTGTGCGTGCTGGTGCAGGTCGAGACGCGCTCCGCGCTCGACGAGCTCGAAGCGATCGCCGCCGTGGACGGCGTCGACGGCGTCTTCATCGGCCCGTCGGACCTCTCGGGCTCGCTCGGCCATATCGGCAATCCCGGGCATCCGCAGGTGCAGCAGGCGCTCGAAAGCGCGGTGCGGCGTCTGAGCGCGGTCGGCAAGCCGGCCGGCATCCTGACGCTGAGCGAGGACGACGCCCGGCGCTACATCGACTGGGGCTACACGTTCGTCGCGGTCGGCATGGATGTGACGATCCTGGCGCGCGGCGCCGACGCGCTGGCGAAAAAATTCAAGGGGGGATTGCGTTAGTTACCGCCACGCTTCACCGCTCGCATAGCGCGACAAGATTCGTTCATTTCAGAATTCTCTGCGAAAATAATGCTGGTGTTTCGAAAACTGGCGCCACGGCGTTCCCTCCCCCCTTGCGGGGGAGGGACAGGGAGAGGGGTGAAGGAAAGATAGAATCCAGAACCACCCCTCTCCCCAACCCTCCCCCGCAAGGGGGGAGGGAGCCCACCGAATACGCCGCACCCGTTGTGACCCTTCGTCACTCCGCCGAATACACCACGATGCACCCACCGCAGGGGCCGTCCTTGGCATTGGTGGCGACATAGACCTTGTTATTGGCAAGGCTCACGCCGAGCGAACGCGCGCCGTTCGACGTGCGGAGGTTCTGCACCAGCTTGCCGCTCCTGGTGTCGATGACGAACAGCGCGGCGTTGGTGGTCGAATGGTAATAGCGGCCGAGCGTGAGATTGACGGTCGAGCTGCCGTTGCCGCCGAGGCCTTCGCCATAGCTCGCGACCTTGCCGCTGGCGATGTCGAAGATCGCCAGGTCTCCGCCCGGCTTGGGCGTGTCGCCATGGGCGGTGCTGCAACCGAGGAAGATGGTGCTATCGGAGACGATCGACAGGCTGTGCGGATGGCAGCGCTCGATCTCGTGGAGCTTGACCAGCTTTCCGTTCCTGGCATCGACCTGCGCCATGATGCCCTTGCTCGTGTCGGCGCGCAGCACCGGGATGACCGTGTAGAACATGCCGCTCGGCGCGTGATAGGCCGAGCGCTCGAGGTTTTCGCCCGACTCCGCGATCGGGATCCTGGCCAGGATGCGGTGGCCGGGCTCGCTCGAGATCAGGCTCAGGAACGGCGGCTCGTCGTTGGAATTGGCCACGATGACGACCTTGTGGTCCGGGTCGAAGGCCATGCCATTGGCGCGAATCCTGCCGCCGGTCGCGAACGTGGCGGTGACCGCATTGCTCTTGCCGTCGATCACCTTGATGGTGCTGTCGCCGTCGCTCACCCACACCTCGGCGCCGCCGTTGACGACCACGACACCGTTGGGGCCGGAGGCGTCGCCGTTCTTCGTGATGCCGACGAAGCCGGGGATGCGCGTGACGAACGTGTCGGTCCTGGTGTCGAAGACGACGACGCCCTTGTTGTCCTTGTCGGCGAGATAGCCGAGGCCCGTCGACTGGTTGACGGCGAGGATGCCGAACTGGACCACCGGCGTGCCGGGGATCGGGATCGTCCCGACCTGCTTGAGCTCCTCGGCATCAGCCGGACCGGCGAGCGCGGCACCCGCGGCCAGCAAGACAAGCGTCGAACGAAGCGGCATCGTATCCTCCCCTGATGGTCGCAACTCTGGCGTCGCGACCTGAGCGGCATCATCCTAAAGCCGCGCAAGCGCCCGCGCCACGTGGATGGCGACGCCTAGCGTCTTCCGACGCGCCGATCAGGCGCTTGCGGCCTCGAATCCGAACAGCCGCATGGCGTTGCCGCCGAGGATCGCCTTCTTGGCGGGCTCGGAGAGGAACGGCAGGTCCCAGATCGTCGCCGGCACGTCGAAATTGTGCGCCGGGAAATTCGACCCCCACACGAGCTGCGTCTGCGCGTCGATGGCGCGGAAGGCGACTTCGAGCGCGGCCGGATCGTCCGGCTGCTCCAGCGGCTGCGAGCAATAGAACATGCGGCGCATGTAGTGGCTCGGCTTCTCCTTGAGCGCCGGCGCCTCGGAGACGCGCAGCATGTACATACCGTCGAGCCGCTGCGCCAGGTAATGCGCCCAGGCGACGCCCGATTCCAGCCACAGCACCTTGAGCTTCGGGAACCGCTCCGGCATGCCGCTGATCAGCCAGTTGGTCATGTGCGTCATGTTGGAATGCGGCACGCCGACCGCCTGCACCGCGCCCCAGCGGTTGATCGCTTGCAGCGCCGGCTCGTCCCAGTTGGCCATGCCGTGGAAGGCGAGCACCAGGCCGCGCTCCTCCATCGCCGCGAACACGCGCATCATGCCCTTCGCCTGCACCTTCTCGTAGCGCGGCGAGGCGATCACGCAGCCGGCGACGCCGGGCTTGCCGCCCAGCTCTTCCACCATCTGCGCGGCTTCGGCGGCATGGTGGAGCGGCAGATACATCATGCCCTTGAGCTGCGGCTCCTGCGGCAGCAGGTCGTCGGCGAGCCAGCGATTGTAGGCAAGCGCCAGCGTGAACTCCCAATCGCGCTTGGGCTGCATGGAGAGCCGCATGCAGGTGGTCGGATAGAGCACGCCGAAGGTCGCCCCCATCGCCTGCATGGTGCGGCGGGTGAGCGTGATGTCGCGATGCACGTTGGCGGGCGTCTGCTCCAGCTTGCGGGCCGCGAAGCGCTGCAGCCGTCCGCCGGTGTCCTGATAGGAGATGTTGAGCGGCACCATCGGCCGGCGGCCTTCATTGCTGCCGGCGCGGGCGAGGTGACGCTCCACCGGCGAGTCGATGTAGTTCACCATGCCGCGGAAGCTGCCGCCCTCGTCGTGGTGGATGTCCGCGTCGACCAGCGTCATCTTGTCGAAGCCGCGGGCGCTCGCCTGCTTCTTGGCGTGGGCGAGATGGCGCGCGGTGTCGAACTCCTCGACCGTGAGCGCGTGCGTCCCGCTTGAGGGGAACTCCATGGTGTCACTCCCAGTCCAAAGACCCGCTCGTCCCCGCGCAAGCGGGGACCCTGGTTTTGATCGAAATATCTGTTTGATGCCTGGATTCCCGCCTGCGCGGGCATGAGCGGATGCGGAGGACCATGTTCACGTCAGCCGGCGTAGACCGGGCTGCCGCTCTTGTCGTGCTGCCAGGGCTCCAGCTTGAACAGCTTCTGCGCGTTGGCGCCCAGGATGTTGCGCTTGCCCTGTTCGGTGAGGAACGGCAGGTCGTAGACCGTCGACGGCAGGTCGAAATCCCAGTGCGGATAGTCGGTCGAGAAGCAGAGCTGGGTGTCGGCCTTGATCGCGTCGAAGGTCGCTTCCAGGAGCTTCCTGTTGCGCGTGAGCTCGAGCGGCTGCGTCGCGTAATACTGCTCCGCCATGTACTCGCTCGGCAGCCGCTTGAGCAGCGGCGCCTCCGACGGACGCATCATGTATTCGTTGTCGAGCCGCTGCATCAGGAACGGAATCCAGGCGACGCCGCCCTCGATCCACATCGTGCGCAGCTTCGGGAAGCGCTCGAAGATGCCGTTGATGATCAGGTTGGTCATGTGCAGGATGTTGTAATAGGGGAAACCGAGCGCATGGACCGAGATGAACCGGTTCATCTGCTCCATGTATTTGTTCTGCCAGTTGTAGGCGGCATGGAAGGCGAGCGGCTTGCCCATCTCCTCGATCAGCGAATAGACCTTCATGAATTCGTTGTCGTGCACCGCGTTGTAGCGCACGCCCGTCACGAGGAATCCGACGACGCCCTTCTTGTCGCCGAAGTCCTGCACCATCTTGTAGCTCGCCTCCGCGTCGTTGAACGGCAGGTAAAGGAGCGAGATGAGCCGCGGCTCGTGCGCGAGCATCCGCTCGCACAGCCACCTGTTGTAGGCCCGCGACAAGGCGACCTCGACCTCGACCTGCGGATGCAGGCCGAAGGACAGCATCGGCGTCGGGAACAGGCAGGTGTAGTCCACGCCCATCGCGTTCATCCAGCGCAGCGCCAGATCGGTGTCGCGCTTGCCGCCGTCCTTGTGCGCGCTCTTCTCGGAACGGCGCAGCGGCGAGCGCGTGATGCGGCCGCCCATCTCCTGGTCGGAGCCGCGCTGCGGGAACATCGGCAGGCCCATGGTCTTGTGGAACGACGTCGCGAGCTGTTTGACGACCGGCTCCTCGACGTAGTCGTAGATTTCCGAGAGGTGATCGGACTCGTAGTGATGCGAGTCGATGTCCACGATCATGAATTCGGAGTACTTGCGCTGGCGCGCCTGGCGATGCGCGTGGGCCAGCAGCTTCGTGGTGTCGAATTCCTGGACGGTGAGGCGATGGATCTCGTCTGAGGACGGCAGCTCCATGGTTTTCCTCCAATCATGCGCCGGCCATTCCCGGGCCGGCGGCAGCCCCGATCGCCCGATCAAGGCCGGAAAATCAGGACGATTTCATTGCGTTATTGTTGGGCAATTGGGATGGTTTAGCAAGTGCCGCTCAAGCAGCGTAGCTTGCTCCGCTCGTCCCCGAAATCTGGATGCCCGCTTTCGCGCGCATGAGCGGATGGCCAGCGCCGGTGCAGCACCATCACAACCCGGCGAGATTGTAGCGCGAGAAGTCGTGCCCTTCCTTGACCACCACCTCGAGCAGGAACGGCGAGCCGGACTCGGTGACCGCGACCGCCTCCTTGATGGCGGGCACGATATCGGCCGGCTTGTCCACCCGCGTGGCCGCGACGTTGAGTCCTTCCGCCACCTTGGAGTAGTTGCCGAGAACCGCCATCGCGCCGTACTTCTGGTCGGAGATTTTCAGCTCCTCGCGCTCGGCGCCCATGACGCCGTTGTTGAACACGATGGTGAGGATCGCGATCCGGTTGCGCGAGGCGGTCTCGATATCCATGCCGGTCATGCCGATGGCGGCGTCGCCCATGACGTTGACGCATAGCTTCCTCGGCGCGGCGAGCTTGGCGCCCATGGTGATGCCGAGGCCGTAGCCGAGCTGGGTGGACTTGCCCCAGCCCATGTAGGAGCCGGCCTGGGTGGTCTCCCACATCGGCATCAACTGCTCGCGCGGGCTGCCGGAGTCGTGCGTCATGATGACGTGGTCGCGGTCGACGGTGCGCATCAGGTCGCGGATCACGCGGTATTGATTGATCGGCACTTCCTCGGAATCCAAATGCCCGGCCCATTCCGCCTGCCAGGCCTTCTTGGCGGCGGCGATCTCCTCCTTGAGCGAGGCGAGCGCATTGGCGCCGCCGCCGCCCTTCTGCCGGCCGACTTCCGCGATCACCGCATCGAGCACCAGGCGGGCGTCGCCGATCAGCGCCTGATCGACGCGGTATTCCTTGTTGATGTCGCTCGCCTCGTTGGTGGAATGGATGATCTTTTTTCCGGGCGGGACGCTCGGCCCGAACGGCGTGCGCGTAAGGCTCGAGCCGACCGCCAGCACCAGGTCGGCCTTCGCCATGTAGTCGGTGTACATCTTGGAGCGCGAGCGCGTGGAAGCGCCGAGCGACAGCGGATGGCTGTCCGGGATGGCGCTCTTGCCCGGATTGGTGGTGACGACCGGCGCCGGAATGAGCTCGGCTAGCGCCGCGAGGGCGTCGGCGGCCTCCGCATAATGCACGCCCTGCCCGGCCCACAGGACCGGGTTCCTGGCGGCAAGCAGCATCCGCACCGCCTCCTTCACCGCGTCCGGATCGGGCGCGGTGCGCTGCACCGGCATCGGCGTGTAACCGAGCTCGCCCTTGAACTCGGCTTCCCACACCTCCGGCGGCACCTCGATCAGCACCGGGCCGCCTTTGCCGCTGCGCATCGCGTGATAGGCGCGGCGCATCAGGTCGGGCAGTTCCTGCACGTTGTGGGCGACCGCCGACCATTTGGTCACCGGCCGGTAGACGTCGGCGGCGCGAAAGACCGGCTTGAGATAGTGACGCGCCAGCGGCAGCGTCGCCGGGATGACCAGCATCGGCACGTTCTCGGCAAAAGCCTGCGCGATGCCGGGAAACGCGTTCTCGATGCCCGGCCCGGCCTGGGCGGCGAACACGCCGTTCTTCTTGCCGCGCTTGATGCGGGTGTAGCCGTCGGCGATGCCGACGCCGACGCGCTCCTGCCGGCACAGGATGGTGCGGATGTCGAGCGCGGCGCAGGTCTCGATCAGCGGGTTGCGCGGGTAGCAGGAGAGAAACTCGGTGCCTTCGCGCTTGAGGATTTCAGCGATCACCTGGGCGCCGTTCATTCGCGTCCCCTTCTTTGTTGTCGGTTGATGACGCGCAGCCCGGATGAGCGCAGCGCAATCCGGGCACCGGCCCCCGGATTTCGCTTCGCTCATCCGGGCTACAGGCTGTCGCGCTCACTTCGCCAGCGCGGGCTCCCGCGCCGGCTGCGTGCTCGGCTTCACAGGGTCGCGCAGGCCGAGGATGCGCCGGGCATTGTCGTAGAACAGCTTCTGCTGGTCCGCCGGCGAGAGCTTGAGCTCGTCGAGGAGCTTGAGCGCCTGCGCCGGCTCCCAGCACGGATAATCGGTGCCGTACATGACGTTGTCGATGCCGTAATAGTCGATCGCGAATTTCATTCCGGCCGCGTGCGGCGAGACGGTGTCGGTGAACATGCGCTTGAGGTAGGTGCTCGCGGGCTTCGGCAGCTTCGCGCGCGGCGTGTTCTTGTCCATGCGCCCGGACTGGTAGGGCAGCGCGCCGCCGGTGTGCGACATCACGATCTTCAGCTTGGGATGGCGCTCCATCATGCCGGATAGGACGAGCCGCATCGCCGCCACGCTCACCTCGACCACCCGGCCGAGGCTCAGATGCAGCGCGCCGTCGTAGCCGTCGAGCATGTCGGCGAACACCGCGTCGGTCGGGTGCAGGAACAGCGGCAGGCCGAGTTCCTCGACGCGGGCGTAGAACGGCTCCAGGCGCTCGGCGTCGATGCGCTGATCACTGCCGATCGAGCCCGGCATGTTGACGCCCATCAGGCCGAGCCGGTTGACGGCGTCGTCGAGCACCTCGATGGCGATGCCGGTATCGACCAGGGGAACGGCCGCGCTGGCCCAGACCCGGCCGGGATATTTCCTCTGCGCCCCGGCCATCTCCTCGTTCCAGTGGACCGCGGCCTCGCGGCCTTCATCGGGCGCAAGCTCGGAGAAGAACACCGAGAACGGGCCGATGGAGAGCACCACATCGACCTGGTGGCCGAGCTTGTCCATCTGCTCGAGCTGCCGGTCGAGATCGAACCATTCCGTCCAGCTCGAGAGCACGTAGTCGGCCTTGTCCCGGCGCAGATAGGTATAGCCGCCCTTCTCGTTGACATGCGCGCGCGGGTAGCTCGTGCGCTTGCAGAAGCGCTCGGACACGGACCGCGGCCACCAATGGAAGTGCGAATCGATGATGTGCATGTCTTTGGGTCTCCTGGCGCGGATCGCTGCGGGCCGACGATTTGACAATTCTAGCGCATTTCGTCGTGCCCGCGAAAGTGATGTGCTCTAGAATGCGAACCCAATGCCGCCGAAGCCGGGACAAGCTGCATGACCAGTGTACCCGCCGGAAACTACCCGATCGAGCGCCGCGAGGGCGAGATCGAGCGCCTGCGCATCCAGGCGGCGGCCATGGCGCCGGACTGCGCGATCATGCTGGACCGGATCGGCGTCGCGGCCGGCTGGACGTGCCTCGACATGGGCTGCGGGCCGGGCGGCATCACCGACCTCCTGAGCGAACGGGTCGGCACCACCGGGCGCGTCGTCGGAGTCGATGCCGACCCGGTCTTTCTGGATTACGCCCGGCAGCACGCGGCCGCCAATGTCGAGTTCGTGGTCGGCAACGCCTACCACTCGAACCTGTCCAGCGGGACCTTCGATCTGGTCCACATGCGGTTCGTGGCCAGCACCGCGGGCGACCCCGGCACGCTGCTCAAGGAAGCCATGCGCCTCGCCCAGCCCGGCGGCACTGTCGCCATGCAGGACCCCGACATGGCGACGCTCAACTGCTATCCGCCGCACCAGGCCTGGGAGCGCGTGAAATCGGTGCTGATAGGCGCATTCGCGAGCGTCGGCGCCGACATCAGCCTGGCCAAGCGGCTGTTTGCGATCGCGCGCCACGCCGGCCTCGCCGACGTGCATTACCGGCCGTTCCTCATCGGCGTGCGCTCGACCGATCCGATGGCCGACTATCTGCCGTCGACCGTCGAGTCGCTTCGCACGACGATCATCGAGCGGAATTTGATGACGGCCGGCGAGCTTGACACTGCGCTGGCGGAATGCCGCGCTCACCTCGATAATCCGGACGTCGTGTTCACGACCTATATGGTGGCGCAGGTGTGGGGGCGCACGCCTGCCCCGTCGTAGCCCGGATGAGCGGAGCGAAATCCGGGGACGGTGAGCGCGTTGCACAAATCCCGGATTTCGCTCCGCTCATCCGGGCTACGCTTGCTACTCCGTCGTCGCCAGCGCGCCGACACGGACGTGCCGGTTCATCGCTTCGGCAAAGGACGCGCCCGACGGCGCCTTGAAGCGCGCCGAGCGCACCCGGTAGCTCGCGGGATCGGTTCCGGGCAGCGGCTTGCCGGCAGCATGGTCCTTGAGCGTCTGCAAGAGCAGGCGGCGGATCTTGACGATCGCCGCGTCGCTTCCGCCGAGATGCTCGATGGTGCGGTCGGCGACCGGGCCCATCGATTCCTGGATGGCGCAATCCTGGATGCCGAGCCCGCGCATGCCGGTGAAGGACTCCCCGCTCGCCTGCAGCGCGCGGTCGATCAGGTAGTCGTTGCCGCGGTTCTGGACGGCGCGGTCGGTGCCGGGGATGTTCTCGGTGTGGATGCCGCGAAAGCTCCTCGAGCGCGCGAGGTCGGCGTCGGTCAACGGCCGCGACGGATGGAAGTCGACGCTGTAGAGCATCGTGTTCTCGTCGTCCATCGGCGCCCACACATGCGCGGCCGAGAGCGCGGAGGCGATGATCTTGTGGAACGGCATCAGCATCACGTTCGCCGTCCAGAACGTTTCGTCATCCTGCTCGCGGCCGGTCCCGACCACGAATCCGAAATCGGTCGGGACCACCTCGTAGGACATCGGGACGTTGTCGAAATGCTTTTCCGCGACGCCCTTGTGCAGGAACGAGAGATGGCTGGTGTCGAAGCCGCCCTCCAGCCCCTGCAGCCAGTTGCATTCCTGGACATGCCGCGAGCTGTGCCGCTGCGAGGCGGGAATGCGCGTCCATTCCAGGTCGGGGAATTCCGGCTTGTGCTCGGGCGGTCCCAGATAGGCCCAGACCACGCCGCCGCGCTCCAGGCACGGATAGGCCTTGGCCTTGATCCGCGCCTGGAAGCTGCCGCCCTTGGGCTCGCTCGGCATGTCGACGCAGTTGCCGTCGATGTCGAACTTCCAGCCGTGATAGACGCAGCGCAGCCCGCAGTCCTCGTTGCGCCCGAAGAACAGCGACGCGGTGCGGTGCGGGCAGCGCTCGTCCAGAAGCCCGACGCGGCCTTGCGTGTCGCGGAACGCAACCAGGCGCTCGCCCATGAGCTTGACCCGCACCGGCGGCGAGTCGGGCTTGGCGATGTGGTGCGCGAACGTCGTCGGGATCCAGTAGCGGCGCATCAGCTCGCCCATCGGCGTGCCGGGGCCGACGCGGGTGAGGCGCTCGTTGTCTTCGCGCGCGAGCATCAGCGTTTCCTACTCCAGTCCCAATATACCCTTCAACCGCGCCACCGTCGCGTCGGGCGTCGCCAGAATTTGTCGCGCCAGCTCCTGCTGCGCCTGCCATGAGACCGGATGAAGCACCAGGCCGCGCGTGGCGGCATCGGCCCGGAAGGCCGGATCCGCCATGGTCTTGCTCCAGGCCTCGCGCAGCGCCGCCAGCCGGTCCGGCGGGATGTCGCCGAATGCGATCCAGGCGCGGCCCAGCGCCGCCGAGCCCGCGAGCAGCGGGATCAGCGCGCGGTCGTCGGGCGACGCCACCAGCTCGGAGAGCGCCGGCACGTCCGGCAGATCGGGCTCGCGTTCCATCGCGATGGTAATGAGATTGTTGATCAGGCTCTTCTCGACCCAGCTCTTCTTGGCGGCGGCGATCGTCGGCCAGGACGCGGCGCTGCCGTGCAGCTCGCCCCGCTCCATGGCGAGATGGATGAGGTTGATGCCCTGATAGCCGATCACCGGGCGGAATTTCGTGCCGAGCATGCTGTTGAGGACGACGGGGATGATGTAGGTCTGGCCGGATTTCCCGGTCGACCCCATCAGCACCTCCCGGCGCTTGGCGTCGTCGAGCGACTGGACGCCACTCGCCTTCATGACGCTGACTGTCGTGCGCGTCACGTCGGCGCCACCGAGGTAGTGGGCCGTGGCGGCGTCGTACTTGACCGCCTGCACGCCGAGGCGGGCGTTGAAGATCAGGTCCTGCAGCGGCAGGGCGATCGCGGTGCCGTCACGCGGCGCGACGTTGTAGAGATAATTCGCCGCCTGATTGCCGCCGGCGCCGAGCATGTACTGAATGACAACGGTGGGATTGCCCGGGATATGCTTCTTGATGCGCGCCGTGATGAGCTGCGCATAGGCGCCGTGGGCGCCGCCGGCTTCGCCCGCGCTGACCAGGGTGACGATCTTGTCCCTGTAGAAGTCCGCAACGGCATCGGCCTGCGCGGGCGCCGCCCAAAGCGCGCAGGCCGCCGCCAATGGCACAATCGCACCGCGATTCATGGTCCGGCGCTCCGGGATCTATGACGCCTGCAACAGCTACCCGGCGGGATGAGCGCGTTCGTAGGCGTCGATGATCTCGCCGCCGGTGGCGAACCAGACGCGCTCCTGCTTTTTCATCTCGGCGAGCGCGCGCTCGAAGTATTTGATGCGCAACGGCTGGCCGGAGATCATGGGATGCAGCGGGATGCCCATGACCCTCGGCTGCTTCGCGCTGTCGGCGTAGAGCGTCTCGAACTGATCGAGCACGGAGCGGTAGTATTGCTCGCCGGTATAGCCCTTCCTCATGTAGAGCGAGATGTCGTTGATCTCCATGCAGTAGGGGATCGCGGTCATCTTTCCCTTCTTGACCTTCATCGGGTAGGGCTGATCGTCATTGTTCCAGTCGCCGCAATAGGTGACACCCTCCTCGGCCAGGATGTCGAGGGTGTTGTAGGTCTGGGTCAAGCCGGTGCCGAGCCAGCCGCGCGGCTTTCGGCCGGTGGCCTTCTCGATGGTCTTGAGGACGTGCTGGATGACCTCTTTTTCCTTTTCCGGATTGAGGCCGGCCAGGTTTTCGCTGTTGGTGGTGCCGTGGCCCATGAACTCCCAGCCGCGCTTCATCATCTCGTCCATGACCTTGGGGAAGGTCTCGCAGACCTGCGAATTCAGCGCGACGGTGGCCTTGACGCCGGCCGCATCCAGCACGTCGGCAAGACGCCACAGGCCCACTCTCATGCCGTACTCGCGCCAGGCGTAGTTGATCACGTCCGGGACGCGGTTCGAGGGATTTGGCGATACGCCCGTGCCGACGGGTGAATCGTAATGCCAGACCTCCACGTTGGGAGCGATCCAGACGGCAAGGGTCTTGTTGCCCGGCCAGGCGAACGGCTTGCGCTCGTGGATGAAGGTGTCGTCATAGCGGTTCGACCGCCGCATCGGGCCAAAGGTCTGGGCGTAGGCGGCGACGGGGCCGAAGCCCGACATCGGGAGACCTGTCGTCCCCGCCAGGACGAGACTCTTCCTGATGAATTCCCTGCGATCGTGAACCTGCTGCATGGCGCTCTCCTCCGTCCGCGGATTTTGGGCGATAGTGTCCTAAGTTCGCCGGTCCGCAAAGCGGCGAATGGCGCGGCATCCTGACCGGGGTTCGACGTCCCCCCGCACAGGCTTGCTCCAACGGCAGGGCGACCCTACCATCGTTCGGGTTGGAAAAAATTGCGCGACATGACCAAGGACCTTGCGGCCCACACGATCGAGCTCAAACTGACCGACCCGCCGCCGCCGGAGCTGGCGGTCGGCGCCGACGTCGTGTTGAAGGTCGCGGTGTGGTGTCCTTCCGGATGCGACCTGCGCGGCCTGCCGGTCACGGTCACGGATCAAGACGGTGTGCTGCTGGCGAGCGGGCTTGCGGCCGGCGATTGCGCAGGCCGTGACAGCGCGGAGATTGCGCTGCAGGCGCCGCGCCGCCTCGGCGAATTCGTCTGGACCGTGCATGGTCCGGCGCACCAGACCGCGGCCGTCCGTCATGAGGGGAGCACGCTCGCGATCGCCTTCCGCACCTTGCCCCAAGGCACCAGCCTGGCGGTGTGGGACATCCCGTCGCCGGTGGTGACCGGCGCGCGCTTCGCCATCAAGGTCGGAGCCAAATCGGCGGCCGGGCAGGAGCTGCGCGGCGCCAGGATCGAGATCCGCGACGACACCGGCGCGACTGTCGCGCAGTCCATGCTGGGCGGCACGCCGTGGCCGGACACGAGCGCCTTGTATTGGACCGAGGTCGAGCTGAGCGCGCCGGCACACGAAGGCCTCGGCGCATGGCGCGCAACATTCGCGGCGAGCGAACTGGAGCTTCCTCACGACGCTTCGTCATCCACGTTCAGCGTCGCCGTGGTGCGGCCGCCTGAGCATCGGCTCACGGTCAAAGTCGTCGAAAGGGAAACCGCCAACCCGGTCGAGAACGCGATCGTGCGGGCGGGTGCTTTTCGAGCGACGACGAATCCCGGCGGCCTGGCGCAGGTTGCCATGCCCAAGGGCACGTTCGACCTCGCGATCTGGAAGGTCGGCTACGAGGCGCCGGTCAGGACCGTCGTGATCGAGGACGACATGACCGTCGAAGTCGAGGTCCTGACCCTGCCGGAAGAGGATCCGGACGCGGTCTGGACGATGTAGTGCCCGGCTTCGTCACGGCGGCCTCGCGCGCTGTCGTCATTTTGACGCCGGCGAACGCGGCTTCGTCGTGTGCAGCCCGCATTCTTTTTTGGCCTCCTGCTCCCACCACCAGCGGCCCGCGCGCTCCGGCTCGCCTGCTGCGATGGCGCGCGTGCAGGGCGCGCAGCCGATCGAGGCAAACCCTTTGGCGTGCAGCGGGTTGATGGGAATTTGATTGCCGAGCGCGAAGGCCTGGACGGCGTCGCGGTCCCAATCCAACAGCGGGCTGAGCTTGAGCAGATCGCGCTCGACGTCGGCCGTGACCAGCCCGGTGTCCTGCCGGTCGCTCGACTGATCCGCCCGCAGCCCCACGATCCAACCTGCCGCGCCCGCCAGCGCGCGGTTCAGCGGCTCGACCTTGCGAACGTAGCAGCAGGCAGAACGAGCCTCGCGCGACTGGTAGAACCCATTGATCCCGTGCTTCTCGACCAAGGCTTCCAGGTTCGTATGCTGCGGATAAACCGCCCGAATGCGACGGCCATAGCGACGTTCCGTTTCCGCCCACAGGTCGTATGTCTCGGGAAAGAGGCGGCCGGTATCAAGAGTGGTGATGTCGACGTCGATCGCATGCTCGCAAAGCAGATGGGTGATGACCTGGTCTTCGAGGCCGAAGCTGGTCGTGAACACGAGCTTGCCGGCGACCTCCGAGCGAAACTGCGCGATGCGCTCGACCGCGGGCAGCTTGGCCAAAAGACGTGCAAGACGCGCTGCCTGCGAACCGCGGTCTGTCCGCCCCGGACCGACCTCGTCGGCGCCCTGGTCATCCGACGCAACGGCACCCTTCGACACGGCGGCGGCCGCAGGCCTGCGGCGGCGATCTTCACCATCGATGGAGAGGACCAGCCCGCCGCCCGCAATCCTGCCGGCCAGGTCGAGCACGACCCGCCCGGTCCGCGGGTTGGTCGCGTAGATATCGGCGGCAATCGGCTGGGAGAGCGAGATTTCAATTTCACCGACGTGGTTCTGGGCGATCACCCCGGCTTCGATCGGCGACAGCAGGCCGGGATCCACCGCATTGTCGATCAGGGCGATCGTGCCCCGGCACTCCGCCGTCCCGATCCGCAGGGTAACGGTATCTCCGGCCGTCAGCGGATTTTCGTGCAGCCAGAACACGCGGGCGCGCAAGCGGCGAATGGCTTTCGGTGGCGCGCTCGCCAATGAAATCAAGTCGCCGCGATTGACGAAGACCTGGCGGTCCAGCGTTATGCCGATCGACTGACCCGCATCGGCTTCTCGCGGCACGCGCGACTCGTCGGGAACCGGCCAAGCCTCGATCGACTGCACGCGCGCCGTCGTGCCGCGCGGCATGACCACGATGTCGTCGCCGACCACGACCCGCCCGGTCTCGACCCGTCCGGCAACGATCCGCCGATCGTCGAACTTGTAGACCGCCTGCACCGGAATACGCAGCGGCAGTTCGGCGGCCGGCCGCGCCGGCGAAAATCTCTCCAGCACCTCCAGCACGGTCGGCCCCGTATGCCACGCGATGGCGGGCGTGTGCTTGGCGACGCCGTCTCCGTTTCGTGCAGAGATGGGAATGATCGCGGTCGCGGTCATGCCAAGGCTCGAAAGATGGTTCACGATTTCGGATTCGATCTCGTGAAAGCGGCTTTCCTCGAAATTGACGCGGTCCATCTTGTTGACGACGACGGCGATCTGATGAATCCCGAGCAGATGCAGCAAATAGCCGTGGCGCCGGGTCTGGTCGCGCACCCCTTCGGCGGCATCGATCATGAGCAGAGCCGCGTCTGCCTGCGCGGCGCCCGTGATCATGTTGCGCAGGAATTCGGCGTGGCCGGGCGCGTCGATCAGCACCACATCGCGCGAGGACGTTCGGAAGCGAATTTGACTGGTGTCGAGCGTGATGCCTTGGTCACGCTCGGTCTGCAACGCGTCGAGGAGGAACGACCATTCGAACGGCATGCCGCGGCGGCTGCTGAAAGCCTTGAGCGATTCCAGCTTGCCGTCGGGCAAATTTCCGGTCTCGTGGAGCAAACGCCCTATCAGCGTTGATTTCCCATGATCGACGTGGCCGACGATGACGGTGCGGACGAGGGGGCGGCCATGAGTGGCTTGCTCTCGGGTGGATTTTTGCGTGACGAGGATGTTCATGGTTTCAACGATGCTCTGGTTGGCAGGTGACTAGAGATAGCCGGCGCTGCGCAGGCGCTCGAACGCATCTTCGGATTCGTGGTCCATTGCGCGGCCGGAGCGTTCCGGTGTCCGGGTAATTTCAAGTTCGGCGATGATTTCATCGATGGTGGCGGCCTGCGACGGCACCGGGGAGGTGATGTCGGCGTCGCCAAGCGAACGGTAGCGCTTTCCATCGCGGGCCAGGTACAGCGGGATGATGGGGATTCCCTCGCGCCGCGTGTAGGCCCAGATATCCAATTCGGTCCAATGCAGGATGGGGTGGACTCGAAGATGGGCTCCCGGTGGCGGCGCGGCGTTGAACTGGTCCCAGAACTCCGGCGGCTGATCGCGGACATCCCATCCGCCTTCCAGCCCGCGCGGCGAGAACACCCTCTCCTTGGCGCGTGTCGGTTCCTCGTCGCGGCGAATGCCCGCGATGAGCCCATCGAACCCATACTTCGCGAGCGCGAGCTGCAATCCTTCAGTCTTGCGCGCGGCCGAACGCGCCGCCGGCGGCAAGGTCGGGTCGACCACATCGATCGAGGGACATAGTTCGACTTTGAGGTCGAGATCCCATTCGACCGCATAGCGTTCACGGAACGCGTACATCTCCGGAAATTTCTTGCCGGTGTCGACGTGCAGCACGGGGAACGGGACGCGGCCGAAAAAAGCTTTGCGCGCGATCCAGATCATCACATTGGAGTCTTTGCCGAGCGACCACAGCAGCGCGACGCGCTTGAGGCGAGCGAATGCCTCGCGAAAAATGAAGATGCTCTGCGCCTCGAGATCGTCCAGCCGGTCCATGCGTGTCACTCCAGGCCCGTTGCCGGCGCGACGGACAAACCGTGGCTGTCTCGCGGAACAAAAAGCCGTCCGGAAGCATTCGAGTTCGGCGCCAAAGCGGGCGCGCGGTCGAATGTTTCGGCCAAGAAAAGAAATGACCTCGTTTGGCCCAATACTGTACCGATTTCTTCCAAGACACCGCTTCCACTTAGTAGAATATTATTCTGTTTGCATCGCAGATCATCTTTGTATATGGAAAATCATTCTCGTCAACCCGGAAATTCCATCGAATGAGGCTGCCGTCCTGCTTTGCGCGTCCTGACCGTATTTGAGGCACAACAAGGGACAGGCGCCGGAAAACAAAGCAGACGAAACGGGCATATCCTCGAAATCAAATACGAGAGAACCGTTGTGTTCAGTATCGCCGAAAATAATAAACTGGTTTTGTTGACCGCCAACTTGGTTGCGGCGCAGCATTAGCGTTCATGGTGACGAAAATTCGTCCGTCACGAAGGTATGGAGGTTTCAATGTTGCGAACAATCTTGCGAACAGTTTCAATCTTGCCGACGCTGGGCAGCGTCGCGCTGGGCGTGCTCGTTGCCGGCACCGCCTCGGCCGCCGACGTCAATCTCCTGAACGTGTCATACGACCCGACGCGGGAGCTCTACGACCATCTCGGCAAGGCGTTCGCGGCCAAGGTCAAGGCCGATGGCGGCAAGACCGTCGAGGTGAAGACGTCGAACGGCGGTTCGGGCGCGCAGGCGCGCGCGGTCATCGACGGCCTGCAAGCCGACGTGGTCACGCTCGCGCTCGCCTATGATATCGACGCGATCGCGGATCGCGGGCTGATCGCGCCTGATTGGCAGCAACGCCTGCCGCAGAACTCCTCGCCCTACACGTCCACCATCGTGTTCCTGGTGAGGAAGGGCAATCCGAAACGCATCAAGGACTGGGACGACCTGGTCAAGCCCGGCGTGAAGGTCATCACTCCCAACCCGAAGACGTCAGGCGGCGCACGCTGGAACTATCTTGCCGCCTGGGGCTACGCCCTGAAGGCATACGGTAGCGAGGACAAGTCCCGGGAATTCGTGAAAGCGATCTACGCCAATGTCCCGGTGCTCGACACCGGCGCCCGTGGCTCGACCGTGACGTTCGTCGAGCGCGGCGTCGGCGACGTGCTGCTCGCATGGGAAAACGAGGCGTTCCTGGCGATCAACGAGCTCGGCAAGGACAAGTTCGAGATCGTCGTGCCGAGCCTGTCGATCCTGGCCGAGCCGCCGGTCTCGGTCGTGGACAAGGTGGTCGAGAAGAAGGGCACGCGGGCGCCTGCCGAAGCCTTCCTTAAATTCATCTATTCGCCCGCAGGCCAGGAGATCGCGGCGAAGGACTATTACCGGCCGCGCGACGAGGCGGTCGCCAAGCAGCACGAGGCGAGCTTTCCGAAGCTCCAGCTCATCACCATCGATGACTTCGGCGGCTGGCGGAAGGCGCAGGCGACCCACTTCAATGACAAAGGCGTGTTCGATTCCATCTACACGCAATGATGCGGCACACTCGTGAGCGCGACAGCAACGATCGTCCGACGGCGAAGGAGCGTAATTCCAGGATTTGGAATTACGCTGGGAACGAGCATTCTCTGGTTGTCCCTGATCGTGCTGATCCCGCTCGCCGCGCTCTTCCTCAAGACCGCCGAGCTGTCTCTCGAGCAGTTCCTGGCCATCATCACCAGCCGCCGCGTGTTGCACGCGTTCCAGCTTTCGTTCGGGCTCTCGCTGGTCGCGGCCACCATCAACCTTGTTTTCGGCGCTCTGGTCGTGTGGGCGCTGGTGCGTTACCGCTTTCCCGGGCGAAGGCTGCTTGACGCGATCGTCGACATTCCGTTCGCCTTGCCGACGGCGGTGGCCGGAATTGCGCTCACGGGTCTTTATGCCGAGACCGGCGGGATCGGGAGCCTGCTGGCGCCGCTCGGCATCCGGGTGGCCTTCACGCCGCTGGGCATCCTGACGGCGCTCGTTTTCATCGGCCTGCCCTTCGTCGTGCGGACGGTGCAGCCGGTCCTGGAAGACATCGACAAGGAGTTGGAGGAAGCGGCGGCGTCGCTGGGTGCCAACCGGTGGATGACCGTGCGTCGTGTCCTGTTTCCGAGCGTGGTGCCCGCGCTGCTGACCGGCTTTGCGCTCGCGTTTGCGCGGGCGGTGGGCGAATATGGTTCGGTGATCTTCATCGCGGGCAATCTTCCGAACGTGTCGGAGATCGCGCCGCTCCTCATCGTCATCAGGCTGCAGGAGTTCCGCTATGCCGATGCGACGGCGATCGCGGTGGTGATGCTGCTGGCCTCGTTCCTGCTTCTCTTCCTCATCAACGCATTGCAGCGTTGGTCGGAACGTCGCACGGGAAAGAGCATTTGACCGTCCTGCCCCTATCCGATCTCGCTGTGGCCGGGCAAGACGCCGGCGGCGCCCGCGCTGTCGGCGCCATCGCGCGGCGGCAGCAGATCGATGCCCGTGCCGACCCGGCATGGGTGCGCTGGATCGTCATTGCCGTTGCGGTTGCATTCCTCGGCATCTTCGTCGTGCTTCCGCTCGCCCATGTCTTTACGCAGGCGTTTTCCAAGGGGGTCGCGGCTTATGTCGCGGCGCTTGCGGACCCCGACGCCCTGGCGGCGGTCCGCCTCACCCTCATCACCGCCGCGATATCGGTCGCCTTGAACGTCGCCTTCGGCGTGATCGCCGCGTGGGCCATCACAAAGTTCGAATTCCGCGGCAAGAATCTCCTGATCACGATGATCGACCTGCCGTTCTCGGTCTCTCCGGTCATCGCCGGGCTTGTCTTCGTGCTGCTGTTCGGGTTGCAAGGCCTCTTCGGCCCTTGGCTCTCGGCGCACGATATCAAGGTGATCTTTGCGCTGCCGGGGATCGCGCTGGTCACGATCTTCGTCACCTTTCCATTCGTGGTGCGCGAGCTCATCCCGCTCATGCAGGAACAGGGCACCGAAGAGGAGGAAGCGGCGCTTTCGCTCGGCGCGTCCGGGCTGCGGGCATTCATCCGCGTGACCCTGCCGAATGTGAAATGGGCCCTCCTCTACGGCGTGCTGCTCTGCAATGCGAGGGCGATGGGCGAATTCGGTGCGGTCTCGGTCGTGTCCGGACACGTGCGCGGCGAGACCAACACCATGCCGCTGCACGTGGAGACGCTCTACGACGGATATCAGTTTGCCGCGGCCTTCGCCGTGGCGTCGCTGCTGGCGCTGTTGGCGTTCGTGACGCTGGTGATCAAGATCTTTCTCGAATCCCGCATCGCGAAGGAGTGACTTCATGAAGATCTCGGTTCTCGACGTCACCAAGCGTTTCGGCGAATTCGCGGCGCTCGATCACGTCAACCTGGAAGTCCGCTCCGGCGAGCTGCTGGCGCTGCTGGGACCGTCCGGGTCGGGCAAGACCACCTTGCTGCGGATCGTCGCCGGGCTTGAATGGCCGGACCGGGGCGAGGTGCAGTTCGATGGCGAGGACGCGCTCTCGCGGACCGTCGGCGAGCGCAATGTCGGCTTCGTGTTCCAGCACTACGCCCTGTTCCGGCATATGACCGTGTTCGAGAACATCGCCTTCGGCCTGCGCGCGCGGCCGCGCAAGCAGCGGCCGAGCGAGCCCGAAATCCGCCGCCGCGTGGAGAATCTGCTTGACCTGGTGCAGCTCGGCTGGCTGGCGAAGCGCTACCCGACCCAGCTTTCCGGCGGGCAGCGCCAGCGCATCGCGCTGGCCCGGGCGCTGGCCATCGAGCCGCGTGTGCTGCTGCTCGACGAGCCGTTCGGATCGCTCGATGCCAAGGTCCGCAAGGAGCTGCGGCGCTGGCTGCGCAACCTGCACAACGAAATCCACGTGACTTCCATCTTCGTCACCCACGACCAGGAGGAAGCGCTCGAAGTCGCCGATCGCGTCGTGGTGATGGACAAGGGCCGTATCGAGCAGACCGGCACGCCGCAGCAGGTCTACGACCATCCGCGCACGCCTTTCGTTCACGAATTCATCGGCGAGTCCATCGTCGTGCCGGTCATCGTCGAGGCCGGCGAGGTCAAGTTCCAGGGCCATTCGATCGGGCTCGACCCGCAAGGCGTGCCAAACGGCAGCGCGCTGCTGTTCGCTCGCCCCTTCGACATGACGATCCTTCCGTCGTCGGGCGAAAACCACCTCACCGGGATCGTGAAACGGGTGCACGGCATCGGTCCCGCCCGTCGCGTCGAGATCGCGCTCGAACCCGAGCAGTCGGAGACGCTGGTGGAGGTCGATGCCCTGCGCACGCAGCAATTGCGCGTCGGCCAGCTCGTCGGACTGCGACCCGAGCAATATCGCCTGTTTCCGGTCGGGTCCTGATGTTCGAGCCCGAACCGCTCCAGGACCACTCTTGCGCTGGTCGCATTTTCGGACGGAAAACCGGATTCCACTTTTCCTGAAAATGCCTCTAATGCGCCAGCAGCAGCGGGACCGGCGCCTCGTGCATGAGATCGTAAGTCACGCCGCCGAGCAACCGCTCGCGCAGGCGGTAATGACCGTATCCGCCCATGACGATCAGGTCGGCCTTTCGCCGTTCCGCCTGCGCGATCAGCGTGGCGCCGACCTCGCTGTTGCGGGCCTTGACGCGGTGAAGGACGGCGTCGATCCCGTGATGCTTGAGGTAGGTGACGGCGTCGTCACCCATGGTCGCCTGCTGTTCGACCGGGGAGTCGTCGGTGATGACCACGACGGACACTTCGTTCGCCTGGCACAGAAACGGCATGCCTTCAGCCAGGGCCCGGGCCGATTCGCGGCTGCCGTTCCAGGCGACAAGGATGCGATCGAAGCCGATCTTCGGCCGCTCGGTCTCGGGAAACAGGTAGACGTTGCGGCCCGACCCGAACAGGACGCCTTCGACCAGCCGCTCGGGATCCATCGCGCCGTTTGGACGCAGCGCGACGAAGGTATCGGCGGAGCGCGCCTCGCGCGCCGCGATGGTGGCGATGTCGTCGGCCAGCACGTCGAACCGCCGAATCTCGACCGGCCGCTCGAGCTGTTTAAGCCGCTTGGCCAGCAGCGCCTCGGTCTTGTCGCCGGCCTCGCGCGCCTGCTCCATGAGTTCGGCGGTCGCAAGCGCGCCCCCGACATCGCCGTCGACCGGGCCCGGCAAGGGCAAGGGATTGACGAACAGACCGATGACCTGGCTCTCGAACCGCCGCGCAATCTCGGCGGCTGCCGCCAGGCGCACGTCGTCGGAGAGACTCCCGTCCAGCCACACCATCACATCCTTGATCATGGCTACCTCCTGGCCTGGCGACAGACGCCGCGCACCATCGCGCCGGCACCGCGGTTCCGGCGGAACGACGTCACCAGCCTGACAGGATGCATGGCGCCGCCGACGCGTCGTTGACGGCCGTCAAGATCGCCATCGGGCCGGACCGGCCCGGCCCCGCACGATCAGTGACTGGGCGCCGGCAGCAGAAGCTGGTCCTTCAGCTTCACGATCTGCCGGACGCCATCCGCGTCGATGATCTCAAGGCTGGTCAGGCCGCCGGCGCCGTTGTCCAGGTAGATTTCGCGCGGCCGGTAAATCATGTGGTCGAGTCCTTCGAGTGCGACCTCGACGACGTCGTCTTTGGGATCGTAGGCGATGCCGATGAGCGGCAGCCATTCCGCCTGCACCTGGTGGCCCAGAGCGAGGGAGGCGACTTCGATTTCCGCCTCCTTGGCCTCCAGCAGCTTCGAAATGATGTCGAGAAACGGACGCCACTGCGCCTTTTCGAGCTTGCGGGTCATGATGACAACCTCCTTTGATGGACTACCCATTCGATCCGATCGGCGGCGCGTCGCCCCGGTCCTGGTCGCGCACGAGCCAGAACACGCCGCCAAGCGCGAGGATCGCGCCGGACAGCGCGAACAGATGATTGGCATCGGTGGCCGACAGATCGATGATCATCAGCTTGCGCACGATCGCGAGCAGCGCGATCAGGACGACGGTGCGAACCTGAACGATTCCGTGCCGGCGCTCGGTCACCACCAGCAGCGAGCGCTTGAACTCCAGAGCGATGATGACCGTGAAGATCATCCCGAACAGCGTCTGGAAGAGCGAATAGTCGGTGGGATCGAACCCGCCCGACAGCACGATGCTGGCAACCACCTTGAGCAGCAGGTTCCAGACCGCGAGCACCACGACGATCGAAATCAGGCCGCTCAGCACCAGAATGACGGCATGCTCGAACTTCTGGTAGAGCGTCAGCAATCGCCATTGCGCGCATGCGGTTTCGATCTCCTCGTGCCAATCCATCGTCGCGTTCCTTGCCTGCGTCACATCGTGGTCATGCCTTCCCGGCTGACCGCCTCCTTCTGCCGCGGGATCGGAAGGTATTCCACGCCGCCCCCGCCGCTCTGCGCGCGCACCGGCTGCGGGTAAAGCTTCATCAGATCGAGCACGTCGTTGGGGATGTTGGTGTTGACCGGCAGGCCGAGCTCCTTGGCGGTCGCGGCGAACAGCGGATAGTCGTGGGTCCAGGTTCCGGTCGAAAGCTTTTCCGCGAGCGCTTCGGCTTTGTCGGCCGGAAGCCGCTTTTTCAGGATGTCGGTGGCGGACTGCCTGATTTGGGCGATCGCCTTGCGGCCGATGTCGGCCATCACCAGGGTGTCATCCTTGATCCTTTCGATCGGCTTCTGTTCGACAACCCTGACCAGCGAGGCTGCCGGCGATTGCCCGAGCTGCGGATCGATCGGACCGAGCACGGCGTGCTTGGACATGACGATCTCCTCGGCCGCCAGCGCGATGAGGGTGCCGCCCGACATGGCGTAATGGGGCACGAACACGGTGACCTTCGCTTTGTGCTCGTGGATCGCGCGGGCGATCTGCAGCGCCGCAAGCACGACCCCGCCCGGCGTGTGAAGGACGATGTCGAGCGGGATGTCCTCGTCGGTCATCTGGATCGCGCGCAGCACCTCCTCGGAGTCGTTGATGTCGATGTAGCGCATGATCGGGAAACCGAGGAGCCGCATCGTCTCCTGCCGGTGCACCAGCAGGATCACGCGGGAGTTCCGCTCCTTTTCCAGTTGCGCGATCTTGCGCGTGCGCATCGCATCGAGCATGCGCTGGCGCAGGATCGGCTGCAGCGCGGTGAACATGAAGAACAGCCAGAACAGGTCGCCGACGGACATGGAAACCTCCTATCGCATGCGGCAGGTCATGGGCGCCCGGAGGGATCGAAGCCGAGCACGCCTTCGTCGGCGTGATACGCGCGGTAGTCCCGGACCGAGCGGTGGAAGAACGGGATCAGGACGAGCCCTGCCAGGAAGCCGCCGATGTGGGCCCACCACGCCACACCACCGCTGGACGAAGGCAGGAACAGTTCCACGGTGCCCTGGAAAATCTGGATCAAGAACCACAGCCCGATGAAGACAAACGCCGGCACCTCGAAGAACAGCGGGATGAACACGATCGGAACGACCACCACGACGCGCGCGAGCGGAAACAGTCCCATGAAGCAGCCGAGCACCCCGGCGATCGCACCGGAGGCGCCAACCGCCGGAACCGTGGACGTGGGGTCGGAAGCGACCTGCGCGAGCGACGCGGCGATGCCGCATACGAGATAGAAAAGCAGAAAGCGGCCGTGGCCCAACCGATCCTCGATCGTCGGCCCGAACAGCCACAACGTCCACATGTTGAAGATGATGTGCAGCCAGCCGCCGTGCAGGAACATCATGGTGACGAATGGAAGGAAATCCTCGAGCATGAGGTCGACGTGCCCGCGCGCGACGAGATCGTAGTAGCGCGCCGGGATCAGCGCGAAATGGACCAGGAAGCGTTCGAGCTCCGCCGGGCTCATGCTGTTCTGGAGGAGAAAGACCGCACAATTGACCGCGATCAGCGCCCAGGTGACGACCGGCGGATAACGCGAGGGAATGGCGGTGTGAACGGGGATCATGTGCGCCCCGGTTCCAGTTGCTGCGCCCTGACCGTCGACAGCAGCACGCGCAGCACGTGCCGCAGTCCGTGGACCTGATCGACCAGGTCGAGGACGACCGGCACGCCCTCGTCGTTGATGCCGAGACGCCTGAGGTCCTCGATCAGGTGCGCGCGGGCGAGATCGACGTCCGAGTAGTGCGTCCCCTCGTCGTTGCGTCGGGGCGCGAGCCAGCCCGCCTCGAGCCACGCCTCCAGGGTTTGGACATTGATGCGTGCCTGCAACACAAATTCACGCGCTTCCATGATCACACCTCCATGGCCTGGCGCGGGGTATAGGCGCCGTGCCAGTGAGCGACGAACTTCTCCAGCTCCGGATCGGGCTTCTCGGGCAGCATCACCTTGAGCGTGACAAATTCGTCGCCCTTGCTGCCGTCCACGCGCGGAACCCCCTTCCCTTTCAGGCGCAGCACCGTGCCGGTGTTGGACCATTTCGGCACCGTCATGGTGACCGGGCCGGCGGGGGTCGGGACTTTGACCTTGCCGCCGAGCACGGCCTCGCTCAGCGAGATCGGCAGATCGACGTGGATGTCGTCGCCCTTGCGCGTGAAGATGCGGTGCGGGCGGAGTTCGATCTCCACCAGGGCGTCGCCCGGCGGGCCGCCGCCGATCCCCGGCCTGCCCTTGCCGCGCAGACGGAGGATCTGGCCGTCGCGCGTGCCGGCCGGGATATTGACGTCGAGCACCGAGCCGTCGGGAAGCGTGATCTGCCGTTTGCCGCCGTTGATCGCGTCGAGGAAATCAAGCTCGAGGCGATAATGTACATCCGAGCCGCGCATGCGGATGCTGCCGCGTCCCTCGCGCGTGAACATCTGCGAAAAAATATCGTCGGCGCCGGCGAAGTCCGCAAAGCCGGCGTCGCTCGTGTATTGCGAACCGCCCTCGGCAAAATCGCGGTAATAGCGCTGCTGCGGCCGCTCCGCGCCCGAAGCGTCGATTTCGCCGCGATCGTAGCGTCCGCGCTTTTCCGCATCGCCCACGAGATCATAGGCCATCGAGACTTCTTTGAATTTCTCCTCGGCCTGCTTGTTGCCCGGGTTGAGGTCCGGATGCAGCTTCTTGGCCAGGCGCCGATAGGTCTTCTGGATCTCGTCCTGGGACGCGTCCTTCTTGACTCCGAGGACGGTGTAAGGATCGACAGCCAAGATGAACTCCTGTCGCTTGCCTGTTCAATTCGCATCCGCAACGGCGACGATCACCGTTGACCCACCGAACGAGATTCCCACTCCGAGCCTAAGTCGTTATCCTCCAGCTCGGGCTGCGCACGGACCGGGCGCTTGGTCACGACCACGCGCGCGGGGCGCAGAAGCCGGTCGTGGATCGTGTAGCCCTGCTGCAGCACGCGGGTGACCGTGCCGGGCGGCTGCTCCCGGTCTTCCACCTCCATCACCGCCTCATGCAGGTTCGGATCGAAGCGCTGGCCGAGCGCTTCGATCGGCCGCACGCCGAAGCGCTCCAATGTCTGCCGGAGACCGCGTAGCGTCGCCTGCACGCCCTCGATGAGCGTCGCATCCTTCGCCGCCGCCGCTTGCTCGCGCGCGGCCTCGACCGTGCGCTCGAGATTATCGACGGCGTTCAGCAGCTCGCGCGCGAACTCCGCGACGGCGAACTTGCGCGCGTCCTCGGCCACCCGGTCGGCCCGGCGCCGCGTGTTCTCCGCCTCGGCCAGCGCGCGCAACAACCGGTCGCGCAGCGATGCGTTCTCGGCGATCAGCGTCCCCATATCGACGGCTTCGGTCGCGACCGCTTCGTCTTCGATGCTGTGTGTCATGGCCATCCTCGTTGCATTCAGGCTGCCTGGGCGAGCTTGGCGCCGTTGATGACAAGCTGGCCGTCCTGCACCGTGGCCTTGACCGTGTCACCATCCTTGATGGCCCCCGCCAGAAGCATGGTGGCGAGCGGATTCTGCAACTGGCGCTGGATCACGCGCTTGAGCGGGCGCGCGCCGTAGACCGGGTCGTAGCCGGTGTTGGCGAGCCAGGTCTTCGCCTTCTCGTCGATGTCGAGCACGATCTTGCGGTCGGCCAAAAGCTTCTGCAGATGCCTGAGCTGGATGTCGACGATCCGCTTCATCTCGTTGCGGCCGAGCCGGTTGAAGAGGATGATCTCGTCGAGCCGGTTGAGGAACTCCGGCCGGAACGAGCGGCGCACGACCTCCATCACCTGTTCGCGTGCCGCGTCGGCCGGCTGGCCTTCCATCAGGGCCGCGAGATATTCGGAGCCGAGATTCGACGTGAGCGCGATGATGGTGTTGCGGAAGTCGACGGTGTGGCCTTGCCCGTCGGTCAAGCGGCCGTCGTCGAGCACCTGCAGCAGGATGTTGAAGACGTCGCTGTGGGCCTTCTCGACCTCGTCGAACAGGATCACTTGGTAGGGCCGCCGGCGCACGGCCTCGGTGAGCGAGCCGCCTTCATCGTAGCCGACATAGCCGGGCGGAGCACCGATCAGGCGCGCCACCGAGTGCTTCTCCATGTATTCCGACATGTCGATGCGGATCATGGCCTGCTCGTCGTCGAACAGGAATTCGGCGAGCGCCTTGCACAGCTCGGTCTTGCCGACGCCGGTCGGACCGAGGAACAGGAACGAGCCGATCGGACGATTGGGATCCTGCAATCCCGCCCGCGCCCGCCGCACGGCGTCGGCGACCGCGGCGATCGCCGGTTCCTGCCCGACCACGCGCTGACGCAGCTTGTCTTCCATGTGGAGGAGCTTTTCGCGCTCGCCTTCGAGCATCCGGTCGACCGGGATGCCGGTCCAGCGCGAGACCACCTCGGCCACTTCGTGCTCCGTGACCTCCAGCTTGAGCATCTGCGTTTGGCCCGCGGCGGAGCTTTCCGCCAGCCGTTTCTCAAGCGCAGGGATGATGGAATACATCAGCTCGCCGGCGCGCTGCAGATCGCCGCGCCGCTGCGCGGTTTCCAGCTCGCTGCGGGCCTGGTCGAGCTGTTCCTGCACCCGCTTCACCTGCGACAACTTCTCCTTCTCCTTCTGCCATTGCGCCGTCAGCGCGGCAGAGCGCTGCTCGAGCTCGGCAATTTCCTTTTCGACGTTCTTCGACCGCTCCTTGGAGGCCGGGTCGCTCTCCTTCTTGAGCGCCTCGCGCTCGATCTTGAGCTGCATGATCCGGCGGTCGAGCTCGTCGATCTCCTCCGGCTTGGAATCGATTTCCATGCGCAGCCGGCTGCCGGCCTCGTCGATCAGGTCGATCGCCTTGTCGGGCAGTTGGCGGTCGGTGATGTAGCGGTGCGACAGCGTCGCGGCGGCGACGATCGCGCCGTCGGTGATGCGTACTCCGTGATGGAGCTCGTATTTTTCCTTCAACCCGCGGAGGATCGAGATCGTCTCCTCGACCGTCGGCTCGTCGACGAAGACAGGCTGGAACCGCCGGGCGAGCGCCGCGTCCTTCTCGATGTTCTTGCGGTATTCATCAAGCGTGGTGGCGCCGATGCAATGCAGCTCGCCGCGCGCCAGTGCCGGCTTGAGCATGTTGGAGGCATCCATCGCGCCCTCGGCCTTGCCGGCACCGACCAGCGTATGCAGCTCATCGATGAACAGGATGACGTCGGCGGCGGCCTTGACCTCCTCGAGCACGGCCTTGAGCCGTTCCTCGAACTCGCCGCGGTACTTCGCGCCGGCCAGCAGCGAGCCGAGATCGAGCGACAGCAGGCGGCGGTTCTTCAGCGTCTCGGGAACATCGCCCTTGACGATGCGTTGCGCGAGCCCCTCGACGATCGCGGTCTTGCCGACGCCCGCTTCCCCGATCAGGACCGGATTGTTCTTGGTGCGGCGAGAGAGCACCTGGATGGTGCGCCGGATCTCCTCGTCGCGGCCGATCACCGGATCGAGCTTGTTCTGGCGGGCCTCTTCGGTGAAATCGCGGGTGTATTTCTTGAGCGCCTCGTAGCCCTGCTCGGCGGAGGCGGTGTCGGCCGTGCGTCCCTTGCGCAGATCGCTGATCGCCTTGTTGAGGCTTTGCGCGTTGACGCCGGCCTGCTTGAGGATCTCAGCCGCCGTCCCGCCCGCGAGCGCGAGCGCGAGCAGCATGTACTCGACGGTGACGAAGCTGTCGCCGGCCTTCTGCGACAGTTGCTCGGCCTGATCGAAGAGGCGCGCCGTTTCCGGCGCCAGATAGACTTGTCCCGCGCCGCTGCCTTCGACCTTGGGCAGCTTCGCAAGCTCGCGCTCGACCGCCTGGCTGACGACACTGGCGGTTCCGCCGGCCGCCTCGACCAGATTCGCGGTCAGGTGGTCGTCGTCGTCGAGCAGCGCCTTGAGCACGTGCAACGGCGTGATCTGCTGGTGCCCATTGCGCAACGCAAGGCTCTGTGCCGACTGCACCAGAGCCTTGAGACGGTCCGTGTACTTCTCGATCTGCATGGCTCATCTCCAGGCGTTACCATGACCCGTGGACTGCTGCCGCAGATCCAGTCATCCGGCCTTGCGCTCGCGCTTGTCGACCTCCTCGAACTCCGCATCGACCACGCCCGGCTCGCTTTGCGCGCCGCCGCTTTGGTCCGGTCCGGCGCCGGCGCCAGCCCCGGCCCCGGCCCCGGCGCTGCTCATGGCCTCCGCCAGGCGCATGGCGGCCTGCGAGAGGCGCTCCGTCGCCTGCTTGATGCGCTGGACGTCCTCGCCCTTGACCGCATCCTTGAGCGCGGACACGGCCTGCTCGACCGTGCTCTTGACGTCCGGCGGCACGCGGCCCTCGGCTTCCTTGAGGCTCTTCTCGGCCATATAGATGGTCGAGTCGGCCTGGTTGCGGGCCTCGACCAGTTCCTTGCGCCGCTTGTCTTCCTCGGCATGGGCTTCGGCTTCCTTGACCATGCGCTGGATGTCGGCCTCGGTGAGCCCGCCCGACGCCTGGATGCGGATGGTCTGTTCCTTGCCGCTCGCCTTGTCCTTGGCCGACACATTGACGATGCCGTTGGCATCGATGTCGAACGTCACCTCGATCTGCGGGAGCCCCCTGGGCGCGGGCGGTATGCCGACGAGATCGAACTGGCCGAGCATCTTGTTGTCGGCCGCCATCTCGCGCTCGCCCTGGAATACGCGGATGGTGACGGCGGTCTGGTTATCCTCGGCGGTGGAGAAGGTCTGGCTGCGCTTGGTCGGGATGGTGGTGTTGCGCTCGATCAGCTTGGTCATCACGCCGCCCAGCGTCTCGATGCCGAGCGACAGCGGGGTGACGTCGAGCAGCAGCACGTCCTTGACGTCGCCCTGCAGCACGCCTGCCTGGATCGCAGCACCAATCGCCACCACTTCATCTGGGTTGACGCCCTTGTGGGGCTCCTTGCCGGTGAGGCTCTGGACGAGCTCCTGGATCGCGGGCATGCGGGTGGAGCCGCCGACGAGGATCACGTGGTCGATCTGGCCGACGCCGGTCTCGATCCGTCCAAGATTGACGAGGTCGTGCTGGTCGGTGGCTCGACGCGCATTCCGAAGGTGCAGGCGATTGTCCGTGAGCTGTTCGGCAAGGAGCCGCACAAAGGCGTCAATCCCGACGA
>JAXDOD010000110.1:0-13778 GCA_034669045.1 Alphaproteobacteria bacterium
AGATGATTTGGGAAATCGATCCCAAGGCGGCAGGTCGGCTCAACGACATCGCGCGCGCCCTGAAGGGCGCCGACCGGCTGATCCTCGCGACCGACCCCGACCGCGAGGGCGAGGCGATCTCCTGGCACGTGCTGGAAGTGCTCAAGGAGAAGAACGCGCTCAAGAAGCAGACCGTCGAGCGCGTCGTCTTCAACGCCATCACCAAGCAGGCGGTGCTCGAGGCGATGAAGCACCCGCGCCACATCGACGGCGCGCTGGTCGACGCCTATCTGGCGCGCCGCGCGCTCGATTACCTGGTCGGCTTCACGCTCTCCCCGGTGCTCTGGCGCAAGCTTCCCGGCGCGCGTTCGGCCGGGCGGGTGCAGTCGGTGGCGTTGCGGCTCGTCTGCGACCGCGAGCTTGAGATCGAAAAATTCGTCGCGCGGGAATACTGGTCGCTGGTGGCGACGCTCGCCACGCCGCGCGGGGATACATTCGAGGCGCGCCTGGTCGGCGCGGATGGACAGAAGATTCAACGGCTCGATATTGGGTCGGGCGCCGAAGCCGCCGCCTTCAAGCAAGCGCTCGAAAGCGCGGCCTTCTCGGTCACCACTGTCGAAGCGAAGCCGGCGAGGCGTAATCCGCCGCCGCCCTTCACCACCTCGACGCTGCAGCAGGAGGCGAGCCGCAAGCTCGGTTTCGCACCCGCGCATACGATGCGGCTCGCGCAACGACTCTACGAAGGCATCGACATCGACGGCGAAACCGTCGGCCTCATCACCTACATGCGCACCGACGGCATCGACATGGCGGAGGAAGCCATCACCGCCATCCGTGGGATGATCGGCAACGACTACGGGGCTTCCTACGTGCCCGGCGCGGCGCGAAAGTACCAGAACAAGTCAAAAAACGCGCAGGAAGCGCACGAAGCGATCCGCCCGACCGACGCCATCCGTTCGCCGCGCCAGGTCGCGCGCGCCGTTGAGCCGGACCAGGCCAAGCTCTACGAGCTGATCTGGAACCGCGCGGTCGCGAGCCAGATGGAATCCGCCGAGCTCGAACGCACGACCGTCGACATCGGCGCGAAGGCGGGCGGCCGCACCATCGATCTGCGCGCCACCGGCCAGGTCATCAAGTTCGACGGCTTCCTCAAACTCTATCGAGAAGATCAGGACGACCGGTCGCTCGATGAAGACGATGACGAAGCCCGCCGGCTGCCGGCCATGTCGCAGGGCGAAAGTCTCGCGAAACGAGCGATCGCGGCCGACCAGCATTTCACCGAGCCGCCGCCGCGCTATTCGGAAGCCTCCCTGGTCAAGCGCATGGAGGAGCTCGGCATCGGCCGGCCCTCGACCTACGCCTCGATCCTGCAGGTGCTCAAGGACCGCGGATATACGCGCATCGACAAGAAGCGGATCGTGCCGGAAGACAAGGGCCGCGTGCTCACCGCCTTCCTGGAGAGCTTCTTCGCCCGTTACGTCGAGTACGATTTCACCGCCGGCCTGGAAGAGCAGCTCGACCGCATCTCCAACAACGAACTGGCCTGGCGCGACCTGCTGCGCGACTTCTGGACGGACTTCACCAATGCGGTCGGCGACATCAAGGAACTGCGCGTCGCGCAGGTCATCGATGCGCTCGACGAGATGCTGGCGCCGCATCTGTTTCCGCCACGCGCCGACGGCACCGATCCGCGCAAATGCCCGAATTGCGAGAGCGGCAAGCTCTCGCTCAAGCTCGGCAAGTTCGGCGGCTTCATCGGCTGCACCAACTATCCGGAGTGCCGCTACACCCGCCAGTTCTCCGCCTCCGCCGAGGGCTCGCCCGATGGCGGCATGAAGAAGCTCGGCGAGGACCCGACAACCGGCCTGGAAGTCACATTGCGCTCCGGCCGTTTCGGCCCCTATGTCCAGCTCGGCGAGGCGGTCGAGGGCGAGAAGCCCAAGCGTGCCGGCCTCCCGAAAGGTCTCGCCGCCGACGACGTGGACCTCGACCGCGCGCTTGGCCTGCTTTCGCTGCCGCGCGAAATCGGCCGGCATCCGGAAGACGGCGAGCCGATCAAGGCCGGCATCGGACGTTTCGGCCCCTATGTGCAGCACGGCAAGACCTACGCCAATATCGAAACCGGCGACGATGTCCTCACCATCGGGCTCAACCGGGCGGTGACGCTGATCGCCGACAAGAAGCTCAAGGGTCCCGGCAAGGGACGCTTCGGTGCCGATCCCGGACGCCCGCTCGGCGATCACCCGGACAAGGGCGGACCGGTGGTGGTCAAGAAAGGGCGCTACGGACCCTATGTGAGCCACGACGGCGTCAACGCTACGCTGCCGGCCGACATGACGCCGGAGACCGTCACGCTGGAACAGGCTTTGCCCCTGCTCGACGCGCGGGCCGCCCGCGGCCCCGGCAAGAAGCCGACGCGCCGCGGTACTCCGAAAAAGGGCGCCGCCCCGGCGGCACGCTCCTCCGCGCAGCCCGCCGCCGCCAAGCCGCAACCTGCCGCGCTCGCCGCGAAGGCCAAATCCGCGCGCAAGGCCCGAAGCGCCAGGCCGGCGGCAACGTCCGCTGCCAAGGCAAAAGCAAAGTCTGCCACCAAGGCCGCCGCAAAATCCGCGGCCGAGTGACCCGGCTGGCAATGTCGCCAGCCGATGCTTACCTGACTTCCGAGCGAGCACCCTCTCGCGGACCAATTCGTTGTGAAACGACCCTCGACCAAACCGCCCCACCCTTCCAAGGACGAGATTCTCGCCTTCATCGGCCGTGAGCCCGGCAAGGTCGGCACTCGCGAGATCGCCCGCGCCTTCAACCTGAAGAACGCCGACCGCGCCGCGCTCAAGCGCATGCTGCGCGAACTCGCCGACGAAGGCCGGCTCGAGCAACGGCGCAAGAAGCTGCACCATCCGGGCACGCTCCCGCAGGTGGTGGTCGCCGACATCGGCGCACGCGACCGCGACGGGGAACTCATCGCCACGCCGACCGAGTGGGACGAGGAGGAGCACGGCCCGCCACCCAAGATCCGCATCCCGGTGCCGCGGCGCGCACGGCCGGGCGAAGTCGCCGGCGTCGGCGACCGCGCGCTGATCCGCGTCGAGGAGACCGGAGAGCCCGACGACGCCGTCCGCTATGCGGGCCGCGTCATCAAGATCATCGACCGCGCGCGCGCGCGCGTGCTCGGCATCTTCCGCGCATTGCCCGCCGGCGGCGGGCGGATCGAGCCGATCGACAAGAAGCAGTCGGGACGGGAACTCGCGGTGCCGCCGGGCGCGAGCGCCGATGCGCAGGATGGCGATCTTGTCGCCGTCGAAGTCGCGGGAAGCCGCAGCGGCTACGGGCTTGCCACCGCGCGCGTCACGGAACGGCTCGGCTCGCTCAAGAGCGAGCGCGCGATCAGCATGATCGCGATCAACGCCCACGGCATCCCGCATCACTTCCCGCCGGCGGTCATCAAGGAAGCCGAGGCCGTAGAGCCCGCTCATGCCGCCGGACGCGAGAACTGGCGTGACCTGCCGTTCGTCACCATCGACCCGGCGGACGCCAAGGACCACGACGACGCGGTGCAGGCGGAGCCGGATGCGGATCCGGCGAATCCCGGCGGCCATGTGCTGCGCGTCGCCATCGCCGACGTGGCTTATTCGGTGCGGCCGGGCTCCGCGCTCGACCGCGAGGCGCTGGTGCGCGGCAACTCGGTCTATTTCCCCGATCGCGTGGTGCCGATGCTGCCGGAGCGCATCTCCAACGACCTCTGCTCGTTGCGCCCGCAGGAGGACCGCGCCGCACTCGCGGTCCGCGTCGTGGTCGGTGCCGACGGCCGCAAGCGCGCCCACACGTTCCACCGGGTGCTGATCCGCTCGGCCGCCAAGCTGAGCTACCAGCAGGCGCAGGCCGCGATGGACGGCTGGCCCGATGATACCACCGGTCCCTTGATCGCTTCAGTCCTGGAGCCGCTCTACGCCGCCTACCGCGTGCTCAAGCGCGCGCGTGACGAGCGCGGGCCGCTCGATCTCGACCTGCCGGAACGAAAAATCGTCCTCACCGCCCACCACACGGTGGACCGTGTCGTGACCCCCGAGCGCCTCGATGCCCATCGGCTGATCGAGGAGTTCATGATTCTCGCCAACGTCGCCGCCGCCGAGACGCTCGAGCGGGCGCGGGTGCCGCTGATCTACCGCGTGCACGACGAGCCCGACATGGAGCGGGTCAATGCGCTGCGCGAATTCCTCAAGACGCTCGACATCCCGCTGGTGAAAGGCGGCGTGCTGCGCGCGGCTGACTTCAACCGCATCCTCGCCCGGGTGAAGGGCCACGACGTCGAGAAGCTGGTCAACGAGGTGGTGCTGCGCACGCAGGCGCAGGCGGAATATACCGCCGAGAACTACGGCCACTTCGGCCTCAACCTGCGCCGCTATGCGCATTTCACCTCGCCGATCCGCCGCTACGCCGATCTCGTGGTGCATCGCGGTCTCGTCCGCGCGTTGAAGCTCGGCGAGGGTGCCCTGCCCGAGCACGAAGACGTCGGCACGCTGGGCGAGGTTGCGGCGAAAATCTCGGCCACCGAGCGGCGCGCCATGAAGGCGGAGCGCGAGACCTTCGACCGCCTGCTCGCCCATTTCCTGGCCGACCGCGTCGGGGCCACGTTCGAAGGCCATATCTCGGGCGTGACCCGCGCCGGACTGTTCGTCAAGCTCGACGATACCGGCGCCGACGGGTTCATCCCGGCCCGTACGATCGGCGGCAGCGAGTATTTCCGCTATGAGGAGAACCGCCATGCGCTGATCGGCAACCGCAGCGGCCACACCCACCGGCTCGGCGACCGCGTGAGCGTGCGGCTGATCGAGGCCGCGCCGGTCGCAGGCGCCCTGCGGTTCGAGCTCCTCGCCGAGGGCGGCCAAGAAGCGGTTGTCCGCCCGCCGTCGGGTGCCACCCGCGGCAAGCGCACGCCCGCGCCGCCGAAACCCGGCGCCAGCGAGCGCCCCCGCGGCCGGAAACGGCGCCGATGAACGACCTCAACGCGGACCGCATCGCCAGGCTCAACGAGTTCGTGCAGCGCATGAACGAGGTCGAGCGCGACCTCACGCATGCCGTCGTACGGCCGAAAGACGCGGCAACCCTCATTCTCATCGACCGCTCCGGCCCGATGCCGAAGGTGCTGCTCGGCAAGCGCCACGCCCGCCACAAATTCATGCCCGGCAAGTTCGTGTTTCCCGGCGGGGCCATCGACCCCGCCGACAAGCGCATGCCGTCGGCCCGCGAGCTCGACCCGCATGCTGAAACCCGCCTGATGCAGCGCTTCCATCATGCCAGCCCGGTGCGGGCGCGCGCGCTCGCGCTGGCGGCCATTCGCGAGACCTGCGAGGAGACCGGCCTCATCCTCGGCACGCGGTCGGAAGCTGCCAATGTTCCGGGCGGGCCGTGGGCGGTGTTTGCCCAGCACAAGGTGCTGCCGGACCTCGGCGCCATCCATTTCGTCGGCCGCGCCATCACCCCGCCCGGCCGGCCGCGCCGGTTCGACGCGCGCTTCTTCACCATGGACGCGAGCGCGATCGCACACCGCATCGAGGGCATCACCGGTCCCGAGGCGGAGCTGGTCGAGCTGGTCTGGATGCCGCTCACGCAAGCCAAGCAGCTCGACATGCCCGCGGTGACCGGCGTGATGCTGGAGGAGCTCGACGCCCGCATCGCCGACGGCCTCGGCCACGAGCTGCCGGTTCCGTTCTACCGCATGGTACGCCGCAGTTTTCTGCGCGAGACGCTCTGAGGCGGTGGCGCCCGGGCCTCCCGGCTCAACACGGGCCGCGTTTCTTGACAATGGGGCCTGGACCGCTAGGTTGCGCCCAACTCCAGCCCGTTTCTGCGAGGTTTCCCCATGGCCAAGGCGACCACCATCAAGGTCAAGCTCGTGTCCAGCGCCGACACCGGCTTCTACTACGTGACCAAGAAGAATTCGCGCACGATGACCGACAAGCTGACCAAGAGGAAATACGATCCGGTCGCCAAGAAGCACGTCGAGTTCCGCGAATCCAAGATCAAATGACCGCACTGCAGTCCGCGACAAAAGGGCGCCCGAGCGGCGCCCTTGGCTTTTAAGCGGGCGCAACGCGCGGCACGGCGCCTGAGGGCGCGCCAAATCCGGATTCTGCGGCGGAAACGGCCAAAATGGTGGCCGGTCGGGAGCGGCGTCATGAGGAGGCCACTCGTACCGCTCCCGAACCGGCCGAACCCCACGGACCCAGGAGATGCGGCGGACCTGAGCATTCGCAGGGTTATCAAAGCGCGTGCGGGGTGGTGGATCAACTCCAGCCGCCCCAGCCCATAACACCAGGAAATGATCCATCGGGGCCGACCCGAAACCTAGCCGAAGGCCGCCAAGAATCCAACACGGTAGGCTGTGAATAGCGGAGAGAATTCGGTCAACCTAAAGGATTAGGGTTGACCGCGGCACGGGCCGCATCAGGCGGCGTCCGGGACCACCCGGTTGCGCCCGTCCCGCTTGGCCCGGTAAAGCGCCTGATCCGCCCTTTTGAGGACGGTTGCGGCGTTATCGTCGCGGCCGAGCGCGCCCCAACGGACGCCCCTTTCAAGCGCACCAATTTCGAATCCCGCCCGGCAATAATGCCGGCGGCTACCGCGCCGTTAGGCGCAACCCGACCCGCAATCACGCGTGTACTTTGCAACAGCAGAAAGACAGCATGACGAAACAAGATTATGCCCTGACGCGATTCAATTTCAGATCGGACGCACGGCAGCATGGCGACGATGCCTCGCCGCGAAATTCCCTGACGACCAAAGAAACGAACGAGCCGCTGAACGCCTCGAAACGTTTGCGCAAGATGACGACGACGGCGTAGCTCCCGACACCTTAGCGGCGCCCGCTATCTGTGCCCACGCACCGGCCATGACGGAAACCGTCAACGAGACCGCATAGCATTAGCTCTTGGGGGCGAGGCGCGGGGCGGTTACCCGTTGCATGTAGTTATCGCCATAGCTCCATACCTCCGCGCCATTAAGCTGGCGTGCGCCGTCGCTGATCATCGATTGGCCGAAATATAAGAATACCTCCAATCCTGACGCCTCGATGCCGAAACCTTCGTTGAAAGTGCTGGTGGAACGACTGATCGAAAGCAACGTGGCAAAATAATGCTCGGCCGGATCGTTGAACGCGTAAAAGCCGCTGCCCCCGTTGTATGCCGACACGCTATCCACCACAGCAGCCTCAACATCGCGTCGCGGGATGCCGCCCTGATTGCTAACGAGATTGGCGTACAGACCGATACCGTGACCACCATTATTGTAGACCTCGACCCGGTTGAAGAGAGCTTGCACGCCGACGTTTGAGCCAACCGGTTGTATGACAACCCCGTGGCTTCCATTATTAGCAATGTATGTGTCGGAAACAGCGAGAGTGCTCGTTGTAAATGAAGCGCTTGGTATGACGGCGATGCCGCTAATGGTCATGTTACGAATCACGCTGTTCTGAATCGTGAGGGATTTTCCGCTTTGAAAAACGATCCCATACTCGCCGATACCACCCCCTTCTATGATCAGTCCCCGCAAGTTGATTTTGTCGTTGTTCCCCGCAACAATTCGAATCCCGGTACTGCTCGCGGGCACCAGTATGCCCGCCGAACCGACGCCGTCATTGACGATGCTGATTGCCTTCTGAATGACCACGCGGCCGAAGCCTGCAGGATCGAGCATGTTGATTTCGCCACCGGCATTAGTCTTGTCATGGGCAACTTGAAGGGTCCTGCACGGTGCGGTCCGCGCGCAGTCGTTAGCGTCACTGCCGTTGGCTGAGAGAAACGTGCGTGCCAACTGCGCTTGAGCCGGCATGGCGTGGACCAACACAAATGCCAACACCGATAAAGCAATATGCTTGGAGTTCATGCGCTTCGCTCCCTCGTTGGGGCAAGAGCGCAACTGGTCTCTCATCCGTGCAAACGATGCCGTACAGTGAGCGCAACGGCCGGCAATTGATAGTGGCATTGGGCGGAACAACGCGGAGTTGCTCGCAAGCGCTCCCACCAACGCCGGGGCGCCGGCCGCTTGGTGCTTGCGTTTGAAAGCGGCGCGCTACTTCTTGGTATGGGTGGGCGGGGCTGCTTCGCCGCCCGTGTTGCCTTTGACCGCGGCACGGCCGCATCAGGCGGCGTCCGGGACCACCCGGTTGCGCCCGTCCCGCTTGGCCCGGTAAAGCGCCTGATCCGCCCTTTTGAGGACGGTTGCGGCGTTATCGTCGCGGCCGAGCGCGGCGATCCCGATCGAGATCGTGACCTCGATGGTGCGCCCGCCCTGCTGGACGGCAAAGGCCTCGCTCGCGATCCGCCGGCGCAGGCGTTCCGCCACCATGGTGGCGACCGACATGTCGGTCTCCGGCATGACCACCACGAACTCCTCGCCGCCGTAGCGGCACGCGAGATCGATGCCGCGGATGGATTTGCGGATGCGGAGCGCGAATTCCCGCAGCACGTCGTCGCCGGCATCGTGGCCGTAACTGTCGTTGACCGACTTGAAGTAGTCGATGTCGAGGACCAGCACGGTCAGCGGCTTGCCGCGCGAGATCGCCTGCTCCACCAGCGTCCCGACATGGGTCTCCATGTAGCGCCGGTTGTAGAGGCCGGTCAGCGCATCGGTGATCGCCATCTCGATCGACATCTGCACGTTGTCGCGCAGGCGCTCGGTGTAGCGTTTCTTGCGGACCTGCGTGCGCACCCGCGCCATCATCTCGTTCTTGTCGATCGGGCGCGTGAGGTAGTCGTTGACGCCGATTTCGAGCCCTCGCACCAGCCGCGTATTGTTCTCGGCATCCGCGATCGCAAGGATCGGCACGTTGCGCGTGCGTTCGAGCGAGCGCACCTGGCTGCACAGCCGCAGACCGTCGAAATTGTCGAGCCCGAGCGACACGATCAGCAGATCGTAATTGCCCTCGGCGGCATGGAACAAGGCCTCGTTCGGGTCCGCCTCGATCTCCACCGAATGCGCGGCGGAGAGCATCGCGGCGATGCGTTCCGATGACGCGGCGCGGTCGTCCACGATCAGGATGCGTCCGCCCTGCCCGGTATCGGCGACCGCCTCGCGCTCGGGGCTTTCGATGCCGATGTCGCGCGACGTGACGGCGCGCATGCGCAGCTCGTCCGTCATCATCTTGAGACGCGACAACGAGCGGACGCGCGCGATGAGCGCGATATCGGACACCGGCTTGGTGAGGAAATCGTCGGCGCCCGCCTCCAGCCCCTTCACCCGGTCGGACGGCTGGTCGAGCGCGGTGACCATGACGACCGGCATGTGATGGGTCGCCGGATTGGTCTTGAGGCGGCGGCAGACTTCGAAGCCGTCCATGTCGGGCATCATCACGTCGAGCAGCACGACGTCGCATTCCGCACGCTCGCAGATCGCGAGCGCGTCGGCGCCGCTCATGGCGGTGGTGACGTCAAAATACTCGGCCGAGAGACGCGCCTCGAGCAGCTTCACGTTGGCCGGGATATCGTCGACGACGAGGACGCGGGCGGTCATCAACAATCTCCTCAGGCGGCGCCCAGGAAGTGACGGATGGTCTCGATGAACTTTCCCACCGAGATCGGCTTGGAGAGATAGGCTTCGCAGCCGCCTTCGCGGATGCGTTCCTCGTCACCCTTCATCGCGAAGGCGGTGACGGCCACGACCGGGATGCGCTGCAGCTCCGGGTCTTCCTTGAGCCATTTGGTGACTTCGAGGCCCGAAACTTCCGGAAGCTGGATATCCATGAGGATCAGGTCCGGCCGGTGCTTGCGGGCGAGATCGAGCGCCTCGATGCCGTTGCGCGTGCCCACGGTCGCATAGCCGTGGGCCTCCAACAGATCATGGAAGAGCTTCATGTTGAGCTCGTTATCCTCCACGATCAGGACCGTCTTGGCCATTGCCTGCCCCACTTCCCCGATGCCGAAAAAAAGGCCAGCGACGCCCGTTCGGGCGCCGCGGACGCGTTTTGGCACAATGTTTAAGAATCTAATGAGGAAGTATTACGGAAACGGAAACGGGAACCCGCATACAGGCACACGCGGCAGGGGTAACACCATGACAAACCGATAAAATTCGATTATGGCGCACACCGCCGCCCGGGCAGACACTGGGGCGCCGGTGGACCACAGCCATCGGAATTGCGGAAGGATTGGCCCCAAAGCGGGCCAAAGATTGCTAATCTTGCGGCGGATCAAGAATCGGCGGCCATGAAGAGCGGCAACTCCCGCAGCAGCAAGGTTCGGGTGCGGCGCGAGGCCGCCGAGGCGCTTGCCGTCGCGGCCCTTTCCTTCCTGGCGTCGGAGCCCGAGCACCTGGGCGGCTTTCTAGCAGCCACGGGCGTCGGCCCGGACCAGATCCGCAAAGCCGCTCGCGACCGGAGCTTCCTCACCGGCGTGCTCGATCACTTTTCGGGCAACGAGCCGCTTCTGATCGCCTTCGCGCAGCAGCAAGGCATCGACCCGACCGAGGTCGAGCGTGCCCGCGTCCTGCTTGGAGGCATTTGGGAACGGGATACGCCGTGATGGCCGCGTTCTGCCGGGACTGCCTCCGCGACGCAGGCGTCTCCGCGCGCTGCCCGGCGTGCTTCTCGCCGCGCATCCTGCGCCACCCCGAGCTCGACGCGCTGACCATCTGCCATGTCGATTGCGACGCGTTCTACGCCACGATCGAGAAGCGCGACGACCCGACGCTCGCCGACAAGCCCCTGATCATCGGCGGCGGCAAGCGCGGCGTGGTCTCAACCGCCTGCTACATCGCCCGCACCTTCGGGGTGCGTTCGGCGATGCCGATGTTCGAGGCCCGGCGCCTGTGCCCGCACGCCACCATCGTCCGCCCCAACATGGAAAAATATGCCGATGTCAGCCGGCAGGTGCGCACGCTGATGCTCGACATGACCCCGCAGGTCGAGCCGATCTCGATCGACGAGGCGTTCATGGATCTCGCCGGCACCGCCCGGCTGCACGGCATGAGCGCGGCCAAGGTGCTGGCGCGATTTTCCTCTCGCGTCGAAAAGGAGATCGGCATCACCGTCTCGATCGGGCTTGCCGCCAACAAGTTCCTGGCCAAGATCGCCTCCGACCTCGACAAGCCCCGTGGCTTTGCGGTGCTGGGCCAGGCCGAAGCGGCGGCATTCCTCGCCGACAAGCCGGTGACGCTGATCTACGGCGTCGGCAAGGTGGCGGCGCAGCGCTTCGCCAAGGATGGCTTTCGCCTGATCGCCGATTTCCAGCGTGCCGAGGAGCGCGAGCTGATGCGCCGCTACGGCGCCGAGGGGCTCCGGCTGTCGCGGCTCGCGCGCGGCGTCGACGTGCGCGCGGTCGACCCGGTGCGCGAGCGGAAGAGCGTTTCGGCGGAAAACACCTTCGACCAGGACATCGCCTCGTTCCGGCCGCTGGAGAAGCGGCTTTGGGCTGCCGCGGAAGAAGTATCCGACCGGCTCAAGGAAAAGCACCTCTGCGGCTCAACCGTCACGCTCAAGCTGAAGACCGCCGACTTTCGCATTCTCACCCGATCGCGCTCGCTGGAGAGCCCGACGCAGCTTGCCGGAAAAATCTTCGGCTCCGCGCGCGAAATGCTCGAGCGCGAGATCAACGGCACGCGCTATCGCCTGCTCGGCGTCGGCGTCAGCGCGCTGGCCGACGCCGAGGACGCCGACCCGGCCGACCTGGTCGACCATTCCGGCGAGCGCCGGGCCGCCGCTGAACGCGCGATGGACCGGGTGCGGGGAAAATTCGGCCATGAGGCCGTGGTGAAGGGTCTGGCGCTCGAGGAAAAAGACCCCTGAGCCGCGCTTGTGCCGCTGTTCATCACGCGAGCCGTGACCTACCTTCCGCGACGGGGCGACAGCGGCCGTTAGAGCCGCAACAGGTGAGGAATTTCATGGCTGAGCAACCGGTCGTCCAGGTTTCGCGCTTGCTCGACGAGCGCGGGCTGAGTCCATTCCAGGTCAAGCTTCTCGTTTGGTCTTTCTTTGTTGTCCTGATCGACGGCTATGACATCGGCGCTATTGCCTTCGCCGCCCCTCACCTCGTGCGAGCCTGGGGCGTGCCGCCCAGCGCACTCGGTCCGGTGTTCAGCGCAAGCCTCGTCGGCATCCTGTTCGGCTCGGCGCTGTTCGGTTGGGTTGGCGACCGCTACGGCCGCAAGGTGGCGCTCATCGCCGCCAACCTGCTGTTCGGCGTTTTCACCTTCGGGGCCGCCTATGCGGCCAACCTCGACCAGATGTTCTGGCTTCGCCTCATCGCCGGCATCGGCATCGGCGGCGTTATTCCCAATGTCGTTGCCATCAATTCCGAGTCGGCGCCGCGCAAGCTTCGCGCCACGCTCGCTATCATCGCGGTCGGCTGCGTGCCGCTCGGCGGCGCCATCCCAGGCTTGATCAGCGCCGTGTTCGTGCCGCAGTACGGCTGGCCGATCCTGTTCCAGATCGGCGGCATCGTTCCCATTATCATCGCCGTAGCCGCGATTTTCGGCTTGCCGGAATCGATCAAATACATGGCGCTGCACGAGAGCCATCGCGGCGCTTTGATCAAGGCGATTGCGACTATCCGCCCGGACTTTCCGGTGCCGCCGGAGGCGCGCTTCGTGATCGAGGACGAGCGCCAGGTCGAGGGCTTCAGTCCAGCCCATCTGTTCCGCGGCGGGCTCGCGCTGATCACGCCGCTGCTGTGGCTTTTGTTCGCGCTGAACCTGATGGGCTACTTCTTCCTCCTGAGCTGGACGCCGACGCTGATGACCGCCGCCAAGCTTCCACCGGCGACGGCCGCGATGGCCGGAGCCGTGCTGCAGATCGGCGGCACCGTCGGCTCGCTGCTGCTGTGCGGATGGCTGCAACGCACGCGCTTCCTCGGCATCGCCATCATGTTCGTGATCGCCGTGCCCGTGGTTGGCTCGATCGGCTTTGCCGGACTGACCTCGCAAACCGCACTCCTGGTCACGACCTTCTTCGCCGGGTTCCTGGTGCTCGGCATCCAGTCAGGCATCAACGTCGTCGGCGCCTTGATCTACCCGACGTCGCTGCGCGCCAACGGCTCGGGATGGGAACTGGGGATCGGCCGGATCGGCTCAATCGTCGGTCCCCTCGCCGGCGCGCTATTCGTCGGCTTGCCGGTGCAGCAGCTCTACATGTGGTCGGCGATTCCATTCGCGATCGGCGCCCTCGTCTGCTTCACCATCCACCGGCTCAACACGGCGCGGCTCGAGGCGCGTCCGGAGTTGCGCGAGGCACAGTAGCTGCAATCATTCCTCGGGCGGCTTGATATGCCGGAATGAAACGAGCAGCGCCACGTCGTAGACGATCTTGAGCACGCCGCACACGACCAGCGGCAGGCCCGAAAACGCCGTGGTCAACAGCACGCCGGCGAAGGCCGGGCTGATGGCAGACGCGAGACTCCGCGGCACCGCCGTGAAACTCGCCGCCGCCGCGCGTTCCGGAGGCGTCACCACCGCCATGACGTAGGACGTGCGCGTCGGCACGTCCATCTGCGACAGTGCGGAGCGCAGCAGCAAGAGACCGAGTGTGACGTATAGATTGGGCGAGAACGCCGCCAGGATCAGCAGGATGCTGGACGGGATATGGGTGAAGACCATGGTGTTGATGAGGCCGATCCGGCTCGCGAGCCACGCCGCCACCGGATAGGAAAATGCGCTCGCCACGCTCGACCAGAAAAAGAACAGGCTCGCAGCCGACAGCGACAGGTCGTAACGCTCGAACAGCCACAGCGCCAGCAGCGACTGTACGACGAAGCCGCCGGCAAACGCGTCGAGGCTGAACAGCGCTGACAGCTTATAGACGACGCTGCGCGAGG
>JAXDOD010000111.1:0-25470 GCA_034669045.1 Alphaproteobacteria bacterium
AGGACGCGGAACTGAATGCCGCCCCGGTCGGCAACCCGGCCCATCAACCCGTCGAGCGCATCGATCTCGCGCACCAGGTGGCCCTTGCCCAGGCCGCCGATCGCGGGATTACAGGACATCGCCCCGATGGTGGAAACCGTGTGGGTCACCAGGGCGGTCTTGGCGCCCATGCGCGCGGCCGCGGCGGCGGCCTCGCAGCCCGCGTGACCGCCACCCACGACAATGACGTCGAATTGCGTATCCATGGACCGAATTCTCCGGATCGCGGCTTTTACCTGAGCCACCCCGGTTCGGTCAAAATATCACGGCGCAGAGTTGCCCTGGAAGGAAGCGCCATTTTCCGTCCGTTCAGTGTTTCACGTGAAACATCCCGGGGTCGTTCATTGGCCGCTAGGCCATTGGATGATCAGCCAATGGCCTACATCGGCTATTTCCCGATGCAAAAATCGCGAAAGATCACGTCGAGGATTTCCTCCACGTCCACCCGGCCGGTGAGCTTGCCGAGCGCCACAAGTGCCTGACGCAGGGCCTCGGCGACGAGCTCCTCGCCGGCGCCCTCCTCGATCCGCTGGCAGGCGCCGACCAGCGCGAACGTCGCGTCTTGGATATGCGCGCGCTGGCGCTCGCGCGTGACCAGCGCCGGCTCCGGCGGGAACATCTGTCCGGCGAAATCGACGATCGCGGCAACAAGCGCGTCGACGCCTTCGCCGGTGGCGGCCGCGATGTGATGCACCGGCCAGCGGCCGACCGTGGTGGCGAACTTGGCCTTCGCCTCGCCATCGAGCAGGTCGATCTTGTTGGCAACCAGCCAACGGGTGACGTATGGCGAAAACGACGGCTCCTGGTCGACGGTGCTGGGCGCCAGCGCGTCGGTCGCGCGCGGATCGACCACCCACAACACGAGGTCGGCGCGCGCGGCCACCTCCATGGCGCGGCGCATGCCTTCGCGCTCGATCGGATCGTCCGACTTTTCGTTGAAACCCGCGGTGTCGAGAAGGTTGAACGGGTAGCCGCCGAGATCGAGGTGCACCTCGATCACGTCGCGGGTGGTGCCGGCGGTGGGCGCCACGATCGCGGCCTCGCGCCGCGCGAGGCGGTTGAGCAGCGTGGACTTGCCGGCGTTGGGCGGCCCCGCGATGGCGACCCACAGCCCTTCGCGCAGCCGCTCGCCGCGGCCCGTGCCCGGAACCTGCGACAGCTCCTGCGCCAGTGGCCGGACGATCGCGAGCGCCTCCGCGAGCAGATCCTTCGGAACATCGCCCTCGTCGGAGAAATCGATGCCAGCCTCGACCAGCGCGAGCGCCTCGATCACCGTGGCCCGCCAGGCCTCCGCGCGATTGCCCAGGAGGCCGCGGAGCTGATGGAACGCCTGGCGGCGCTGGGCTTCCGTTTCGGCGGCGACCAGGTCGGCGAGCGCCTCGATCTGGGTGAGGTCGATGCGGCCGTTCTCGAAGGCGCGACGGGTGAACTCACCGGGCGCGGCCATGCGGAAGCCGTCGAGCTGGCCGAGCGCGCCGAGCACCGCCGCGATCACGGCGCGGCCGCCGTGCACCTGCAGCTCGGCGGTGTCCTCGCCGGTCTCGCTCGCCGGGCCGGGAAACCAGAGCGCCAGCGCCTCGTCGACGAGCTCGCCGGTGGCGGGATGCTTGAGACGGGCCAGCGCGGCCTTGCGCGGTTCCGGCACGCGGCCGAGCATCGCCTCGAGCGCGACGCGCGCGCGCGGACCGGAGATGCGGATCACCGCAATTGCCGCCGGCGGCCGGCCGGAGGAAAGGGCGAAGATGGTGTCGCGTTCGGGCGCGGTCATGCGCAGGATGTAGCCAAGATCCGTAGGGTGGGCAAAGCGAAGCGTGCCCACCCTACGCACCGTTGCCCGCATGGTGCTTATTCGCAGGTCACGCGTTATCTTGCGAGTGCACACCAACAATCGGAACGGCCAATGTCAGCGCGCGACACCACGCATGAAAACCGGCTCTCCCAGGAGACCTCGCCTTATCTCCTGCAGCACAAGCACAATCCGGTCGACTGGTGGGCGTGGGGGCCGGCCGCGCTCGCCGAGGCCAAGCGCGCCAACAAGCCGATCCTGCTCTCGGTCGGCTACGCGGCCTGCCACTGGTGCCATGTGATGGCGCACGAGAGCTTCGAGGACGACGCCACCGCCACGGTGATGAATGAGCTGTTCGTCAACATCAAGGTCGATCGCGAGGAGCGGCCCGACATCGACCAGATCTACATGTCGGCGCTGCATCTCCTGGGCGAGCATGGCGGCTGGCCGCTGACCATGTTCCTCACGCCCGCGGGCGAGCCGTTCTGGGGCGGCACCTATTTCCCGAAGACCAGCCGCTTCGGCAAGCCGGCCTTCGTCGACGTGCTGGCGAACGTCGCGCGCATCTTCCGCGAGGATCCGAACAGCATCGAGCAGAATCGCAGCGCGCTGATGGAGCGTTTGTCGGCCACGGCACGTCCGTCCGGACGGGTGGTGATCGGCGCGGCGGAGCTCGATCGCGCGGCGCAGCAGCTCGGCGGGCATATCGATCCATTGCACGGCGGCACGCGTGGCGCGCCGAAATTCCCGCAGCCGATGCTGCTGGAATTCTTGTGGCGGGCCGGGCAGCGAGCAGCCCCCCTCGCTAACCCTCCCCCGCAAGCGGGGGAGGGACCGCAGGGGGATACCCATGGCAGCGGCGAGAGAGCGCAAGCATCGGCAAGCAATCGCTACTTCAATGCGGTCGAGCTGACGCTGGAGCGCATCTGCCAGGGCGGCATCTATGATCATCTCGGCGGCGGATTCTCGCGCTACTCCGTGGACGAGCGCTGGCTGGTGCCGCATTTCGAGAAGATGCTCTACGACAACGCGCAGCTTCTGGAACTGCTCGCGCTCGCCTATCGGCGCTCCGGCAACGACCTGTTTCGCGCGCGGGCGCGCGAGACGGTGGGCTGGCTCGAGCGCGAGATGACCACGCCGGAAGGCGCGTTCTGCGCCTCGCTCGATGCGGATTCGGAAGGCGAGGAGGGGAAGTTCTACGTCTGGTCGCTCGACGAGATCACCCACATCCTCGGCCAGGACGACGCCGCGTTCTTCGCGCGGCATTACGACGTGAAGCCGGAGGGCAACTTCGAAGGCCACACCATCCTCAACCGGCTCGCGCGCGTGCCGGCGAGCGCCGAGGACGAGACGCGGCTCGCGGCGTTGCGCGCAAAGCTCCTCGCCGTGCGCGACAAGCGCGTGCGGCCGGGCCTCGACGACAAGGTGCTGGCCGACTGGAACGGGCTGATGATCGCAGCCCTCGCCAACGCCGGCGTGGCCTTCGACGAGCCGGCATGGATCGAGCTCGCCGCGCGCGCGTTCGCGTGCATCGCCGCCAACATGACGCGCGGCGACCGGCTCGGGCATTCCTGGCGCGCCGGCAAGCTGTTGTTTCCGGGCCTCGCCTCCGACCATGCCAACATGATTCGCGCCGCGCTGGCGCTGTTCGAGGCGGGCGGCGAGCGCAGCCATCTCGACCGCGCGCTCGCCTGGCAGGCGGCGCTCGACCGGCATTACGCCAATCCGGAAACCGGCGGCTATTTCCTCACCGCCGACGACGCCGAGGGGCTGGTGGTGCGGCCGAATTCCACCAGCGACGAGGCGACGCCGAACCCCAACGGCGTTGCGGCGCAAAACCTGGTGCGGCTCGCGGTCCTCGCCGGCCGGGACGCGTTGCGCGCGCAGGCTGACCGCATGTTCGACGGCATCAATCCGATCGCGGCCGAGAACCTGTTCATGCATCTGTCGCTCATGAACGCGCTCGACCTGCGGCTGCGCGGCGCCGAGATCGTGGTCGCCGGGCAGGGCGCGGGTGCCGCCGCGCTGGTCGCGGCCGCGCTCAAGCTTCCCTATCTCGACCGCATCGTGCTGCGCGCGCCGTCGCCCGACGCGCTGCCCGCCTCACACCCGGCACAGGAGAAGATCAAGGCGGCCGCCGGGGCCGCGGCCTTCATCTGCGTTGGCGAGCGCTGTTCGCTGCCGGTGACGGAGCCGGCGCAACTGGGCGAAGCCGCCAAGGCGATGCGGTAGCGGCACGCTTCCTTCGACCCATTACAAAACGTCTGCACGCATTCGCCGATTGTGCGCTGGCGGCAACGTGGCTAACAATATCCGCCGTCACCGCGTTGCTGCCGCGGGCGAAGGGAGGCAAAATCATGATGCGACGTGCGTTGCACGCCTTGGCGTTGTTGCCGCTGCTCATACCGGCGCCGGTCCATGCCGTCGACCTGGTCGGCCTCGAGCTCAACACCGCCGAGAATGCCGAGAACCGCTGCCGCCTCACCTTCGTGATCGAGAACAAGACCGAGCGCGCCATCGACAGCTTCAAGGTCGATCTCGTGCTGTTCAACCCCGACGCCATCGTCGAGCGCCGGATGATCATCGAGATGGGCCCGGTGCGCGGGCAGAAGACCAACGTCAAGACCTTCATCTCGGAGGGCGACTGCAACAAGATCGGCGCCATCCTGGTGAACGACGTGACCGCCTGCGCGCCGCCCGACCCGGGCGTCTGCCTCGACGGGCTCGCGCTCACCTCGCGGCTCAAGGGCGTGCGGCTGTACAAGTAGCCGTGCCTGCAGGGTGGACTAAGCGAAGCCCACGCGTCTTCGTTCATCAGCGCGACAAGATGCGCGGCGCGGCGGCTGCGCGCGCCTTTGCCCACCCCACAAATCACGGTGTAGAGTTTGCCAGCAACAGAGGAAGACAACATGGCGGGTGACGGCATTGCGCGCGACGGGATAAAGCCCGGCGACCTGGTGGTGGTGACCGGTGGTGGCGGCGGATTCGGCAACGCCTTCTGCCGGCGGTTCGGGCGCGACGGCGCCAAGGTGGCGGTCTGGGACGTCGACGCCAAGCTCGGCGAGAAGACCGTCGCGGAGGTGAAGGCCGAGGGCGGCGAGGCGCGCTTCTTCAAGGTCGATCTGTCGCAGGCAGCGGAGATCGACCGCACGGTAAAAGAGACGCTGGCGGCTTACGGCACGCCCTATTGCCTGGTCAACAACGCCAGCATCTATCCGCGCGCGAGCGTCCTCGACATGCAGCCGGAAGTGTGGGAGCGTACCCTCAAGGTCAACATCACGGCGCCCTGGCTGATCGTGCGCGCCTTCGGGCCCGGCATGATCGCGAACCGGCGCGGCGTGGTGATCAACATCGCGTCGGGCCGTGCCGTCGAGGGCGCGGTCAACGGCGCCAACTACGCCTGCAGCAAGGCCGCGATCCTGTCGCTCACCAAGACGCTCGCGCTGGAATGGGCGCAGCACAATATCCGGGTCAACGCCATCATCCCGGGGGTGTCGCTCACGGCGCAGCCGCTGGAGAACACCACGCCGGAGGAACTGATCGAACGCGGCAAGGCGTCGATCCCGCTCGGCCGCGTCGGCTATCCCGACGACATGGCCGGCCTCGCGGCCTATCTTGCGGGCGCGGACGCCGCCTATATGACGGGGCAGGGCGTCGCGATGAACGGCGGAAGGGTCATGGTGCCACAATGAACCACGGATTCCATTCGCTTCTCCGCTCGTTCCCGCCAAAGCGGGAGTCCAGCCCGGGCTGCATCGTCGCGGCCCTGGCGGGATGCGCTCTTGCCTTCGCGGCCGTCCTTCCGTTCGTGCAGCCGGCGGGCGCTCAGGAGCCCAATTTCAAGGACAAGCAGATCCGCCTCATCGTCGGCTCGGCGGCGGGCGGCGGCTACGATGCCTATGGGCGGCTGCTGTCGGTGCACATGCGCCGGCACATCCCGGGCAACCCGACGATCGTGGTGCAGAACATGCCCGGCGCGGGCTCGCTGGTGCTGGCGAACTACCTCTACAATGTCGCGCCCCGGGACGGCACCGCCTTCGGCGCGGTCAATGCGCTGCTCGCCACCGACCCGCTGATGTATCCGGAGCGGGTCAAGTTCGATCCGCGCCAGTTCCGCTGGCTCGGCAGCGCCCTGAAGGAGAACCACGCCGGCTTGGCCTGGCACACGTCGCCGGTGAGGACGTTCGATGACCTGTTCACCAAGGAGCTGATCGTCGCCGGCACCGGCGGCGCGACCAATCTCTACCCGGTGCTGACCAACGCCATCCTGGGCACCAAGATCAAGATGATCCCGGGCTACCAGGGCACCAAGCAGGGCATGCTGGCGATGGAGCGCGGTGAGGTCGCGGGCAACGTCGGCATCACCTGGGCGAGCCTCAAGGCCACCGCCGGCCCGTGGCTCAAGGAGGGAAAAATCCGCATGATCATCCAGTACGGACTGGAGAAGCATCCGGAGCTGCCGGGCGTGCCCTGGATCTACGATTACGCCAAGACGGCCGACGACCGCGCCGCCATGGACCTCTCCTTCGGCAACCAGGAATTCGGCCGCCCGTTCCTGGCGCCGCCGGGCGTGCCCGAGGCGGTGATCGGCATGCTGCGCACGGCGTTCGCGAAGACCATGAACGACCCCGAATTCAAGGCCGATGCCGAGAAACGTCAGATCGATCTCGAGTTCACCAGCGGCGAAGAGATCCAGAGCCTGGTCGACAAATTCTACCGCACGCCGGAAGCGGTGGTGAACCGGATCAAGGGCATCCTCGAACACACGGCGCAGTAACCGGCTTCGTGGTGATCGGCGCGCGCGGCAACGGGCTCGCCTTACTCGCCGGGAGCGCCGCGGGCGTCGGCGGCGCCACCGCGGCCGCTCGGATTGCCCATCTGCGTCCCGTCAGGAAGCGTGATCGCCAGGTACTGGCCGCCCGCGTTGCCGTCGCGCAGCGGATGGATGACGACCTGGACCTTCATGCCGGGCAAAAGCGTCTTTGGACGCCAGCCGTCCCGCGCGATGCCGCTCGGTCCGTTCATCTCGATCGCCCACCGCGCCGGCTGATCGTCGCCGACCATCAGGATGATCCAGGCATGCGGGTTGGTCCACTGGAACTCCTTGATGGTGCCGTCCAGCGTCATGAGCTTGCTGGCATCGAACATCGCGAAGGAGTGGTGCGCGACAGCGGCGAATGCAGACATGGCGACTGCGATCGCCGCGAGACCGACTGCTCGGAGTTGCATGAGCGTCTCCCGCCAGGATGTCTCCGGCCCTTCGCAAATCGGGGCCGGTTGCCGATCAGCATTTCATAGGTTGTACCAGGCCGCAACCTGCGAAAGGCGCACTTTCTTTTTTCTCGTGGCGTGGCATGCTCGGCCGCAACCACGATCTCCGCTTTGACGATCGGCAAGCAAATCTGGGGAGGGCTTGATGGACGTTGGTCGCGTTTGTGCCCGCGCCGGGTCGGTCTTGCTGGTGGTCTTGGCGGCCGTCCCCGCCCTCTCGGTCCTCTCCGGGCCGGCTCTTGCTGCCGACGCGCCGGACCTTGCGGGCATCTATTGGACGACGCGCTACAGCGCCAGGATCGAGCTCGTGGGCGGTGGCGAGCTGCCGTTCACGGCCGCCGGCAAGGCCGCCTACGAGAAGAACATCGCCGGCCTGAAGGACGGCTCGATCAAGGATGAAACGCGCCGGCTGTGCGTGCCCGACGGGCTGCCGCGCGTGCTGGCGAGCCCCTATCCGTTCGAGATCGTGCAGGCGCCGCCGGGTGCCGTCACGATCCTCCACGAGCTCAATCACCAAGTCCGCGTGGTCCGGCTGGACAAGCCGATGCCGAGCTACGAGGAGCTCGTGGTGCGCCTCGCCTATAACGGCTATTCCGTCGGTCGTTACGAGGGCGATACGCTGGTCGTGGAGACCTCGGGCTTCAACACCAAGACCTTCGCCGATGCCACCGGCGCGCCGCAGTCCGACGAGATGCGCACCGTCGAGCGCATCCGCAAGATCAGCCCGGCGCAGCTCGAGATCGTCATCACGGTGCACGATTCCGAGTACTACACCAGAGAATGGCAGACGCGCTTCGTCTACGATCTGCGCAATGACCTGCGCATCGAGGATTATGTCTGCGGCGAGGAGCATCGCGACATTGCCTCGGTCCCGGGGGTACGTCGTCCGTGAGGGCGCCCGTCGCGTTCGATCGCGATGCGCGCCGCAGGCAAACGCCAGAAGGGAGCACGCCGATGTTGCCATCCGCTTGCAACAGCCGTCGCGATCGGATCCCGCGCCGGACCTTGCGGCTCGCCACGATGGCCGCCGCGCTCTGCGCAATGAACTGGGCGGCCACCACTCCGGCCGCGGCGCAACCCGCGCCGAAAGACAAGATTCCGGAGCTCGCGTCGAGCGCCTTCGCGTGGCTTATCACCAGGCCGCAGTGGATGGACCCGCCGCCCGGATTGCGCGGGCCGATCCAGGCCGATCCCACGCGCGAGCACCACATGAACCAGGATGGACCGGGCCAGGTGACGGTGCGGCTTGGCAACTGGCGCGACCCGGTGCTCAAGCCCTGGGCGGCCGAGCAGATGCGGATTTCTAACGAAGAGGTGATCTCCGGCAAGCGCGGACTTCCGTTCTCCGCCCAGGCCACCTGCTACCCCGGCGGCGTGCCCGGGCAACTGCTGTTCCCGGCGGAGCCGTTCTATTTCATCCAGACGCCGAAGGTCGTCTACATGATCTGGCAGCGCGACCACATGGTGCGCCGCATCTACATGACGGACAAGCATTCCGAGGTCGTGAAGCCCTCTTGGTTCGGAGAATCGATCGGCCATTACGAGAACGGCGAGACGCTGGTCATCGATACGATCGGGCTGTCCACCAAGAACAGCTACATCGACAACTATCGCACCCCGCACACCGAAAAGCTGCACGTGGTCGAGCGCCTGACGCCCTCCGCCGACGGCAAGACCCTTGATGCCTTCGTGAAGGTCACCGACCCCGACACCTTCCATGAGCCGCTGCATCTGGCGCAGCGCTGGCGCAAGGTGAACAATCCGCTGCTGGAGACGGTCTGCGCCGAGAACAACGAGGATCCTTTCAGCTTGAACCTGTTTCCGATGCCGGAGGCCAAGACCCGCGATTTTTGATCGTGAAAGGTCTTGCGACCAGGACGTCCGGCTTCGGTTCGAAACATCGAGAGATTTTGATGCGCCACTGAGGGAAGGAGCCGACGCATGGCGACCTTTGCTTCCAGCCGCAACCGCGCTCCAACATTCAAGCCAGCATGGCGCGTAGCCGCGGCGGCCGCTCTGTGCGCCGGCCTGGCTGCCTCGGCGATGACGGTCGCTGCGTCCGCGCAAGCGGTGCCGAAAGGCAAAATCCCCGAATTTGCATCGGCAGGTTTCGCCTGGCTCGGTGGCGGCGAATGGCGCGACCCGCCGGCCGGGCTGCGCGGGCCGATCAGGAACGATCCCGATCACCGCTATCACGGCAATAACGACGGTCCCGGGCAGGTGACGGTGCGGCTGGGCAACTGGAAGGACCCGGTGCTCAAGCCCTGGGCCGCGGCTCAGATGCGCGCGTCGAACGAAGAGGTGCTCAGCGGCCGGCGGCCGATACCCTTCACGGCCCAGTCACGCTGCTATCCGGGCGGCGTGCCCGGCCAACTGCTGTTTCCGGCCGAGCCGTTCTATTTCATCCAGACGCCGAAGGTCGTCTACATGATCTGGCAACGCGATCATCTGGTGCGCCGGATCTATCTCGGCGACCGCCATTCGGAGCACGTGAAGCCCTCGTGGTTCGGCGAGTCCATCGGTCATTACGAGAACGGCGACACGCTGGCCATCGACACGATCGGGCTGTCCGCCAAGAACAGCTACATCGACAACTATCGCACCCCGCACACGGAGAAGCTGCACGTGGTCGAGCGCCTGACGCTTGCCGCCGACAGCAGGACCCTCGCGGCCTTCGTGAAGGTGACCGATCCCGATGCGTTCAATGAGCCGCTGCACATGACGCAGCGCTGGCGCAAGGTGAACAACCCGCTGCTGGAGACGGTCTGCGCCGAGAACAACGAGGATCATTTCAACCAGGGCCTGTTCCCGATGCCGCAAGCTGCCAAGCCGGATTTCTGACGGCCGTCCGCGCAGCGATTTCCCGCCAGACCTTGCGCCGGTCGTGCGCGTGTGCCAGCACGCACAGGACCAAAAAAGGGAGACGAACATGGCGTTTACGAGCTGGCGGGGAGTTGTAGGCTGCATCAAGCCGACCATGCGGCCGGGCGGCCTCGAAGAGCTGATCCGCATGCTGCCGGAAGGGATCGGCATCGTGCCGATCTTCCTCAACATCCGCGAGGGCACCACGGACGAGTTCAAGCGCGCGGTCACGCCCTACGAGGTGCCGGTCAAGCAGCTCGTGGATGCCGGCTGCGACCTGATCCATCCCGAGGGCGCGCCGCCCTTCATGCTGCTCGGCTTCAAGGGCGAGGCCGAGCATCTCAAGAAATGGGAGAAGCAGTACAACGTCCCGTTCTTCACCTCCGGCAGCAACCACGTGCGCGCGCTCAGGGCGCTCAAGGCCAAGAAGATCGTGGGCGCCACCTATTTCGTCGGCGGGATCAACGACCTGTTCGCGAACTATTTCAAGGAGGCCGGCTTCGACGTGCTCGGCATGGACGGCATCGACGTGCCGTTCGACAAGGTCGGCCAGCTCTCGGCCGAGCAGGTCTATGCCCATGTCAAGCGCACCTTCCTCAAGCAGCCCAAGGCGGACGCGATCTATCTGCTCGGCACCGGCTGGCGCGTGCTGCCGGTGATCGACCTCCTGGAGCAGGACCTGGGCGTGCCGGTCGTGCATCCGGTGCCGGCGCGCTGCTGGGAGATGCAAGTGCGGCTCTCGGTGCACCAGCCGGTCAAGGGCTTCGGACGGCTGCTGGCCGAGATGCTCCCCGGGTAGGGCGCAAGCTTCCGCCGGCAGCGGGGGGGCGCGCGCGTCGCCCCCGATCAAGGGACGCTGTTGTCGGCCGCGACCGCGAAGCTGCGCGGCGGGTCGCCGCGTTGCCGCGTCTCCCACATGGTCGCATAGGCGGCCTCGATGTGGCGGCGGAAGCGGTCGCAGTCGAACAGCGGTCGCGTGGTGCGGTTCGCCGCCAGCCGCGCCCGGAATTCACCCAGCGCGGCGGCGTCGGCCGCCAGCCGCAGCGCCAGCGCCTCGTAGTCGGCCGCGTTCCGGGTCACCAGCTCGGGCAGACCGACCGCCCGAAGCAGGCTCGCGGCGACGCGGGCGGCGAAAGCCTCGCCCTGGCAGGTCACGACGGGCAGGCCAGCCCACAGCGCGTCGCTCGCCGTGGTGTGGGCGTTGTAGGGCAGCGTGTCGAGGAACAGGTCGGCCAGGCGGTGGCGCGCCAGATGCTCGCCCAGCGTGAGCCGCGGCGCGAATACCAGGCGCGCCGGGTCGACGCCGCGCGCCTGCGCTTCGCGATGGAGATTGCGCTCGGCCGCATCGTTCTCGCGCAGCAGCCAGAGCACGCTGCCGGGCACCTGCTTCAACAGCCGCATCCAGATGTCGAACACCGGCGCCGTGATCTTGTAGTTGTTGTTGAAGCAGCAGAACACGAAGCCGCGCTCCGGCAGCCCGGCCCCGGCGCGTGCCGGCGCGCGTGGCGCGATCTCGCGCTTGCTGTCGTTGACCTGGTAGCAATCGGGAAGCTGGACGATCTTCTCGTGGTAGAACGGCGCGTGCTCGAACGGCGCCACGACCGCGTCCGCGATGATGTAATCGATGAAAGCGGCGCCCATCGTGCCCGGATAGCCGAGATAGCTCGCCTGGATCGGGGCCGCCCGCCACGCGAAAATGTCCGGCCGCGAATCCTTGGTGTAGCCCTTGAGATCGACCGCGATATCGATCTCGAGCTCCCGCATGCGGCTCGCGATATCGCGATCGCTGCGCGTGCGCACGTCGTGGAAGCGGTCGAATGCCTTGACCAGCCGCTGGCGGACCGCGCTGCCGTCGTCGCGATCGAAGGCCACGCCATGCACCTCGAAGCGCGCGCGGTCGTGCAGCTCGATCAGCTCCGCGATCAGGTGGGCGGTGGCATGGCGGTGGAAGTCGGCCGAGAGGTAGGCAATGCGGATCTTGCCGTGCGACCCGGCCTTGCCGCTCCAGGCCGCCGCGCGCGGACCGCCGAGCTTGTCGGCGAGGAACGCGCGCGCGCAGCGCAGGTGCAGCGACGGACCGTCGCTCAGGCGCAGCAAGGTGAACGGATTGACGATCGCCGTCTGCTCGGCCACCTGCGTTTCCAGCCGCCGCTTGAGCTCGGCCGTGCGCGTCCAGTCGCAGATCGCGAGCGCGGATTCCGCGATCCCGCTGTAGGCGTAGGGATGATCCGGCCGCAGCGCGATCGCCTTCTCGTAGCTGGCGATCGCCTCCTCGTAGCGCTTGAGGTCGTTGAGCGCGTCGCCGCGCACGAACAGCGTCTCGGCATGATCCGGCCGCAGCGCATGAGCGCGCTCGAGGCTCGCGAGGGCTTCGGCCTGGCGGTCGAGCGCTTTGAGCGCGGAGCCGCGATTATAGAGCGCGTCCGGGTAGTTCGGCCGCAGCGCCAGCGCGCGGTCGTAGCTCGCCAGCGCCTCCTCATGGCGCTTGAGGCCTTGTAGCGAGTTTCCGCGGTTGTTGTGCGCCTCGACGAAGCCCGGCGCGAGCGCCAGCGCCCGCTCGAAGCTCGCCAGCGCCTCGTCGAAGCGCTTGAGCCGCAGCAGGACGTTGCCGCGATTGTTATGCGCCTCGACGAAATCGGGATTGAGCGACAGCGACCGGTCCAGGCTGGCCAGCGCGTCCTCGAAGCGCCGCAGCACGTAGAGAACGAGACCGTGGTTCGACAGCGCGCGCGGCGAATGCGGGTTCACGCGCAGCGCCGCCTCAAGGAGCGCCAGCGCCTCGTCGTTGCGGCCCTGCTGGTGGCGGATCACCCCGAGCAGGTGCTGGGCATCGAACTGGTCCGGCTGCGCCTTTAGGATCTGCCGGTAGAGCCGCTCCGCCTCGTCGATCCGCCCGTTCTGATGGCAGGCGATGGCGCGGTCGACCAACTGCTGCAGGGCAAGCTCGTTCGGACTGGACGGCACCGGATCGGCCATGGGCCACTATAGCGTGCTCACGATTGCGCCTCGACCGCAAAGGCCCGCGGGTCCTCCCCGCGCTGCCAGGTTTCCCACATCGTCACATAGGCGGCCTCGAGGTGGCGGCGGAAGCGGTCGGTGTCGAACAGCGCGCAGGCCGGGAGGCTCCCGGCCAGCCGGTCGCGATAGCGGCCGATCAGGCCTGCGTCCGTGGCGAGCCGCAGCGCCAGCGCCTCGTAGTCGGCGAGGCTGTGCGTCACCAGCTCGGCCAGCCCGGCCGCGCGCAGGAGGCTCGCGGACACCCGTCCCGCAAACGCCGAACCCCGGCAGGTCACGATCGGAACCCCGGCCCAGAGCGTGTCGCTGGCGGTGGTGTGGGCGTTGTAGGGCAGCGTGTCGAGGAACAGGTCGGCGAGCCGGTGGCGGGCGAGGTGCTCGTCGAGATTGCAGCGGCCGGCGAACACGAGCCGCGCCGGATCGACGCCGCGCGTCCGGGCTTCGCGCCGCAGGTTGGCTTCCGCCGCCGCATTGTCGGCGAGCAGCCACAAGACGCTGCCGGGCACTGCCAAGAGCAGGCGCATCCAGACGTCAAAAACCGCAGGCGCGATCTTGTAGTTGTTGTTGAAGCAGCAGAACACGAAGCCTTGCGGCGGCAGGCCGGCCGCTTCCCGCGTCGGGATGCGTTCGGCGATTTTTCGCTTGCGGTCATTGACCTGGTAGCAGTCCGGAAGCTGCACGATCTTCTCGCTGTAGAACGGCGCGTGCTCGAACGGCGTCACGACCGGATCGGCAATGATGTAGTCCATGAAATCCGCGCCGATGGTGCCGGGATAACCAAGATAGCTCGCCTGGATCGGCGCCGGCCGGTGCGCGAAGATGCCGAGGCGGGAATCGCCGGTGTAGCCCTTGAGGTCGATCGCGATATCGACCCCGCTGCCGTGCAGCAGGTGCGCCACCTCGCGGTCGCTCTTGGTGCGCACATCGTGGAAATGATCGAACGCCTTGACCAGCCGGCGGCGCACCTCGCTGCCGTCGTCCCAGTCGAACGAGACCCCCACGATCTCGAACCGCGAACGGTCGTGCAGCTCGAACAGCTCCGCGATCAGATAGGCGGTGGCGTGGCGGTGGAAATCGGCCGACAGATAGGCGACGCGGATCTTATCGCGGCGCATCGGACCGCCGGTCCATAGCGGCTTCGGCATCACCGGGATGCGGTCTGCCACGAAGGTCCTTGCGCATTGCAGGTGCAGCGCCGGGTCGTCGCAATAGGCGAGCAGCGTGAACGGCGCCACCGTCGGCTTTTCCGCCGCCACCCGCGCCTCGAGCTCGCCGGCGAGCACGGTGGTGCGGGCCCAGTCGCAGACCGAGAGCGCGACCTCCGCCAGCCCGACCGAGGCGTCGATGTGCTCCGGGTCGAGCGCCAGCGCCTGCTCATAGCAGGCGATCGACTGGTCGTAGCGCTTGAGGTCCTTGAGCACGTTGCCGCGGTTCGAGATCGCGTCCACGAAATCCGGCCGCAGCGCCAGCGCCCGGTCATAGCTGGCGAGCGCATCCTCGTGGCGCTTGAGCGCCGAGAAGGCGCTGCCGCGGTTGTTGAACGCGCCCGCGTTGGCCGGCGCCAGCGCCAGCGCGCGCTCGAACCGCAGCAGCGCGTCTTCGTGGCGGTTGAGCTGCATCAGCGCATTGCCGCTGTTGTCGTAGGCTTCCGCGTAGCCGGGAAAGACCGCCAGCGCCTTGTCGTAGCTCGCCAGCGCCTCCTCGTAGCGCTTGAGCGCGGAGAGCGCGTTGCCGCGATCGTAATGCGCCTCCGCATAGCCCGGCCGGATCGCCAGCGCGCGGTCATAGCTCGCCAGCGCCTCCTCGTGGCGCTTGAGCTCGGACAGCGCATTGCCGCGATTGTTGAGCGCCTCGGCATGATCGGGCTGTGCGGCCAGGGCGCGTTCGAAACTCGCCAGCGCCTCCTCGTGGCGCTTGAGCGCGGCAAGCGTGCCGCCGCGGCTGTTATGCGCATCGGCAAAGTCGGGCCGCAGCGCCAGCGCCCGGTCGAAGTTCGCCATGGCCTCGTCGTGACGTCCAAGCGCGGAGAGGGCGTCGCCGCGGTTCGACAGCGCTTCGGGGAAATCAGGCTTGAGCGCGAGCGCCTTGCCGTAGCTCGCCAGCGCGTCGTCGAAACGCTTGAGCTCCTCCAGCACGTTGCCGCGGTTGTTGAGCGCCTCCGGATAGCCGGGACGGATCTTCAGCGCGCGGTCGTAGCTCGCCAGCGCATCGGGCGGGCGGCCGAGCTTCGCCAGCACGTTGCCGCGCAGGAAGAATCCCGGCGCATCGTCGGGTCGCAGCGCCAGCAGCCGGTCGAAGCTCGGCAGCGCCTCGGCATGACGCCCGAGCCGGTAGAGCATGTTGGTGCGGTTGCCGAGCGCATCGATGAAGTCGGGCTGGATCATCAGCGCCTTGTCGAAGGCGAGCAGGGCTTCGTCATGGCGCCCGAGCGTCAGCAGGATGAGGCCGTAGTTCGACAGCCCGCGCACCGACTCCGGATTGACCTTGAGGGCGGCCGCGACCAGGTCGAGCGCCTCGGCGGTGCGGCCCTGCTGATGCCGGATGACGCCGAGCATGTGCTGCGCGTCGAAATGGCGAGGCTCGGTGGCCAGGATCTGCCGATAGAGCGGTTCGGCTTGCGCCAGTTGCCCGGCCTGATGATGGCTCAGCGCGCGCTGGAGCAGGTTTTCTGACGCTTTCCTACTCACGGCCGTCTCGCGCGGCGTGAACATTGATCGGGTCCAGTGGCGCCAACCTCTCCGCTCATGCCCGCGCAAGTGGGCATCCAGAGTCTGGACATTCGTGCGCCCTTAAGCGTCTGGGCCCCCGCTTTCGCGGGGACGAACGGGAACAAGCTGGTTCAACTCGACTGACCTCCGACGCACCGCTCCCAACCGGAGGATGCTTTACGTGTTCATCGATTCGAAGAACTCGGAGTTGCTCTTGGTGTTGCGCAGCTTGTCGAGCAGGAAGTCGATGGCGTCCATCGTGCCCATCGGATTGAGGATGCGGCGCAGCACGTACATCTTCTTGAGCACGTCAGGCGGCGTGAGCAGCTCCTCCTTGCGGGTGCCGGAGCGGGTGATGTCCATGGCCGGGAAGGTGCGCTTGTCGGCCACCTTGCGGTCGAGGATCAGCTCCGAATTGCCGGTGCCCTTGAACTCCTCGAAGATCACCTCGTCCATGCGGCTGCCGGTGTCGATCAGCGCGGTCGCGATGATGGTCAGCGAGCCGCCTTCCTCGATGTTGCGCGCGGCACCGAAGAAGCGTTTCGGCCGCTGCAGCGCGTTGGCGTCGACGCCGCCGGTCAGCACCTTGCCGGATGACGGCACCACGGTGTTGTAGGCGCGGCCAAGCCGCGTGATCGAATCGAGCAGGATCACCACGTCGCGGCCGTGCTCGACCAAGCGCTTGGCCTTCTCGATCACCATCTCGGCGACCTGCACGTGCCGCGAAGCCGGCTCGTCGAAGGTCGAGGACACCACCTCGCCCTTCACCGAGCGCTGCATGTCGGTGACTTCCTCGGGCCGCTCGTCGATCAGGAGCACGATCAGGTAGCACTCGGGATGATTGGCCGTGATGGCATGCGCGATGTTCTGCAGCAGCACGGTCTTGCCGGTGCGCGGCGGCGACACGATCAGCGCGCGCTGGCCCTTGCCGATCGGCGCCACGATGTCGATGACGCGCGGCGAGAGGTCCTTGGAGGTCGGGTTCTCGTGCTCCATCTTGAGCCGCTCGTCGGGATAGAGCGGCGTCAGGTTGTCGAAGTTGACCTTGTGGCGCGCCTTCTCGGGGTCCTCGAAATTGATGGTATTGACCTTGAGCAGCGCGAAGTAGCGCTCGCCTTCCTTGGGCGATCGGATCTGGCCGTCGATGGTGTCGCCGGTGCGCAGCCCGAAGCGCCGGATCTGCGAGGGCGAGACGTAGATGTCGTCCGGCCCGGGCAGGTAGTTCGCTTCCGGCGAGCGCAGGAAGCCGAAGCCGTCGGAGAGCACCTCGACGACGCCTTCGCCGATGATGTCGGTTTCCTTGACGGCGAGCTGCTTGAGGATGCCGAACATCAGCTCCTGCTTGCGCATGGTGCTGGCGTTCTCGACCTCGAGCTCCTCGGCAAACGAGACGAGCTCGCCCGGAGTCTTGGACTTGAGGTCTTGGAGTTTCATTTCCCGCATGCGGGTCGTCCTGGGGATGGGCGGCGTCGGGAACGATGAACGGCCGAACGACCGCTGAAGGGGAGGGAGATCGCAGGTCTTGAGGCGAGGCTTCAGGCCATCTGGCCCGATGCAGCGGCCGGTCCCAAATGCACGGGCCGGCAATCGATGCATCTGCCCTGCGTTCGGGGAGATAAACGAAGATATGAAAGGACGCTTCCAGACGCAAGTCCCGCGTGCACCATGTGGACGGAATTCGTGTTTCGTCAGAATGGCTTGACCACCGCCAGGAGCACGATCGCGATCATCAGGACGGTCGGTACCTCATTGATAATACGATAGAATCGTGCCGGACGGCGGTTCTGGTCGGCGGCGAATTCGCGCACCCGGCGGACGAAAAATCCATGCGCGGCCGACATCGCCACGACCAGCACGAACTTGGCCTGAAGCCAGTGGGTGTGGTGCCATTGCCCGGCCCAGGCCAGCCAAAGGCCCAGTGTCCAGGTCGCGATCATGGCCGGATTCATGATGGCGAGGAGGAGCCGGCGCTCCATCACCTTGAAGGTTTCGGATTGTTTCGAGCCCGGCTCGGCGTCGCAGTGATAGACGAAGAGGCGCGGCAGATAGAGCATCCCGGCCATCCAGGCGATCACCGCGATGACGTGCAGCGCCTTGAGCCAGGGGTAGAGCTCGGACGGCGGCAGCCACCAGAACAGGACTGCGACCAGCGCGGCAGTGACGGCCAGCGCCACGACGGCGCGGGTCATGCGGGCTTGGATGCTGGCGCTCATTGATGTGCCCGATGCCGCCGTTCTTATCCCTTCCCCCTTCGGGGGAGGGATAAGATTTTACCCGCGCACGCGCTTGAGCATCTGCTCGACGTGCGCGACCGGGGTCTCCGGCACGATGCCGTGGCCGAGGTTGAAAATGAAGGGCCCGCCGGCGAAGGCGTCGAGCACGGCGTCGACGGCACGGTCGAGCGCCGCCCCGCCCGCGACCAGCACCAGCGGGTCGAGATTGCCCTGTACCGGCAGCCGGCTCTGGACCTGGTCGCGCGCAAAGCCGCGGTCGATCATCCAGTCGAGCCCGACCGCATCGACGCCGGCCTCCTGCGCATAGCGCGCCAGCATGGTGCCGGCGCCGCGCGGAAAGCCGATGATCTTGGCGCCCGGCACCGCCTGGCGGACCAGATCAACGATGCGCCTCGTCGGATCGATGCACCAGCGCTTGAATTCCTCGGTTCCCAGCACCCCGGCCCAGGTATCGAAAATCTGCACCGCGTCGGCGCCGGCCTGCAACTGGCGAACCAGATAGGCCGCGGATGCGTCGACCAGGACAGCAATCAGCGCGTCCATGCCGACGCGGTCCCGATAGGCAAAGAGCCGCGCCGGCGCCTGGTCGGGCGTGCCGTGACCGGCGATCATATAGGTCGCGACCGTCCAGGGCGCTCCGCAAAAGCCGAGCAAGGCCACCGCCGGATCGAGCTGCCGTTTCACCAGCTTGATCGTCTCATAGATCGGCGCCAGCAGGCCTTGATCGACCTCGCCCCTGATCCGCTCGAATGCGGCGCGATCCGTGATCGGTTCGAGCTGCGGCCCCTCGCCGACCGCAAAGGTCACGCGCTGTCCCAGCGCATGGGGCACCACCAGGATGTCGGAGAACAGGATCGCCGCGTCGAAGCCGAAGCGGCGCACCGGCTGCAGCGTGACCTCGGCCGCAAGCTCGGGCGTGAAGACGAGATCGAGAAACCCGCCGGCCTGCTCGCGCACCGCGCGATAATCCGGCAGATACCTCCCGGCCTGGCGCATCAGCCAGACCGGCGGCGGCGAGGTGCGCCGACCTTGAAGCACGTCGAGAATGGGTTTGTTCACTGCGAACCCGTCAAGAGACCACTCTACTCAGACTCTTAGAGAATCTTCCAGTTGTTATTATTAGGCGGTGGATTGGACTCACGCATTTCGGTCCACACTTTATCCAGATGTTCGCCGGTTGTCCGCGCGATCTGCATGCTGCCCGGTAAATCGGCGCGGGCGTGTTTGCCTGATTGATTCCGGGCGTCTTGGAGAATGAGCGCAGGTGGAACCCACAGGTAACACACATTTCCCCGCATCGCCGGTCGCACCGTCCAATCTCTCTCCCATCGGCAGCGATGTGGACGCATTGCGGCAGCGGCCAGGGTTTTGCTTGCACCGGGCCGCTGGGCGTGTCCTCCTCCCCAGGTGTTCACAGGCTCGGGTGGACCGGTCCACATGGCAAATCGCACCGACAGCTACTTCCACCTGCACCTGATTTCCGACTCCACCGGCGAGACGCTGACGACGGTCGGCCGCGCCGCCACGGCGCAATACTCCAACGTCGTGCCGATCGAGCACGTCTATCCGCTCGTGCGCACGCAGAAGCAGCTTGACCGTGTCCTCGCCGAGATCGACGAATCGCCCGGCATCGTCCTCTATACCTTGCTCGAAGACGACCTGGTGAAGCAGCTTGAGCTGCACTGCAAGGAGCTCAGCGTACCGTGCCTGTCCATCCTCGGGCCGGTGCTGCAGCTCCTGCAAGCCTATCTCGGCACGCAGACAGCGCATCGGGTGGGCGCCCAGCACACGCTCAACGCCGAGTATTTCAAGCGCATCGACGCGCTCAATTTCACCATGCTGCACGACGACGGGCAGCACGTCGAAGACCTCGAAGAGGCCGAGGTGGTGCTGGTCGGGGTCTCCCGCACCTCGAAGACGCCGACCTCGATCTATCTGGCCAACCGCGGCGTGAAGACCGGCAACGTGCCGCTGGTGCCCGGGATCGATATCGCGCCCATGGTCGAGCAATTGACGCGCCCGCTGGTGGTGGGCTTGTTCGCCAGCCCCGAGCGCATCGTGCAGATCCGGCAGAACCGCCTGCTCGGGCTCAAGGCGCATCACGACGACGACCAGTACATCGACCGCAAGGCGGTCGCCGAGGAAGTCTCCTACTCGCGCAAGCTCTGCGGCAAGCACAACTGGCCCTCGATCGACGTGACGCGGCGCTCGATCGAGGAGACCGCCGCGGCGGTGCTCAAGCTGCTGACCGAGCGCCGCAAGCTGCCGGCGTCATGAGCGCGCCACCGCTCTGGCTGGGCGGCAAGCCGCTGGTGCTCGCTTCCAACAGCGAGATCCGGCGCGCGGTGCTGACGGCTGCGGCCATTCCGCTCGAGGTGGTGCCGGCCGGCATTGACGAGCGCGCCCTCGAGGCCGCCGCCGGCACCCAAGCGCCGGGCGAGATCGCGGCGCTGCTCGCGCGCGAGAAGGCCCGCCATGTGGCGGGGCGCATGCCCGGGCGGCTGGTGCTGGGCGCCGACCAGACGCTCGCGCTTGGACAACGCGTCTTTTCCAAGCCGGCCGATCTGACCGCCGCCCGCGACCAGCTCAAGCTCTTGCGCGGGCAGACCCATGCGCTGCATGCGGCGATCGCGCTCGTGCGCGACGGCGCCACCGTGTTCGAGCACTGCGCCGTTGCCCGGCTGACCATGCGGGCGTTCTCGGAGGATTTCCTCGACGCCTATCTGGCGGCGGCCGGCGGCGCGGTGACGGCCAGCGTCGGCGGCTATCAGGTGGAGGCGATCGGCATCCAGTTGTTCGAGCGCATCGAGGGGGACCATTTCACCATCCTCGGATTGCCGCTATTACCGTTGCTCGATTTTTTGCGACGGGACGGTTGTCTGGCGGCCTGACATGTTCGTGCTCGGCTTGACCGGTTCGCTCGGAATGGGGAAATCGACCACCGCGCGGTTTTTCGCGGAAGCCGGCGTCCCGGTGCACGATGCCGACGCCGTGGTGCATCGTCTCTACGAGGGCGCGGCGACCCAGGCGATCGAGGCGGCGTTTCCGGGCACCGTGGTGGACGGCCGGGTCGACCGCGGCAAGCTCGGCGCGCGCGTGCTCGCGGACGCGGACGCCCTCAGGCGGCTCGAGGCGATCGTGCATCCGCTGGTGCAGGAGGCTGAGGAGCGCCTCCTGGCCGAGGCGCAGGCGCGCGGCGAAAAAGTCGCGGTGCTCGACATTCCGCTGCTGTTCGAGACCGGCGGCGACCGCCGCGTCGATGCCGTGGTGGTGGTCTCGGCGCCGCAGCAGGTGCAGACGGCGCGCGTCCTCGAGCGTCCCGGGATGACGATCGAGAAGCTCGACGCAATCCTGTCGAAGCAGATGCCGGACGCCGAAAAGCGCCGCCGCGCCGATTTCGTCGTGGATACGTCGCGCGGTTTCGACGCCACGCGCGCGCAGGTGCGTGCGATCCTTGACGCGGTTGCTACAATGCCGAAACGAAAGTGATTCGGATCGGCGGTTGACCATGCGCGAAATCGTCCTCGACACCGAGACGACCGGCCTCGACCCCTCGCAGGGCCATCGGCTGATCGAGATCGGCTGCATCGAGCTCGTCAACCGCTTCCCGAGCGGCCAGATCTTCCACCGCTATGTCGATCCCGAGCGCGAGGTGCCGGCCGAAGCCTTCGCGATCCACGGCATCTCGACCGATACGCTCAAGGGCAAGCCGCGCTTTGCCGAGATCGCCGAGGAGCTGGAAGCATTCATCGGCAATGCGCCGCTGGTGGCGCATAACGCTTTCTTCGACCTCGGCTTCATCAACGCGGAGCTCGCGCGCTGCGGCAAGACCCCGGTCGCGCGCGAGCGGCTCGTCGACACCTTGATGCTGGCGCGGCGCCGGCATCCGGGCGGATCGAACCGGCTCGACGACCTGTGCGCGCGCTACGGCATCGACAACTCCCGCCGCACCAAGCACGGCGCGCTGCTCGACGCGGAGCTGCTCGCCGAGATCTATGTGGAGCTGATCGGCGGCCGGCAGGCGTCCCTGGTCCTGGTCGAGAGCGGGCGCGGCGCGGCCACCGCGAACGGCGGCACGGCTCCGGTGGCTCCGCGTCCGGAGCCGCTTGCGCCGCGTCTGACCGACGAGCAGCGGCAGGCGCATGCGCGCTTCATCGCCACGCTCGGCGACAAGGCGATCTGGCTGGATTACGCGCCGGGCGCGTGAGGGATCATGCCAGCGGTTGGGGCGGCGCGGGTGGCTGCGTGCCGGCCTGCGCGATCCGCTGCTGGTAGAGCGAGACGAAATCGACCGGATCGAGCAGCAGCGGCTGGAAGCCGCCGTTGCGCACCGCGGTCGCGATGATCTCGCGCGCGAACGGGAACAGCAGCCGCGGACATTCGATCAGCACCAGCGGCTGCAGGTGCTCCGGCGGTACATTCTGCACGCGGAAAACGCCGGCGAAGGTCAGGTCGAAGGCGAACAGGACCGACCCGGTCGATTCCGCCTTGCCTTCGAGCTTGAGCGTGACTTCGAAATCGGTCGGCGCAAGCTGCGACACGCCGACGTTGATCTGAATGTTGATGGCCGGCTGAGTCTCGGTCGGCGCCAGCGAGCGCGGCGCGTTCGGGTTCTCGAACGAAAAATCCTTGACGTACTGACCCACCACATTGAGCTGCGGGGCGGTCGGCTGCTGGGGCTCGGCAGCGGCCGGGCCGCCATTGGTGGGATTCCCGTTGGTGGGATTCATGGACGCTACCTCCGCACGGTCATTCCGACCGGAATTGCCGGGCGTGGCTAACATACGGCCTGCGGCCCGACAAGGATCACGAAGAATTGGCTCAAAGGCTTCGCTTGCGGCCGCGCGGCGGAAGCTGCTCATGCGGACGGCCGTCCTCGAGCGCCTGGTCGGGGACCTGATGCCACTGGTCGGGCGACAGATCGATGACCGAGGCTTCATGCCGGCCGCGCCGGCGCCGGCGCGCCTTGAGCGCACGCGCGATGGTGGCGCCGGCCCACCGCCGGACCGGTGGAACGAACAGCAAGGCGCCCACCAGGTCTGTTATAAAGCCTGGAAAAACAAGAAGAATTCCTCCGACAATGCGAGCGAGGCCGGGGGTTTCGAGGTCGATCGCGCGGGCCCCGTCCTGGGTGACGGCGGCACGGAAGCGCTCGAGCTCCGCACGCCCGGTTTGCCGCAGCAGCAGGATGCCCGCGACCGAGGTGGCGACAAAAAGGGCGACGGCCCACAGCCATCCGATCATGGCCGCCACCAGCAGGAAGACCGCCATCTCCGCCACCGGCAGCAAAAGCAGTCCAATAAAAGTCCATTTCACCAGGGACATCGATCCAATCCTGCATTGATCACAGGCACAGACAAGGTTGGCGTCAGGACCGGGATCGTCTATGGTCCGGCCCGAAGCGACGACTGCGCCGGCGGTTCGGCGCAAGCCACTGGATCAGTTCGGTCGCGTGCTTACATAATAGCGCGGAACCGACTTCTGCTCCGCAGATTTGAGTCTGCGGCTTGCCCGCTGACTTGCGGTTTTGAGCGTCACGGCTGCCGAGGGCGTGCGAGACGTGTTCGATATCTACACCATCATCTTCCTGGCGCTGGCAGTCTTCATTTTCCTGCGTCTGCGCAGCGTGCTCGGTCAGCGCACCGGGCGCGAACGTCCGCCCTATGACCCCTATTCGGCGCGCGATGCGGTGCGGCCCTCGACCAACGACAACGTGGTGGCGCTGCCGGGGCGCGGCGGCGAAGTTCCGCAGAAGCCGGCCGAGCCGGCCGAGCCGGCGGCGGAGCGCTGGAAGGGCATTGCCGAGGAGGGCTCGGCGGTGGCCGCGGGGCTCGACGCCATCGTGCGCGAGGATAAGACCTTCGACGCCAAGCAGTTCATCGGCGGCGCGCGCGCGGCCTATGAGATGATCGTGACGGCGTTCGCGGAAGGCGACCGGCGTTCGCTCAAGAACCTGCTGTCGCGCGACGTCTATGACGGCTTCGAGGCGGCGATCCGCGAGCGCGAGACCAAGGGCGAGACCGCCGAGACCCGCTTCGTGTCGATCGACAAGGCCGACCTCATCGGCGCGGAAGTGCGCGCGCACACGGCGCATGTCACGGTGCGCTTCGTCTCCCAGCTTGTCTCGGTCACCCGCGACCGCAACGGCGCCGTGATCGACGGCAGCCCTGAAAAAGTCACCGACGTCACCGATGTTTGGACGTTCGCGCGCGACGTCTCGTCACGTGACCCCAACTGGAAGCTCGTCGCGACCGAAGCCGGGCAATAACCGGAGCCGCAGACGATGCCGGCGCGCTTTCGTGCCTCTCCTGCCAGGACCGCGGCCGCCATGCTCTGGCTGCTCGCCGGCGTGGCGGCCGCGCCGGCGCAAGGCGTCGATCCGCTCCACATCCCGGACTCCCAGCTCGAACCGGTCCAATGGTCGGACCTCGACGGCTGGACCGGCGACGATCATGCCGCCGCCTACGCGGTCTTCCGCACGAGCTGCGAGCCGTTCAACCGCCAGCGGCGCCTGCGCGATGCGCGGCCGGTCGCGGCCGCGCTCAAGGCGGTCTGCGGCCGCGCCGCCAAGGCCGGCGCGCTCACCGACAAGGCCGCGGCGCGGGATTTCTTCGAGGCCAATTTCCAGCCGGTGCGGATCGGCAAGCTCGGCGAAACGACCGGCCTGCTGACCGGCTATTACGAGCCGATCGTGAACGGCTCGCGCATTCCCAATCCGGAATTCCATACGCCGCTCTACCGCCGTCCGCGCGACCTGATGGTCGCTGGCCAGAGGCCGGGTGCCGGGGCCGTTCCCAACCGCGCCAGCATCGGGCGTCTCAACGCGAAGAAGGAGCTCGAGCCCTACCACGACCGCCTCGCCATCGAGGAGGGCGCGCTCGACGGCCAGAAGCTCGAGATCTGCTGGATCAAGGACGCCTGGGAGGCCATGACGATCCAGATCCAGGGCTCCGCGCGCGTCAAGCTCGAAGACGGCACCATGCTGCGCGTCAATTACGACGCCCATAACGGCTTCGGCTATACGGCTGTCGGCCGCGTCCTGATCGAGCGCAACCTGGTGCCGCGCGACGAGATGACCATGGACCGCATCCGGCAATGGATGAACGCCAATCCCGACCAGGCGCGCGAGGTCCGTGGCACCAATCGTTCCTATGTGTTCTTCCGCATCACCGGCCTGAACGACGAGGCCGAGGCGGCCGGCGCCCAGGGCGTGCCGCTGACGCCGGGCCGCTCGATCGCGGTCGACAAGTCGCTACACGTCTATGGCACGCCGTTCTTCATCGAAGGCCAGCTGCCGATCGACTCCGAAGTATCGAAGACGCCGTTTCACCGGCTGATGATCGCGCAGGACACGGGATCTGCGATCGTAGGTCCTGCGCGCGCCGATCTCTATTTCGGCGCGGGCGCGGAGGCCGGGCGGGTGTCCGGCCGGCTCCGGCACAATGTGCGCTTCGTCATCCTGGTGCCGAAGAGCCTCGATCCGGTGGGGAGAGGCCGCAAGATGCCGCTGCCCGATGCGAGGCCGTCGGAGAAAATCGCAAAACTGTTTCCGCAG
>JAXDOD010000112.1:0-4049 GCA_034669045.1 Alphaproteobacteria bacterium
TTCAGACGCTCATCGTCGGGCTGCCGTCAGTCAGTCCCTTCGCGCGCGTCTTTCAATTCGGCATGCGACTTGGCATGCGCTCGCACACGCTCGGCGCCGCGTGGTGGCAGGGCGATTGCGGGCCCTATTGGGGCCACAACGCCATCATCCGGCTAGCGCCGTTCATGGCGCATTGCCACCTGCCGGCACTGCCCGAGGGCGCGCTGGTCAGCGGCCCGGTGCTGAGTCACGATCAGTTGGAAGCGGTGCTGATGCGGCGCGCCGGCTACGAGGTGCGCGTGCTGCCCGAGGAAGGCGCGAGCTTCGAGCAGAACCCGCCGACGCTCGTCGAATTCATCCGGCGGGATCTGCGCTGGTGCCAGGGCAACATGCAGTACTGGCATTTCCTGGCGATGCCGGGGCTGCGGCCGGTGAGCCGCTATCAGCTCGCCGTCGCGATCCTGATGTTCCTCGGCTCGCCGGCCTGGATGGGCTTGCTGGTGGTCGGCACCGTGGCGGCCGCGCTCGCGCCGGCGCCGTTGCTGCGGGCGGACGCCGGCATCGCGGTGTTCGTGCTGGTGCTGGTGATGTGGTTCGCGCCAAAGATCGCGACCGTCGTCGACGTGCTCTCCCGGCCGGACCTGCGGCGGAGCTTTGGCGGCGGCGCGCGCTTTCTCGCCAGCGTGGCCACCGAGGTGACCTTTTTCATCCTGCTCGCTCCGATCATGTGGTTCGGCCACACGGTGTTTCTGACACGCCTGCTGTTTGGACGCACGGTCGGCTGGGGCGCGCAGGCGCGTGACGATCACGCGGTGCCGTGGCGCGAGGCCGCCCGCCAGTTCTGGCCGCAGACGTTGCTCGGCGCCTGCGTCTTTGGTCTGCTCGGCCTGACCGTGCCGGCCGCCATCCCCTATGCGTTCTTCATCGCCGGCGGACCGCTGCTCTCGATCCCGCTGGCGGTCGTCACCTCCATGCCGGCGGTCGGCCGCGTGCTCCTTCGCCTCGGGCTCGGCCGCCTGCCGGAGGAGACCTCGCCGCCGGCCGAACTGCGCGCGCTCGAACTGCCGGCGGTCATGTCGGCAAGCGGCGGACGCGGCTGATCATGCGCGACGCCTTCCGGACGGTTGGTGGCGTCCTGCGGTCGCTGCGAATCTATTACGGCGACCGGGGACGGCGCGCCGCCATGGACCGGCTTTACGGCGCGTTCGTGCGGCCGGGCGATCTCGTGTTCGACATCGGTGCTCACGTCGGCGACCGTGTCGCCGCGTTCCGGCGGCTGGGCGCGCGGGTGGTGGCGGCCGAGCCACAACCGGCGCTGATCCGGACGCTCCGGCTCCTCTACGGCCGCGACCGTGCGGTCGCGATCGAGCCGGTGGCGGTCGGCCGCGCCGCCGGCAGCGCCGACCTCAAGATCAACCTGGACAATCCGACCGTATCGACCGCCTCGGACGATTTCGTGCGCGCGGCGCAGGGCGCGTTGGGCTGGGAGGGGCAGGCGTGGACCAGGACCTTGCGCGTGCCGGTCACCACGCTCGACGGCTTGATCGCGCGCCACGGCGTCCCGGCCTTCATCAAGATCGACGTCGAAGGCTTCGAGGCGGAGGCCCTTGCCGGCCTGACGCAGCCGGTCGCGGCGCTGTCGTTCGAGTTCACCACCATCCAGCGCGAGGTCGCGGCGGCATGCATCGCGCGCTGCGCGGCGCTCGGGCTCACGCGCTACAACGCCGCGCTCGGGGAGAGCCAATCCCTCCTCCATGCCGAATGGCTGGATGCGCAGGGGATCGCCGGCTGGCTTTCGGCGCTGCCGGCCGCGGCCAATTCCGGCGATATCTACGCGCGCCGGTGACCAGCGGGACGAAATCGCCTGCGTTCGGCCTTCGAAACACGGTAAGGGCCGAAATCCGCTGAAAACCGGGCCAAAGTTCCAGCGCCCGCCCGCCGGTCTGGGACCAAACGCAACTCATATTTAACAAGTTTGGATCAGGTATTTAAAGCACGAGGTGCGGCGCTACCACGGCCGCGCGGACCCCGGACATGATCGAAGCTTTGGACCGCAAGGCGCAACCCGTTGAAGGCAGCGTCGACGGCTCGCCCGAACCCGCGGCGGCCCCGGCGGCGCTTTGCTTCGTCGTCGACGAGGAGCCGAGCATCCGTCACTTCCTGTCGCTGATCGTCCACGGCGCCGGCATCGACACCGAGGAATTTCCCGACGGCGCCGCCCTGCGCGCGGCGATCGCGCGCCGCAACCCCGATCTCATCTTCCTCAACATCGGGCTCGAATCCGCCGAAACCATCGAGTCGGTCGTGGCCCTCGGCAAGCGCGGCTATTTCGGCTTCGTGCAACTGATGAGCAACCGCGGCTCGGCGGTGCTGGAACATGTCAAGAGCGTCGGCGAGCAGCACAAGCTGCAGATGCTGCCGGTGCTGAAGAAGCCGTTCGAGACCTCCGCCATCATCGCGATCATGCAGCAGCTCAAGCTCGGTCACCCGGCGCCGATGGCGGCGCGGGTCGGGCTCGACGAGGCGCTGGCGCGGGGCTGGATCGAGTTCTGGTACCAACCCAAGATCGATCTGCGCAAGAAACAGCTTGCGGGCGTGGAGACCTTCGCCCGCTGCCGCCACCCGAAGTTCGGCATCCTGCCGCCCGGCGCATTCATGCCGGGCGCCACCCAGTCCGAACTCGTCGCGCTCTCGGAAGCCGCGCTGACGAGCGCGCTCAAGACCGGGGTGACGTTCTCCAAGCTCGGGATCAATCTGCGTTTCGCCGTCAACATCCCGGTGGACGCGCTGGTCAAGCTCGCGATTGCGGAGATCGTGCGCGCCCACCGCGGACAGGTCGACCACTGGGCGGGCCTGATCATCGACGTGACCGAGGAGCAGATCGTCTCCGACCTCGCGCTCGCCACCCAGATGACCAAGAAGCTGGCGCCGCTCAACGTCAAGCTCGCGATCGACGATTTCGGCCGCGGCTATTCCTCGCTCGCCCGCCTCAAGGAGCTGCCGTTCGCCGAGCTCAAGCTCGACCGCACCTTCGTCACCGACTGCGGCACCGACAAGGTCAACGCCCCGCTCTGCAAGACCGTGATCGACCTCGCGCATAATTTCGGCAGCGCGGCGGTCGCCATCGGCATCGAGAAGGCGTCGGACGCGCTCGCGCTCACCAGCATGGGTTGCGATCTCGGGCAGGGCTTCCTGCTCGGCCAGCCGATGCCGGAGGAGCGCTTCGTCTCTCTCCTGCGCCAGCGCGCCGCCGGCCAGGGCCGTCCGATGCCCGCGGCCGCAGCCGCCGCGCGTTGAGACGGACGAGCCGCGCGATCGTCAGTGGGTCCAGGGCTCGCGCCGCCTGTACGCGAAGTTGTCCGAATAGGAGAGGCCATGGCGGACCGGAGTCTTGGCCCCGAACACCTGGCAGGCAATGCCATGGCGCTCGCAATAGGCGACCGCCTCCTCCGCACTCTCGAACCGCAGCCGGATTTGCTGGCGCATGTCGCCGGAACTGGTCCAGCCCATGAGCGGCTCCACCTGGCGCGGCTCCTCGGGTTCGAAGTCGAGCACCCAGTCCTTGGTCTTGGCGGTGCCGGACTGCATCGCCGTCTTCGCCGGTTTGTAGATGCGTGCCACCATCGGAACCGCCCGTTGGAATCGCGACTCGGAATCGGATCGGAATCGCTTTGAGGAAACTCTATGCATCAAGGACTTGGTTGGTCGGGGCAGCAGGATTTGAACCTGCGACCTTCTGCTCCCAAAGCAGACGCGCTACCAGACTACGCTATGCCCCGGCGCGCTTTGGATACACGGTTCTCCGTAGGATGGGTAGAGGCAATGCGCGCTCTTTCTTGCGCGCGTTGCCGAAACCCATCATCTCACGCGCGGAAAGACGATGGGTTTCGCAAAAAAATGCATCAAAGACGCTTTTTTTACTCTACCCATCCTACGAAGGATCCGGGAATCAGTGTGATGAGGGGCCGTGCAACGGGCCTTCCGGCCGGACCTCGGCAGCCATGAGGCCCTTGGGTCCCGGCCCGAATCGCACCAGGAGGAACTGGCCAGGACGCAATTCGGCGAGGCCG
>JAXDOD010000113.1:0-21146 GCA_034669045.1 Alphaproteobacteria bacterium
CGGAATTGCGGCCGCCCTGCATGCCGCGCTGGAGCGCGACGCGTTCGTAATACGCCCACAGGTGCTTTTGCGCCGCCAGGATTTCAAACGTCTTGCGCTTGATGTCCCAGACCTCGTCGATGTTGAGGATCACCTGCGGCTTGAAATTGCACATTTCAGGCTGGTGCGGCTCGAACAGAAACACCGGCGGCGCACTGTAATTGTACTCGGCCTGCGGCTTGTAACCCATCGCCTGCGCCACGATACGCGCTTCCTGCGCATAGGCGGCCGCTGCGGGATGATCGACGTTGTAGGGATCTTCCAGCGAGTGGGTCAGCACGAAGCTCGGATTGGTTTCGCGGAAGATGTCGGTCAGCCGCTCCATGTGCTGGTCGGTCAACCGCAGCGGATAGTCGCCGGCGTCGAAGAACTCGATCTCCGCACCGAGGGCTGCGGCAGCGCGCTCGGCCTCGTCCTTGCGCCCGGTCTTCACTTTTTCCAGCGTCATGCCGGCCTGCTTCCAGGCAAATTGCGATTCGCCACGCTCGCCATAGGCGAGGCAGACGATCTTGACGCGGTATCCCTTCCTGGCGTGCAGCGCGATGGCGCCGCCCGCACGCCAGACAAAATCGCCGGGATGGGCGGAGACAACGAGAGCGGTTTTCGGCATGGGGTGCTCCCCTCTTTCTGAATGCGAATCGCTCAGCTGTCGAATTCGAACAGCCGCGCGGGATTTTTGACGAGTATCTTCTGTTGCAGTTCCACTTCGGGCGCGAACAGCGGAATGAGATCGACGAGATCGCCGTCGTTCGGCATCACCTTGACGTTGGGATGCGGCCAGTCGGTGCCCCAGATCACGCGATCGGGAAATTTCTCGACCAGCGCGCGGCCGAACGGCGCCACGTCGTCGTAGGGCGGCCCGGTGAGCGACATGCGCTCCGGGCAGGTCACCTTGACCCAGAAATTCCTGTGCTTCTCCATCAGGGCGTGGAAGCGCTGGTTCTCCGGATGCTCGACGCCCTTGCTCACGTCCGGCGTGCCCATGTGGTCGATCACGACGGTGGTCGGCAGCGCGGTGAAGAAATCCTCGAACGCCGGCAGGTCGGGCATCTCGAAATAGACCACGATGTGCCAGCCGAGCTTGTCAACGCGCCTGGCGATGCGCTCGAGCACGTCGCGCGGCGTGACATCCACCAGCCGCTTGACGAAATTGAAGCGCACGCCGCGCACGCCCGCGTTGTGCATCCACGCGAGCTCGTCGTCGGTCACCTCGTCGCCGACGAAGGCGACGCCCCTGGCCTTGCCGTTCGACGCGTCGAGCGCGTCGACCATCGCCCGGTTGTCCTTGCTGTGGCAGGACGCCTGCACGATCACGTTCTTGTCGAGGCCGAGATAGTCGCGCAGCGCAAACAGCGTTTCCTTCGGCGCGTCGCATGGGGTGTATTTGCGCTCGGGCGCATAGGGGAACTTCGCCTCCGGCCCGAACACGTGGCAATGCGCATCCACGGTGCCGGGTGGCGCCTTGAATCTTGGCTTCGACGGATTGGGATGGAACGGAATGTAGCCGGCACTCATCGCCACGTTGATGGTCTCCTTCGCATTCGCGGCGTTCTAGCAACCGGGCGTGGGGTGGGCAACGGCGCGCTACGGGCCGGGCCGCAGGGAATTCGCCGTTGCCCACGCATGTGCCTATGCCTGACAATCATGCATGCTGAAAGACGCGCGGGCTCGCTTCGCTCAGCCCGCCCTTGGTGCTCAAACCCGCTCGATCGCCAGCGAAACCCCCTGCCCCACGCCGACGCACATGGTGGCGAGCGCGCGCCTGCCGCCCGCCGTCATGAGCTGGTGCGCCGCCGTAAGCGTGAGCCGCGCGCCCGACATGCCGAGCGGATGGCCGAGCGCGATCGCGCCGCCGTTCGGGTTCACGTGCGCCGCGTCGTCGGGGAGGCCGAGCTGGCGCAGGCACGCGAGCGCCTGCGAGGCGAAGGCTTCGTTGAGCTCGATCCAGTCGAAATCGCCGATCCTGAGGCCGAGCCGGTCCATGAGCTTGCGCGTCGACGGCACCGGACCAATGCCCATCACCCGCGGCGGCACGCCGGCCGCCGCCATGCCGAGGATGCGCGCATAGGGCGTGAGCCCGTGCTCCCTGGCCGCCGTCTCCGACGCGATGATCAGGGCGGCGGCGCCGTCGTTGACGCCCGAGGCGTTGCCGGCCGTGATGGTGCCCGGATTGCGCACGAAGGGTTTGAGCTTGGCGAGCGCTTCGAGCGTGGTCTCCGGACGCGGATGCTCGTCCTTGCCGACGACGGTCGGGCCGGCCCGCCCCGGCACCTCGACCGGGACGATCTCGGCGTCGAAGAAACCGCCCGCCATGGCCTTGCCGGCGCGCTGCTGCGAGCGCCACGCGAAGGCGTCCTGGTCCTGGCGCGCGACCTGGAACTCCTCCGCCACGTTCTCGGCGGTGTCGGGCATCTGGTCCACGCCATACTGCGACTTCATCAGCGGGTTGATGAAGCGCCAACCGAGCGTGCTGTCATAGGTCTCGCTCGTGCGCGAAAACGCCTCCGTCGCCTTGCCGGTGACGAACGGCGCGCGCGTCATCGACTCCACCCCGCCCGCGATCGCGAACGCGATGTCGCCGGCGCGGATCGCCTGCGCGGCGGCGCCGACCGCGTTGAGGCCGGAGGCGCACAGCCGGTTGACGGTCACGCCGGGGACGTTGTCCGGCAGTCCCGCCAGCAGCAGCGCCATGCGCGCGACATTGCGGTTGTCCTCGCCGGCCTGGTTGGCGCAGCCGAGATAGAGGTCGTCGAGCCTGGTCCAGTCGACCGCCGGATGCCGCTGCATCAGCGTCCTGATCGGGATCGCGGCGAGATCGTCGGCGCGCACCTTGGCGAGCGCGCCGCCATAGCGGCCGATCGGGGTGCGAATTCCGTCGCAGATGAATGCCTCGGGCATGGTGAAATCCTCTATGCCGCCTGGCCATGCGCCCGCGCGGTGCGGGCGTGCAGGTCGCGCAGCACCTGCAGCTCGTGCGCGCCCGGCGCCGCCGTCTCGGCGACGCTGGCCGCATAGCGCACCGGCCAGCCGGTATTCGCCGCGATCTCGTCGCGCGTCACGCCGGGGTGGATCGAGGCCACCGTCATTTCCTTCGTGGCCGGGTCGGGCTCGAAGACGCAGAGGTCGGTGATGAGCCTGGTCGGGCCCTTGGTCTTGAGGCCGAGCCGCGCGCGGTGGTCGCCGCCGCCGCCGTGGCCCATCGAGGTGACGAATTCGAGCTGCTCGACGAAGCTGCGCTTCGACTGGCTCATGATGATGAAGATCTCGCCGCAGGCGACCGCGATCTCGGGCGCGCCGCCGCCGCCCGGGAGCCGCACCTTCGGCTTGTCGTAGCCGCCGACAACCGTGGTGTTGAGGTTGGCGAAGCGGTCGATCTGCGCGCCGCCGAGGAAGCCGACCGTCATGCGCCCGCCTTGCAGCCAGTAGCGGAACATCTCCACCACCGTGACCGTGGTCAGCGCGGTCTCGCACAATTGGCCGTCGCCGATCGAGAGCGGCAGCACGTCCGGCTTGGTCGCGATGGTGCCGGACTCGTAGATCAGCGTGATGCCGGGCGCATGCGTGAGCCGGGCGAGGTTCGAGGCGGCCGACGGCATGCCGATGCCGACGAAGCAGACGTCGTCGTTGCGCAGCGCCCGCGCCGCCGCGGTCGTCATCATCTCGTTCGGCGTGTATTCGGTCATGATGGCAATATCCCTCCGCTCGTCCCCGCGAAAGCGGCGACCCAGGACCACAGCGCGATTCTAGAGTCCCGCTTGCGCGGGAATGAGCGGCTTTGGACCGGCGTGAGCGGGAGCATATCAGGCCGCCTTTGGGCTCAGGGCGCGCACGTGCTCGGCGAACACGCCCGGGCCGGTCTCCAGCACATTGGTCTTCATCCACGCCAGGAAGCTGTCGCGCTCGCGCGCGATCTTGTCCCAGGCGATGTAGAAGGCGTTGTCGCGGGTGTAGTAGCCCTGCGCATAAGACGGATAGGCGCCGCCCGGCACCTGCGCGATGGCGCCGACGGTCCAGCCCGGCAGGATCACGGCATTGAAGCTGCGCGGCCCGAAATCGTCGACGATCTCCTCCACGGTGACGATCGAGCGCCTGGCGGCAAGCACCGCCTCCTTCTGCACGCCGACGATTCCTTCCAGCATGATGTTGCCGGCGCGGTCGGCCCTCTGCGCGTGGATGACGGCGACGTCGGGCCGCAGCGCCGGCACCGCCGCAAGCTCCTCGCCGGTGAAGGGGCAGGTGACGCGCTTGATATTCGCATTGACCTTGGGCAGGTCGACCCCGATATAGCCGCGGAACACCGCGCAGGGCAGCCCGGCGGCGCCGGCCTCGAACGCATTGGCGAGCGCGGCGTGGGAATGCTCCTCGATGGCCAGAGGCTGCGGCCAGCCGTTCTCGACCGCGTCGCGGAAACGGTGCAGCGAACCGACGCCCGGATTGCCGCCCCAGGAGAACATCAGCTTATCGACGCAGCCCATGCCGATGAGTTGGTCGTAGACCAGGTCGGGCGTCATCTTGATCAGGCTGAGGCGCTTCCTGCGCTGGCGGATCACTTCGTGCCCGGCGGCATTGGGGATGAGATGGGTGAAGCCCTCCATCGCCACGGTGTCGCCATCACGAATGGTGTCCTCCACCGCCTCGGCAAGGGACAGGAAACGCGCCATCGGATGCGGGCCCAATCTTGAGATCGCTGGTTGTTTACGGGGCGTTCCGGGCGGGGTCAAATGGCCTCTCCCGTCATTCCAGGGCGCCGCAGCGCAGGCAAGTTTACGCCGCCTGCGGTGCGGCGAGCCCCGGAATCCGTCGTGCAAGATCGCAAAAGCGGAGACTATGCAAATCATCGTATTCCGTGGTTATGGATTCCGGCCCCGCGGGCGTCGCCCGCGTCCCGGGACGAGCGAGCCCCATGTTCACCCATCGCCGCACCGTGCGTATCGAATGGGGCGACTGCGATCCCGCCGGCATCGTCTTCTATCCGCGCTATTTCGCGATGTTCGATCATTCCACGGTGCTGCTGATCGAGGCCGCGCTCGGAATCAACAAGCATGAGCTCTACCGCAACTATGAATTCGACGGCTACCCGGTGGTCGCGACCCGGGCGCGTTTTCTTGCGCCCACGCGCTATTGCGACGATGTGGTGATCGAGACCGGCATCACCGAGGTCCGGCGTTCAAGCTTCCACCTGAGCCACCGCCTCACCAAGGCGGGCGCCCTGGCGGTCGAAGGTTTCGAGTCGCGTGTGTGGATCGTGGCGGATGCGGACCGGCCGGGCCGGTTCAAACCGCAGCCGATCCCGCCCGACATCGTCGCGCGCCTGACGGCTACTGCGCCGGCTTGATGCCGAGCTGCTGCGCGAGCGCGGCGAGCTTCGCGCGCTGCTCCTCGATCGAAGCGGCGAATTCGTCCGGCGTCCCCGGGCTGGCGAGCTGCGCGGTGGCGTCGAGGCGCGCGGCGACGGCGGGATCGGTGACGACGGCCCGGATGTCGGCGGCGATCCGCTCACGCAGGGCGACGGCCAGACCCTTGGGGCCGAACAGGCCGACGAGGCCGTCGAAGGTCAGCTCGGGAAAGCCGGCCTGCGCGACGGTCGGAACATCCGGATAGGTGGGCGCGCGCATTCCGTTGGTGATCGCGATGAGCTTGACCCGGCCGGAGTTCACATGCGGCTGCACGATGGCGAGCGCGCCCATATAGGCGTGGATGCGCGCCTCCCCGAGATCGGTCAGGGGGGCGACGACATCGCGGTAGGGTACGCGGGTGATCTGGAGCCCGGCACTCTGGACGTAGCCTTCGAAGATGATGTCGGTCATGCCGGTCGCGGTCGAGTAGTTCAGCTTGCCCGGCTGCGCCCGCACCATGGTGATCAGGTCGCCGAGCGAGGCGACGTTCAGCGACGCCGGCACGCCGAAGCCCACGAGCGTGTTGGAAATCCGCGCGATGGGTTCGAGCTCGCGTGGATCGTAGGGCATCTTGTCGTGAAGGTACGGATGGACTGCGAACGAGGACGCGGGCGTATAGAGCAGCGTGTGATCATCGCGAGCGCCGATGACCGTCGAGATGGCGATGACCGCGTCGCCGCCGGGACGATTCTCCACCACCACCGGATGGCCCCAACGCGCCGCCAGCCGGTCCGCGAGCAGCCGCGCCCCAATGTCGGCGCCGCTGCCAGGCGCGAGCGACACGATGAACTTGACCGGGCGCTGCGGCCAGGTCTGCGCCAGCGGCGCCGACGCGGAGGACAGGGCGAGAACGAGGCCGGTCGCGAGAGCGCATGGAGCCGTGCCACGTCCGTTCATGAGTACCTCCGCCCAACCTCTGCGCGCCTGGCGTGCGATCCTGGAGCCGCGGTGATTCGAAGCCGCTTCGCGGCAAAGCTAGCGCAGTCCCCGCTGACGTCAAAGGCGCGGGCACTGCGTCGGAACGCTGCAGCCGCGGTACGCCGCCATCATGGACTCTCACCCCCCGACGCGATAACAAGCGCCACCCACCGCCGCCCCTTCCCCGCCGGCCCGACCGAAACGAGCGCCCGCCAAGCCGGCGCAGAGACCGGAGAACCCGACAATGCGCATCGACGCATACACGCATTTTTTCCCAAAGAAGTTCTTTGACAGGATGCTGGAGGTCGCCGGCGACTATAAGGACATGGGCAAGCGCGTGCGTTCGCTGCCGGCGCTCTACGATCTCGACTATCGCAAGAAGATCATCGACGGCCACAAGGACTATCAGCAGATCCTCTCCTACCCGCAGCCGCCGGTGGAGACCTTCGCCAAGACCCCGGCGGAGATCGACGAGCTCATCCGCATCGTCAATGACGGATTTGCCGAACTGTGCGCCAAGGAGAAGGACCATTTCCCCGGCTGGGTGGCGCAGATTTCGCTCGATGCGCCCGACGCCGGCGTGCAGGAAGCCGAACGCGCCATCCAGGCCGGCGCGCTCGGCGTGCAGATCTACACCAATGTCGCCGGCAAGCCGCTCGACCGGCCGCAATACCTGCCGTTCTGGAAAAAGATGAACGAGCTCGGCAAGCCGGTCTGGCTGCACCCGGCGCGCGGCGCCAACATGCCGGACTACATCGACGAGAAGAAATCGCTGTACGAGATCTGGTGGACGTTCGGCTGGTCCTACGAGACCGCGACCGCGATGATGCGCCTGGTCTATTCGAAGATCATGGACGACCATCCCAATTTGAAAATCATCACGCACCATTTCGCCGGCATCGTGCCGATGGTCGAAGGCCGGATCGGACCGGGCAACGACGTCATGGGCTCGCGCACCACCGACGAGGACTATGTGTCGCTGCGCAAGAGTCTGAAGAAGCGCCCGCTCGACTATTTCAAGAACGATTTCTGGGCCGACACCGCGGCCTTCGGCGGCGTGCCGGCGACCAAGTGCGGCATGGAGTTCTTCCCGCGCGAGAAAGTCTTGTTCGCGTCGGATTGCCCGTTCGATCCCGAGGGCGGGACGATGTATCCGCGCCTGACGCTGCAGATCCTCGATTCGCTCAACCTGTCGAAAGCCGACCGCGAGCTGATCGACTACAAGAATCTCGAGGCCGTCACCGGCGTGAAACTGGTGAAGTGAGCCGCCGCCCCACTGTCGCGCCGGGGCTGGCGACGGCGCATGCCGTGCGCTATGCTGCCGGCAGGTGCAGTCCGCCAATTGAACGGGCCGTCCCCCGAGGACCGATCATGATCAAAGCCACCCATCTTCTCGCCGCCGCGGCCCTGCTTTCGCTCGGCCTCGAGCCGGAGGCGGCGCAGGCGCAAGCGGCCCGCACATTCGTCTCGGCGAACGGCTCCGACAGCAACCCCTGCTCGCGCGCCCAGCCGTGCCGGACTTTGGCCGGGGCGATCCTCAAGACCAATGCCAAAGGCGAGATCAACATGCTCGACCCGGCCGGCTACGGCACGGTCGTGATCGACAAGGCGATCAGCATCGTCAACGATGGCGTCGGCTCGGCCGGCGTGCTGGTGGGCGCGGGGCTGACCGGCATCACCATCAATGCCGGGGTGGACGATGCGGTCAACCTGCGGGGACTGATCATCGAAGGCACCGGCGTCGGCGTCAAAGGCATTCAGTTCAACACCGGCAAGAGCCTGACCATCGAGAACTGCGTGATCCGCAATCTCACCACCCACGGCATCCTGTTCGTGCCCAACGCCTCGAGCACGCTTGCGGTGTCGAACACGCTGGTGTCCGATATTCCCAACGACTACGCGATCTATGTCCATCCCACCGGCTCCGGCACGGTGCAGGCGGTTTTCAACCGGGTCGAGGCGCACAACTCGCAGTCCGGCATTTACCTGCGCGGCGATCTGAGCACCGGGACCGTCAGGGGGACCATCGAGGACAGCGTCGCCAGCAACCACGCGCAGTTCGCGTTCTATGCCGGCACCGTCGCATCGCTGACCCCGACCAGCCTGATGGTGGTGCGATCGGCGGCGCTCAACAGCTCCACAGGCCTCCGCGCCACCGGGCCGGGCGCAACGCTTCGGGTGGCGGAATCGGTGGTGACCGGAAACGGCACGACTTGGTTCACCGCGAACGGCGGCACGCTGCTGAGCTACGGCAGCAACTACATGGACGGCAACGGCGACGGCGATCCGGCGCCGCCCACCACCGGCACGAAATAGGTCCCTGGCCGCCGCGGCGAGGCCGCCAGATCCAACACCACGGCTCGGTCGCACCGCATGGCCCGCGTGTCCCTGATCGAGCCTGACGCCGATTCCGCGCTCGCGCCCATCGTCGCCAAGATCCGCAGCGGACGCCGCGGCACGGTGATCAACGTCTACAAGCTGCTGCTGCACAGCCCGACCATCGCCGAGGTCTGGCTGGACCTGATCAATGCGGCGCGCTGGAAGGTCGAGCTCGACGGCCGCCTGCGCGAGATCGTCATCATCCGCGTCGGCCACCTCAACCGTTGCAGCTATGTGGTCAAGCAGCACGTGCCGCTGCTGGCGCTGCCCGAGGGACTGACGCAGGCCGAATGCGACGCGCTGGCCGACTGGCGCTCCAGCGCGTATTTCAGCGAGCGCGAGCGCGCGGCACTGGCCTTCACGGACGCCTCGACCCGCGAGGTCGACGTTTCTGATGCGGTGTTCGACGCGCTGCGGCCGCATTTCAGCGAGCGTCAGATCGTCGAATTGACCGTGCTGGTGGGCACCTACAATATGCACACCCGCATGTGCCAAGCGCTGCGGATCGATCCGCAAGGCGCGTGACCCACCCGCAAGCGCAAGAAGCGGTCTCCGCGGCGTAGCAAACGACGGTCGACAGATGGGCGCTACCCGACCGCGCGTTCCTTGCGCACCTCGCCCGGCGGCTGCTTCCCGCGCAGCGCCTCGCGCAGGCTCGCCTCCAGCGCGGCGAGCTCGAACGGCTTCTGCAGCACGACGAAGCCCTCGCGCACCGCGTCCTGGGCGCTGCTGCTGTAGCCGGTCGCGAGCAGCACCGGCATGCCGGGGAAGCGATCGCGGATGGCATGCGCCAAGGCAAGGCCGTTCATGACGCCGGGCATGAGGATGTCGGAGAAGACAAGATCCACCGGCCCCTCGTTCTCCAGGAATTCCAGCGCCTCCTGGGCGCCGGCGGCGCGTTTGACGCCATAGCCGAGCTGCTGGAAGTAGGCGTTGCAGACCTCCGCGACCTCATCGTTGTCCTCGACCAGGAGCACCGTGCCGGTCTGTTGCGGCGCCACGTCGGCTTCGGGTTGCACGACCGCCTCGGCCGGCGCTTCCCGGGTCAGCGGCAGGTACAGCGTGATGACGGTGCCGCGCCCGACCGTGCTGGTGACGGTCACGGTGCCGCCCGATTGCCTGGCGAAGCCGTAGACTTGGCTGAGCCCCAGGCCGGTGCCCTTGCCCACCTCCTTGGTGGTGAAAAACGGCTCGAACACGTGCGGAAGAGCTTCGGCCGGAATGCCGACCCCGTTGTCGGCCACACGGATGGCGACGAACTCTCCGCGCAGGCCCTCCTCCGCGGCGTGGCCTCTGAGCACCACCGGCTTGGCGGTGATGTGGAGGCTTCCGCCGCTCGGCATGGCGTCGCGCGCATTCACCGCCAGATTGAGCAAAGCCAATTCGAGCTCGCTCGCGTCGACCTTGACCGCGCAGCTCCTGCGCGGCGCGACAACCTCGGTCTCGATGTCGCCGCGCAGCGAGCGGCTGAGCATTTCCTTGAGCTCGGGGAGCCATCGCGTGAGATCGATCACGGCCGGGGTGAGCGTCTGCCGGCGCGAGAAGGTGAGCAACTGCCGGGTGAGACTTTCGCCGCGCTGCGTCGCGGTCATGATCATGTCGAGGAGCCGGACATGCTTCTCAGCGGAAAGCTCGCGCCGCAGGCGCTGGACGCTGCCGCTCACGATCATCAGGAGATTGTTGAAGTCGTGCGCCACCCCGCCGGTCATTTGCCCGATCGCCTCGAGCCGCTGGGCTTGGCGCAGCGCCGCCTCCGCGGTCTCGCGCCGTTCGGCCTCGACATAGAGCCGCCGCGTGCGCTCGAGCGCGAGCCCGATGATGGCGAACAGCAAGAACGTCGCCGGCAGCCCGAAAATCAGATGGCTGGTCATGGCCGTGAGCCATTCGGCCCGGATCGCCGAGGTTTCGGTGCCGGCGGTCACGTAAACCGGGAAGCCGGTCATCTTGCGATAGCCGGTGCGCCGGTCGAGATGGTCGATCTGCGACTGCACCGTGTAGAGGCCCTGCTCCAGGCCCTTGCCGATCTCGCGAAGCAGCGCGGCGCTCGAATCCAGGTTCTGCGTCGGACTGTTGCGAACCGGATAGCGGGCAATAATGACACCGTCCTCGCGCGTCATCGCATAGAGATTGCCGGGGGTGCGGCCGATGCGGTGGTAGAACTCCTCGAAGTAGCCGGGCAGCACGGCGACCGCCGTGACGCCGTTGAACGATCCGTCCGCGGCCGTGCGGCGGCGCGACAGGTTGAAGAAATTCTTGCCGATCGCGGGCGAGCGCGGAACCAGCACCTCGCTCACATAGGTGCCGACGTTGGCGTCGACGTGCGCCCGGAAAAAGCTGCGATCGCTGACGGTGGGGTCCCGCGGCACGGGATAGAGCATGCTTGCGACCTGCCGTCGGCCCTCGCGGTCGACGACCACGATGGCCTGGATCTGGGGCAGCGCGGCGACGATCTGACGGAAGCGCTCGTGCAGGCGCTGCTCCTGCGCGCGGATGTCGTCGTCCGAGAGGCCGCGCAGGACCTCGTCGATTTCCGCGATCGCCCGCTCGACCGTCTGAAAAACCTTGAGCGCGTGCTCGTGCACGATGTCGAGCGAGCGCTCGATGCGGTCGTCCGCCAGCTCATAGGTGTGGCGATAGCTCAACCAGGCCGCGAAGCTGAACAGGGACGCCGGCAGGACGATCGAAGCGACCATCATGAGCTGAAGGAGGCGAATCGCAGACTTCCGGGCGGACCGCATGGTCTGAGCATTCCAGAGTTCAGCTCGGGCGACGAGCCACTATAGCCTAATTGCGGCGCGGTCATTACTTGTCCGGCGCGGGGGGAGTGCCTCGGTTTGAACTTTTCGGTTTGTCCATTAACTCTTTGGCACGCCCTGCAACTCTTTGGCACGCCCTGCGTGTAGCTTCAAAGCTGCCACTTGTGCCGCCGTAAGCCGGCGGCCTGTGAGGGTAGCCAAGTACCCGCTTGGGATGAGCGGCCCCACAATCTGCAGGGCCTGTCCACGGCTGCCCGCGGCTGCCCAATATCGCCGCCGGCGGCCATCGGTCGCCCTGACGACCTGCACGGCGCGAACCAACCTCGTGCTCATTCGGGGAGAATGTTCCCGGACCAAAGGCCGAGAAGCGCTTACGCAGTCTCCTTGGAGGGATGATGCCGGATAGACATCATGACGGCGGCACCTGTCCGCTTCATTGACGAATCGCAATGCGCGAGGCGCGCAAGACCCTCAATCGCATCCAAGGGATCGCGTTCGAAGGAGCGCCCCTCCGAGCCCCGGTCGGGTTTGGGTTCGCCATGGGTCGCGCTCCCCGCGTCAATTACTCCCACCCCTTTTTGATGAATTCCGTTTTCCCGTTCGAGGCGGGAAATTGCGCAGCGGATTGGACAACGATAGGATCAGGCAACAAATATGAAGGGACGGAAGCCACGCGCGCCGTGGGGCCGTGACGAGACTATCGGAACTCAACAGATCAGAACCCGATAACATCGACGCCGTGTCGTGGATGTCGATACGGCCGTCAGAAATGGGGAGGCCTATGGACATTGTATCCGTATCCACGTTTTGGACGATATGGCTGTTGGTCCACCTGATGCTTGCGGTCGGTCTGCTCGGGGCGCTTACGCACCAGGCGGTGTCCGTCTTGATGCCGGTGCGTAAAGTGGCCGGGCCAGGAGGCTTCGTGACCCGCTTTCGCGCCGTGCCCGCAGCCGGCTACGCCGCGGCAGTGTGCGTCCTGTGGGTGCTCACCTTTATCGTGGGCTCGTTCATCTACATCAAATATCGCGTCTACATCCGCATTCCGATTGAGCAGGCCGGACATTGGAAAACGCAAGGCTTCTTCGATTTCAAGGAGCATGTCGCGTCCATAGGCTTGGTGCTCCTCCCGGCCTACTGGTACTTCTGGAAGAACGCTCAGAACCCGGAATACGACACGGCACGCAAGATCGTAACGGTGTATCTGGCCGTCGCGTGCTGGTTCCTCTTCATCGTTGGCCACGTCCTCAACAACACCCGGGGCTTCGTATGAGCACGACCAGAGCAACGCCGGCTCCATCGTCATTGGCGTCGTCGACAAAATTCAGAGCCTTCGCCATCACGTTCGCTGTGGTCGGCACCCTGACTTACTCGATCTGCCTGCTGATGAACTGGCCGGTGTTCACCTATCATCCCGCGGTGAGCCGCTTCGAGTGGGGCTGGGGACCGGGCAGAAGCGGCGAGGGTCCTGCCATGTACTGGTACGGCTGGACCGTGACGACTCTCGTCGTGGCCACGGCCGTGGGTTTCCTTGCCGCGCTGCTTCCTGAGAGCACGACCAGGAGGATTCCGCTCACGCTGGTCTGGCTGATCCCTGTCCTGGCCATTCCCTACCTGATTTGGGATCTCAGGCAGTGGTGGCTGCACCCGTAAGCACGCAAGTGCGGCCGGTGGTATCGAACGTCGACCTCGCGGCCATCGTGGTGTCAATCGCGGGCGCTGTGCCGAAAGAACGCAGCCTCCATCTGCCCAGTGGTCATTCAAGTGCTTTTAAGGTAGAAGAAATCGAGCCAGCGGCGCGTCACGCCAACGGTGGGAGCCGAACTCGCGGCAAGCTTGTCGACAGCTAAGAATCGGCCGGCCGCTGGCCAGTGCAGGAGGTCTGGATGAAATTCCGAGGTGGGCGCGCGTCGATCGCGAGCGTGGTGACGGGAATGCTGTGCGTGGCGGCGACGCTGGCCTGGGCCGGCGGCTCCGGGTTCGGGGACGACGACGACACCAGCGAGGACGAGGGCCCGCCCTATTTCGGCTTCGTCAAGGACGGCAGCGGCGGCACCGTGCCCGACGCCAAGGTCACCGTAGCGGTGAAGGATCGCGGCGGCGTGGTCACCCGCACCGACGCGCTCGGCGCCTACAAGGTGCCCGGCTTCGGCAAGGAGATCGACCCCAAGGACGTCGAGATTTCCTGCGAGAAGCAGGGCTACAAGCAGACGCGCACGTTCCGGCGCAACCTGCCGCCGCCCGATTCCAAGATTCCGATCGAGACCGAATGCTTCATGCAGCGGGGCGCCTAGAACCCGGCGGCGCGTTTCCCTTTGCGCTGCCCAGAGCTTGCGCCTGCTCAGAGCGCCCGTTGCGCGCCGTTGCGAACGACCGGCCGGCGATTGACGAGCTTGGCATCCTTCTTGTGCCAGAAGTGCTCTGTCGAGCAGAACGGGCACAGCTTCCGGGCCAGAGGGTCGGGAAGGCTGACGAACTTTTCCGCGTCGACGTCCATGCCTAAGAACATGTAGTGACCGGTGAGCGAGCACCGCGCGATGACCTGAGCCATGACGGCTCCTCCGTTTCGTCCACTCATTACGAACTCGCGTCGATAACGGTCCGCTCGCGGCAAAGTTCCAGGCCTCGAAGGGCACGTCGAACCGTGATCGAGGGCCGATCGGGCGGGGCGCGATCAACAGCGCCCGGCGCAGGTCCATGCCGCTTCGGTCGCGAACTCCACGACGAAGGTGCGGCTGGCGGAGCGCGGAATCGACACCACGATGTCGCCCGAGTTGACGTCGAGCGACCAGCTCGCGCCGGGAGCGGCCGCGTTCGGCGTCTCCGCGAAGGGGATCTCGAGGCCGTCCAGCCGCACCGACTGCGTCGGCCGCTGCACGCCGTGGAAGTGCAGCGCGTAGCCGCGGCTGGACACGCTCCAGTATTGCCCGTCGCCGCTTTGCGCCCTGATCTCGAAGCGGACCGAATCCTGCGCTTGCAGAAAGCGCAACGAGGTGCGCTGAAACCTGCGCCTGCGGTAGTCGGCGGTGAGGCCGTCGTCTTCATAGAGCGCGAACTCGCGCTCGCGCGCCTCGACGCCCTCCTCCGGCGCGCCGAAGCTGTAGACGTGAACCGTCAAGGGATCGACCGGCTTCTCGCCGGTGTGCTGCATGGCCGGACCGAGCGGGATCACCCCGCCCGCGCGCACATAGACCGGCAGGCGGTCGAGCGCGACCGACGTGCGCTCGACCTCGCCGCCGCCCGTGGTCGGCGCCAGCTCGCCGAAGAAGTCGTACCAGAGGCCCTTGGGCAGGACGACCTTGCGATCGCCGCCGTCGTTGAACAGCGGCGCCACCATGAGGTCGTCGCCGACGAAGAACTGATCGTCGACATGATGGGCGGACGGATCGGCGGGCTCCTGCAGCGGGAACGAGCGCAGCACCGGAACGCCGGTCCGGTGCGCCAGCTCATGCAGCGAATACAGGTAGGGCACGAGCCGGTAGCGCAGATTGAGGAACGAGCGGGCGGCCTTCTCGACCGCCTCGCCGTGGGCGTAGGGCTCGTGGTCGCCCTGCCCGTGCGACCACATGAAGGGATGGAACGTGCCGGCCGCGAACCAGCGGGCGTAGAGGATGTCGGGGCCCTTCTTGTCCCAGCCGCCGATATCCTGTCCGACGTTGGAGAAGCCGGAGAGGGTCAGGTTGAGCATGGCGCGGGTGTGGGCGCGGAAGTTCCGATAGGTCGGCAGCGAATCTCCGGTGGTCGACCAGCCCAGCCGCTGCGTCCCCGCAAATCCCGGCCGCACCATCCCGGTGATGCGCCCGCGGGTGCGCTGCTGGACGCCGTTGATGACGGCCAGGGGATAGACCAGCCCGTACAGGTTGCGCGTCTGCGCGACCGACAGGCCGAGGCTCGGCCAGAACTTGTTCTCGGCGTTGCGCACGTGGTCCATCTCGCCGAAATCGACCATGCCCAGGATGGCGCCGTTCTCGAGCGCGTCGTTCCACTTCGCCTTGAAGATGTGATCCACCGCGCGCTTGGAGAAGTAGTCGAGATAGGCCACCGCGCTGTTCCTGCCGGTGGAATCGACGTGTTCGTCGGCGCCGATCACCGGCTGGCCGTCCTTGTCCACCATCACGAAATCGCGCGCCGCCAGATCGGTGAGGAGCTTGGAATCGTCGCTGCCTTTGAAGCTCCCGAACATGGGCATGCCGAAGCCGTGGGTGAGACGCACGCGATGCTGCTTCCAGAGCGCGTCGATGAACTCCTTGTCGGTCGCCTCCTCGTCGAGGTCGTCGTAATAGATGACGTCGACCGGAAGCTGGCGGCGGCGCATCTCGGCCGCCACCTTGAAGGCGTCGCGGCCTTCGTAGGACGCCTTGGCCTGATGGTAGCCGAAAGCCCAGCGCGGCAGCATGGCAGGCCGGCCGGTCAGCTCGGTGTATTGCGACACCACGTCCTTGGGCTCGCCGACGAAGACATAGAAGTCCATGTCGCCGGCGGTCGCCTTCAAGGCCAGCGTGCCGCGCGTCGAGGAGCCGATATCGAACAGCGAGGGATAGAAATTGTGGAAGAACAGGCCATAGCCGGCGCTGCTCAGGTAGAACGGGATGCTCTTGTAGCTCTCGTTGTTCTCGCTCGCGAAAGCGTCGCGGTTGAGCATCTCGATCTTGTGGCCGCGCTGGTCGAGCGCCGCGCGCTTGTCGCCGAAGCCGTAGACGTGCTCGTCGGCCGCGAGATCGAGCCAGGCCAGCCGGCGGACGGGATCGATCTTCCAGTTGCCGACCAGCGTCTTCGACGCCGTCGTCACGTTGACGGAAATGAGATCCTCGGTCGCCACGACCTGGATGTCGACGTCGGCGGTCTTGAAGGTCGCGCCGTAATGGCGCGCGTCGAGATGCACCTGCACGGGGGGAAAGGACTCGTCCGTCTTGACCCGCATGTAATCCGGCAGCTTCGCCGGTTCATCGGGGCCGGGGACGTGGATGCGGAAGGCCGTGGGTGTCAGGAACGTCACGCGGGCGCTCGGCGCCCCCGGGCGCGTGATGCTGAAGGTGCGCGCGTCCTCGCGCACGACCGAGAGCTGTTCCGCGCTCTCGCTCTCGGCATGCTCCTCGGTGACCGGCGGCGGCGGCGGCGGCGTGGAAAACGGGTCCTTGTCCAACAGCGAAAGCCCGCCGACGACGCCAAGCGTCAAGCCCACGGCGGCAACGATCGCGACGTGCAAAGCCTTCACCCGATGCCTTCCTCAGTCCGCCATGAGGGGATGCTAACCGATTCTCGGCCCCCGGACCGGGCGTGCTCGCAGCGATCGCGCAATGCACCGGTTGGACCGCAACCACGGGACGCGAATGCGGCCAAGCGATGGCGAGCCTCATGCGGCCTTTGCACGCCGGGCACGCCGACATTCGCAGTGGCCGGCGGCGCGGCTAGCCGGCGGCCGCGAACACGGCGCGGGTCGCGCCAGCCTGACGCGCGCCAAGGTGAAGCAGGCGGACAGGGGTGGTGCCCAGGGGCGGATTTGAACCACCGACACCTGCATTTTCAGTGCAGTGCTCTACCAACTGAGCTACCTGGGCGCCGCGCCCGCCGGACGGCGGGCGTTTGCAGAGCGCGCGGGTTATAGAGGCACGCTGGCGGCCTGTCCAGCAAGCCCCGGACGCCCGGTCCAGCAAGCGCGTACAGCCAGAGCATGCTCCGCTCGTGTAATCGGTCGCTCGTTCCCCCGCGCAAGCGGGGACCCAGCGCAAGAGATGGAGGAATGAGCGCGAGCGACTCCTGGATTCCCGCTTGCGCGGGAATGAGCGGGTGAGGTCGTGGAGCAACCCAGACGGGATGCATCGTGCGGCCGCGTTCGTGGCCGGCCCGACGCTCGCACTCGTCGTGCGGCCGCGTCCTGCTTCAAGGTTCGCGCTGGTCGGGCGGCGCCGGGGCATCGCGCGGTGCCCCATCCTCGTCTTCTTCGGCCTTGCCCGGCACCACATAGGCGCCCTTGAGCCAGCGGTGGAGGTCGACGTCGGCGCAACGCTTGCTGCAGAACGGCCGGTAGCGGTCCACGGCCGGCTTGCCGCAGATCGCGCATTTTGGGACGTGAGGCTGGCCGGTGCGTTCCGTCATGTCTGCGATATGGCGATGCGACGGCGCCCGCGCCAGCCGTGCGCCCTCACACCGCGTTGAGCCATCCGAAGCGGATCGGGAAGCCCTCGCCCAGCAGCAGCGTGGTGGTCTCATAGAGCGGCAGCCCGACCACGTTGGAATAGGACCCGACGATCTTGACCATGAAGCTGCCGGCGATGCCCTGCGCGGCGTAGCCGCCCGCCTTGCCGCGCCATTCGCCGGAGGCGAGGTAGGCTTCGACATCCTCGTCCGACAGCCGCTTGAATCGCACCTTGGTCTCGACCAGGCGCTGCCGGAACGCCTCGCCCGGGGTGATCAGGCAGACGGCGGTGTGGACGCGGTGATTGCGTCCGGACAGGAGCCGCAGGCACTGCGCCGCCTCGTCGAGCAGCTCGGCCTTGGGCAGGATGCGCCGGCCGACCGCGACCACCGTGTCGGCGGAGAGGATGTAGGAGCCCTTGAGCTCGTCATCGATCCGCACCATTTCGAGCGCGGCCTCGGCCTTCGCCCGCGCCAGCCGGTTGGCGCAGGCGCGCGGCAGCTCGCCGCGCTTGGGCGTCTCGTCGATATCGGCCGGACGCAGCGCGTCGGGCTCGATCCCCGCCTGATTGATCAGCATGACCCGGCGCGGCGAGCCGGAGGCGAGGACGAGTTTCGGGCGGCCGATCATGTCATCTCGTCAGGATTGCTGCGCATGAGCGCCGTGCTTGCAGCCCGGCTCAGGCGGCGCGGACGCTAGCGGAATCGGACGCGCTTCACAACGGCCGCAAGCGATCGAGGAATCAGCGCACGCGACTCCTGGATTCTCGCTGGCGCGGGAATGAGCGGATGAGGTCGTGGACCAGCCCCCACGGGATGCGCGCTAGGCCGCAAACCTCGCCTTGATCCGCGCCAGGAGCTGGTCGCGCACCGCGCGATAGGCGTCGAGCCGCTGCTCGCGGTTGCCTTCGATCACGGTCGGGTCGGCGGTCGGCCAATATTCCACCGCGGCGGGGAGCCGGTGGGTGAGCTCGATCGCCCTGTGGTGTGCCTCGGGCGCCAGCGTGACGATCAGGTCGAAGTCGAGGCCATCCCAATCTTCGAGCTCCTCGATGGTGGTGGGCTGGTGCCCGGCGATGTCGAGGCCGAGCTCCGCCATGGCGGCGACCGCGAACGGATCGAGATCGCCCTTGCGCACGCCGGCGGAGGCCACCGCCAGCGACGGCCCGACCAGGTAGCGCGCGAGCGCCGCCGCCATCGGCGAGCGCACCGAGTTCCGGCCGCAGGCGAAGAGCACGGCGCGCGGCCGCGATGCTGCCTGGGAGGGCTCGGGTTCGCCCACGTATCACCCCTTCCAGTGCAGCACGCAGATGAGCGTGAACAGCCGGCGCGCGGTTTCGAAGTCGACCGCGACCTTGCGCTTGAGCCGTTCCATCAGGAGCCGCGAGCCCTCGTCATGGAGCGCGCGCCGGCCCATGTCGATGGCCTCGATGCGCTCGGGCGTCGCGCTGCGGATCGCCTCGTAGTAGCTGTCGCAGATCAGGAAATAGTCCTTCACGATCCGCCGCAGCGGCGTGAGCGAGAGCAGATGCGCCATCACCGGCGCGTCGTTGGCGAGCCGGATGTCGAAGACGAGGCGGCTGCCGGTGATGCTCAGATGAAGCTTGAAGGGGCCGCGGGCGGCGCCTTGCGGCACGAAGGAGTTTTCCTCCAGCAGATCGTAGATCGCGATGGCGCGTTCGTGCTCGATATCGGGACCCGAGCGGCCGATCGAATTCTCGTCCAGAGTCACCGCCACCAGACGGCGGGATGTCTTGCCGGGCGCGCGTGGAGCGCGCGTCATCGCGGGTTGAAACGCATCGCCACCGAGCGGGCGTGGGCGTCGAGCCCTTCCGCTTCGCCGAGTGCGATCGCGGCCGGGCCGAGCGCGCGAAGCTGCTCGGGCCCGCACTTGAGGATCGAGGTGCGCTTCATGAAGTCGAGCACGCCGAGGCCGGAGGAGAAGCGCGCCGAGCGTGCCGTCGGCAGGACATGGTTCGAGCCGCCCACATAGTCGCCGATCGCTTCCGGCGTATGGGCGCCGAGGAAGATCGCGCCCGCGTTCCTGATCTTGCCGGCGAGCGCTTCGGCGTCCTCGGCCGCAATCTCGAGATGCTCGGGCGCGATGGCGTCGACCAGCGGCACCGCCTCCGAGAGCGCGCCGACCAGGATCACGGCACCGAAATCGCGCCACGAGGCGCCCGCGACCGCCGCGCGCGGCAGCGTCGCGAGCTGCGACGCGACCGCCTTCTCCACGCTTGCCGCCAGAGCGGCGTCATCGGTGATCAGGATCGACTGCGCGCTGGCGTCGTGCTCGGCTTGCGCCAGGAGATCGCCCGCGATCCAGTCCGCATTGCCGGTGCGGTCGGCCAGGATCAGCACCTCGGAGGGGCCCGCGATCATGTCGATGCCGACCTTGCCGAACACCAGCCGCTTGGCCGCCGCCACATAGGCGTTGCCCGGTCCGACGATCTTGGCCACCGGCTTGATCGTTTCGGTGCCGTAGGCGAGCGCAGCCACCGCCTGGGCGCCGCCGACGCGATAGACCTCGTCGACGCCGGCAAGCTTCGCGGCGGCGAGCACCAGCGGCACCAGCTTGTTGTCCGGCGACGGCACCACCATCACGACGCGCGGCACGCCGGCGACCTTCGCCGGCACGGCGTTCATCAACACCGAGGACGGATAGGCCGCGGTGCCGCCCGGCACATAAAGCCCGACCGCCTCGATCGCGTTCCAGCGATGGCCGAGCTCGACGCCGAGCGCGTCGGTGAAGCGGTCGTCCGCGGGCTTCTGCCGCTGGTGATAGGCCTGGATGCGGTCGCGCGCGACCGTCAGCGCATCGAGCGCGCGGCGGTCGCACAATGCGGTCGCGGCATCGATCTCGTCCGCGGTGACACGAATACCCACCTTGTCGAGATCGATGCGATCAAACTTGCGGCTGAGCGCAATCAGCGCGCGATCGCCATTCCGGCGCACATCGTCAATGATGGCGCGCACCGCCTGCTCGACGTCCGGCGCACTCTCACGCTTGGTGGCGAGAAATGCGGTGAAGCGCGCGGCGAAATCCGCGGATCGGTTGTCGAGGCGTATCGGCATGCGCGCAGCCCGCGCCGGAGACGATCCCCGGCTTCAAGGCTCAATGGCCCGCGCTTGAGCGCGCGTCAACCCTGTTTGGTCAACCCGTCGGGTGGCCGTTCCACTTGCGCAGGCTCCACGTCCACCACGTGCTCGGGGCAGCAATCAGTGCCCCAGCAGGGACCGAGATCGGCCAGTTCGACTTCGAGGCATTCGACCTCAAGCCGCAACGCGCCGCCGCCGGAGAAGGTCAGCGTCACGGTGCCGGCCGGCTCGTCCTTCAACTCGAATTCGACCGCGAGCAGATTGAGGACCTGGTCCTTCTGCACCGCACTCAGATCGCGGCACTTGCAGGCCGACACCCGGTCGAACCGCAGCGCCGCACGGCGTCGGCGGAATTGCGGGGTCGTGCTGCAGTGTGCCGCCTCCCAGTCGAAGCGGTTGAGGCCGACCACCATGCGGTTTTCGG
>JAXDOD010000114.1:0-41074 GCA_034669045.1 Alphaproteobacteria bacterium
TCGAGCGCGTCGTTCTTGGCCCGGCGCAGATGCATCCGCGCATAGGCCTTGACCTGGATCGGCTGCAGCACGAGGACGATGAAGCCCGCCGCCCGCAGATGCTCCACCACGCCGCGTTCATAACCGCCGGTCGCCTCGATGCCGACGCGCGTCACGCCGGCCTTCGCCAGGATGGCCGCGAGCGTGCGCCAGCCGGGCAACGCATTGGCGACCTGCCAACGTTCGGCGCGGTCGTGAACCGCGATGTCGAGCTTGAGTTTGGAAGTATCGATTCCAGCCGTCGTCGTGATAGTCTGTGTCATCTTCGTCGACCCTGCCTTGTGAAGCGAACCAAGTTGTTCCGGCAACCATCCGGGTCCGATGAAGGTGCTGGCGCGATCCCGCTACCGGGCAGCCACGACCTGTTCAGGGTGGGCACGATCCGATCGCCAGCGGCCTGCCGCGGACGGCCGTCCGCGGCAGGCCATTCCTTTCGGAACACCCAAACGATAATCGATTTTGCTATTACAAGGGTGGGCAAAGGCGCCGGCCGAGTTCTTTCCGCGTGGGCAAAGTCTATCGTGCGCCGTGCCCACGCGGAGCGTCACGCGCGAGCGACTTTGCCCACCCTGCGGCTGGACCGGCGGAGCCGTGAATGGCGAGTGGGTATGAGCGAATAGAGCTGCGCGCCTGACGGCTATTCGCTAGTCGCCGCTTCCTTCGCTTCCGTCGTTACGCGCTTCTTCTTGATCTGCCGCTTGAGCTCGAGCACCTTGGGGGCGAGCTCATCGTCCTTGGCCTTCATCAGGAAGGCGTCGAACCCGCCGCGATGGTCGACTGTCTTGAGGGCATGGGCCGAGACCCGAAGGCGGAACGAGCGGCCGAGCACGTCCGACATCATGGTGACGTTGAGGAGGTTGGGAAAGAACCGCCGCTTGGTCTTGCGGTTGGAATGGCTCACCTTGTGCCCGACCTGCGCCGTCTTGCCAGTCAGTTCGCAACGCCACGCCATGGGCAATACCTTTGTAGCTCTGGGGCCGCGCTCACGGCGCCGCCGAAGGACCAGTCTCTCGAAGGACTTGGGCTCGCGGAGAGCCCGCGGACGTATAGGTGAAGGCCCGCCGGGGCGTCAAGCCGGAGGCGGACGCGGGAGCCCGCCGGTTCGACCAGGCTGCGGGCGCGGACTCGTGCCCGGCGCGGCGGCGACCGCCCGCCGGTTACGGCAAATTGCCTTGATCGGGCCAAGATGACGCGGCAAAAGTGAGGGGATTCGTCGCCGGATGGCCGAATCCTCGTCTGCCGCCAAGGGCTTCGCGGCGAGCCGAGCGCTCGATGCCAGCCCTGAACGCAAGGGGACGTGCCAGGTGACGTCACGCCGTTTCGTTCGATTTGCTGTCGCGACCGGCGGCGCCATGCTCGCCGCGCTGCTCGGCGATGCCGGTTCCCGCGCCCATGCTCAGGGCAGGCTCGATGGCCATTATAACGTCACGCTCGGCGGCGTGGCGTTTGGCAAGGGCACGTGGCTGGTCGATGTCCGCGACGATCAGTTCACCTCGGCGGTGAGCGGCGCAACCTCCGGAGTGCTGCGGCTGTTCACCCGCGGCCAGGGCTCGAGCGCCGTGCGCGGCACGGTTCACGCCGGCCAGCTCAGCGCCACCTCCTATGCGTCCAGCATCGCCACGGACAAGAAGTACGACGACGTGCGCATGGTGATGAGTGCCGGCGCCGTCAAGGAATATGCCGCCGAGCCGCCCACGATCCAGATCCCCGAGCGGGTTCCGATCACGGAAGCGCATCGCCGGGGCATCGCCGATCCGCTGACCGCCTCGCTGATGAAGGTCCCCGGCAACGGCGACACTTTTGTGCCGGAGGCCTGCCCGCGCAAGGTTGCGATCTTCGACGGGCGCATGCGCTACGACCTGCAGTTCGCCTTCAAGCGGCTGGACAAGGTCAAGTCGGAAAAGGGCTACCAGGGGGCGGTCGTGGTCTGCGCGCTCTATTTCGCGCCGGTCGCCGGGCATGTCCCCGACCGTCCGGTGATCAAGTATCTCACCGATATGCGCGACGCGGAGGTCTGGCTGGCGCCGATCGCGGGGACGCGGCTGATGGTGCCGTACCGGTTCTCGGTGCCGACCCCGCTGGGAACCGGGATCGTGCAGGCCACGCAGTTCCTGACCACGGCCAATCCACAGGCCGGCAACGGCAGCAGGACCCAGTAGCGCCCCGGGCGCCCCATCGCTGCCCGTACGTTAACGGATCGCGGCAACAAAGAGTCGCGCTGCGCAGCCGGTCTACTGGATTTAGTGGCGTCCCGGTTTACACCCGCGAGATATCGCCGTGAACGAACTCATACAGCCATCGAGTCGCCGATTCGGCCGCGATTCGTTCCAGACTCGTTCCACAGCTTAAGCACAGACCTTTCCCGGGGCCTTGCAGGGCTTTTACTGTCGCATTCCGGGACAGCGCGGGCCGCGGCCGCCGTGCCAACTGCCGGCGGCCCGGTCGCAATCGCGACGGGGGGCCGCCGCGTTGATTACCGACGGGACGTCACCGCGTCGGGATCACCGGCGGGTTTCCCCCATTATCAGTGTTGGCATCGATGCTGTTGTCGCCATAGCTCGAGACCATGCCCGCGTTTTCGGCCTTCCAGCCGGTGCCGTTCCCACTGACCGCCATTTGACGCATCAGGATGGCCGCCCTGTTGCCGCTGGCCAGGACGCCGGTGCCGTTGTTGGCGGACACCGAACGCATCAGCATGAGCTTGGCCGGTTGTTTGGCGGTAGCGCCCTCGGCGAGCAGACCGAGCAACAGCATGGAGACAACGACAAGGGCCGACGCCATTTTCGCCATGACCAGGCTCCTCGAGCTGTTGGATTGGGGAGTAGTTCGGTCAACGGCGCACTGCGACGCTGGCCGCAGCGTCGTCGAGTCCGCCCCGGGGACCGTCGCGCTACTGCTTGGTGTCACTCTCCGGTGCTGCACCGTTGAGCGCGTTGCGCTGGATCGTGTTGTCGCCCGCGCTCACCATGTGTCCCGACGATGCGATGGACCAGGCCGTTCCGTTTCCCGCGCCTTCGTGATCGTGACAACTCCATAGCCGGACGGATCGAGCATGTTGATCTCGCCTTCGGCGCTGGTGTTGTCATGCGACCTGCAACGTCCGCCACGGCGCGGCTCGTGTGCAGCTCTTGGCGTCGCTGCCGTTTGCCCGAATGAACGTACGCGGCAGTCGCGCATGAGCCGGTGCGCCCAAGAACGCGGCGCCGGTCGCGGCTGCGAAACAAAACGACACGACTTGATCGTCGTTCTGTCTCGCCGGCCGTCCCGGAGTGATCCTGACGACACGGTGTGCGCAAAAGCGCAGGGATGCTGCTTGACTCTTTCCGGAATCCTGTGATCGTCGCGCCCTTGGCCAAAGGCCGCAGGGGACAGTGGAACAGGCGCGCGGACTTCCGCATTCAGTGGTGAGCGGCGCCTTCGATGACTTGACGCGCAACCGCGCCAGCCAAGGCCGTGCCGGCCGCCTTCCGCTCGGCTCAACCCCTTGAAAGCGAGCCGCGCCGCCGTCGCATTTGTGGTACAGAATCCGGCCGATGCCCATTTCCTTCTCGTCTCCGTCAAATCGTGACGCCCGTGCCCGCGGCGCCGGCGTCACCGCCGTGCTGGGCCCGACCAATACCGGCAAGACCCATCTCGCGATCGAGCGCATGCTCGCCCATTCGTCGGGCATCATCGGGCTGCCGCTGCGGCTCCTGGCGCGCGAGGTCTACAACAAGATCGCCGAGCGGATCGGCCCGCAGGAGGTGGCGCTCGTCACCGGCGAGGAGAAGATCAAGCCGCCCAACCCGCGCTTCTGGGTTGCCACCGTCGAGGCGATGCCGCGCGAGCTCGACGTCGCCTTCGTCGCCATCGACGAGATCCAGCTCGGCGCCGATCTCGAGCGCGGGCACGTCTTCACCGACCGCATGCTCAACCGCCGCGGCCGCGAGGAGACGCTGGTGCTCGGCGCCGCGACCGCGCGGCCGATGGTCGAGCGGCTGCTGCCCGGCGCCCACGTGCTCACGCGCCCGCGGCTCTCCCAGCTCACCTTCTCGGGCGAGAAGAAGATCACGCGGCTGCCGCGGCGCTCGGCGATCGTGGTGTTCTCCTCCGAAGAGGTCTACGCCATCGCCGAACTGATCCGCCGCCAGCGCGGCGGCGCCGCGGTGGTGCTCGGCGCGCTTTCGCCGCGCACGCGCAACGCCCAGGTCGCGCTCTACCAGTCCGGCGACGTCGACTACCTGATCGCGACCGATGCCATCGGCATGGGGCTCAATCTCGACGTCGACCACGTCGCCTTCGCCTCCGACCGCAAGTTCGACGGCTACCAGTTCCGCCGGCTCAATCCCGCCGAGCTCGCCCAGATCGCCGGCCGCGCCGGCCGCGCCATGCGCGACGGCACGTTCGGCACCACCGGCCGCTGCCCGCCGTTCGAGACCGAGCTGGCGCAGGCGCTCGAGAGCCATTCGTTCGAACCGCTCAAGATGCTGCAGTGGCGCAACGCCGCGCTCGATTTCTTCTCGATCGGCGCGCTGCAGGCTTCGCTCGCGGAGGTGCCGAAGGAAAGCGGCCTCACCCGCGCGCCGGTCGCGGAAGACATCCTGGTGCTGGAGCACGCCGTGCGCGACGACGACGTGCGCGCGCTCGCGACCACCCCGGAAGCGATCGCGCGGCTGTGGGAGGTCTGCCAGGTTCCCGACTACCGCAAGATCTCGCCGGCGACCCACGCCGAGCTGGCCATGACCCTCTACGGCTTCCTGATGCGGGAGGGGAAAATCCCGGTCGACTGGTTCGCGCGCCAGATCGACGAGGCCGATCATGCCGACGGCGACATCGACACGCTGTCCAACCGCATCGCGCATATCCGCACCTGGACCTTCGCGGCCAATCGTCCCGACTGGCTCGCCGATCCCGAGCACTGGCAGGGGGTCACGCGCGCGGTCGAGGACAGGCTTTCCGACGCGCTGCACGAGCGGCTGACCGAGCGCTTCGTCGACCGCCGCACCAGCGTGCTGATGCGCCGCATGCGCGAGAACACCGCGCTCGAGACCGACATCAGCAAGACCGGCGACGTCGTGGTCGAGGGCCATCGCATCGGCCGGCTCGACGGCTTCACCTTCACGCCCGATGCGTCGCCGGCGGGCTCCGATGCCAAGACGCTCGCCGGCGCCGCGCAGAAGGCGCTCGCGGGCGAGATCGACGCCCGCGCCGGCAGGCTCGCGCTGGCGAAGGACGACCAGTTCGTGCTGGCGGCCGACGGCGCGATCCGCTGGCAGGGCCAGCCGGTCGGCAAGCTGATCGCCGGCGACGATGTGCTCAAGCCGCGGCTGCGCATCATCGCCGACGAGCACCTCAGCGGACATTCGCGCGATTCCGTGCAGGCGCGGCTCGAGCTCTGGCTCAAGACCCACATCGAGAAATTCCTCGGGCCGCTGTTCCAGCTCACCGCCGCCGAGGACATCACCGGCATCGCCCGCGGCGTGGCCTTCCAGCTTGGCGAGGCGCTCGGCGTGCTGGAACGGGCAAAGGTCGCCGAGGAGGTGAAGGGGCTCGATCAGCCCGCGCGCGCGACGTTGCGCAAATACGGCGTGCGCTTCGGCGCGTTCCACCTCTACCTGCCGCTGCTGCTCAAGCCGGCGCCGCGCGTGCTCGCGCTCCAGCTCCACGCGCTCAAGCACGAAGGACCGGAGAGCAAGGGCCTCGATGCCGTCGAGCGGCTCGCGGCGAGCGGGCGCACCTCGATCGCCGCCGACCAGGAGACCCCGCGCACGCTCTACCGGATCGCCGGCTATCGCGTCTGCGGCGAACGCGCGGTGCGCGTCGACATCCTGGAGCGGCTCGCCGATCTCATTCGCCCCGCGCTGTCCTGGCGCGAGGGCGCGCCCGGCCACAAGCCGGCGGCCGCCTTCGACGGGCGCGGCTTCACGGTCACGCTCGCGATGACGTCGCTGACCGGCTGCTCGGGCGAGGAATTCGCCTCGATCCTGCGCTCGCTCGGCTATCGCATGGAAAAACGGCCGAAGCCGCCCGCGCCGCCCGCCGTGGTCGCGCCGGCGGCCCTCGAAACACCGGCAGCCGAAGCCGAAGCCGCAGCCGCAGGCGAAGCAGCACCGGCAGCCGATGCAGCGCCGGCAGACGAAGCGGCACCGGCACCCGAAGCGGCGGGCGCCGACGCGGCGGCCGGCGATGGTCCGGCCGCTGCCGTCGACAGCGCGATCGAGGCGGCGCCCGAGGCGCTTGCCGAGGCGACGCCCGAAACGACATTTGCCGCCGAGATTCCGGCCGAACCGGGGTCGGAGCCGGAGCCGGCTGCTGCGGCCGAAGGCGAACAGCCGGCACCGCCGTCTTCCGATCCATCGGACGTCGCCGTTGCGGCAGTCGAGGCGGCGTCCCCGGACGTTGCGCCGGCGGATGCGGCGGCCGAGACCAAATCCGCGGAGCCGGACTTCATCGAAGTCTGGCGCATCGGCGGCCGCGCCGAAGGGCCGCGCCGTCCGCGCCGTCCACGGCCTTCGCAGCCGGCCGAACGACGCCGCGACCGCCAGCCGGCGTCCGCGCCGACGCCTGCGCCCGCCGTCGATGGCGTGCCGGTCGCGGCCGACCAGGCCGCGGTTCCGGCCGGTGACGTTCAGCCCGCGCGCGACCATCAGCGCCGGCGCTACCGCCGTCCCGACCAACCGAATGAACGTCCCGAGCGTGCGGAACGTCCGCCCGGCGGCGATCGCCCGCAAGGTCCCGAGCGTCAGGCCGCGCACCCGCGCGGCGACCGTCCGGAGCGCCACGGCCGTCCGCGCGGCGACCGCGCCGATCGCGGCGGCGACCGTCCCGAGCGCGATCCCGATCTGCGCGCGAAATACATCAAGGGCCGCGAAGGCCGCGACAACCGGGACCGGCGCGACAAGCAGCCCGATCCGAACTCGCCCTTCGCCAAGCTCGCAGCGCTCAAGGAGCAGCTCGAGGCGGATTCAAAAGACAGGCGCTAATTGGACCGCCAGCGCATCGACAAGTGGCTGTGGCACGCGCGCGTGGTGCGGACGCGCTCGGCGGCGGCCGCGCTCGCCGCCTCCGGTCACGTGCGGGTCAACAGCCAGCGCATCGATGCTCCGAGCCGCGCCGTGCGCGCCGGCGACGTGGTGACGGTGGCGCTCGACCGCACCGTGCGCGTCCTCAAGGTGACGGGCTTCGCCGAGCGCCGCGGTGATGCCGAAGCCGGGCGGGCGCTCTATGACGATCTCTCGCCGCCGCGCCCCACCAGGGAGCCCGAAGCCCTGCCGGCGGCGCGCGCGCCGGGCGCCGGCCGTCCGACCAAGCGCGAGCGCCGCGCCATCGGGCATTTCACCGGCGAGGACGAGTTCTAAAGAGCATTTTCCGGAAAAGTAGGAATCCGGGTTTCCGTCCGAGGCAATGGCGCCCCCGGAAGCTTGACTCTCGTCGGGAAGGGTTGCGCCTTGCCGGAAAAATGATCACGCCGTACCGAAGCGGCCAGTCGGCGGTGACGGGAAGCCCGATCGGATGGCAAACCTTCAGCGGCGGCTTGGTGCAAAGCTACGGGAACAACTATATCCACGACAACGGCGGGGGCGAGGACCCTCCGCCCGGAATTGGCAGGAAATAGCGGCGTGTGGGCGCGGCCCTCCCGCGTCTCCCATCCCTTGCCTGCCCGGCCCCCTTGCGGTACTCAGCGGCTGATGATCCGGAGTTGGTGATGACCTACGTCGTCGTCGAAAGCTGCATCAAGTGCAAGTATATGGACTGCGTCGAAGTCTGCCCCGTGGACTGTTTCTACGAGGGCGAGAACATGCTGGTGATCCATCCCGACGAGTGCATCGACTGCGGGGTCTGCGAGCCGGAATGCCCGATCGAGGCGATCAAGCCGGACACCGAGCCCGGGCTGGAGAAATTCCTGACCCTGAATACGGAATTCTCGAAAATCTGGCCCAATATCACGGCTAAGAAGCCGCCTCCGGCAGACGCCAAGTCCTGGGAAGGGGTGCCCAACAAGCTCGACGAGCACTTCTCCGAGAAGCCCGGCGGCGGCGACTGAGCGGCGCCCCATTAACCACCTGTCAGTAATTTAATCCGGCAACAGGTCGGAAATACCGTTTTGCGATATCGTAAGGCTTTGATTTCTGCGGAAAATGTGCTATATATCTTGAAAATGCAGAGAACCCCGCGATAGAGGCCGCTCCCCGTGGGGAGCCTATTTTTTCCGGGTATCTTCCGAGGAACCGTCAAACAGGGGCGTGAGATCCACGTCGTGCCGTGGCAGGAAAAACGCGTCATCGGTCCAAAAAGACCACCGCCGTGACCCGGCGGCCCAAGAAGACCGGCAGTGGCCGGAGGACTTCACAGCCCGCGCGCGGTAACGCCCGCCGCCGGCCCCCTGTGACCAACGTCCGCCCCAAGCCGGACGGTGAAGGAGCAACTGTCGGAATGACCATCAAGAAGACGACCCAGCGGCAAGGCTTCAAGACCAACGAGTTCATCGTCTACCCGGCGCACGGGGTGGGCCAGATCGTCTCGATCGAGGAGCAGGAGATCGCGGGCGCCAAGCTGGAGCTGTTCGTCATCACGTTCATCAAGGACAAGATGACGCTGCGCGTCCCGACGGCGAAGATCGCCTCGGTCGGCATGCGCAAGCTCGCCGAGGGTCCGCTGGTCAAGCGCGCGCTCGAGACGCTCAAGGGCCGCGCCCGCATCAAGCGCACCATGTGGTCGCGCCGCGCGCAGGAATACGAGGCCAAGATCAATTCCGGCGACATCGTCGCCATCGCCGAGGTGGTGCGCGACCTGTTCCGCTCGGACTCGCAGCCCGAGCAGTCCTATTCCGAGCGCCAGCTCTACGAGGCGGCGCTCGACCGGCTCTCGCGCGAGATTGCGGCGGTGCAGCGCGTCACCGAGACTGAGGCCGTGAAGGAGATCGAGGCGGCGCTCGCCAAGGGCCCGCGCCGCGGTCCGAAGCCGGCCGAGGAAGAGGCCGTGGTCGAGGACGAGGCCGCATAGCCCGCGCGAACAGCGCAACGACATTCAAAGGCCCGGTGGAAACGCCGGGCCTTTTTGCATGGGGCGCCCGTTGCATAGGGCGCCCGTCGCGTGGGCACGGTATGGATGGTCGCGGTGTCGCAGTGTCTCGGCGGCCTTCGCTTGAGCCGCACCGGATCGGGGCCGGCAGCCGATCGCGCCGGAGGTTGAAGACCCTTGCAAGCCGTTCCAAAGTTTTTCCGCGGTTTTCCCCATAGTTTTACCTCTGCTTCGACCATGCCGGCAAAATTCCCCTTGATGGCCACAAATTTAACGCGGTTCGCGGCAAGAATGGGCGAATCGGGAGCAGTCGGGGACTTCAAGGATGCGGTCGAGGCCTGAAAGCGCGCGCAAGCGTGCCTATGTTTCTTGTGCCCTTTTTTGCGCCGGCTCGGTGGCAGCCGCCATCGGCGCACTGACCGCGGCCTCGGCCCAGACGCAAACCCGCGTATTATCCCCCGCCCAGGTCGTGGCTTACCGGTTCCCGCCGAATTGGAACCCGTCCCACGCGGCTGCGCCGGCACCGAAGGCCGCAACCGCCGGTGGCGAGCGCCAGCGCGTCGCCAGCCTGATGTTCAGCCCGCAGCCGAGCACCTATTCGCTCGCCTCCGCGAGTTCCGAGCCGATGCCCGCGGGCTTGCCCGATTCGGCGCTGGCCTATGCCGATCCGGCGGCCGCCAACGGCGCCGCTCCGGCGCCCGCGCATCCGGCCGAGAAACGCGCCGCGCCCGCGCCGGCTCCCAAGGTCGCGAAGCCATCGAACAAGGTGCTCAACGACGCGCAGATCGCCAGCATCAAGACCAGGCTCAACCTCACCCCCGACCAGCAGCGCTACTGGCCGGCGGTCGAGGCCGCGCTGCGCAACATCGCCTACCAGAAGGACGCCGCGGGCGCGGCCAAGGGCGCCAGCGCCAAGCGGCTGGCCGCCGTCGACCCCAACAGCGCCGGCGTGCAGCAGCTCAAGTCGGCCGCCTTCCCGCTGATCATGAGCTTCAACGACGACCAGAAGAGCGAAGTGCGCCAGCTCGCGCGGCTCATGGGCCTGGAGCAGGTGGCGGCGTCGTTCTGAGACGCCGCGGTTTCCCTGATAGCAAAGGCCCGGCGGCGACGCCGGGCCTTTTTGCTGCGCACGATCAGGAAACTTGCCGCCTGTATTGCGTTCGTCCCGGCGAACGCGGGGACCTGAGCTTCCGAACCAGCAAGCAGGACTGGATTGCCGCGGCGCGGGAAGGGGCGGATGAGAGGACGTGCCTCCTTGCATCCGGAATGCTCTAGAAGGGAATGCGCCCTTGCATGCACCTGTAGATGAAATTGTCGAGCCCGCGACGGTCGTAGCGGTCGTGAGTCCAGCCGCGCTGGATGGCAAGGCTGTAGCAGGCCCCATAGCTCGGGTGGCGCACTGGACGTGCGTCCGCCAAGAGCGTCGGGAGGGTGGCCGCTGCAATGACAGAAATGATGCCAATGGTCCGGCGCATGATCGGCTCCTCGCTGTGTAAACCTGGGTCATTGCGTAAATTCCGCCGCGGTAAACTTGGTTCCAGACGCGGCGGAGCGTTGGCCGATTGATTCGCGCTCGTCTACACTCGATGCCGGCAAAGAACACGACAACAGGCTGGAGCCCGCCATGGACATGAGCGTCGCGATCAACCCGCACACGAGCGAACCGCAGGCCGGCAAGAGCGACGCAACGACACGCGCCCGCGGCGCCAATGCGAGCGACCTCGACGCCTGGCTGGAAAAGGTCGAGGCCCTGGGTGAGCTCAAGCGCATCACCGCCGAGGTCGATCCGGATCTCGAAGCCGCCACCATCACCTATCTGGTCGGCCAGGAGAAATCGCCGGCGCTGCTGTTCGAGAACATCAAGGGCCATCCCGGGCACAAGGCGCTCTACAACATGGTCGGCTGCAACCTGTCGCGCTTCTGCCTGATGATCGGAGAGCAGCCGGTCGATCATCCGCTCAAGGCGGTGCAGATCCTGCAGCGCAAGCTCGGGCGCAAGATGCCGCCGCGGGAAGTGCCGGCCGAGCAGGCGATCTGCAACCAGAACATCGTCGAAGGCGAGGCGATCGACATCCGCATGTTTCCGGCGCAGCGCATGTGGCCGCTCGACGGCGGCCTCTATCTCGGCACCGGCGATGCGGTGGTGACCAAGTGCCCGGAGACCGGCCGCGTCAACGTCGGCACCTACCGCATGATGATCAAGGGCCCGCGCGAGGTCGGCGTCTACACATCGCCCGGCAAGGATGCCACCATCGACCGCGAGAAATGGTGGAAGCTCGGCAAGCCGATGCCGATCGCCGCCGCCTATGGCATCGACCCGCTGTTGTTCCTGGTCGCGGCCACGAGCCTGCCCAAGACTGAAAGCGAGTACGATTACTATTCCGGCATCAACGGCGCGCCGATCGAGGTCTTCACCAGCGACCTCACCGGGCTGCCGTTGCCGGCGCGCGCCGAGATCGTGCTCGAAGGTTTCCTGTATCCGGGTGAGACCTTTGCGGAGGGCCCGTTCGGCGAGTTCACCGGCTATTACGGGCGGCCGAGCGGCGCCACGCCCTATATGCGGCTCGAGCGCGTGCGCTACCGCGACAATCCGACCTTGACCTGCGCGCTGATGGCGGACGGCGCCGCCAACGAAGCCGGGCTGTTCTGGGCGGCGCTGCGCTCCGCGGGCATCTGGGCCGACCTGCAGAAGCTCGGCGTGCCGGGCATCCAGGGCGTGTGGTCGATCCCGGAAGCTGCCGGCTGGGGCATCACGGTGGTCTCGATCAAGCAGATGTATGCCGGCCACGCCGCGCAGGTCATGGCGCTCGCCGCGCAGTGCACCGCCGGCGCCTATTTCGGCAAATACGTGATCGTGGTCGACGACGACATCGATCCGACCAACGTGCATCAGGTACTGTGGGCGATGGCGACGCGCTCGCGGCCGTCGCAGTCGATCGACATCCTGCGCGAGACCTGGAGCACCTATCTCGACCCGAGCCTCAACCCGCCGGAGATCCGGCCGTGGGGATCGAAGGCGCTGATCAACGCCTGCATGGACTACCGCTTCATCAACAGCTTCTCCAAGCGCACCAAGCTGTCGAAGGAGGCCTACGACAGGGTGGTGTCGCGCTGGCAGGAGCTCGGCTTGGCCGGCACGCCGCCGGTGGTCACGGTGTTCGAGGATGAGGTGGTTGCGGACCGCAAGTGAACGGTGCCGTCCGCGGGTGTTTCCCGGGCGCGGCACAGCACGCAGCGGAGCGGAGTGATGCGCAGGTGCGCTGCGCGCTGCACCGCATCCGGGACACGATCCGGCTGGATCACCGTCCCGGCTTGGTGCCGAGCGCCTTGGCGATGGTCGCGATCTGCGCCCGCTGGCGCGCGATGTCTTCGGCGAATTCCTTGGCGCCGCCGCGATTGGGCGTCTGCGCGGTGGCATTGAGCCGGTCCTCGATGGTCTTGTCGTTGGCGACGGCGACGATGTCGGCGCCGAGCCGTTCCCGCAGCTCGGCCGAGACGACAGGGCTGCCGAAGAGGCCGACCAGGCCTTCCATCTCCAGCGACGGGAAGCCTTCTTCGGCGGCGGTCGGCAGGTCGGGCAGGCTCGGTGCGCGCTTGTTGCCCATCACCGCCAGCGCCTTCACGCGGCCGCCCTCGACGTGCGGCCGGATGATCGCATACGACGCCGCATAGATATGCAGGCGCGCCTCGGCGAGATCGTTGGCGCCCTGCACGATGTCGCGGTACGGCACCTTGACGAAAGCCAGGCCGGCGGCTTTCGCAAAATTGTCGAAGGCGAACTCGGTGATGCCCGGAACGGCGGCCGAATTGAACTTTCCCGGCTCCGCCTTGGCGCGCTTCACGAAATCGGCAAGGTTCACGACATTCATCGACGCTGGTACGCCGACCGCGAGGATGGTGGAGGAGTAGCGCGCGATCGGCACGATGTCGTCGGGGTTGTACGGCAGCTTGTCATAGAGATGGGGATGGACGGTGAAGTTGCCGGCCGGACTCCACAGGAAGGTGTGATCGTCGTTGGCGGCCAGCACCGCCTGGATCGCGATCATGCTGTCGCCGCCGGGCCGGTTCTCGATCACGACCGGCTTGCCCCAACGGGTGGACAGCTTTTCCTGGATCAGCCGGGCGCCGATGTCGGCGCCGGCGCCGGGTCCGAACGGGATGATGAACCTGACCGCGCGCTGCGGCCACGCCTGGGCGTGGACCTGCGGCGCCGTCACCAGAGATGCCAGGATACCTGCGGCCAGGATCACAGCCACGGTTGCAGCACGGAAGGTCATTGGGCGCATGGCTTCCTCCAGCATTTTTTGTCGACCGATAGAGGCTAACACGACAACGGGAGGCGCCAATGCGACTTCTTCGGCTCCCGGCCGCGCGTCGGCCCGGCGGGCGCGGGCTAGCGGCTCCCCGGGTCGACTTCGTAGCCCGATGCCTCGAGCGAGCCGGCGCCCATAAACCCCCAGACCAGGACGGCGTCCTCGCCCGACGTGTTGTTGAATCCATGCCAGCAGCCGCGCGGCAGGTAGACCACCTCGCCTTGGCCGGCGGGCTCTTCGCCGAGGTCGCTGTAGATATGGCCGCGGCCCCTGATCACGATGAAGAAAGCGTCGCAGTTGCGGTGCCGGTGGCGCTCATGGCGCGCGCCCGGCTTGAGCACGGTCCAGCCGACCACGTGGTCGGCGCCGGCGGATGACTTGTCGATCAGGAACTTGACCTGCGTGTCGACCCAGCCGTCCTTGCGCGCGAGACCCTCGACCGCCGGCACGTTGCGGATATTGCTGCGCACCATCGCCGGGCCGGCCGCCGCCGTCGCCGCCGGCGGCTTGGCGGGCGCCGCCATAGTCGCCCTGGTCCGCTTCACGGCTTTCGCCAGGGCGGCACCGATGCGTTCGGGATCGAACTTCACGATGGTCTCCCACGCGCTGTAGGGTGGGCAAAGGCGCGAGCACTTTTCTATCCGCGTGGGCAAAGTCTATTGTGCGCCGTGCCCACGCGGAGCGCTCCCGGCAAGCGACTTTGCCCACCCTACGACTGGTTTGTAGGGTGGGCAAAAGGCGCGGGCGCTGGTCTGTCCGCGTGGGCAAAGTCTAGCGTGCGCCGTGCCCACGCGGACAGGGTGGAGCAAGCGACTTTGCCCACCCTACAAAGGCGACCCGCGTCAGACCGTCTCGGGCTTCTTCACCTTCTTAGTCTTGTCCCGCTCGGGGCGGAGCTTGTCGTAGCCGTTGACCGAAATGTCGAAATTGTTGCCGTCAGGATCGATCGCGCGATATTCCGCATAGAGCCGGTCGCCGGGACGCTTGAGCGGAACGCGGTAGCCCTTGCCCTTGAACTTCGCCGCCACCGCGTCGTTGTCCTCGACCTCGAAGCCGAAATGATTGAAGCCCGACGGCTTGCCGTCGATCTTGTTGGTATGGATCGAGAAATCGAGATAGCCGTCGGTCAGCGCGACGCCGCCGTTCTCGGCGCGATGCTTGATCTTCAGTCCCATGACCTCGACATAAAACTTCACCATTCGCTCCACGTCGGTGGTGTGGAACACGATGTGACGGATCCTGGCCATATGTCCTCCAATGCTCGGACGCTCCCGCGATGCGTCGCCGGCTCATTAAAATCCGGCTTTGCGGCGCCACGCAAGCCGTGGAGCGCGCAAAAGTGGGGCAGGCTGGACCCGTCCAGGCGCGGGCGGTATCGTCTGCATCGTCTGCGAAGCGTCAAGCCCCGGTCAACCACGCGGAACGCCCATGACGAAAATCGCCGCAGCGATCCTGATCGCGCTTGGCTTGTTCGCGCGGCCGGCGCCGGGCGCGGCGCAGCCGGCCGAGCCCTTCTACAAGGGCAAGCAGATCCGCTACGTGGTCGGGACCGCCACCGGGCAGGAATACGACCATTGGGCGCGCCTGATCGCGCGCCACATGACCCGGCACATCCCCGGCGCGCCGCCGATCATCATCGAGAACATGCCGGGCGCCGGCCATATCATCGCGACCAACTGGCTCTACAACCTGGCGCCGCGCGACGGCACGGTGTTCGGCATGGTCTCGCGCAACATGACCGACGCCGCCGTCATGGGCATCGCCAACGTCCGCTTCGATCCGGACAAGTTCAACTGGCTCGGCAGCCCGGAGGTGTCGAACCGGGTGATGTATGTCACCCGCGCCTCCGGCATGGAAACGGTCACGGACCTGTTCGAGCGCGAGCTGATCGTGGGCGCGCCGGGCGGGGCGCAGGGCGTCACCGCGGCGCCGCTGCTGCTGAAGAACCTCCTGGGCATGAAGATCAGGCTCGTGCAGGGCTATAAATCGCCCGGCGAGGTCGTGCTGGCGATGGCGCGCGGTGAAGTCGGAGGATTGGTCAGCGGCATCGGCGGGCCGGAGAACGCGCGCGCCGCGCAATGGGTCGGCGGCGGTTCGATGCGCGTCCTCTTCAACATGGAGCCCGAACGGCTGCCGTGGATCGGCGTGCCGACGATCTTCGAATACTTGAAGACCGAGGAACAGCGGGCGGTGTTCACCTTCTTCGCCAACAACGTGCTGCTGGGACGTCCGCTCATGGCGCCGCCCGGCGTGCCGGCCGACCGTGTCGACGTGCTGCGGCGCGCCTTCGACGCCACCATGAAGGATCGCGCCTTCCTGAAGGAGGCTGAGACCATGGGCTACGAGATCGCGCCCAAGACCGGCGAGCAGATCGCCGCGCTCGTCGCCGAGGCGATCGCGACGCCGAAGGATGTGGTGAAGAAAGCGGAGCGCTTCGGCGCCGCGGAGTAGATCGGCGCCGGCGCCCTACGTCTCTCGCTCTCTCGCTCGCCCTCGGCCTCATGCCGACGGGCATCGCGCCGCGATGCGTTTCGAAGCATGGGGCCGCCGCCGTCCTCTCAGGATGAGAACGGAGTGAAACCTACTTCGGCGGCAGATTGAAATACCGCAGGTCCGGCGGCGGCTGGTCCTTGCCGATCGGCATCAGGAAGCCATCGACGCCGATCCAGTAGGTCTCGCCGTTGATGACGACGTTGCGCCTCTCTTCGCAATTGTACTCGGCGTATTCCGGCTGCTTGGCGCGCCGGTATTGCCGCATCACCGTCCACGGCCGCGTCAGGGCGCTGTCGGTCGTCGTGATCTCGTTCTTCATCACGTCCGGATTGGACTTGTCGAGGGAGATCTTCTCCTTCACGACCGTGCTGTCATCGTCGGCCAGCGGAATGCTGGCGTCGAACAGGCGCTTGCCGCTGATGCCGCGGGTCTCGATGCTGAGCGTGTCATATTTGCCGTCGCTGTCGGTATCGAGCCATTGACCGATCGAAAAGCCGGCGAAGGCGGGCAGCATGGTCTTTGGCCAGTCGCGCCCGTCGGTCCAGATGCGGCGGATCGGGCTCGTTGATTCGAGGAGGAAGTAGGTGACCGTCGGTTTGATGATGATTTCCATCGGCTGATAGATGCTCATCACCCGCGGCATGCCGGGCGGATAGCAATCGCCTTTCGGGTCGAAGTATTTGCCGCTCTCCTGGTTCTTGACGTTGGTTTCAAGCACGCCCTGATATTGCGGCGTCAAGGGCGCCTCCTGGCCCAGGCCGGGCGGCTTGGTCGAATCCCAGAGTCCGGGCCGCGTGCTTCGCCCCCACTGGCCTTCCCAGTTGGTGGGAAATTTCGCCATGTCCTGCGCCTGCGCGCCGCCGGTCGCCATGCACAGCACCGCCGCGGCGATCGCGCCGGCCCAATTTCGCAAAAGCATGATCGTCCTCCCCGTTATGACGCCGCCCGCTTGTGCGGATGCGGCCGCTTGGTCTTTTCAGTTTCTTGTCGTTCCCGTCACTTCTGCGTCTGGTTGAAATATTTCAGGTCGGGCGGCGGCTGGTCCTTGCGCGTGGGCATGAGATAGCCGTCCCCGCTGAGGAAATACTGCTCCTTGCCGATCTTCACCTGGTGCTCGTCCTCGCCGCAGATCGTCTCCATCCACGACGCCGGCTCGCGGCGGTAGGTGCGCTTCACGCTCCAGGGCCGCGTCAAGGCGCTGTCGATCACCGTCATGTCGTCGTAGAGGATTTTCGGGTTGGCCTTGTCGAGATAGAGGCGCTCCTTGACCACGGTCGCGTTGTCCTTGTGGAAGGGCAATCCGCTGCTGTCGTAGCTGCGCGGGCTCTTCAGGCCGCGGGTCTCGATCGCGAGCGTGTCATAGCGGCCGTCCCCATCCTCGTCCTCCCACGTCCCGATCGAGTAGCCGGAGAACGCCGGGTCGAAGTCGCGCGGCCACTGGCGCCCGTCGGTATAGACGCGGCGAAGCTGGATCATCGGCTCGCCGAACAGCAGGTATGTCAGCTCCGGCGTGACGACGATTTCCATGCCGCCGCCATAGACGATCATCATGCGCGGCATGCCCGGCGGGGTGCAGGCAGCCATCGGGTTGTTGCCTTGTCCGCCGGCGGCCTGCTCCGCCACGCTCTGCTCCAGGACTTTCTGATACTCCTCGTTCAGCGGCGCCTGCTGGCCCAGGCCGGGCGGCTTGTCCTGATCGAAATTGCCGGGTCCGATGCGCTGCCACTTGCCCTTCCAGTCGGGATACTTGTCCAAATTCTTGGCGGCATCGATAGGTTGCGCGGCGGCGGCGGCGATGCCCAGCACGGCCGCAAGCGCGATCGACGCGATAGAACTTCGGAATTGCATCAATATTCTCCTCGCGCGACGGTCGATGCCGCGACATCGGAGAGTTTTACGACGGAACACCCGCTCGCTCCAGCAATAAGTGCCGGGCGCGCGGCGCGGGATCGGCCGCGATGCTATTCGGTGACGATCTTCACCGCGTCGCCCGGTCGCACGCGGTCATTCGGGCCGAGCCCGTTGATGACGCGGAAGCGCTCGAGCGCACGGTCGGTCATGGCCATGCGGCCCGCCAGCCGCTCGACGGTGTCGCCTTCGCCGACGGTGACGATCCGCAGCCGCAGCGGCTTCGCGGCCGCGGCCTCGGCGGCGGTCATGCGCCGGAAGCTGCCGACCGAATCGCGGAACGTCCGGTCGACGTCCGCCGTCATGCGCTTGGTCGCAAAGATGAAGCGATAGACGTCGGTGCCGAAACGCACCGCGTAGAGCCGGAACGTCCACTGATCGCCCTTGGCGGTGGCGGTCGCAGCCGTGAAGCCGTTGACGCCGAGCTCCTCGACCGTCTTGGTCTCGATGCCGTCGATCCAGCCGGAGGTGAGATATTCGGTGAGCGGCTGGCCGACCGGCACGCGCACGACGTCGAGGCGCAAGGCTTGGCCGCCGCCGTCCTTGACGCCGAGCACGGCCTGCGCGGTGTTGTCGAGCGTGAAGCCCTCCGGCGCCACGAAGGTGAAGCCGAGCTTGGGATGCTGGAAGCGGCGTCCGCGCGCGAAACCCTCGCTCGGATCCTCGCCGTAGACCACGCCGTCGAGCCCGGCGAGATAGGAGGCCTTGTCGCGCTCGCCGCCGCCGGGGGCGCTGAACTGGCGCGCATTGGTCGTGGCATTGCGCACCCGCTCCGGCGTCGCCGGATGCGACGACAGGAAATCGGGCGCGCGCGGGTCGATGTTGGGATGCGAGGGGCTGACCGGCTTGAGCTCGGCATTGCGGCCCATCGACGTGAGGAAGCGCACCGCGCCATAGGGATCGAAGCCGGCGCGTGCGGCGATCCCGACGCCGATGCCGTCGGCCTCGAATTCCTGGGCGCGCGAGAAGCTGGCGAGCGCGATCTTCGATTTCGCAAGCGCGAGCGCGGTCATCTCCGGATCGCTGCCGAGGTTGTCGAACACGCGCGTGACGAGCGCGACCTGGCGCGCCCGGTCCTCGCGGATCGCGGCGTGCTGCGCGATCACGTGCGCCATCTCATGCGACAGCACTGACGCCAGCTCTGACGTGTCGTTGGCGAGCGCGATCAGACCGCGCGTCACATAGAGCTGCCCGGTCGGCAGCGCGAAGGCGTTGATGGACGGCGAATTGAGAATGGTGATGCGATAGCGCTGGTCCGGCCGCTCCGAGGCGGCGACGAGCTTGTCCACCGCCTGCTTGATCAGGGCCGCGAGGCGCGGGTCGTCGTAGGCGCCGTTGTAGGCGGTGAGGATGCGCTGATGCTCGCGCTGGGTGGCCGGCTGGAGGACCGCCTCCTTGGGCGGCTCGGACAGCGATCCCGTGCGGTCGGGCACCGACGAGGTGAGGCAGCCGCCGAGCATGAGCCCGAGCGCGATGACGCCGGGCAGCGCGAAGCTGCGGCTCATGCCCCCAGGCTGCCTCGATGTCCCGTCCACGTCCCGCATCAGTTCAGTTCAGCGATTTCGATTTGCTCCGGGCGGGTGGCCTCGATCCTCGGACCATTCCGCTCGTCGATCCATCCGCGCACGCGCACCCGGCGGTTTTCGAGCTTCTTCGGTGTCACCCCGGCACCGGAGAAAATGCGCTCATGACGTTTCGATATGGTGACCGTGAGTGCCTCCGACCACCGCCGCCCGAAGTTCATATATATCGTGCCTCCGCTCTCGCGGACCGACAATACCTTGCCTTCGACGACCGTGAAGCGGCCTCGTTCCGCCGCCAGCTCCGCCCCGCTCCCGGCGCCCAATATGGCATAATATGGTTCGCCCCAGAGGCCAAGCTTGGCCGCCCGCGCGGCACGCTCCCGCGCCAGGAGCTCGGCGGCGCAGCCCGCGTTGCCGACCTGGGCCGCCACCCGCGCATAGCCGCGCGCCAGCATGTCGTGTGCCGCCGAGCGCGATCCATCACCCGGCAGATAGACCTGGGCGAGGGTGCGACCGTAGCGGTCGAGCGCCGGCCCCTGCTGGCGCAGTTCGACGGTGTGGCCGGCGAGGAGGGCCGCGAGTTCCGTCCTGGCCGTCACGCCGGCGGCGTCGGCGATGCCGGTGTCGCCGGAGCCTGCGATCGGGGGCACCTCCACGGCGGCCACCCGGACCTCGCGTCCGTCATCGAGGACGAAGCTGCGGCCATCGATCACGCGCGCGACCTTGCCGCTGCCGACCATGGCGAACCGGCAGGCGCTCGCCGGACCTGGCGTGCGGTCCTCCCCCTGGGCTGGCGGCGAGGCGGCGCACAGGGCTGCGACGGCGCCGGCAAACCAGCGCCAACGGCTGTCGCGAACCTGCCCCCTCGACCCCATGAGGCCAACCGAAAGACCGGAATGGGGCGGCACTGCGGCAATCCGCAGCAGCGCACAGCAAATTGCATGTCACGCCGCCGCGGCCGCCCGCCCTGCACGGATTTCGCAAAGGAGAACAACGCGTTGCACGACAAGGCCGATTCCGTGCGCCCCGTTGCCGAACACGGTGCGGATGGCCTAACGTGGCCGGGGAGCCACGCGATCTGGGGACTTCCGGGGACCCCGGGGAGGGCACCGTTGACGACCGTCGCAGTCATCCTGCCCTCGCTGTTCAAGCGGTTCACCCATCCGGCCAAGTCCGGCCGGTATTTCCTTGAACAGGCGGTGGCGTCGATCCGCGCCCAGACCGTGGCCAATCGCGTCACCTTCAACATCATTGTCGGCATCGACGAGGGCGCGCAGGTACCGGACGGGCTGGCCGAAAAGCTCGGAATCCGGTTTGTGCACAGCAACGCCCGCACGGTGACCGCCGCGCTCAATGCCGCCGCGCGCCAGAGCGAAGGCGACTATGTCGGGTTTCTCGAGGACGACGACCAGTGGCACCCTCAATTCCTCGAGACCGCGTTGTCGGTTCTCTCCGAGGCCGAATTCGTGTCGTCGACGCAACTGGAGGTCACCGAACAGGACGAGGTGGTCCGGATCGTGGATTTTCCGACCGCGTCGGGCTGGATCATGCGCCGCTCGACCTGGCGGACGGTCGGCGAGTTCAACGAGGGCTACAAGCTCCATCACGACAACGAGTGGCTGGGGCGGCTCGGCGACTTGAAGCTCAAGCGCGCCCACCTGGTCGAGGCGACGGCGCCGGTCATTCCGGAAATCGTCGTTCCGGTGCGGCCCTGGCTGTCGGCGCTGTTGACATATGGCGGCCCCTGCGTGCGGCTGGTGCGTCACGGCTCGCCCTGGCCGCTGATCCTGCGCCTCGTGCATGCGAGCTCGGCTATGCAGCAGATCGACAACAACGCCTCCTTCAATGCGCAGAGCCAATACGAGCACGCCTTGCTGCAGAAGACCTTCGGCCGGGTGCCGTGGTGACGCGCACGGCAAGCGCCCCGCACGGGCTCAGGCAATTTGCACGAGCTGCGGCAGGAATTCGTCCATGTTCGTCTTCAATCCCGCCAGATGCAGAAAATAATTCCGCTCGAATGTCGATCGCACGAGTTCGGCGGCCTCGGCTTGTGTCAGCGCCCGCTGCAATTGAATCTGACTCTGGATAAGCAGGAGAATCAGCAGCGCGTTGAAGCGGTTGTCGATCACGTGAAGGACGTTGCGCTCCTGAATTTCGAAGGATAGCGGGCGCATCTCAAAATTCATGGCCTCGCCTCCGGGGTCTTCGTAGCTGTGATAGACGTGCTCCAGGAGTTCACGGTGATGGTTGGGCGAAAGCACCATGACGCCAGCTTGGACGATGGATCGCGCGCGCCGTGGAAGACCCCAATCCGCATGCCAGTCGGCGGGGTTGAGATAAGACTGCCAAGTTCTGGCAGCGGCTGAATTGACTCTCTGGGCGTCCTGCATGAGCCGCGTGTAGATGCGGCGGTGTTCCTCGACCGTGGGAAAGGTGCATTCGTCGGTCGCCCCGATCTTTTCGATCGGAATGCCTTCAGTCACCGCAGGTGAGGCGACGTTTATCAGGATGTCCGAGTCGAGCCAGATGACCCGGTCATACCGTCCGGTCACAGCGGGTCCGAGGATCAGGCATTTTTGCCATGAGGGCGAACGGGCGGCCGCGCGGGATGTCTCGTCTAATGGTCTGTCGATGACAAGAAGCTCAAACCCGTGTTTGTCGGCGTATTGCCGCCAGCCCCGTGCGCAGTGAGCTTCCCACCGGTTTCGATAAGTGCTGCCGACGACCAGTGTGACAATGGCGGCTTTCATGCCCGGATTTTCAAACCAGCCAGATGAGCCTCGATCCCGTTCCTCATTGTAGTCATTTGGGTTCCTGGTCACAATCCGGGTGCGTGACCTTCGAACAGGAGTGATTATGATCAGCAGCTCGCCCGCCGCGATGCACTCGTCGCGGCGCGGCTGTGAGGATGTAATGGAGGAGCATGGGATGATTCACGTCAAGCGGCTGGGCCACGCCACGTTCGAAACGCCCGACCTCGAACGCATCCTGGATTACTGGACCCGGATCATCGGGCTGACGCTGATCGAGCGGAGCAAGGACCGGGCGTTCCTGGCGACCAGGTTCGGCGAGGAGGCGATCGCGCTCGAGCAGGGATCGACCGGAAACCTCTTGCGGGTGGCGTTGCAGGTCGCGCCGGGAACCGATCTCGGCGAGGTGCAGACAGCGCTCGCGAAAGTCGGCGTGACCAGCGAGCCGCGCAGCGACATCTCCCCCGGCGTCGCCAAGGCGATCACCTTCACGGATCCCAAGGGTACGCGGGTGGAAATCTACGCCGACTACAAGTTCGCCAGGCGCGACACCACCGAGCAGGGGATCATGCCGCAAAAGTTCGGCCACCTCGCCGCGCGCCACCCGGACGTGCAGACGCTGACGAGCTTCTACACCGATGTGCTCGGCTTCAAGGTGTCGGACTGGATGGGCGACCGCTTCTCGTTCCTGCGCTGCGGCGCCGACCACCACACGGTCAACTTCGTGCGCTATGCGGAAGCGCGGCTGCACCACATGGCGTTCGAGGTGCGCGACATGGCGGAGCTGCAGCGCTCCTGCGATTTTCTCGCGCGCAACGGCATCCAACTGGTCTGGGGCCCGATCCGGCACGTGGTCGGGCACAACATCGCCGCCTATCACCGCAATCCCGACGACCAGCGGGTCGAGCTGTTCTGCGAGCTCGACATGATGCGCGACGAGGCGCTCGGCTATTTCGAGCCGCGGCCCTGGCACGAGGATTTCCCGCAGCGGCCCAAGGTGTGGCCGAACGACACGCTGCGCGCCTATTGGGGTTTCGGGTCGTTCGGGACCTTCCCAGGATATCCCTGAGCGGCACTCGCGTTCGACGAGATCATGAACGGAGCGAAATTCTCTTGCGGACCCGCGGCTCAGCCGGATGGAGCACCGGCGTCGTCAGCCGGTGCCGTCGAGAACACATGAAACGGCCCGGCAGGTGTGCTAGAAAGCAGGCGAAAGTCCCCGTAGCTCAGCCGGATAGAGCACTGGTTTCCTAAACCAGGGGTCGCAGGTTCGAGTCCTGCCGGGGACGCCATTTCCGGTTTGGCGGTTTGGCTCCGCGCACGTGCGCTACTTCTTGCTGACGATGGGGGGCGCTAGCTCGTTGGCCAGGTTGCCGTCGATGTAGTTGTCCGCGTAGCTGCTCACGGTGCCGGTATTGAGCGCCTGCCAGCCGTTTCCGTTGCCGGTCACCGCGGACTGCCCCACCCGCAAGGCGGCACCGGCGCCGTTGGCGAGGAGACCCGAGCCGGCGCTGAGGGGACCGTTCTGGGCGGATTCGGAGCGGGCCACCATCAGCTTGGCGGCGACCGAGCCGCCCTGCGAGAAGACCGCCAGGCCCGCGCTGGTGTTGCCCGCCGACACGCTCTCGGCCACGACCGCATTGAGCTGCCCGGAGGCCTGGCCGGTGCCGTTGACCGTGATGCCGTGCCCGCCGTTGTTGTAGACGCCGACGCGGCTGATCGCGGCATTCACCACGCCGGTCCCGCTCGGCGCGATCACCACGCCGTTGGCACCGTTGTCGGCGATCAGCGTGTTCGAGATCGCCAGGTTGCTCGAGGCATTGGGCTGGAACGAGATGCCGTTGCTCTGCAATCCGCGGATCACGCAGTTCTCGATCACCAGGGATTTGCCGGTGTTGAACTGGATGCCGACCGAGCCCAGGTTGGTGCCTTCGATGATCAGGCCGCGCAGGTTGACGACGTCGGTCGCAGGCGCCGTAATCGTGATGCCGGTTGCGCCGCCGCCGACGAGAACGCCGGCCGAGCCGACGCCGTCGTTGACGATGCTGATCGACTTGTTGATCGTCACCGCGCCGTAGCCGCCCGGATCGAGCACGTTGATCTCGCCGCCCGTGATGGTCTGGGTCAGCGCGTAGGCGAAGGTCCGGCAGGGCTGGGCGCGCGTGCAGATGTTGGGCGTTCCGTCATTGCCGTTCGAGGACACGAAAGATCGCACGTTGACCGCCTGCGCCGGCGCGGCATAGAGGCCGAGGACGATCAACGTCGCGGTCAACTGCAGGGGCCTCAGGGTCGTCTTCGACATGGGAACTCCTTGTACTTTGCTTGCGCGGTGACTTTGCAGAACGAGAAACTCGTCGGCGCTTGCGAGCGCCCGTGTTCGGGTCGTCATTTCAGCGCGGTGTTGCCGGTCGGCGTCTCCGCCCCGGCGTTGTCGTCGATGTAATTGTCCTGGTAGCTCAGGATCAGGCCGCCGCCTGTCGCTGACAGGCCGGTGGCGTTCCCGGTGACGTAGGATCGCGCCGTTCGGATCGTCGCGCCGGTGCCCGTTGCCTGCAGCCCGGTATTGTTGCCGGCGGCGGTCGAGCGGCGGAGCAGGAGGTCGGTCGTGCCGCCGCTGGACGATACCGCGAACCCGAACTGATTGTTCGAGGCGATGCTGTCGGCCACGCTGCCCCTGATGGTGGCGCTGCCGCCGGAGAAGACGAAACCCCAACTCGCGTTGTTGTAGGCCTCGACCCCGCGCAACGCGGCCGTCGTGGTGCCCGCGCTCGGCTGGACGTTAAGCCCGGAACCCCCGGTATCCGAAATCACCACGTTGGAGACGGACAGGCTGCTCGACGCGCCGGGCTTGAAACGGATGCCGTCGGCCGTGACGTTGTGGATCGCGCTGTTCTCGATCGTCAGGCTCATGCCGGAGTTGAACACGATGCCCTGTAGACCGGCGCCGGCTCCTTCGATGATCAGGCCGCGGAGCTGGACCTTGTCGGAGGGCCCGGCATTGATGGTGATGCCGGTGCCGGCCGGAGCTACCAGGATGCCGGCGGCGCCGACCCCGTCGTTGACGATGCTGATCGGCTTGTCGATCGTGACCGCGCCGAAGCCGCCCGCGTCGAGCACGTTGATCTCGCCGCCGGCATTGGTCTTGGTGATCGCTCCGGCAAAGCTCCGGCATGGCAAGGTGCGGCTGCAGTTGTTATTGTCGTCTCCGGTCGCCGAGACGAAGGTACGGGCAAGGAACGCCGGGCCGCTCGGGACATTCACGGTCAACGACGCGGTGTGGTTCTGATTGCCCAGGCCGTTGGTCGTGTTGGTGAAGGCGATCGTCGCAAAGTAGCTTCCCGGCGTCAGGCTGTTCGCGTTCACCGTGAAGGTCACGGTCGTCGGCGTCGTCGTCAGCGTTCCTGACGATGTCGACGGCGTGAGCCAGTTCGGAATGCCGGAGATCGAGTAATTCACGGAGCCGGAGGAAGTCCGGAGCTGGTACTGGAAGGACGACGGCGAGAACGGGCCGCCTTGGGTTCCGGAGGCGACCATGTTGGTGGCCGGATCGACCAACAAGCTCTGAGCGACATAACCCACGTTCAGCGTGAAATTGCCCTGAGCGCCGTTCCACCCGTCCACCGCGATGGAGTAGGTGACACCGGCGATCGCATTGAAGGTGAGATCGCTGAAAAGAGGGCCACATGCCACGCCGAGATCGGTGTTCGACGCGATCCGGCTCAGGGCGTTGACGGCATTGCCGGTGTAGACCGCGATCACGGTATCGAGTTGAGGCAACGCGGGAGTGGGAGGCGGACACGTCGTCACCCGGATCGGTCCGGAACTCTGCGGGGTGATCTTGTACCAGAGAGACCCGCCCCCATTGGTGCCGAACTCCGCGTCATGCCCCGGCTCGCCGGCCTCTCTGGTGGTAAACGCGGTGCTGCCGCCGAGGATCTGACCGGCAGGTGAAAGCGTGATCGCATTGGCAAAGTTATCGTTCGCCGGAGTGACGTTCAGTGTGGCAGTGCGTGTTTGGGTGCCGAACCCATTGGTGGTGTTGGTGAACGTGATCGTGGTCGGGCCCTGGACGCTGAGCGGGAAGGCGTTTGCGTTTGCATTGACCGTAAAGGTGACTGTCGTCCCCCCGGTCCCGGCCGTGCCGGAACCCGCCGATACGTCGAGCCAGCTCGGTGTGCCGGTGATCGACCAGTTCAGCGTGCCGGTCGAGGCGGTGAGCGTGTACACGAACGAGTTCGGCGAGAACGGCCCGCTCGCAGGCCCGGACGCCAGGATGTGGCTCGACGGGCTGACCGTCATCAAAGGACCGCCGCCGCAGGCCGCGGTCACGGCCTGGTCGACGCGGATGCGGTTCTTGGTCTGCGAGCCGGCGGGGCGCGTTAGGCCGACCGGGCACCCGGCGCCGCCAGGACATGCCGGACGGGTGTCGGTAATCGGCAGCCCGGTGCTGATCAGCGCGGCCTCGATCTGATCGGCGGTTGCCGCAGGGCACGCCGACTTGATCGCCGCGATGGCGCCCGCCACGTGCGGAGCCGCCATGGAGGTGCCGGCCGCACAGGTATAGGCGGTCGTCGAAAGACTATTCGACGCGGCCGAGCTGACAATAAATGTGTTGGGTGGGAACGTGCAGGTCATCGACCCTGAATCTCCCCCGGGGGCCAGCAGGTCCACCACGCCCGACATGCTGGAGTAGGAGGCGATCGCGTCCGCTTTGCTGGTGGCCCCGACCGTCACGGCGCTCGAGATGCACGCGGGCGCGCCGATCAGCGAGGTCGTGCTGCTGTTGCCGGCGGAAATGGTGGTCAGCACGCCGGCCGCGCGCAAGTTGTCGATCACGGGCTTGCGCGCATCGGAGTCACAGGTTCCGGAGAACGACCCGCCGCCGAGGCTCATGTTGACCGACGCGACAGGAACGCCGCCCGGCGTCAGATTCGCATACACATAATCGAGCGCGTTGATGATGTCGGAGGGAAAGGCCGCTACGCAGCTCGCCGCGCCGCTGCAGTCCTGAGCGCCATTGAAGCGGGTGAAGACCTGGATCGCGAAGATGTTCGAGAGCTTGGCCACGCCATTCGGCTCTGGCGCGGTCAAGCTGGTGTTGTTGCCGGCGGCAATCCCGGCCACGTGGGTGCCGTGAAAGCAAAGATTCAAAGTGTTACTGGTGGTGGCGGCATTATTGCACTGGGCCGTGTTCGCATCGGCGGCGCCCGCGCCGGTCTGCGAGGGGGTTCCATTCGGGCAGAGCGACACTTTACCGCCGCCGCCGCCCGCATTGGAAAAGCAGGCCTCGGCGATGACCTTGCCTTCGAGGAATTCGTGGTGCGCCTTGATGCCGGTGTCGAGAATGGCGACCGTTTGCCCGGTGCCGGTCGCTCCCGCCGCGTAGGCCGCCGGCATGCCGATCAGAGGCACGCTCTGGTTGAGAGTCGGCGGCACCGGGCGGTCGTATTGGATGTGCAGGATGCGCGGATCGGCGGCGAGCGCCTCCAGTTCTGCCAGAGTGACGTTCACCGCAAAGCCGGGCGTGATCGCAAAGCGGCTGATGCCGCGCACGAAGCCCTGACCCTCCGCCGGAGCCGACGGGCTGCCGAAATGCGTGGTGATGATGCTGTCCTGGACCGACGAGACCTGCGCCGTGACGTTTGCGATCGCGGCCGCGTCAGGCCTGCCGGCACTGAGCGCCACCGGCGCCTGGAACTGGACGATGACGCGGGCATAACCCTGCTGCTGAGCGATCGCCGCGATCTCGCCGGCCTCGCCCGATTTCTGCGCCAGTGTTGTGGACGGTTGCGCCAGTGCGGCAGACGCGAAGCCGACGATGAAAAGCGCTGCTGTCAACGCGCGGCGCGTTCCAGCGAAGGCAGCGCGGGGACGAGCGAGGATCAGCGAAACCATGGGCTTTGTACTCCAGGATGATGACGCAGTTGCACTCAAACGACTTTTCTTGAAATTCTTTTTGCAGCGTCCGGCGCGCAAAATTACGCACGCCCAGACACGCCGGCCGCAATTCAACGTTGTTCTGCTGTTATTGTCCCGTCCCTCTAGCGCGGAGACCTTATCAGACGCTGGCCGAATGGGAAGCCGGTATTCCGGACTTCGCCTTGGCTCGTTCCGGCTTCTTCGGCGACGAGCTTGCCGCGTCGGCAGGTTGTGCTGGAAGAACCCTACGCCCAGGGTCGCGCGGCGCTTTGATTGACGCGGCGAAAACCTCACCCGCCGGCATCTGGGGCAATGGCTGGAAGATTTCAGTTCGTCGGCGGCACGAGACGATATAATTCGCTTTTGACGCGTCACCGGAACCGAAACATGACAGGCCGCCTCTGGCGCACCCTCGTGGTCCTGCACCGCTACCTCGGGGTCGCGGTGGGGCTGCTCATGGCGATGTGGTTCGTGTCGGGCATTGTCATGATGTATGTGCCGTTCCCGCGCCTCACCGAGGGCGAGCGGCTGCAGATCCAGCCGCCGATGTCCTGGGCGGCTTGCTGCCGCTTCGGCGAGCGCATGGCCGACGATCAGCCCGTCCTGCGCGCGCAGGTCGAGAGCCACCTCGGCGTGCCCGCGTTGCGGCTGCGGCGTGCCGGACAACCGGACGCGCTGCTCGATCTCTCGCAGGGCGCGCCGATGCCGATCGATGCGGAAACCGCGCGGCACGTCGCGCGCGATGCCGCGCCTCGCATCATCGGACGCGACGCCGCGATCCTCGCGCATGAGCAGGTCACGGCCGATCAATGGACCGTCGGCCGCTATGTCCGCGACCGTCCGCTGCACCGCTTCGATTTCGACGATCCGGCGCGCACGAGTCTCTACGTCTCCGGCACGACCGGGCAGATCGTGGTGTGGACGACCAAGACGCAGCGCTTCTGGAACTGGCTCGGGACGATTCCGCACTGGCTCTATTTCACCGCGCTGCGCAGCGATGTCGTGCTCTGGAGCCAGGTCGTGATCTGGACCTCGATCCTGGGCGCGTTCCTGACCGTGGTCGGCATCGGTCTCGGCATCACCCAGTTCAGGCGCGGCGCGGGCGGCAGGCTCTCGCCCTATCGCGGGCTGTTCTACTGGCACCATCTGGCCGGACTGGTCTTCGGGCTCGTGACGCTCACCTGGGTCGTGAGCGGGCTGTTCTCGATGAACCCGTGGGGCTTTCTGGAAAGCCGCGGCGCGGGCGAGGCCGCCCGCATCCGGGGCGCGCCGCCGGCATGGAGCGAGATCAAGAGCTCGCTCGATGCGCTGCGCTCGCATCCTGGCCTCGCGAATGCGGTCAGCCTCACCACCGCGCCGCTCGGCGGGCGCCTCTATTGGCTGGTCACGCGCCAGGACGGGACGGTCGCGCGGCTCGATGCGGCCGGTGCCGTGTCGCCGCCGACCGCCGCCGATCTTGCGGACGCCGCGCAGCGCCTCGCGGGCTCCCAAGGCATTGCTGCGCAGGGCCTGATGACCGCGGAGGACGCGTATTATTTCAGCCGCCGCGAGACGTTCGTCCTGCCGGTCTACCGCGTGATCGCCAATGACGACGAGCGCACGCGCTTCTATCTCGATCCGGCCTCCGGCGCGCTCCTGGCGCGGGCGGACGCCAACGGCCGCTGGCAGCGCTGGCTGTTCGGCGGCCTGCACCGGCTCGATTTCACCGCCTGGCTGCGCGCCCGCCCGCTCTGGGACATCGTGGTGCTGGTGCTCATGCTGGGCGGCGTCGGCGTGACGGTGACCGGCTGCTGGCTCGCCGTGCGCCGCATCCGGGCCGACGTCGGGAGGTTGTTTCGCCCCCGCGGCACGCTCACCAAAGGCGGCGCCACGGTCGCGTCAACCGCGCCGCCGGGATATTCCGGCCAGGGCTGAGCCGAGGCCGAAAGCGGTTCGTTATGCACGCGCCAGAAACTCGCGGATGATCCGGTGCGTCAGCTCCGGCGCGGCGAGCGGATAATAGTGGCCTTGGCCCGGGATGACGGCGAGCCGCGCGCCCGCAATGGCGCGGGCGAGGCTCTCCGCGAAGGCCTTGTGCGTGGTGCCGTGCGAGGAGCCGTGGTCCTCGTGGTCGCCCACCAGCACCAGCGTGGGCACGCGAATGTCCTTGAGCCGCGGCGTCGCGTCGTAGCCCTGGCGGCCGACGACATGGCCGAGAAAGACCTCGAGCGGCGGCAGGTCGGCGGTCAGCACCTTGACGGCGGCCGCGACCTTTTCGGGGTGCTGCTTGATGAAGGCTTGCGTGAACCCGACCTCGGTCGAGTGCTCGCGCATGTAGCGCTCGTAGCCCTTCTCGACCAGCTCGATGCACATCTTGACCGGCACGCCGGCGCTGTGGTGCGTCCCGCCGGCCGAGGCCAGGATCAGCGTCTTCACCTGTTCGGGATGGTCGAGCGTCAGGCATTGCGCCACCCGGCCGCCGTTGGAATGGCCGCAGACGACCGCCCCCGCGGCGCCGAGATGCCGCAACAGCGCCGATGCGTCCTCGGCCAGACGCCGGGTGGAGAAATCCCTCGCGCGCGTAGGCGAGCGCCCGGTGCCGCGCTGGTCGTAGACGATCACCCGGTGATCGCGCGAGAATTCCGGGACCTGATAGGGCTTCCAATAACCGCCGTCGGTCGCGGTCTGCGACAGGAACAGGAACGGCGGCCCCGCGCCGTGGACTTCGAAATAGATCTCGGCATCGTCCAGGTGCAGGGACGCCATGCGCGCTCCGATCGCGGCGAGTGAGGTCAGTTCTCGTAGCGCAGCCGCACATGGTCGCGATAGTAGCACCACAGATGCTGGCTGAGCCAAAGCGACTGCGCCCCGGCGCAGACCAGGGCCGCGTAGAGATAAAAGTCGCTGTCGCTGCGGCTGGCGTAGAGGAATACGACCGCGCTCAGCCACATCACCGCGAAGCTGACGAAGTTGGCGCCGAGGATGACGAGCAGCGGAAAACCTTCGCCGACCATGACGCGACGACGGGCTTCCAGCCGAGTGAGCTGATATTCCGTGCACGCGTATGAGAACACGACGGCCAAGAAGACGCCGACAAACACCAAGCCAACCACGACACAACCCCTTACCCTGGTATGGCTTTGAACTGATAGCACAGGCGCGGACGGCCCGCCAAGAGCCGGTGGCCGGGGCGGCCCGTGCGCCCTATGATGACCTGCAAACGGCGTTAACAGCGGAATTCCCGGGAGGAACGATGTTCAGAAAGACAGCCATAAGGGCCATCGGCCTCGCCGCCCTGGTCTGCGCCATGCCGGCGGCGTTCGCCGCGGAGTACCCGACCCGGCCGGTCAACCTGGTCGTCGCCTTCACGCCGGGCGGGCCGAGCGACGTGCTCGCGCGCATCCTCGGCAAGAAGCTCGAGCAGCTTCTCGGCCAGCCGTTCGTGATCGAGAACCGGCCGGGCGCCGGTGGCAACGTCGCGGCCGAGCAGGTCGCCCGCGCTGCGCCCGACGGCCATACGCTGCTCAACGGCAACAACAGCATCCTCGCCACCAATGCGGCGCTCTACAAGAACATCGGCTTCGATCCGGTCGCGGACTTCGCCCCGATCGGCCTGATCGGGTCGCAGGCGAACATCCTGGTGGTGAACCCGGCGCTGCCGGCGAAGACGATGGCGGAGCTGATCGCGCTCGCCAAGGCCAAGCCGGGGACGATCAATTTCGCCTCGTCGGGTCACGGCGCGGCGGCGCATCTCGCCGGCGAGCTGTTCAAGACCGAGGCCAGGATCGACATCGTGCACGTCCCCTACAAAGGCGCCGCGCCGGCCCTGCAGGATGTCATCGCCGGCCATGTGCAGATGATGTTCGCCACCGCGGCATCGGTGGTCGGACACATCCAGAGCGGCCAGGTGCGCGCGCTGGCGGTGACGACGCCCAGGCGCACGGCGGTGCTGCCCGACATCGCGACCGTCGACGAGCTTGGCATCAAGGGGTTTGACGCCACCACCTGGCACGGCCTGGTGGCTCCCTCGAAGACTCCGAAGGACGTCGTCGCGACGCTGCATCGCGCGCTGACGCAGGCGTTGAACGATGCGGTCGTGCGCAAGCAGCTTGGCGACCTCGGCGTCGACATCATGGGCGGCACGCCGGAGGAGTTCGCCGCCTATATCAAGTCCGAAATCCCCAAATGGACCGCAATCGTGAAGGCGTCGGGCGCGACGCTGGAGTGACGCGATGAACATCATCGACCGGCAAACCGCGCCACTCGCCCGCAACGTCACCCGCCTCGGCCACCTCGATCTGCCGGGCGCCGGGCAGGTCACGGTCGCGGGCCGCTACGCCTATGTCGGGCACCTTCCCAACAAGAACCATCTCGGCACCTCCATCATCGACATCTCCGACCCGCGCCAGCCGAAAGTGGTCGCGGCCATCACGCTCGACGATCACACGTCGCACAGCCACAAGGTGCGCGTCGCCGGCAACCTGATGATCGTCAACCACGAGCGCAATCCGACCGCCATCGGACGCCGTGCCGATGAGCTCCCGCGCGTGATGACGGAGCTGACCGCCGCGAAGGGCCGCGCACCGACCCATCCGGAGATCGCGAGCTGGCTGGGCGTCGAGCCGTCCGACGTGGCGGAGATCGAGGCGGAAGCCAGGCGCGGCTATCATCACGGCGGCTTCAAGATCTATGACGTCTCCGATCCGGCGCGGCCGAAGGAGATCGTCCATCAGCGCACCGGCGGCATCGGCGTACACCGCTTCGACATGGACGAGCGCCATGCCTACATCTCGACCGAGATGGCGGGCTACGTCGGCAACATCCTGGTGATCTACGACCTCGCCGATCCGCCGCGGCCCGCGGAGGTCTCGCGCTGGTGGATTCCCGGCCAGCACGTCGCGGGCGGCGAGACCCCGACCTGGCCCGGCCGCCAGCACCGGCTGCACCACGCGCTGCGCTTCGGCGACGAGATCTGGGCGAGCTGCTGGCATGGCGGCTTCTGGATGGTCGACGTGTCCGACCTGTCGCGGCCGAAAAGCGTCGGCAGCTACAACTACCATCCGCTGTTTCCGGAGCCGACGCATACCGTCATGCCGGTGAAGGGCGACTTCAAAGGCCGTCGCATCGCGCTCTCGATCGACGAGGAGGACCAGGCCACGAGCGCCGCCGAACACGAGGCGCGCCGCGGGCGCGCGCACGCCTGCATCCTGACGTTCGACGTGACCGACCCGCGCGCGATCCGGCCGCTCGGACAGTTCCACGTGAGCGAGCTCGACTCGCCGTTCAGCCGCGCCGGCGGCACCGCGCGCTTCGGCGCGCATCAGTTCTGCGAGCGCGTGCCAGGCACCATCATCTACGCGGTCTGGTTCGCTGGCGGATTGCGCATCATCGACGTCGCCGATCCGCTGCGCCCGCGCGAGATCGGTCACTACCTCCCGGAGCCGTGCGGCGGCCGGTCGGCGCCGCAAACGAACGACGTGGCGCTCGACCCGCGCGGGCTGATCTGCATCGTCGACCGCTGGATCGGCTTCGATGTGCTGGAGTTCAAGGGGTAAAGCGGATACCAGCAATTATTGCGGCGTCATTCCGGGGCGCGCCGAAGGCGCGAGCCCGGAATCCATAACCACGACTGCAAAGACATGGCAGGCCAATTCCAGCAATGGTGGGTTATGGATTCCGGGCTCCCTCGCTGACGCTCGGGCCCCGGAATGACGGCTCCATTGTATTCACTCTAGACTCTCGCCGCTTCCGCTTCCGCTACCACCACATTGAACTGGAAATAATTGTCCCAGATGTAGTCGAGCCGCGCCAGCGCCGCCTCCGGGGCCGGCACCGACAGCCGCTCGCCGTCGCGCCTGAGCAGCCCGAGCCGGTCGAGCTTGGCCAGCGCGTCGTCGACCTCGAAATCGACGTCGAATGAGAACTTGTCCTTGAGCCAGGCCTCGATCCGCGCGTCGAGCTCCTCCTGCGTGGGGGCCGAGGCCGCCGTCGACAGGAAGTAGTAGGCCAAAAAGGCCTCCTTGCATTCCTGCTCCTCGGCGGCGCCGATGATGTAGTCGAAGATCCCGGAATTGTTGTTGATGTTGCGATAATAGACGTTGTCGGTGAGCACCTGCTGGTACTTGAGCGACTGGCGCTGGTACTTCACCCATTGCCGCATGACGAACCCGCCGAGCGCGACCAGCCCGCTCATGGCGGCGAGCGCCGTCGTCATCTCGTCCTCCTGCACGGCGGCGGTGATGCCGAGATAGAACCCGATCACCAGGAACAGCACGGTCACGGTGGACCAGATATTGAGCAGGATCGGCACGCTCCCGGCCAGCGCCGGCACCCCGAGGAACAGCTTGTCGCGCAGGCTCATCACGATCTCGACATTGGGGAACAGCGCGTTGAGGTCCTGGCTCGCGATGTTGCGGAAATACTTGATGAGCACCGCGCCCGGCCTGATCTTGCGCTGCGCGAGACGCTTGCGCTCGCGCTTCGAGGGCATTTGCGCCTCCGATTTCATCGCCACGAGCAGCACCACGTCATCGTAGACGACCGCCTCGAGGGTGCCGCGCTTGAGCCCGAACCAGCGTCTGATCTCGAACGACTCGGTGTGATGGCCGCGGCGGAAGAACCTGACCTCGCGGAAATCCTCGACCGGCGTCCTGAGCGCGACCCGCACGGCGGCCGATTCCTGATGCGCGCGTTCGATCTCCTCCTGCGGCACCTCCACGAAATTCGCGCCCTTGAGGACTGCAACGAAGGATTCGATCAGCTCGCCATAGTTACGCTCGAGCGCGGCCGCGTCGAAGCGGGCTTTCCCATCGAAGTCGGGATTGAAGTAGAAATAGGCGTGGCGCAGCTTTTCCAGGAGCTCGAAGTACTCGTAGTGATAGATGGCGCCGAGCAGGCGGCAGACCTGGCGGAATTTTTCGCGCTCGGCCTCGCTCGCAAGGCTCCCGTGCTCGATCAGCGCATCGAGGATGTCGATCTTGCGGACCGGGATGAAATGATCCCGATCGCCTGCCGCCTGCGCACTCGCACCGTCGGCCGGCGTCATGGCTCGGCGTCGTAGAACGCCCTGGCGTCGGCGCTGAACAGCCGGCGTGACACCGCGTCGATGTAGAACATGTGTCCGCCGCGGTAGGAGCGAAGCTGCGCGCGCGCCGGCTCGCCGATCGGCGGCAGGTGGTCGAGCACGTAGCGGGTCACCGCATAGGGCGTCACCATGTCGCTGTAGCCATGCGCGATCAGGAGCCGGAAGCTCGGCTCGATCGCCAGCAGCTCGCGGATGTCTTCGCTGACGCTGGCGGTGGCGCGGCCACCGGCCTCGCTCCAGTCCCACTTGCCGGCGATGTCCGACGCAAGGAGGATGTAGGTCATCTCGGTCTTGAAGCCGAGTTCCTCGCGCGCGTAGGTGGCGAAGGCGCTGCCATAGGCGCGCGTCAGGCCGTCGAGCAGCGGATCGGGACCGCGGGCGGTCTCGCGGTCCGGATAGGGATCGTCAGCCGCGAAGGTGGCGTCGTAGCGGCTGACGATCTTGCCCTCGCCGGCGCGCAGCTTCTTGACATAGTCGTCGCGGATGAAACCGCGCGACCGGGTGACGACGTCCTCCGGCATGCCCGAGATCTGCGCGACGCGAGCGTAGAACGCGCGTGCGGCCTCGCCCTTCGGCGGCGGTCCGGCCAGCGTCGTCAGATAGTCATTGAGTGCAAAATGTTCGGCCTCGGCGAGCTTGTCCCTGCTGAACTCGCCCTTGCGTTCGAGCTCCGCGGCCGCGAGCGAAGGCAGGTGCAGCGCCGCGGCGAGCGCGAAGCGCGTGCCGCCGAACATCAGCGCGCCCTCGAGCATCGGCGACACCATCGCGATGCCCGACACCGTGATGCCCTGCTCGTTGCGCAGCGCGCGCGCCAGCTTGGCGGCGCGGAATCCGCCATAGCTCTCGCCCAGAAGGAATTTGGGCGAGGCCGAGCGGCCGTTCTTGGACACATAAAGCGCGACCGCCTTGGCCAGCGCATCGGCGTCGCGCCGCACGCCCCAGAAGGCCTGGCCGCCGTCGGGCTTGGCCGGGCGGCTCCAGCCCGACCCGACCGGATCGATCATGACCAGGTCGGTGAAGGCGAGCCAGGTATGCGGATTGTCCTCGAGCCGGGTGTTGGTCGCGTCGCGGCCGTTCAAGCCGAACTCGGCGATGCGCGGGCCGACGAGGCCGAGATGCAGGAACGCCGAGGCTGCCCCCGGCCCGCCGTTGAACACGAAGGTCAACGGGCGCTTCGCCGCGTCGGGGCCTTTGGTCACATAGGCGGTGTAGAAAATGGCGGCCGAGCGCTCGCCGGTCTGGTCGTAAAGCGTCAGCGTGCCGGCGGTCGCCGTGTAGTCCAGCTTGCCGGCGGTGGTGTCGATCGAGTGCTCGCTGACCGCGTCCGCGGGCAGCAGGCGCAGCACGCTCTGCTCGGACGAGCCGGCCTGCGGTTGCTGCTGCTGTTGTTGCTGCGGCTGACCCTGCCGGCGCGGCCGGTCCTGCGCGGTTGCGGCCGTCGCCGCGACGGCGATCAGCAAGGCGAAAAGGCTGCGGCCGATCGCGGCAAGGGCGGGGCGGGTCATGGCCATTCGTGTCATTCTGGTTCCAAGCGCCCCCGCCGCGGCAGCCTAGAGCATTTTCAGGAAAAGTGGAATCCGGTTTTCCGTCCGAAGATGCGAGCCATGCAGGAATCCTGGATAAGCCTTGCGATCGTCAAAGGCGTGTCGGCGTCATCACCGACAGTTGATGTGCAGCTATTGTGGCCTGATGAAGGTCTTCTCCCACAGCTCCGTCCATTTCCGGCCGTCGTCCAGCATCTGCGCCGGGTCCATGAACGTGAGCTCGATGCCGGGCGGCGGCGGGCGCACCTTCGGATTGGTGGACACCATGTCGCGCGGCGCCAGGATCGTCTGCGCCTCCGTCAGCATGAAGTCGTAAAGGAGGATCGCGGCATGGGCGCGCGTCGTACAGCGCGACACCGACACCGCCGTCGACAAGGCGACCACCGGCGGCAGGTAGAACGTGCGGATCGGCGCGCCGGCTTTCTGCAACTGATCGGACTTGTAGCTGAACACCGTCAGCGCGAGCGGCACCTCGCCGGCCACCACCATGTTGGCGAGCAAGGTGTGGCCCTTGCGCGCCGAGATGCCGTTGACTTGCACGATATCGCGGAAGAGCTTGAGGCCGGCCGTCTCGCCGACCTTCGACAGGAGCGCCGCGAACCAGGGGCTGTCGTCGGCTTCGATCGCGAGCCGGCCCTTCCAGCGCGGATGCTTGAGGTCTTCGTAGCTGGTCGGGACTTCGTCCGCCTTGACCAGGCTGGTGTTATAGGCGGCGGCGAAGACGTTCACGCTCATGCCGGTGTATTCGCCGTGCCGGCTGCGCGCCTGCGGCATCACCGCGGCCGTGGCCGGCGAATTGATCGCCTGCAGCAGCCTTTCCCGATGGAGCGGCTCGAGCGCATGCGAGCCCGAGTGAAACAGATCCGCCGGGCAGCGGCCGGCGCGGCTCTCGTTCACCGCGCGCTGCACCAGCGTCTCGGTGCTGGCGCGCCAGACCTGAACCTCGATGCCGTAGGTCTTCTTGAAGGCGTCGAGGATCGGCGTCGTGTCTTCGGCCACCAGCGAGGTGTAGAAGCTGACGGTTCCCTCTTTCTTTGCTCCCTCGATCAGCCGCGCCGTGCGGTCGGCGCCCTGATAGGCGGCGATCTCGGCCAGCATGCGCGTCTGCGCCAGCGCGGGCGGGCAGGTGAGGGTGATGAGGGCGAGGAGCGCGGTGAGGGCGGCGAGCATTGTCGTTGCCGCCGCACGTTGGTGACGACAATCGAGCGGCGCACTCGGTCTGCTCCCTCCCCCCTTGCGGGGGAGGGTTGGGGAGAGGGGTGGACACGGACTCAGTGGAGCTTGCGGCACCCCCCTCCCTGTCCCTCCCCCGCAAGGGGGGAGGGAACGTTGTGGCGCTAGCCTTTGCAAAGCTATGAGTCCCTTCGGTCGCTGATTGTGCGCTACCGCGGCCGCACGATGGTCTTTTCCCAAAGCTCCACCCATTTCGCGCGATGGTCCAGCATCTGCGCCGGATCGATCAGCGTCACGTCGAGACCGGCCGGCAGCGGCTTGACCGTCGGGTTGGTCGGCACCAGGTCGCGCTCGGCGTAGATCGCCTGGCCCTCGCGCAGCATGAATTCGAACATCAGCACCGCGGCGTTGGGGTGCGGCGCGCAGCCCGCGACCGCGATGCTCGACGCGAACGCGACCACCGGCGGCAGGTAGAGCGAGCGGACCGGCGCGCCGGCGGCCATGAGCTGCTCGGGCTTGTAGCGATAGACCGCGAGCCCGAACGGGACCTCGCCGGCGGCGATCAGATTGGCGAGCAGGGTGTGGCCCTTGCGAAACGACATCCCGTTCCGTTGCGCGATCTCCTTGAACAGCTTGAGGCCCTTCTCCTCGCCCATGCTGCTGACGACGCCGGCGAACCAGTCCACGTCGTCGGCCTCGATCGCGAGCCGGCCCTTCCAGCGCGGATGCGTGAGGTCTTCGTAGCTCTTCGGGAGCTCGTCGGGCTTGACCAGGTTGGTGTTGTAGGCGGCATTGAGGATGTTGACGCCGACGCCGACATATTCCCCGTGCGGCGGGATCGCCTGCGGCATGATCTCGGCGGTGTTCGGCGATTTGACCGCCTGCAGCAGGTTCTCCCGGTGCATCGCCTCGAACGCCGTGCCGCCGGTGGAGATCGCGTCGACGCCGCAGCGGCCGGCGCGCCGTTCCGCCAGGATGCGGTTGAGCACCGCCTCGTTGGCGCCGCGCCAGACCTGGACGTCGAGGCCGTATTTCTTCCGGAAGGCGTCGATGACGGGGTTCGAATCCTCCGCCACGCGCGACATGTAGAAGGAGAGGGTGCCTTCCTTCCTTGCACCCTCGATCAGCCGCGCCATGCGGTCGGGGCCCTGATAGGCGGCGATTTCGGCGAGCGTGCGGGTTTGCGCAACGGCCGGCGCGGCATGGAGCACAAGCGCGGCGAGCACCGCTGCGCACGACGAGGACGACCGGATTGCCTGCATCATTGTTCTCGTCGGTGGATCGCGGGCCTGCTTCGCACGAGGGCGGCGAAAGGCTAGTGAAGTCGGCGGGGCGCGGCAACAGGCTCGCGCGACGAACTTGACAGGGAGAAGAACCGTCATGACCGAGGCGCTCAGGAAGAAGCTCACCAATGCCGGCCGCGTCCTCAGCAGCCAGGACCAGGGCGATTTTGTCGCCGGCCACGTGACGGTGCGGCTGCCCGACGATCCCGGCCGCTTCCTGATGAAGCCCGGCACCATCGGGCTCGACGAGATGACCGTGGACAATATCATCACGGTCGATCTCGAAGGCCAGAAGGTCGGCGGCAGCATGCCGCGCCACAACGAGGTGTTCATCCATTCCGAGGTCCTGCGCGCGCGTTCCGACGTCCACTGCGTGATCCACACCCACGCGCCGCACGCGGTCGCGTTCTCCTCGCTCGGGCGCGAGCTCGTGCCGGTCAACAACGAGGCCGGCTATTTCTACAAGAAGCTGCCGATCTTCTCGGAAACGACCGACCTCATCGTCGACCAGGCGCGTGGCAAGGCGGTGGCGCGCTGCCTCGGCCAGCACGGCGCGCTGATCCTGCGCAACCACGGCATCGTCACGGCCGGGCGCAGCATCGAAGAGGCGGTGTGGCTCGCGCTCAAGCTCGAGCGCGCCTGCCGGGTCCAGCTCATGGCCGAGTGGGCGGGCGGGCCGAAGCTCGTGTGCGAAGGCGAGGATTTGCAGGAGAAGAACAAGCGCGGCTACCGCAAGGACCTTTACACCAACGTGTTCAACTACCTGGTCCGCTCCTGGTGCCGTCTGCACGGCAAGGCCGACGATCCCTGCTGTCACGAACATTACGAAACCGATCGGAGCGGCTATCCGACGTAAGAGGGAGGGCGCAAGGCGCGCCGTCACGGCGTGGCCGCGCGTTCTTCTGCGGCAGGTGGCCCGCGCGGCCGCGGTGGACAACACCCGCAAGATCGGGGAAGGTCGGGCCGGCCGGCACGCCCGCCGGACCACACGAAAAGTCTCGTCAGGGTGCCGATAATGCCGATTCCACGGGCCTCCCGCGCGCTCGAACGCTTCACCGTCCTCGACCTCAGCCGGGTGCGGTCGGGGCCGACCTGCGTGCGCCAGCTCGCCGACTGGGGCGCCAACGTGATCAAGATCGAGTTACCGCCCGAGCCCGGCGGGGGTGAGCCGCTGGGCGGACCGCGTGAAGGGTCGGATTTCCAGAATCTGCATCGCAACAAGCGCAGCATGACGCTCAACTTGAAAGCGCCGGAAGCGGTGGCGGCTTTCAAGCGCATGGTGAAAAAAGCCGACGTGGTGGTCGAGAATTTTCGGCCGGATGTGAAGCGCCGTCTCGGCATCGACTATCCGCAGCTGCGCAAGATCAATCCGAAGCTGGTCTATGCCAGCATTTCCGGGTTCGGGCAGACCGGTCCGTATGCAGCGCGGCCGGGCTTCGATCAGATCGCGCAAGGCATGGGCGGTTTGATGTCGATTACCGGCTTGCCCGGGCAGGGGCCCGTGCGCGTGGGCATCCCGATCGCCGACCTCACCGCCGGGCTGTTTTGCGCGCTCGGCATTCTGGTGGCGCTGCTGGAACGCGAAAAGTCCAAGCAGGGCCAGCATGTCACGACCTCGCTGCTGCAGGCCCAGATCTTCATGCTCGATTTCCAGGGCGCGCGCTGGCTGATCGAGGGGGATGTTCCCAAGCAGGCCGGCAACAATCATCCGACCAGCATTCCGACCGGCGTGTTCACCACCAAGGACGGCCATATCAATGTCGCGACCACCGGCCAGGCGATCTGGGAACGCTTCGCCCGCGCGGTCGATGCCACCGCGCTGCTGGAGCGGGAGGAATACAAATCGGCGGCGAGCCGCTCGAAAAACCGCGATGCGCTGAACGCCGAGATCGACAAGATCCTGTCGCAGCGCAGCAGTGCCGACTGGATTGCGCTGTTCAATAAAGCGGGTGTGCCGAGCGGGCCGATCAATTCCATCGACCAGGTCTTTGCCGATCCGCAGGTGGAACATCTTCACATGGCGCAGCCGGTGACGCGGAGGAACGGCGAGGCCATCAATGTGGTGG
>JAXDOD010000115.1:0-76931 GCA_034669045.1 Alphaproteobacteria bacterium
GATGCGGTCGTCGAAGCGCGCGCCGATGCAGATCATCAGGTCGCAGTCGTGCATCGCCCAGTTCGCTTCATACGTGCCGTGCATGCCGAGCATGCCGAGCCACTGCGGATTCGACGCCGGGAACGCGCCGAGGCCCATCAGCGTCGACGTGATCGGAAAGCCGGTGAGCTTGACGAATTCGCGCAACAGCACCGAGGCTTCCGAGCCCGAGTTGATGATGCCACCGCCGGTATAGAACAGCGGGCGCTTGGCCTTCGCCATCAGGTCGACCGCGGCCTTGATCTTGTCGAGGTCACCCTTGAGCTTGGGCCGGTAGCTCTTGTGTTGGATCTGCTTCGGGCCGACGTAGTTTCCGCGAGCGAATTGGATGTCCTTCGGGATATCGACGACCACCGGCCCCGGCCGGCCCGAGCCCGCGATGTAGAACGCCTCGTGTAGCACGCGGGCGAGATCGTTCACGTCCTTCACCAGGTAATTGTGCTTGGTGCATGGCCGCGTGATGCCGACGGTGTCGCATTCCTGGAACGCGTCGTTGCCGATCAGGTGCGTCGGCACCTGCCCGGTGATGCACACGATCGGGATCGAGTCGCAGAACGCATCCGTGAGGCCGGTCACCGCGTTGGTGGCGCCGGGGCCCGACGTCACCAGCACGCAGCCGACCTTGCCGGTCGAGCGCGCATAGCCTTCCGCCGCGTGCACGGCGCCCTGCTCGTGGCGCACCAGGACGTGCTGCAGCCGGTTCGACTGCTGGAACAGGGCGTCATAGATCGGCAGCACGGCGCCGCCCGGATAGCCGAAGATGTGCTCCACGCCCTGGTCCGCCAGCGCCTCGATCACCATTTCGGCGCCGGTCATGTCCCGGCCCGCGCCCTCGCCATTTGTCTCTATCGTCATCGTCCGCTCCACCTGCTCATCGCCAGCGCCGTCGGGAATCAAAAAGGGCCGCGTGGGCCCTGTCGCGCACCGCCTTGCGGGGATGGCTTAGCCATCACCGGCGGTGCGCGTCCCTACCACGGCGAGCAGGTGAGCAATAAAGTTGCGCATTTCTTGGCTCTTTAGCCATTTCCTTGCGCCCTTATATGGCAGCGCGGCAACGCCGGTCAAGCGGAAATCGGCAAAAACGGGCCCGCCCGCGCCGCACCGGAGCCCCCGCTCCGCCTCCCCGGGAGCCCGTTCCGCCTCCCTTCCGCCTGCTCGGATAAGTGGTGTAACCTCGCCGTGACAGCGGCCGGGGAGGACAACCATGCTCAACCGATTGCCGATCGCCGCGCTCGCGCTGGCGGCGCTCTGTGCGACCATTGCGGGCGCGCGCGCCTGGGACGACGCCAGATATCCGGACTGGAAGGGCCAGTGGGACCGCATCGGCGGCGGCATGTACGACCCGAGCAAGCGGCCGGGGCGCCCGCAGGACCCGCCGCTGACCGCGGAATATCAGGCGATCTGGGAGGTCAATCTGGCCGACGAGGCCTCCGGCGGGCAGAGCTACAACACCCAGGTCCACTGCCTGCCGGGAGGCATGCCGCGGATGATGATCGCCTACCAGCCGCTGGAAACCATCATCACGCCCGACATCACCTACATCGCGGTGTCGTTCTTCGGCGAATTCCGCCGCGTCTATACCGACGGGCGCGACTGGCCCGCCACGATCAAGCCGACATTCTCGGGCTACTCGATCGGGCGCTGGGTCGACGCGGACGGCGACGGCCGCTACCACACGCTCGAAGTCGAGACCCGCAGCATCAAGGCGCCGCGCAACTTCGATCCCAGCGGCATTCCGTTTCACAAGGACAACCAGACGGTGGTGAAGGAGCGGATCTTCCTGGACAGGTCCGATCCGAACATCCTGCGCGACGAGATCACCACCTTCGACCATGCCTTGACGCGGCCCTGGACGATCACCCGGAGCTATCGCCGCATCCGCAACCCGACCTGGATCGAGGACGTGTGCGCCGAGAACAACAAATATGTCTTCCTCGGCAAGGAGAGCTATTTCCTCAGCGCCGACGGCACCCTGATGCCGACCAGGAAGGACCAGCCGCCGCCGGACTTGAAATACTTCAATCCGCAGTAGATGTAGGAGCCGTAGGGTGGGCAAAGGCGCGTCTTCGCGCCGTGCCCACGCGTCTGTTTCGTTTCTGAATGAAGACGCGTGGGCACGTTTCGCTTTGCCCACCCTACAAGACTCCAGGACTCTCCCGCCACGAGCCGCCGTTGCATGACCAATGCCGATCTGATCGTCGCCATCCTCAAATCGGCCGGTATCGCCCGCGGCTTCGGCATCCCCAGCGGCAACGTGCTGCCGCTGATGGACGCCATGCGCCGGGGCGGCATCGAGTTCGTGCTCACCGCGCACGAGGGCTCGGCCGGCTTCGCGGCTGACGTCACCGGCCGGCTGACCGGTACGCCCGGCCTGTGCATCGCGACGCTCGGCCCGGGCGCCACCAATCTCGCCACCGGCGTGGGCGGCGCCTTCCTCGACCGCTCGCCGATGATCGCCATCACCTGCAACCTCAACACCGACCAGCTCGGCCGTCGCATCCAGATGTGGATCGACCACCACGCGCTGTTCAAGCCGATCACCAAGGCGACGTTCCGGCTGGAAAAGGGCCGCATCGCCGAGACCATGGCGCACGCCATTGCGCTCGCCTTGAGCGAGCCGATGGGTCCGGTGCACCTCGACCTGCCCGAGGACGTGGCCCTCGCTCCCGGCAACGAGCCGCTGCCGGCGCTGCTGCAGCCCACGCCGGTCGCGCCCGCGCCGGAGGCCGCGATCGACCGCGCCGGCGAGCTGATCGCCGAGGCGAGGCGGCCGCTCGCGGTCATCGGCGCATCGGCGATGCGCCTCGGCGATCCCGGACTGCTGCGCAAGCTGGTCGAGCGCCACAACCTGCCGTTCGCCACCACCTGCATGGCCAAGGGCATGATCGACGAGGCCCATCCGCTCTCGGTCGGCTGCATCGAGCGCTCGTGCCGGCAGATCCAGCGCCGTTTCCTGCGCTCGGCCGATCTCATCGTCGGGCTCGGCTACGACACCATCGAGGTCGAATACGAGGCCTGGATCGGCGACGTGCCGCTGCTGCAGATCGACATCGATCCGGTCGACATCGCGCCCTCGGTCAACCTCGTGCACCAGGTGACCGGCGATCTCGACGCCGCGCTCAAGCAGCTCGCGTCGCGGCCGGGCGCCACCAATGCCTGGTCGGCGCAGGCGCTCGCCGACCAGCGCCGCACGTTCCAGTCGGCGCTGCGGCCGGCGGCGCCGACGTTCACTGCGCATGCCGCCATCGACGCGGTGCGGCGCGCGCTGCCGCGCGAGGGCGTGCTGTCGTTCGACGTCGGCGCTCACACCCACCAGATCGCGAGCCAATGGAGCGCGCATGCGCCCAAGAGCTTCCTCATCACCAACGGCTGGTCGTCGATGGGTTTTGGACTGCCGGGCGCGATCGCCGCGAAGCTCGCGCGCCCCGACCTGCCGGTGGTCTGCCTGGTCGGCGACGGCTGCTTCCAGATGACCTGCGGCGAGGTCGCGACCGCCAAGCGCCTTCGCCTCGTGCTGCCGGTCGTGGTGCTCGATGACCGCTGGCTCGCGCTGATCAAGGTGAAGCAGATCAAGCGCCAGTTTCCGCTCTACGGCACCGAGCTGCAGGCGGAGGACTACCGCGAGCCGCCCGCGCATTATTTCGGCGTGCCGGCGGTCGGCGTCACCAGCGCCGAGGCGCTGGAGGCGGCGGTCAGGACCGCGCTCGCCGCCAGCGGCCCGACCGTGATCGAGGCGGTGGTGGACTCGGAGCACTATGTCGACACCGTGTATGATTGACTCGCGGCCTCATGGCGCGGAGCCCGCAAGCGCCGCGCCCACGGCGCGCTCCGCGTCCTCCGGTTTCATCCACACCCAGTCCGGCAGTTGATTGCGGAACCACGTGCCCTGCCGCTTGGTATAGCGGCGCGTGTCGCGCTTGCCGCCCTCGGCCGCCGCTTGCAGCGTGATCTCGCCGGCGAGATGACGAAGGATCCACGGCACGCCATGCGCCTTCATGGCCGGCAGGCTCGGATCGAGCCGGCGCGCGGCGAGCGCCCTCACCTCCTCGATCGCGCCCGACGCGAGCATCGCGTCGAAGCGCGCGTCGATGCGGCGATAGAGCTCCGCGCGCTCGACGGTGAGGAAGACCTTGACGGCGTCGGCGCGCTCGACCGGCGGCGGCAGGCCCTGCCGGTGCCAGTCGGCGAGCGGACGGCCGGTCGCCAGCACGACCTCGAGCGCCCGGGTGATGCGCGCGCGGTCGCCGGGCATCAGTCGTTGCGCGCTCGCAGGGTCAAGGCGCGCAAGCTCGGCCCGGAGCGCGCCCACGCCCTCGGCCTGCAGCCGCTCCCGCACACCGGCGCGCAGGTCGGGAGGGATCGGCGGCACCGCGGCAAGCCCGTGCGTCAGCGCCTTGAAGTAGAGCCCGGTGCCGCCGACCACGATCGGCAGCCGCCCGGACTGCCTGGCGTGCGCGATCGCCGCGGCCGCATCGATGCACCAGCGGCCGGCCGAATAGTTCTCCGCCGCGTCGACGTGGCCGTAGAGGCGGTGCGGCGCGGAGGCTTCCTCGGCCGGCGTCGGCCGCGCCGTAATGACGCGCAGATCGCGATAGACCTGCATGGAATCGGCGTTGATGATGGTGCCGCCGAGCTTGTCCGCAAGCGCGAGCGCCAGCGCCGACTTGCCGCTCGCGGTCGGCCCGGCGATCAGGATGGCGTTCGGCGCATTCACCGCTTGAGCTGGAGCATGTTGAGGAAAAGTGCAATCCGGTTTTCCGTCCGGAAATGCGACCACGGCAAGAGTCCTGAAGCACGTTGAGCTGCAAGGAAACTGAACGTCGTCTAGCCACCGCGGGCGCGGAATGCAACCGACGCTCTCGTTTGCTAGGATCACGCGACAGGAGCCATCGCGAATGACAATACTGGACCGTCCCGGCCTCATCGACCTGCTCGGCCGCCTCGGGGCGGAGGACGACCGGACCGTGCTGGACGCCGCCCGCGAGGCGCACCGCCGGGTGAGCGCGTCCGGCTCGACCTGGGCCGATCTCCTGCTTCCGGACGCAGCCGCCGCCGGTGCCGACTCCGAGCGCCCTGACCGGCAAGGCGAAGCGCAACCCGGCGCCGACGCGCCGCTTGCGGCGGACGGCGCGCTGCCGGCCGCCGACACCGCCGAGGCGGCCAGGATCGTCGACCGGCTGCTCGCGCGCCAAAATATTTCGAGCACGTTGCGCGAGGATCTCGCCGAGCTCAAGCGCAGCATCGCCGAGGGCAGCTTCGAGGCGATGGACGCCCGCTACGTCCGCGCGCTCGCCAGGCGCCTGGGCGTTTGAGCATGTCACCGGGATCGATCTACGTCCCTGTTCCTGCCGTTGAGCGCGAGACGCCGTCGTTGCGTGCGAGGCTGTCTCGGCGTAAATTATTGAAATGAAACAACCAGTCGTGTCCAGAAGTTCGGATGTGATGGGTGGCACTCCGGTGTTCTGCGGGACCAGAGTTCCCGTCCAGACACTGCTGGACTATCTTGAAGCGGGCGACACGATCGATGAATTCCTCGCAGGCTTCCCATCGGTCACGCGGGAGCAGGTCATTACTTTCCTGGAGCAAGCGAAGGACCGCCTTATTGAATCCGTTTCGTGAACGTATTTCTTGACGAATGTATCGACTGGCGATTGGCACGCGACATCATCGGCCACAATGTCAAAACCGCTCATCAAATGGGATGGGCGGCAATCAAAAATGGTGAGTTGCTGCTTCTGGCATCGGAACATTTTGACGTATTCATCACCGTTGATCGAAACCTGTCCTTCCAACAGAACCTTGGTTCTCTGACGGTGGTGGTTATTATCCTGCAGGCGCGGACGAACCGGCTCGCCGACCTCAAACCTCTCGGCCCAGCCCTGTTGACTGCGATCAATTCCGCGCGGCCCGGCAACGCCACGGTGGTTGGGAGCCATAGCGCGGGTGCTTGAACCCATCTGCGACGCCGACTACACAACCCTCACATCGTCGCGTTAAGGAGAAGCTCTTGCCCCTCATTCGCCCCTTCCGTGCGCTCCGTCCTGCTCCCGGCCGCGCCGCCGAAGTCCTGGCGCCGCCCTATGACGTGCTGTCGAGCGCGGAGGCGCGCGCGCGCGCCGCGGGCAAGCCGTGGAGCTTCCTGCACATCTCCAAGCCCGAGATCGACCTCGACCCGGCGATCGATCCCTACGACAGCGCGGTCTATGCCAAGGCGGCCGAGAACCTCCAGCGCATGATCGCGGCCGGCGTCGTGATCCGCGACGCCAAGCCCTGCCTGTATGTCTACCGGCTGACCGGCCGCGATCCGCGCGACAGCGGGCGCGAGATCCGGCAGACCGGGCTCGCCGCCGTCGCCTCGCTCGCCGACTACCTGACCAACCGCATCCGCAAGCACGAGCACACGACGCCGGTGAAGGAAACCGACCGCGTGCGCCAGATCGAGGCCGTCAATGCCGAGACCGGCCCGGTGATGATCGGCTATCCGGACGCGCCGGCGATCGACGCCATGCTGGCGGCAGCCGCGCAGGGCACGCCCGAGGTGGACGTCACCGCCGACGACGGCGTGCGCCACCAGCTCTGGGTGATCGGTGACGACACGACCATCGCGGCCTTGACGCGCGCGGTCGACGCGCTGCCGGCGCTCTACATCGCCGACGGCCATCATCGCTCGGCCGCCGCCGCCAGAGTCGCGCAGGCGCGCGGCGCCGGTGATGCGGCCAGCTCGCACCAGAATTTCCTCGCGGTGCTGTTTCCCCATCACGAGATGACCATCCTCGACTACAACCGCCTCCTGAAGGACCTCAACGGCCGCACGCCCGAGGCGCTGCTGGCGGAGCTGCGCAAGAGCTTCACGGTCACCGCGTCCGATGCGCCGGTGCGCCCGGCCGCGGCGGGCGAGTTCGGGATGGTTCTCGGCGGCCGCTGGCACCGGCTCGCGATCCGGCCCGATCTCGTCCCGCAGGACGATCCGATCGGGCGGCTCCCGATCACGCTGCTGACCCGCAACGTGATCGAGCCGCTGTTCGGCGTGCGCGACCCGCGCACCGACAAGCGCATCGACTTCGTCGGCGGCGGGCGCGGCCTCGGCGAGCTGGAGCGCCGGGTGTCGTCCGGCGAGATGGCGGTCGCCTTCGCGCTCTACCCGACGCAGATGGACGACCTGATGGCGGTCGCCGACGCCGGCGGGATCATGCCGCCCAAATCCACCTGGTTCGAGCCGAAGCTCGCCGACGGCATGGTCAACCACGTGCTGGATTGAGCGCCGCGCCGGGTGTGCGCGGGCTGGATCGAGGGCCGCGCCGGTGCGGGGGGGCAAACTCGCTTGCTGGATTCTGGCGCGTGGGCACGGCGCACGACAGAGTTTGCCCACGCGGAAAGGGTGGCGCCTGCGCCTCTGCCCACCCTCCGAAGCCGCCCGGTCGGGTGGGCAAACTCGCTTGCTGGATTCGGGCGCGTGGGCACGGCGCACGCCAGAGTTTGCCCACGCGGAAAGAGTGGCGCCTGCGCCTCTGCCCACCCTACGAAGCCGCCCGGTCGGGCGCAAAGGGTGGCGCCGCGCCTTGGCCCACGCTGCGACGCAGCCCGGTAGGGTGGGCAAACTCGCATGCCGTGCTCTGGCGCGTGGGCACGGCGCACGACAGAGTTTGCCCACGCGGAAAGAGTGGCGCCGCGCCTCTGCCCACCCTACCAGGCCGGTCGGGCGCAAAGGGTGGCGCCTTGGCCACCCTGCGACGCCGAGGACGGGCTACTGCAGGCTCAGCGCCACGAAGCGCAGCTCGCCGTCGGCGCTCGCCACCAGCAGCAGCGCCGAGCGGCGGCCATCCTTCTTGATCTTGTCGATCTTGGCCTGGAAGTCGTCCGCGCTCGCGACCGCCTCCTGGGCGATCTCGACGATGACGTCGCCGGCGTTGAGCCGCTTGTCGGCGGCCGACGAGCTCGCGTCGACGCCGAGGATCACGATGCCCTTCACCGTGTCCTTGATCTTGTACTTCTTGCGCAGGTCGTCGCTCATGTTGGCGAGCTCGAGGCCGAGCGTCTTCTTGACGACCGGCTTGGTGTCGGGCTCCTCCTTCGGGGTGGTGAGCGCAGCCTGCTTCTCGCCGTCCTCGAGCCGTCCGAGCGTGACGGTCTTGGTCTCTTCCTTGCCCTTGCGGATGACCAGCACCGGCACTTCCTTGCCGACCGGCGCATCGGCGACGACGCGCGGCAGGTCGCGCATCTCCTTGATGTCCTTGCCGTCGAACTTGACGATCACGTCGCCCGGCTCGATGCCGGCGGGCTTGGCCGGGCCCTTCTCGTCGACGCCGGCGACGAGCGCGCCGCGCGCCGGCTTGATGCCGAGGCTCTCGGCGATCTCGTCGGTCACCTGCTGGATGCGCACGCCGAGCCAGCCGCGCCGGGTCTCGCCGAACTGCTTCAACTGCTCGATCACCGCGACCGCGGTCTTCGAGGGCACCGAGAACCCGATGCCGATGGAGCCTCCGGACGGAGAGATGATGGCGGTGTTGATGCCCACCACCTCGCCCTCGAGGTTGAACAGCGGCCCGCCCGAATTGCCGCGGTTGATGGCGGCGTCGGTCTGGATGTAGTTGTCGTAAGGCCCGGAATTGATGTCGCGGTTGCGCGCCGAGACGATGCCCGCCGTGACGGTGCCGCCGAGGCTGAACGGGTTGCCGATGGCGACCACCCATTCGCCCAGCCGCAGCTTCTCGGAATCGCCGAACTTCACGGCCGTCAACGTCCGCTCGCTCTTGATCCGCAGCAACGCGATGTCGACCTTGGTGTCGCGGCCGATGAGCTCGGCCTTGATGCGCGTGCCGTCATTGAGGATCACCGTGATCTCGTCGGCATCGGCGATCACGTGGTTGTTGGTGACCACGATGCCGCCGGCGTCGATGATGAATCCGGAGCCGAGCGAGTTGACCCGGCGCGGCTGCTGCGGGTTGGTGCGGTTCTGGTTCTCGCCCTGCTGGCCGCGCCGATTGAAGAAGTCGCGGAACAGCTCGTCCAGTTGCGGATCGTTGGGCAGGTTCGGCATCGTGTTGTTGCGAGCCTGCACGTTCTGCGAGGTCGAGATGTTGACGACCGCGTCAATCACCTGTTCGGCCATGTCAGCGATATTGTCGGGTCCGCGTGCGGCGGAAGGAGACGCGAGCATTGGCGAAACCAATGCGGAAACAGCAACCGCGGCCATGAAGGGCCGGCGGACCTGCCGGGTAAACCGGGCGAGTGTGCCGAGCATGGATGTCTTAGCTCCTCGGGGAGGTTGAGCCGGGACAGTGCGCCTGTCTCGGCAGGGACGCAAGCAGTGACCCGACCCGACGAACAAGGCGTGGGATTGGGGCGGAATCGGGACCATCACATTGCGGTGAACTGCACCGCGGGAAGAGGACGTCCCGTTCGGCCGGTCCACCACCTCTCATCCGCTCAGTCCCGCGCAGCAAGCGGGAAACCAGAGTCCGCGCAAGCGGGAAACCAGGAGTCCGCGCAAGCGGGTAACCCTGAGTTGCTGGCTCTTGTTCCTCGATCTCTTGCGCCCGGTCCCCGCTTGCGCGGACGAGCGGGGCCGTGGACCGACTCCACGCGAACCGACATGCGCTAGCCGCGCATCAACCAGACGATGACGACGCCGAGCAGCGCGGAAATGACGCCGGCGATGCGCAGCGATCCCTCCGGACTCTCCACCGCATTGGCGGCCAGCCGCTTGGCCAGCCGCGGGAACGCCGCGAACAGGAGCCCTTCGATCGCAAACACCAAGCCGATGGCCACCACGAAGTCGGACATCTGAGCGGCATCGGCACCCGGGCTACTTCGGGGCCCCTTCCCGGGGCTTGCCCGAGGGGTCGACGAAGAAGCGGAAGAACTCCGAATCCGGCCGCAGCAGCATGCGCGTATCGGTATGGCGAAGCCCCGCCTCATAGGCCTGCATGGCGCGGTAGAACGCGAAGAAGTTGACGTCCTGCCCGTAGGCCTCGGCGAAGATGCGGTTGCGCTCGGCGTCGCCCTCGCCGCGCGTCTGCTCCGACTTCGAGGTTGCGTCCGCGACCAGCACGGTGACGTCGCGGTCGGCCTTGGCGCGGATCTCCTGCGAGCGCTGGCTGCCCTGGGCGCGGATCTGCGCCGCCTCCTGCTGGCGTTCGGTCTGCATGCGCTGATAGACCGCCTGGCTGTTCTGCTCGGGCAGGTCGGCGCGCCGGATGCGCACGTCGACGACGGCGATGCCGAACGCCTGCGCCTCGGTCTCGAGCTGCTCGCGCACGCGCGACATCAGCGCCGCGCGGTCGTCGCGCACCACATGCGTCAGCGTGGACTCGCCGAGCACGCGCCGCAGCGCCGAATTGAGCAACGTGGAAAGCCGCGCGTTGGCGCCCTCGACCGATCCGACCGACTGGTAGAACAACAGCGGCTTGACGATCTTGTAGCGCGCGAAGGCATCGACCACGAGCCGCTTCTGGTCCGACGCGATGACCTCCTGGGACGGACTCTCGAGATCGAGGATGCGCTTGTCGATGTGGATCACGCTGTCGATCAGCGGGATCTTCACGTTCAGCCCGGGCTCGGTGACCACGCGCACCGGCTGGCCGAGCCGCACCACCAGCGCCTGGCGCGTCTGGTAGACGGTGAACAGCGTGCTGTAGCCGATCACCAGCGCGGCGAGCACGAATGCGGCAATGATGCCGCCGGCAAGATTGAGCCTCATCGGGTGCCTCCGGTCGGCGGGGTCGTGGTCGGCGGATTGGTGCGCGGCCGCGTCAGTTCGGGCAGCGGCAGATAGGGGACGGCGCCGCCCGCGGCGCCGGAATCCATGATGATCTTCTCGGTGCCTGCGAACAGCCGTTCCATGGTCTCGAGATACATGCGCTGGCGCGTGACGTCGGGCGCCTTCTTGTACTCTTCGAAGACCTGCAGGAAGCGCGAGGTCTGGCCCTTGGCCTCGGCCACGGTCTGCTCGCGGTAGGCTTCCGCCGCCTGCGTCACCTGCGCGACGCGTCCGCGCGCTTCCGGGACCACGCGGTTGGCGTAGGTCTGCGCCTCGTTCTGCGCGCGTTCGAGGTCGGCGCGGGCCGCCTGCACGTCGCGGAAGGCGTCGATCACCTGCGAGGGCGGGTCGACCTTCTGCAACTGCACCTGCGTGATCAGGACGCCGGCGCCGTAGGAATCGAGCACCTTCTGCATCAGGTCATGGACCGCCGTTTCGATGTTCTGCCGCGCGCCGGTCAGGATCGGCTGGATGGTCGAGCGGCCGACCACCTCGCGCATGGCGCTCTCGGCCACCGCCTTCACGGTGCCTTCGGGCTGCTGGATGTTGAACAGGTATTCGCCGACACCCGCCGGCTTGACCTGCCAGAACACCGTGAAGTCGACGTCGACGATGTTCTCGTCGCCGGTGAGCATCAGGCTCTCCTCCGGGACGTCGCGCACCGTGGTGCCGCGGCGCAGGTCCTCGACCATGCGCATGCCGATGTGGATCGGCCGCACCACGGTGACCTGGGGCGTCAGCACGGTCTCGATCGGATACGGCAGGTGGTAATTGAGGCCGGGCGTCGCATCGCGTACGTATTTGCCGAACCGCAGGACCACGCCGAGCTCGTTGGTGTCGACGCGGAAGAAGCCCGACAGGCCCCAGATCAAAATGGCGCCGAGCAGGATGAGCGACACCCCCTTGCCGCCGAGATTGCCGCCCGGCAGCACGGTGCGCAGCTTGTCCTGGCTGCGCCGCAGCAGCTCTTCGAGATCGGGCGGCGAAGAACCGCCGCCTGACGGCTGCGGCCCCGAGCCCCACGGGCCCTTGCCGCCGCCCGAGCCCCATGGGCCGCCGCCTTGATTGCTCCAGGGCATTCGGATGTCTCCTCAATGGCCCGCGGATATCGGCGGGCAAGTCGCCGTTTGGGTGGGGTTATAGGGGAGGCGCCACCGCGTTACAACGCGCGTTATCCCCGTGCGGCCGAGCGGCGCACGGCATTGAAATCCGCTCAAGACCCGCCATCGCCGTCCCCGGCACCGGGCGCCCTCCGGCGGTAGAGGATGGTGGCGAAGCCGGCGTCGTCGCCGGGGCCCGGCTCATGTTCCAGGCGCTCCGCCTCGGCCCAGAGCCGCGGATCGATGGCGGGAAAACTGGTGTCGCCGGCCGGGCGCAAATGCACCTGCGTGACCAGCAGGCGGTCGGCGCGCGCCATGGTCTGGGCGTAGATGTCGGCGCCGCCGATCACCGCAATCGCATCGGCGCCGCGCCGGAGCGCATCGCCGCGCGCCGCCGCCAGCGCCGCATCCACGCTCGGCGCCACCAGCACGCCGGGCGCGGCGAAGTCCCGGTCGCGGCTGACCACGATATTGCTGCGGCCCCGAAGCGGCTTGCCGATCGACAGGAAGGTCTTGCGCCCCATCACGACCGGCTTGCCCATGGTGACGGCGCGGAAATGCGCCATGTCGGACTTGAGCCGCCACGGCAGGCCGCCGGCGCGCCCGATCACGCCGTTGTCGGCGACCGCGGCGACGAGGATGATATGGATCACGAATTGCCCCTGCCACAGAAGGGACAACCATCCAGAGAATGCGGAAATCGCAAGAAAAACTCCGCCAAGCCAAAGGGCCTCCGCTAGGCAGCGTGGTGCTTTCTCGCGAGTTCAGGTGCAATGTACATGACGATAAATCCTTCGAAGTATTGACCGCCGGTGAACGTCGTCTGGAAATGGCGTTCGAGGTCTTGAGGGCGAACGTAGGCGCCTAAAGCTTTGGCGCGTTCAATTTTGCTGCCATCAACCACCACGTCCGAAAGAGAAAACATCGAGCGATACGGCTCCTTGATCAGGATCGTTGAAACCTCCTCCACGAGTTTGCGTTCATCCGATTTTGATTTTGGGACCACGCAGAAAACCCAGCGGCCCTCCTCCGAATCGAGTTCCCAATATGCTGCAAGCAATGGCGCCTTGCGATCGGCCAGCTCTTTGACGAACTGGCGCGAAGTCGAAATCTTTGGCTCTACCAGCGCTTGGTCAACCATTGATATATTCCGTTCGCCTCTTCGCCGCCCTCGACAGCTTCGATCATATCCGACGCATCGTCGTCAGTCCAAACAAGATAGCGGGCGACTTCAGACCATTTTTTGGTGACGGACCAGCGTCGAGAAAGGACAGGATCGGCTTCGATGGCGGCCTGCAATTCTGACTCAAGCCCCGCCAAACGGACCAGATTGCTAGATCGTGAGTGTAGATGCGGTTAACCAATGCCTTGTCGGGAATTTCGTGTTCTCGAAATTGCGCCGCGATCCGCGCTTTAAGCGCACATTCGATTGCATATCCCGCCAGGTAATACGCGCCAGAAGGATGGCCACCTTGGCCCAAGAGTTTAGCCTCGTGCAGCCGAAGCTCGGCCAGGCGCTGATATGTGGCGCGATCGCCCGCCATAGATTTCCTCCTGCTACACCGCCACCTCGGCCTTGATGTGCGGATGCGGGTCGTAGCCTTCGAGCGTGAAGTCCTCGTAGCGGAAGGCGAACAGATCGGTCGCCGCCGGATTGAGCAGCATCCGCGGCAGCTTGCGCGGCGCGCGCGAAAGCTGCAGCCGCGCCTGCTCGAGATGGTTGAGATAGAGATGGGCATCGCCCATCGTGTGGATGAACTCTCCGGGCTCGTAGCCGGTCACCTGCGCGACCATCTGCGTGAGCAGCGCATAGGATGCGATGTTGAACGGCACGCCGAGGAAGACATCGGCCGAGCGCTGATAGAGCTGGCAGGACAGCCGGCCGTTGGCGACATAGAACTGGAACAGGCAGTGGCACGGCGGCAGCGCCATCTTGTCGACGTCGGCCGGGTTCCAGGCGGTGACGATCAGGCGGCGTGAATCCGGGTTGCGGCGGATGGTGGCGACCACATCGGCCATCTGGTCGATGGCGCCGCCGTCAGGCGTGGGCCATGAGCGCCACTGCCGCCCGTAGACCGGCCCGAGATCGCCGCGCTCGTCCGCCCACTGGTCCCAGATCTTCACCCCGTGGTCGTTGAGGTATTTGATGTTGGTATCGCCGGCGAGAAACCAGAGCAGCTCATGCACGATCGACTTGAGATGCAGCTTCTTGGTGGTGGTCAGCGGGAACCCTTGCGCCAGGTCGAAGCGCATCTGGTGACCGAACACCGAGCGCGTGCCGGTGCCGGTGCGGTCGTGCTTCTCCACGCCGTCGGCGAGGATATGCTCCATCAAGTCCTGGTACTGGCGCATCGTCTTGGGCCTTGCGCAGCCTGAGTCGGGGCGGAGTCTAGCGCCCTGCCGGCCGGCCGTGAAATCGCTTGTCACATATCAATGTTTCGGCGGCGCGCAATCGGTGCCGCCGCGTTATACCTGCGGTCCCGACCATTCCGGAAGGTTGCTTCCGCTGATAATCTCGCCCCTGCACGCCATCCCCGGCGGCTGGGAGGAGATCATGACCAGACTCACATCGCTGGCGGCGATCAGCGCCGCCTTGCTCACGTTTGCGCTTTCCACCAACCCGGCCAGCGCGCTGATTACGCGCACCTTCGTCTCGGCGGCCGGAACCAACAGCGGCGACTGCTCACGCCCGGCGCCGTGCCGGACCTTGCAGTTCGCCCATGACCAGACCGCGGCGAACGGCGAGATCGATATCCTCGACACGGCCGGCTACGGCGCGCTGACGATCACCAAGTCGATCAGCATCGTGAACCCGGGCGGGGTCGAGGCCGGCATCCTGGCATCCGCGGGCGGCACCGCCGTCACGATCAATGCCGCTTCCACCGACAGGGTCTCGCTGCGCGGCCTGACGCTGGAGGGTGCCAACAGCGGCCAGTACGGTATCGTGCTCAATACCGCCGGCAAGCTCACGATCGTCGACTGCGTGGTGCGGGATTTCACGAACACCGGCATCATCCTGCAGCCGACCGGCGAGACGACATTCTTCATCGCCAATACGCTCGTCGCGGACAACGGCGGTATCGGCATCTGGGTCCTCCCGCAGGGAACCGGCACGGCGGCAGGGGCCATCGATCACGTCGCTGCAACCGGCAACGGCAACAGTGGCATCGCCGTTGTCGGCCAGCTCACGACCGCTTCCACGCTCAATGTCACAATCAGCAACAGCGTCGCGCACGGCAACATTAGTTACGGAATCTACGCGTATGCCGCTAGTGGACATGCCGCGACGAACGCAACGGTGGCCAATTCGTCGGCGAGTAGCAACGCAAACGGCTTTTATGCCGACGGCATCTCGACCATGCGGCTTTCCGCAAACGTCGCGACCGGGAATACAACAGGGGTGGTGAAGGCCGCCGGCGCCACCATCCACAGCTTCAACAACAATCTCTTCCGAGGCAACACCACCGACGTCAGCGGCGCCCTGACCACCACGGAGACGCTGCAATAGCGCCGTAGGGTGGGAAAAGCGAAGCGTGCCCACGCCGCTTTGTAGCCCGCATGGAGCGCAGCGGAATGCGGGGATCGCGTGCGAGGGATCAACCCGGATTTCGCTTCGCTCCATCCGGGCTACGGGCTGCTCTTCCTGCAATAGCCGCAGCGTGGGCTTAACCCTGCCGTGCGGGCCGGCTCAGTTCAGCGGGCCGGCCGCCTTGATGATCGGCGTCCATTTGGCGATCTCGCTCTTCACCAGCGCCGCGAGCGCTTGCGGGCCGCGATGCGCCTTGTCGGGGATGTCGCTGCCGAGCTCGAGCAGGCGTTTGCGCGTGTAGTCGTCGTCGAGCGCCTTGTCGAGCGCGGCGGTGAGCTTGTCGAGGATCGGCTTCGGCGTCCCCTTGGGCGCGAACAAGGCGTTCCAGGCCGAGGCCTGGAATTCGGGCAAGCCGGCCTCTTTCGTGGTCGGCAGGTTCGGCAGCGCGGGATTTCGCTCCGGCGTGCCGACCGCATAGCCCTTGATGGTGCCACCCAGGATCTGCGGCACCACATTGACGATCTGGTCGCACATATAGTCGACCTGTCCGGCGACCAGCGCATTCATCGCCGGCCCGGTGCCGTTGTACGGCACCGCTACCGGCTTGACCTGCATGAGGTGGTTAAGCAGCAGGCAGGTCGTGAACGACACCGAGCCGACACCCGCATGAGCCATGTTGAGCGTGGCGACGTTGGCTTTCACGTAGGGGACGAATTCCTGCAGGTCCTTCGGCGGAAACGTCTTCTTGCCAAGGATCACCACCGGGGTGCCGGCCGCCATGCCGATCGGCTCGAAGTCCACGTCCGGCTTGTAGGCGAGGTTGGGAAACAGCGCGACCGAGGCGGCATGCGTTCCCATGTGGCCCATCTCGATGACGTAGCCGTCGGGCGCGGCCTGCATGGCGCGGATCGACCCCGTGGTGCCGCCGGCGCCGAGCACGTTCTCGATGATGATCTGTTGTCCGAGCGTGGCGGTCATGTGGTTGCCGACGATGCGGGCGATGACGTCGGTCGGTCCGCCGGCCGCGAAGGGTACGATCAGCGTGATTGTCCGCGTCGGATATTCGGACTGCGCCGCCGCCGGCGCCGCCGACAGGCCGGCAGCCGCGGCTGCGAGCAGCAGGCGAATTGAGAATTGGCGCATGGTCGCTCCCGTGGTGACGATAGACCAATACCGCAGCGCCGGACTGGTTCCGGCCGCTGGCGTTCCGACGGGAACGCGACCGGAAAAACCGCGCGGCATTGTTGGCGCTGCGTCGTCGATGCCGGCACTGCGCAAAATCCTGCGCGGACCGCCTACTCGACGAAGACTTCCTCGCGGCGCTTGCGGATCATCGGCAGGATCGCGAGCACGAGCAGGAGGATGGCGACCGAGAGCAGCCCGCCCGAGATCGGACGGGTGAAAAACACGGTGGCGTCGCCGCGCGCGATCAGCATGGCGCGCCGCAGGTTCTCCTCCATCAGCGGCCCCAGCACGAAGCCGAGCAGCATCGGCGCGGCCTCGAAGTCGTGCTTGATCAGCCAATAGCCGACCACGCCATACATCGCCGAAATCATCACGTCGGTCGGCGAGTTGTTGATCGAATAGATGCCGATGCAGCAGAACACGATGATGGACGGAAACAGCAGCCGGTAGGGCACCCGCAGGAGCGTCACCCAGACGCCGACCAGCGGCAGGTTGATGACGACCAGCATCAGGTTGCCGAGCCACATCGAGGCGATCATGCCCCAGAACAGCTCCGGCTGCTTGGTCATGACCTGCGGACCCGGCACGATGCCGTGGATGGTCATGGCGCCGACCATCAGCGCCATCACGGCGTTGGGCGGGATGCCGAGCGTCAGCAGCGGGATGAACGCGGTCTGGGCGGCGGCGTTGTTGGCGCTCTCGGGCGCCGCGACGCCCTCGATGGCGCCCTTGCCGAAGCGCGAGGGATCCTTGGACACGCGCTTTTCGAACGTGTAGGCGGCGAAGGACGCGATCACCGCGCCGCCGCCGGGCAGGATGCCCAGGAGCGAGCCGAGGATGGTGCCGCGCGCGATCGCGCCCGACGAATCGATCAGGTCCTTGCGGGTCGGCATCAGGCCCGTGACCTTGGCGCTGACGATGTCGCGGCTTTCCTCGGGCAGTTCGAGGTTGCGGATGATTTCCGCGAAGCCGAACACGCCCATGGCGATGTTGGTGAAGCCGATGCCGTCGGCGAGTTCCGCGATGTCGAACGTCATGCGGCCGGCGCCGGTTTCGAGGTCCGATCCGACCATCGACATCAGCAGGCCGGCGAGCACCATGGCGATCGCCTTGACCACCGAGCCCTTGGCGAGCACGACCGCGAAGATCAGGCCGAGCACCATCAGCGAGAAATATTCGGCCGGCCCGAACAGCAGCGCCAGGCTCGTGAGCGGCGCGCCCAGCGCCGCGACCAGCACCGTCGCCACGCAGCCGGCGAAGAACGAGCCGATGGCGGCGATCGCGAGCGCGGCTCCGGCGCGGCCCTGCCGCGCCATCTGGTGGCCGTCGAGGCAGGTGACGACCGAGGTCGCCTCGCCCGGGATGTTGACCAGGACCGACGTGGTCGAGCCGCCGTACTGCGCGCCGTAATAGATGCCGGCGAGCATGATCAGCGCGCCCACCGGCGGCAGGCCGAAGGTGATCGGCAGCAGCATCGCGATGGTGGCGACGGTGCCGATGCCCGGAAGCACGCCGACCAGCGTGCCGACCAGGGCCCCGATCAGGCAGAACAGCAGGTTCATCGGGGACAGCGCGACCCCAAAGCCCATTGCGAGATTCGCGAGCAGTTCGGACATGGCGACCTCAACCGGGATGGATCATCAGAGACCGGGCACGAACTTCCGGACGAGCAGGATCAGGTTGTGGAAAATGTCCGCGAACTGGTTGAGCAGCAACGCCGGCGCATTGGACTGCGGCCAGAGCTGGAACGGCAGATTGAGCAGGTAGACGAAAAGCAGGACGCAGCCGAGGGTCATCGCCGCCGCCGCGATCAGGCTTTCGATCCAGCGCATCTCTTTTGATCCCGAGATCGAGACCAGGAAGGCGAGGTAGGTGGCCACGACCAGCCCGAACGGACGGATCAGCGCGGCAAACAGCGAGATCCCGAGCAGGACCAGCATCGGCCCGTGGATCTTGTATTTCTCGATGCGCGGCCCGTCCGTGAAGGCGCCGATCAGCGTCACGATGAATCCGACCAGGGCGAGCGCGCCGGCAAACAGCCGCGGTGCGGTGCCGGGACCGAACGCGAAGCCGCGCTGCCCCGGCAGCTCGGCGGAGGCAATGAGCGCGAACGTCGCCATCAGGACCAGGGCGAGGCCGCCGTAGAAATCCTGCGGGCCGCGGATCGGGACCAGTCCCGCCATCACGCCGACGCCCACCATGGCGACCACGATCGTCAGGAAGCGCGGCGCGGTCGGGCTCGACACATAGAAGGTGGCCAGGAACAGCACGAGCGCCACCAGCGTGACGATCAACCCGCCCTTGAATCTGTTGGTATGCTCAGCCTCAGCCGGACTCGGCCGGTCCTGGGACGATTGGACGTCCTCAGCCATGTCGTGCTCCCCTCGCGCCCCCGCCGCATGCCCCGCGCTCCCACGCCTAGGGGCATACGGGCTTCAGTTAGCACAGTTTTATCGGCGGCGGGAAGCAACTGCGACAATTTTCCGACAACGCGGGTCGCCGCCCGGCCGCAACCAGGAGTTCCGGAGCCCGGCATCGCGCCGGGCTCCATGAAGCTTGCTGTCAGACCGCGCCCAGCAGCCCGAGCAGGCCGGCGGCGGCGAAAATCCACAGCGGGTTGAGGCGCACTTGATAGGTGATGGCCGCGGTCGCCGCGGTCAGCGCCATCGGCACCCAGCTCTGCGCCGCGACCGCCGCGATCACCAGCGCGCTCGCTCCGATCAGGCCGAGCGAGACCGGAACCATCCCGGCCTGGACCGCCAGCCGCCAAGGCGCGTGCTTGAAGCGGTCCCAGACGCGGCCGATGAAGAAGGCGAAGATGCAGGTCGGACCGCACATCGCGAGCGTCGCGACCAGGGCGCCCGCGACGCCGGCGACATGATAGCCGATCAGCGTCACGATGATGACGTTCGGCCCCGGGGTTATCTGCGCGATCGCGAACATGTCGGCGAACTGCCGGTCGGTCATCCAGTGCTCGACCTCGACCACCAGCCGGTGCATCTCCGGCAGGGCGGCATTGGCGCCGCCCATCGCGAACAGCGACATCAGCGCGAAGTAGCCCGCGAGCGCGGGCAACGCGGCGGCATCCTCCTTCATCGCGGCCCCCGCCCCCAGGCCCAGGCGATGCTGAGCGGGATCAGCACCGCGAGCACCCAATAGAGCGGCCAGCGCATGATCCCGACCGCCGCGAAGGCGGCAAACGCCATCACGTGCGGCTGGCCGAAGCGCTCCTTCAACAGCGGCTGCAGCATCTTCAGGGTCGTGCTGATGGTGAGCCCGGCCGCCGCCGCCGCGACCGCCGCGAAGATGCGCTGCAGGACGTCGATGTTGCCGAAGCGGGCGTAGAGCAGCCCGCAGCCGATGACGATCGTGACCGGCGGTCCGAGCAGGCCGAGCAGCGCCAGCAGCGCGCCCGCCGTGCCGCCGAAGCGGCGCCCGAACACGACCGCGAAATTGACGATGTTGGGGCCGGGCAGGAAGTTGCAGAGTGCGTAGGCCTCGTTGAATTCCTCCGCCGTCATCCACTTGCGCTCGTCGACCATCATCCGCCGCGACCAGTACAGCACCCCGCCGAAGCCGGAGACCGAGATGATCGTGAAGGCGACGAGCAGTTGCAGGCGCGTGGGATTGGCCGGGGCTGGTTGCGCGGGTGCGGGGGCGGTGTCGGACATGGTCCGGCAGGATTAGCCGGCCGCCGGCGACGGACCAAACGATTTGTCGGAATGCGCGGACGCCGCGCCGAACGGCCGCGGGCCTGGGCTGACGGCGCGGGTGCGCAGGATCGGGCCGCGGGCCGTGTGGAGGAGCCGCCGGCGGTCCTTGCGGTGCGCAGGTGGGCGACCTCGCGAACGCCATTCACGCGGCAGGGTTAGGAACAGCATCCAATTATAGACTTGACTCCAATCCTTGCAGTCACAAAATCAGTGACATGGCGGCGTGCGCGAATACGGCCATGCTGTCGAGCTGTGGCCGCACCCTCAAAAATGGTCCGACCTATGATAAGATTCGACGGGCACGGATGGCATTCCACGAATGTTGACCTCTGGGACCTCATCGAACGGCTACAGAGCGGCCCTTATTAACGGGCGCTGGCAGATTCAACCGGCGAAGATATCCCCATCGCCTTTCGATCAAATTCTGCTGGACATTGAGCGGGCGCTAATCGCGAAGTTTTATTATCTCGCGATCATGATGACTTTGGCCCTGCCTGACATCTGCGCTTGCCTCGAAAGCCCGAATGGAAATACTCGCGGACGAGGCGACGCTTACAAGCAATGGTTCAGAAAACACTTGTCGCAAAAATTTAGAAATTTAACCGACGTCGATGCTTACCAATTACGTTGTGGTGTGATCCATCAAGGACATTTCGGAGATCACCCAAGAAGGAACTATGATCGAATAATCTTCGTGGGCCGAAATCCGAGTGTGAAGTTTGTTGGGGACGCAGTGGCGACAATTAATCCTGATGTTTCGTTTAATGGAATAAGCGTTGACCAATTGCGGCTGAGCGGGAGAATTCTCCATCTCGAAGCAGAGTTTTTTTGGGAGACGGTTATAGAGGCGGCCGTCAGTGGGCGCAGTCAAAAGCCGCCGATCCTAACGTACAAGCCAATATGCCAAACCTTGTGCGATATCGACCTGATGGCATGCCTCCCTATATCATAGGGATTCCTCTGATTGCATGAGGCTCAGTATGGCCGCGTAATAAAGGTGAAGACAGATTTTCGCCGTAGACCAATTCAAACCGCGACAGTCCGTAGGGCGCAATAAGCGCAGCGCATTGCGCCGCTTCGAGGCCGATCCGCTGCCAGGCGGTTGGGGGAGGCAGCTTTAGATGGCGCAATGCGCTGCGCTTATTGCGCCCTACGCTTGACCCATGCGGCGGCGGGTGCGCGTTGCACCGAGCGGCGATCTGCGCGGCGCGCACCCAAGCGCCTAGTCGGCGGGTCCCGCAAAGAGCAGCAGATTTCCGTCCGGGTCTTTGATGATGAAGTTTCTCGCCCCCCAGGGTTGCGTCTTGAGCGTCTGGAAAAACGTAACGTTGGCGGACTGGAACTCAAGGAAGAGCTGCTTGATCTCGTCCGCCGTGGCAACTGTCATGGCTGCCGACAACAATTCGTCGCGATCTCTAAGCTCAGGATTGATCACGGGGCTGTCGACACATTTCAGATTGAGCTGTGCCGCATCTCGCTTAACTTGTGCATAGAAGGGTGGCTCGCCATAGCTGAATGAAATCGAGAAGCCGAGCTTGTTGGTGAAGAACGCGAGCGACGCTTTGATATCCGCGACAAACAATTCCGGTTCAGCAGCGATGATGACCGCTTTGGAAGGGGAGTGCTCTGCATGATCCGACATGGTGGAGAGTCCTGTTTTGAGCGCCTGCCAGGTTGCGAACCCGTGCTGCCTCGCCACCAATTCCTGCGCGTCACTCAGCTTGAAGCTGTGTGCAAGCACGTCGGGATCTGTCATGTGCTGGTAGCGAGGAAGCAGCGCCCTGATCTGCGCGGCAACCGGATAGTACCGGTCGCGATGCCAGCGCAGAACGAGCTTGGCTTGCTTCCTGAGGTTCTCGAGACTGGGCACGGGCGCGCTACGGTTGACGTTGCGTAGGTGGGCATTGCCCCTTCGGCATTGCGCCGATGCGCCCTACATGCAGCGCGTTCAGAATGACCGAGGTGATTGACAATTGTCAATCATCCCGCGTCGCTTGAACAGGGAATGGCTCTGCTGAGCCATTCTCGATCCGTCGCACAACGTTTCCCGATACGTCGCACAATGGATTGTCCCGGCTTTGGTCACGGCAAATTCAAGACGATCACATTCCCATGAAATCCGCCCTGGCATCCACCTCTTCCCCCGTCCGTTTCAGAACCTTGGCAATGGCTCCGTATGTATCACCCCTGCGCAGGGCGCTCAAAATGTAGTCCATTTCTTCTCTGATCCACGGCTTGCCGCTGTTCCTGAGGTCATCATTTGGTGCGATCGTCTTATCGGAGTCGTCAGTCATGAGCCTCGCCTTTCGGAACCTATCTGCCGAACCTGAACAGCAAGCGTAGCCTGTAGCCCGTAGCCTGTAGGGCGCAATAAGCGTAGCGCATTGCGCCGCTTCGAAGGCCGATCCGCTGCCGGGTGGATGTGGGAGGCAGCTTTAGATGGCGCAATGCGCTGCGCTTATTGCGCCCTACGCTTGACCGGAGCATGTCCCGCTCCTGTTGAACCGGTCCACCATCCGCTCGTTGCCGCGAAAGCAAGCGTAGCCCGGATGGAGCGCAGCGCAATCCGGGTTGCTCGTCCGCAACACAACAGCCCCGGATTTCGCTTCGCTGCATCCGGGCTACGGATGCGCTATGGGCAATCGCTTCGACGCTTCGGCCATGCAGCGGCGGCATGGCTGGAGCGGCGCGGGCATCGCCGCGCCGAGGATCGCGGCGATGCCCCCGTACACAATCATGCTCGGCTCCGAGCATGCGGGCTGCTACGAGCAGTTCCCTCCGGGATTCCCGGGGTTTTGCCCGCGGCCCTGCGCGCCGCGCATGACTTATGTTCATAGGAATTGTTTCACGTGAAACGTCGGTCCGCTCTTTATTCCTCAACCTTCAGTCCCTATATTGAGGCTGCCGGCGCAAGCCGGCTATGGCGATAAATGGCCGTCGTAATAAACCATTCGGACCCGGGGGCAGTACCCGGCGCCTCCACCCGAGCCCGGCGCGGACGGGCTTCGGCGGGGGCGAAACAGGATCGACGAGGGCGTAAAGGGCGTGCTTTTGCTCGGCATGGTTCCGCCGTTATCGGGCCGTTCCATAGTTGCAAATGACAACTATGCTCCGGTTGCTCAGGCCGCGTAAGCGGTTTGAAAAGCCGAACTGAAGTCCTGACGGGTTAAGCTCCGGCAGGCGGGGTTCGGAGGCACCTGGCAACAGAAGCCTCCACTTCCCATTCTCTATGCAAAACCCGCAAATGCGGCTGGCGCCGGGCGCCGGGCGCGCTAGCATCCGGGAGCTTTGAGTCTGCACCCGGCAGGAGCAAAGGGCCCCCACATGGCCGTCGACCACATCCGCTACGATATCCTGGCGCAGGAGGCGCTGCGCGGCGTCGTGCGCAGCGTGATCGAGGACGCCGCCAAGAACGGACTGCCGGGCGAGCACCATTTTTTCATCTCCTTCGACACCTGCGCCGAGGGCGTGCGGATGTCGCCGCGCATGAAGGCGCAATATCCGCAGGAGATGACGGTGGTCCTGCAGCACCAGTTCTGGGACCTCACGGTCAGCGACACCGGCTTCGAGGTCGGGCTGTCGTTCGGCGGCATGGCGGAGCGGGTCGGGGTCCCGTTCGCGGCGATCAAGGGGTTTTTCGACCCGTCGGTGCAGTTCGGCCTGCAGTTCCAGGAGATCGCCGAGGGCGAAGCGAACGCGCCCGCGGAGGCGCCGGCGCCCGCCCCGGCCGGACCGGCGCGTCCGCCCGCCGAACACAAGCGCTCACGCACGACGCCGGGGATCGCCGCCCCGCCGGCGGCGGCCAATGCGCCGCCCGAGCCGCCGGCCCGGTCCGATGACGAGCCCGACAAGCCGTCCGGCGGCGGCGAAGTGGTCCGGCTTGACCGCTTCCGCAAGAAATAGCGCGCGGCCGTCCCGCGATGGCCGAGAAACCCGCCCGCACGCGCATCGAGAGCGACACCTTCGGCCCGATCGAGGTGCCCGCCGACCGCCTGTGGGGCGCCCAGACCGAGCGCTCGCGCCGCAACTTCCGCATCGGCGAGGAGCGCATGCCGATACCGGTCATCCGCGCCCTCGCCATCGTCAAGCGCGCCGCCGCCGAGGTGAACCACGCGCTCGGCCTGCTCGATGCCCGCCGCGCCAAGGCGATCGCGCGCGCGGCGCAGGAGGTGATCGACGGCAAGCTCGACGACCATTTCCCGCTGGTGGTCTGGCAGACCGGCTCCGGCACCCAGAGCAACATGAACGTCAACGAGGTGATCGCCGCGCGCGCCAACATGATGCTCGGCGGCAAGCCGGGCGACAAGGCGCCGGTGCACCCGAACGATCACGTCAACATGAGCCAGTCGTCGAACGACTGTTTCCCGACCGCCATGCACGTGGCGGCGGTGCAGGAGATCACGCAGCGGCTGTTGCCGGCGCTCGCCAAGCTGCAGGCCGCGCTCGACAGGAAAACCAGGGAATTCGCGCGCATCGTGAAGATCGGCCGCACCCACACGCAAGATGCGACGCCGCTCACGCTCGGGCAGGAATTCTCCGGCTATGCCGCGCAGGTGAAGCGCGGCCGCGCGCGCGTGCAGGAGACGCTCAAGCACCTTTATCCGCTGGCGCAGGGGGGCACCGCGGTCGGCACCGGCCTCAACAGCAAGCCGCAGTTCGCAAAGCGGGTGGCCAGGCGCATCGCGGCGCTGACCGGCCTGCCCTTCGTCACCGCGCCCAACAAGTTCGAGGCGCTGGCATCGCACGACCCGATCGTGTTCGCCCAGGGAGCGCTCGCATCGGCCGCGACCGGCCTATTCAAGATCGCCAACGACATCAGGCTGCTGGCGTCGGGGCCGCGCTCCGGCCTCGGCGAACTGATCCTGCCGGAGAACGAGCCCGGCTCCTCGATCATGCCGGGCAAGGTGAACCCGACCCAATGCGAGGCGATGACCATGGTGTGCTGCCAGGTGTTCGGCAATCAGGCCACGATCACGGTCGCCGCCAGCCAGGGCCACTTCGAGCTCAACGTCTACAAGCCGGTCATCGCCTACGACCTGCTGCAGTCGATCCGGCTGCTCGCCGATGCCGCGGTGTCGTTCACCGACCATTGCGTCGCCGGCATCCGCGCCAACGAGCCGCGCATCCGCGAGCTGATGCAACGCTCGCTGATGCTGGTCACCGCGCTGGCGCCCAAGATCGGCTACGAGCGGGCGGCCGCGATCGCCAAGGCCGCGCATGCGAACGGCACCACCTTGCGCGATGAGGCGCTGCGCCTCGGCTACGTCTCGGCGGCCGATTTCGACCGGCTGGTGCGGCCCGAGACGATGATTCGCCCCGGCTGAGCCTCGCCCCGGGCACCGCCGCAGGCTGCCAACGGTGCAATGCAACCGTCTGCTAAGCCATTCCCGCGGACGGGCGTTGAATCCCAGATTTCAACTTATAATCAGGGTGTTCCGCGCAATTTCAAGTCCAGCCGAGATCACACGAAACATTTGTGACAAACGGATGCGCGGCGGTGCCGGAAGACGCGTTGTTTTGCGATCCGTGCAGTCGCTTGACGTAAGGTTTCGTCGTCACGATCAGCAGTATTTCTGTCTGCATCGACAGCTCTATTGAGACGATTCCAAGCCGGGGGCCCGATGGACTAACTATCGCGCAAAGGACATACTTTTACTGCTAAATGAAAGGTATCTATCTGCTCCACGCTCACCCAGGTGTGTTTGAAGAGCCTCACGAAAGACGCTGCATAATGGTAAGACTTGCCTACAATTATAGTCCTGCGGCGTTCCTGAATGTTCTCCAGTGCCACGGTATGGGCGTATTTAGCGCAGAAACACGGGTCCAAGCCGGGCCCGAACACTCAACAGACCCGGCTACCATCGGGCTGAGGGATGGGTGACGTCATCAATCTTCGCAAGGCACGCAAGCAAGCCAAGCGCAAGCTCGGCGAGCAGCGTGCGGACGCCAACCGCCTCCTCCACGGTCGCAGCAAGGCCGAGCGCATTCTCGAAGCGGCGCGCCAGGCAAAAGACCGTCGGAGACTCGATCAACACCGGATCGAAACGGGAGACGAGCGATGAAATCGCCGGTAGTCAAACGCTCCATCGTCATCGCCGGTCATAAGACCAGCGTCAGCCTGGAGGATGCGTTCTGGAAGGGGCTGAAGGAGATCGCCGGGGGCCGCGACATGACCCTGTCCGAGCTCGTCGCGGCAATCGACCAGGACCGGCGCCACGGCAACCTGTCGTCGGCGATCCGCCTGTTCGTGCTCGACTACTATCAAAGTCAGCTCGGCATGGTGAGCAGCGAACGCAGCGCACCGCGCGAGCTGATGGCGGCCCGGCAAGCGTCCTAGGCCTCGTCGGCTCGACGAAGATGGCAGCGCGGTTCCTGGACCACCTCTGAGTTGCCGCGCGCGGAGTTACGCCGGCGCAAGTCTACCGCAGGGCCTCACGGCCGGGTCGCGTTCTCCCACAGGGTGCTGCCGCGGGACGCGGGCGGAAGAAACGAGGGCGGCGGCTGCACCTGACGCGGCCCGCCTGACGTCGGCGGGCGCAGATCAAGCGGCGGCGGCAGCGCCGGTGCCTGTCCGGTGGTCGGCGCCGGCGGGCGCGGCCGGACGACCTGTGTCTCCGGCACGCTACGCGCGGCGCGAGGCGGCGTGGCGCTCGCCGGCGGTGACGATGCGGGCGGCGTGACCGCGGGCGCCGCAGGTGCGCTCGGATTGACCGGCTGCTCGCGGCCGGATTCCAGCGCATCGATGCGTTTGGTCTGGTTCTCGACGGCGCGCAGAGCGAGCCAGCTCGACAGCGCCACGACCTCGAGCGTCCGCGTGGGCGCATCGACCGGGCCCTTGAGCGCAATGCCGATTTCGGGCCGGGTGCCGGCCGGAGCGTCGCTGCGCGCGGCGCCTGAGAACGTCAGCCTGGCATCGAGAACGTCGTGCGCGAGGTCCACGCTGCCGCCGAGCGCGAGATCGGCGCCGTGCGCGCGCACCACCGTGTTGCCGAGGCGCGCCTGGCCGGCCGCGACCACGATCTCGCCCTCGGCCAGCGGGATCGACAGCGCGCCGTTGCCGAGCGCCTGCTCCATGCGCTCGCGGATTCGGTTCACGTCGATCGGCAGGCCCTGGTCGACGCTGCGGATCACCGCGTCGAACGCCGCCGGATCGAGGCGCAGGATGCGTCCGTCCTGCACCGTGAAGGTGCCGCTGCCCTTGAGCGATCCGATCAGCGCGATCGGGCTGCGCCCGTTGCCTTCCAGGTCGACATCGATCGTGAGACGGCCCGACAGCGGCGGCGGACCGCCGCGGATGAGCTCCGCGAGATCGGCGCTGGCGAATCTCAGACGGGTATGCGCGGTGACGCCGTCGGCGCCGCGCTGGAACATCATGTCGCCGGCAACACGGCCGCCCGCGAGTGTTCCATCGATGTCTTCAAAGGCCAGTTCCGAGGGTCCGAACTGCAGGATGCCGCGCACGTTCTTGGCCGCGAGCCTGGGCGTGACCGAAACATGCGCCGAGCGCATCGCGATCTGACCGCTGAAGCCGCCGAGCAATCCCGGCTCGAAGGGTTCCGACGGCCACATCGCGGTCGCGCGGCCGGCTTGGGCGGGCGCCCCAATCGCCGCCGCGATCGCCGACGGCAGATTGATCTCGCCGAGCTCGATGTCGCCGTCGACGCTCATCGGCTGCGCCAGGCCGAGCTTCAGGCGTCCGCCGATTTCGGTGCCCGCGATCTTGCCGAGGAGGTCGTTCAGGCTGACCGTGCCTTCAGCCAGGGCCAGATTGGCCGTGAGCGCCGTCGCCAGCGTCTCCGCCGGGCGGCCGGCCGCGACCGGACGCTGCGTGCGCAGGTTTGCGCTCCCGACCTTCAACGCAAGGCTTGCGGTCGGCCCCTGGCTGCCCGTCAGCCGGACCGTTCCCTTGGCGGCGAGGTCGAGGCCGCCCGCGACGAGCTGGCCATCGACCGCCGCATCGCCGTCGAGCGACCCGCTCGCCGTGAGGTTCAGCCGGCCCGCGCGCTGATCGACGGCCACGATCTGATCGAGGCCCAGGAGCTCTACCAGCGTGCGGCCGTCGCCGGCCTCGATGCGACCGGCGAGCTTGACCTTCGCGGCACCGAGCTGGGACAGACGTTCCGCCGTGAAGACGTCGCCGGCGCCATCGGCGTCGCCTTGCAGGTTGACCCGGAAGGCGCCGGCGCTGCCGCCGATGATGAACTGCGTGCTGGCAGGCGCGCCTGCCGGCCGCGCGGCGTCGCCATTCACGGTGAGCGAGGCGGTCAGCTTGGCCGGGATGAAGCGTGTCGCCCGGCGGCGGAACTCGGGCACCGCCTGCGGCGCGAACTTCTCCAGCAGCGTCGCTACGCCGTCGAGCGAGCGCGCATCGAGGTCGAGCGTGATGGCGCCGCGCGGCGAGGCGGTACGCGTGTCGATGCGCCCTTTGGCGGCCAGCGCGGCGCCGCCGAAATCGCCGATCGCGAAACGCTCGATCTCGAGCCCGCGCCGGTCGAACTGCAGGCTCACGTCCGCGCGCCGCGCCTCCACGCCGGCAATCGACGCGCGGTCGACCTTGACCGCCAGCGCACCCTCGCGCGGCCACTCGAACGCCGTGCCCGCGAACACACCTTGCGCCAGCCCATAGGCACGGTCGAGATCGAGCTCGGGCGCGCTCAGCACGGCCTCGATGCGCGGCGGGCGCTCGCCGCTCGCCCAGGAATAGGAGAGCCGGCCTTCCAGCGCCATGCGGTCGAGATCGGCCTTGAGCCCGTCGATGGCGATCATCTCGCTGCCGATGGTGACGTCGCCGACCGCGCGCAGCGCACCCGCGCTGATCGCCTGCACGTCGTTGCGGTCCGACAGCCAAGCGAGCAGCGCGCGCGGATCGCGCGCCTCGACCTTGGCCCGGCCGGCAAAGCCGATGCTCTTGGCTGTGAGATTGAGGCGCCCGCTCAGGCCAACCTGGGTCCCGCCGGGCGCGCGGAAATCCAGCACATCGACATTGAAGGCGTCGCGGTCCGCCCGCACCTCGCCGCTCACGCGCTGCAGCGTGGCGCCGGCAAGCATCACGTTTTCGGCGCTGACGACGAGCTTGAGCGGGATCGGCAGGCGTTGGGTGCCGCCGAAATAGTCCGCGAACGCCTTCACGGCGACCAGCGGTCGCCGGCGCGTCGCCTCCGGCAGCGCGAGCATGCGGTCGAGGTCGACCTGGGTCGAGGACAGGCCGACGGCGAGCTGCGGGTCCTGACCGAAGGTCAGGTTTGCGTTGCCGCGCAGCTTGATCGCGCGTTCGTCCGGGCCGTACTGGAACTCGACCTGCTCCAGCGTGGCCCCTGTCGCGTCGCCCTTGATGCGGCTGGTCACGCGCCACGGCTCGATGATGCCGTCGGGCGCGCGTCCCACCGGACGCGCCAATTGCAAGGTGCCCTCGAAGCGCGGCACGCCGCGCTCGACGTAGACGACAGCGTCCGCCTCGGCGATCAGCGGGCGATCGATCGGATCGACATTGAGACGCACGCGCACGCCGCCGTCGTCTCCGACACGGCTCGCCCCCAGACGATAGGGATAGTGCTGGCCCCCGACGACGAAGGATCCCTCGCCTTTCACCGGCCCGGCGAGCGAGCGCAGCTCGCCGCGGAACTCCAGCTTGTCGAGGACAAGGCTCGCGCCGCTCGCGGCGTCCGCCAGGATCGCGCGGCTGTCGACGATGTCCAGGCGCTGGATCGAGATCGCGTCCGGGTCGAAGCCGAGCGACGCCGCCGGCCAGTCGACGCGGCCCTGGCCGTCGAGACCGACGGCGAATTCGGCGCCGTCCACCCGCAGCTCCGCGGCCCGCAATTCGCCGCGCATCAGCGAGCTGAGCGCGAACTCGATGCTGAGGCTTTTTGCACGCGACGCACCTTTGTCGCCCGGCCGCACGACCTCGATCCGGGACAGGAACAGCATCGGGGTCGGCAGCAGCCGCGCCTCGATCGGGCCTGCGACATGCACGGTGAGGCCGATGAGGCGGCTCGCCCGCGATTCGAACTCGGCGCGATACTGGCCCCAATCGACAAAATGCGGACCGACCAGCGCCGCGACCAGCGCCAGGATGATCGCAATTGCTAGACCGAGCAGCGTCGTCTGCACGCCGTCTCCAAAGCCGGTGGCTGCGAGGCCTCGCACCGGGCGATGTGCGCGAGCCCCGAAACACACCTGAATGCCGTCAATTGAGCACGATTCGAGCCCCCGGACCATGCGGCCGGTAGACTTGCCTGCGGCGCCGCGGCTACGCTCCTGCGCCCCGGAGCGTCACCCTGGTGTGGCCGCCGTTGACGGCAAATCTATGTCGGGCGAGATCGCCGGCAAGTCTTCGCGCGCCCGGCTAACTCAAACAAGATTAACGATTTTTCCGGGATTCATGATGCCCTGCGGGTCGAGCGCGCGCTTCAACGCCCGCATCACATCGAGCGCCGCTCCGCCGTGCTCGGCCGTGAGATAGCCCATCTTGCCCTGCCCGACGCCGTGCTCGCCGGTGCAGGTGCCGTCCATCGCCAGCGCGCGGGCCACCAGCCGCTCATGCAGCGCCCTGGCACGGGCGACCTCGTCGGCGTCCGCCAGATCGACCAGCAGCGTCAGGTGGAAGTTGCCGTCCCCGACATGGCCGAGAATCGGAGCGACAAGCCGGCTCGCCGCCAGGTCGCGCTGAGTCTCGACCACGCAATCCGCCAGCCGAGAGATCGGCACGCACACATCGGTGGCGATGGCGGCGGCGCCTTGCCGCAGCGCCCGCCCCGACCAGTAGGCGTCATGGCGCGCCTGCCAGAGTTTCGTGCGGTCCTCCGGACGCGTCGCCCAATCGAACGGGCCGCCGCCGAGCTCCTGGGCGATCTCGCCGAAGCGCTCGGACTGTTCCTTCACGCCCGCGTCGCTGCCGTGGAACTCGACGAACAGCATCGGCGTCTCGGGCAGCGTGAGCTTGGAATAGGCGTTGCAGGCCTTCACCTGCAACGCGTCGAGCAGCTCGATGCGCGCGACCGGAATGCCCGACTGGATGGTGAGGATGGCGGCATTGCAGCAGGCCGCCACAGAGGGGAACGGGCAGATGCCGGCCGCGATCGCTTCCGGGATGCCGGCGAGTTTCAGAGTGAGCTCGGTGATGATGCCAAGCGTGCCCTCGGAGCCGATCATGAGTCGCGTGAGGTCGTAGCCTGCGGACGATTTCCTGGCGCGGCGCGCGGTGGTCATCCGTTCGCCATTGGCGAGCACGACCTGGAGCGCCAGCACGTTGTCCTTCATGGTGCCGTAGCGCACCGCGTTGGTGCCGGAACAGCGCGTCGCCGCCATGCCGCCGAGCGAGGCGTCGGCGCCTGGATCGACAGGAAAGAACAGGCCCTGGTCGCGCAGATAGTCGTTGAGCGCCTTGCGGGTCACGCCCGGCTCGACCGCGCAGTCGAGGTCCTCGGCATGCACGGCCAGCACGCGGTTCATGTCGCGAAAGTCGATCGAGACCCCGCCGTGCGGCGCATTGACGTGGCCCTCCAGCGATGTGCCGGCGCCGAAGGCGATCACCGGCACGCGCTGCGATGCGCAGATGCGCACGATCTGCTGCACGTCGTCCGCGCACTGCGGGAACACCACCGCGTCCGGCGGCTCGTTGGCGATCCAGGTCGTGGTGTTGCCGTGCTGCTCGCGCACCGCCGGCGCGGTCACGAGGCGATTGCCGAATTTCTCCGCCAACGCCGCGACCGCCGTCGCGACCGCTCGCGCGTCGCACCGGCCGCTCACGGCCGGTCCTCGGTACGCCGCCGCAACACGTTGCCGACCAGCGATGCGACGCTCGGCACGTCGTCGTCGCGGAACGGGATCGGCCGGCACAGGTCCATAACGATGATGCCGAGCCGCGCCATGCGGTAGGACGCGTAGAGCGCGTCGGCGGCGCTGGTGGCGAGGCGCTCGGCCGCCGCGCCGCCGAGGTGCTGCATCAGGGTCGTCGAGGCGATGTCGATGGCGCCAAGCTTGCCGGCCTCGTAGACGAGACGCCGCAAGATATGGACGGTCGCTGCGGCCGTGGGCCGGTGGCCGTAGGATGCCGCGATGCCGCGCACCATGCGCACTCCGCAGGCGAGGAAGAACAGCGCGTCGCTCAAGGGCGTCGGGCTGATGGCGGTGATGCCGAAGGCGCGCAGCACGCCGGTGCGCACATGCGCCTCGGCGCGGCGGTCGAGCGGCGCCATCACGCTGCGCGACAGGATCTCGATCTGCTGGGCAGCCGTATGGTGGATCTGGTCCTGACGCTGGAAGGCTTCGATCGCCGCTTCGACCTCGCGGTCCTTCGGCACCACGTCGAGAATCTCGGCGATGGTCTGCCGGATATCCTGCGGGCGCATGCGGCCGGCGTCCTCGGACAGACGGCGATGGATGGCTTCGACGCTTTTGAGCCGGAACAGGCTTGTGACCTCGCGCGCGATGATCGCGCCGGCGCCAGTGACGCCGGCCGCAATCGCCGTCGCGGCGATCGCGCCGAGCGCCGTGCTGCGCTCGAACGCCGCCGTGATCCACCACACCGCATCGACGACGAACCAGCCGGCGAAGAACACGCCCAGGCCGGCGAGCCCGATCGGGATGGCGCGGCCCGGCCTGCGCGCCGGCGAGCGCGGAGCCAGCGCGACCGGTTCGGTCGGAACCACGCGCTCGCTGCGTTCCGTCATGAAGACTTGCGGCATTCCTTGCGGCGCGCTACGCGGCGGCGCGACGTCCGCGCGCTCGTCGATCTCGATCACACGCGGCTTGAGCGGGTCCGGATTCATCGCAGGCGGTCCCCGAGCAGAAACTCCAGCGCGGTGTCGAGATTGATATGCGGGATGCCTTCGACCGGCGACGGGTCGACGGCGGGCGGCTCGAACACCGGTACGTTGAGGAACGCGGTGCCCCAGGCGTCGGATCGCGGCGGCCGGATCGGGACGTTGCCGACGAAGAACTTCGCCTGTTTGGTCCCGCCGACCGGCCGCCCCACCACGACCTGCAGACGCTGGCCGTCGATCTCCTGCGTGTCTTCCGCGGTCGAAATGACCGAGGCGAGCGCCGTCACGTCGATCTGCGCGTTGCTGCTCTTCACGTCGAGTGCCGGGAACGCGGCCATGTTGCGCAGCAGCTCGGCGAGATGATCGCGCTGGATGTCGGGCACGTGGTCCGCCTTGGTGGCCGCGAACAGCACCTTGTCGATATGCGGGCCGCGCAGAAGCTTTGCGACTATCCCGCCGCCGCCGTAGCGGAAGCTCTGCAGGATGGCCTCGATCGCGAGCCGCGTGTCGTCGAACGCCTCGCGGCCGGCCAGCAATGCGCGCAGCACGTCGACCAGCACGATCTGGCGCGAGTAGCGCCGGAAGTGCTCGTCGTAGAATCGGGCGACGACTTCGCGCTTATAGACCTCGAAGCGATCCGCCATCAGGGAGCCCATCGTGTTCGGCGCCGGCACGTCGATGCCCTCGGGCATGTCGAGCGGCGCGAACCAGAGGAAGGGCACCTCGCCCAGGCTGCCGCGGCAAAGAAAGCGGCCGGGCTGCAGGTAGTTCAGGCCGTGCTGGTCGCGCGCGTTGCGCAGGAACGCGCAATAGAGGTCGTGCGCCGCGCGCGCGGTCTCCTCGCTTGCCGCCTCGTCGTGGCGATGCTGCGCGATGAAGGCGAGGAAATCGCGCGCCGCCTCGGCGCGCACGCCGCGACGATGGTGCCCCAAGGTCGCGCGAGACCACTCGGCGAAGCTTTGCGACAGCAGCGGGAGATCGAGCAGCCATTCGCCGGGATAGTCGACGATCCGCAGCGACAGCGTCGCGGGGCTGCCGCCCAGCCGCCCGAGCAGCCGCCCGGCGGCGCCGGCCGGCACGAAACGGATGTCGATCCCAATCTCGCTGATGTCCGCCGTGCGCTCGGGCCAGCCGGGCGTGCCGCTCGCCATCGTCTCGAGATTGTCCAGGTAGGGAAAGCGCGGCAGCCGCTGCGCCTTCGCGCCCTCGAGCCGGGCGGCGACCAGGCGCCCCTCCCCCACCACCCGCAGCAGCGGCATCCGGTTGGGATTGTGCAGCGAACTGAGGAGATTGTGGACCAGGCTGGTGATGAACACGGTCTTGCCGGAGCGGCTGAGCCCGGTCACTGCGAGCCACACCGTCGACCCATTGATCGACCCTTGAGCCAGCTCGCTGAGGTTGAACGCCCGGGCGAGCCGCCCGCCGGCTTCGGCAATGATGGGAGGAAGCCAGCGGATGTTTGCCATGCCGATCGGTCTCAGGGCCCCCGCCTTGCGCGCGCAGGTTAGGCCGCGCGGGCCGATGTAATCAAGACGAAGCCGCATCCCTCCACTTGCGACCGGCTTCCTTTTGCCTGAATACTTGGACCAGGCTTTGGTTTGCGCGTGCAAAAGGCAATCACGGGGGCGTGCCGTCATGAGAATCATAACGTTTGTCGCCGCGCTGGCCGGGCTCGGCCTGCACGCGCTGCCGGCGCAGGCTCAGAATACGCGCACCTTCGTCTCGGCGGGCGGCAGCGACGGCAACTTGTGCAGCCGCACTGCGCCATGCCGCACTTTCGCGGGGGCAATCGCCAAGACAAATGCGGGCGGCGAGATCAACACCCTGGAGCCCGGCGGCTACGGCACGCTCACCATCGACAAGGCGATCAGCATCGTGAGCGGGCTGGGCGAGGCCGGCGTGCTGATAGGCCTGGGCGGCACCGGCATCACGATCACCGCCGGCGCCAACGACATCATCAACCTGCGCGGCCTCATCATCGAAGGCGCCGGCCTGGGCGCCAAAGGGATCGAGTTCCAATCGGGCGGCTCGCTCAACATCCAGAACAGCGTGATCCGCAATCTCACACAAACTGGGATTGCCTTCATTCCCAGCGCGATCAGCAGGCTGTTCATCGCCAATACGCTGATTTCCGACATCGGCGGCAACGCGTCGAGCCGCGGTCTCAACATCGCTCCGAGCGGCGGTGCCGGCGTTACCGCCGTGCTCAACCGGCTCGACGTCCTCAACACCGCGGGCACGGCGGTGGAAGCCGGCGTCGGCTCGAAGGTGCTGCTCAGAGATTCAACCATCTCGGGCAACGCGGTCGGCGTGAGCATGACCGGCGGCGCGACGGTCGTGTCCTACGGCAACAATGCAGTCAGCGGCAACGGCACGGACGTCCAGGGCGGCACCATCCCCGAGCAAGGCGCGCGCGGGCCGGTGGGACCACAGGGACCGACCGGACCGCAAGGACCATCGGGGCCGGTGACGCAAGCGCAACTCGATGCGGCGGTCACCTCGCTCAATGCGCAGATCGCCACTCTCAACACGTCGGTCGGCGGGCACACGACACAGATCGGCTCGCTTTCCACAAGGACCACCGCCGCCGAAGCTGCGATCACTGCGCTGCAGGCGACACGTGACCACGCCCGATTTACCAATCAAGACACTTTTGGCGCTGCGCCCGGCGACGCTATCAGCTTCACGGCCAACTCGATTTCAGGCAGCAGCATTAGCGCACCGAACTCTTCCACGATCAGGTTGAATGCCGCAGGTCGCTATCTGGTGACATTCGTGGCGAGCGTGAGTGAAGAAATATCGGCCCTTTCGCTCTATCTCGATGGCAATCAGATCGTCGAGTCGATCGTTGGAAGGATGGGCGCTGCGAGCCAGATCACCGGAACCTTCGTGGTGGTGACTTCAGGGCCCAGCTCACTGCTGACTCTTCGGAACATCTCGCCGGGGGGCACGAGAAACTTCGGGCTAGCTGGATATCTACAAATGGTCGTTATGCGCCTGTAGAGCATTTTCAGGAAAAGTGGAATCCGATTTTCCGTCGAAAATGCGACCAGCGCAAGAGTCCTAGAGCACCTTCAGTTTCAAGGAAACTGAAGGTGCTCTAGCGCCCCTGGACATCGGCCAAGTCCGCCGCTGTCCCGGTATGGGGCCACCGGCTTCAACCTGCGTTGCTCGGCGGTGCAAGGCGTTTGCGCTCCGCTATGATGGTCCCGTCATGTTGGTATAGGCTGGCTTAGTTCATAGGCTGGCCTTGCGCCCGCTCCCGATCCCGACGTCGCGATATCCGCATCCGCCGAATTCCTGATGCAGCAACGTGCCGACCCCGAACCGCTGTTCTTCGCCCCGTTCGTATCCTCGCTGATGCGCGTGGAACCGGCGTGGATCGACTACAACGGCCATCTCAACATGGCCTATTACAATGTGCTGTTCGACCGCGCCGTGGACGAAGCCTTCGAGCTCATCGGCTGCGGCCTCGACTACGTGAAGACCCGGCGGCACTCCTGCTTCACCGCCGAGGCGCATGTGCGCTACCTGCGCGAGCTCAAGGCGGACGATCCGGTGCGCGTGACCTTCCAGCTAATCGACTACGACGCCAAGCGCATGCACTATTTCGAGCAGCTCTACCATGCGGCCGAAGGCTTCGTCTCGGCGACCTCGGAGAACATGTCGCTGCATGTCGACATGGCGGCCAGGAAGACCGCCGCCTTCCCGCCGGACGTCGCCGCCTGCCTCGCCAGGATGAAGGCCGCGCATGGCATGCTGCCGGTGCCGGAAGCCGCCGGGCGCCGGATCGCCATGCCTGGGAAACCCTGAGACTGGCCACGATCCCGAAAGCTGCAAGTCGGCCGCCGCCGCGCCGAGGCAGCAGCGCCGCAACCGGCCCTTGCGTATCAGACCTCCTGGTAGTCGGCGGGCGACACGCGCACAAAGCCGCCCTTCCGCAAGGCTTCCGGTTCGACCACCTCCTCGGCGGGCGCGTCGGGAGCTTTCAGCGCGGTCTTCCAGTCGTTCTCGAAGATCTGCGTGAAGTAGCCGCAGATGCCGCTGTGGGACAGCCACACGCCAGCCTCGCGATTCTTCGACACCGCGGAGTTCGACCAGTTCTGCGAGCTCACCAGCACGCCCTCGCCGTCCACCAACACCATCTTGTTGTGACAATGCACGAAGCGCGACGTGTCGATGTAGCGGATGTTCTTGCCCAGCACGAGGCCAAAGTCCCTCTTGAGGAGGTCCAGGTTCTCGTGCTCCTTGGGCAGGTCCTTTTTGCTGAAGATCTTGCCCAGGATGATGCGGATGTCGAGCTTGCCTGCGGCCTCGCGCGCGTCCTTGATCGCCGCGAGCAGATCCGAGATGTTCTCCTGTGCGCCGCGGATATATTGTTGCTCGATCAGGATCGACGTCTGGGCCGCGCGCAGCTTGTCGGGCATCACGTCCATGTAGTTGTCGGGGCTCAGCACCGGCTGGATGTTGAGCGGCTTGGTCAGCTTGAACGTCTTGCTCGGAAACAGCGTGTCCGGGACCCTGGTCGGCGCACGTTCGATCATGAATGCGTTGGCGGCCTTGGCCGCTTGCGCGAGCGACTCCGGCCCATTGATCTCGAGCGCCATGTCGCTCTCGAGGATGGTGGTGAAGAACTTCGCCAGCTTCTTGGAACGGATGGCCAGCCCGGTGTCGCGGTTGCCCGGGCGGAAATGATCGCGGTCGCCGCCGTCCTTGACGTTCAGCGGGATACTGTTCTGGCTGTAATTGCCGCTCTGCACCAGACACCATTCGCCGTCGATGACGATGACCTTCTCATGCGACGAACTGAAAAAATGCACGCGGTGGCTCGCGCATGAGGGCGCGGGCACGCCGTCCACGCCGGAGTCGTTCAGCCCGTCGAACAGCGTCTGCTCGTCCTTGCTGTCGATATCGAGCATGAGCTTGATCTTCACGCCGCGCCTGAGGGCGTCCAGCACCAGTTCCGTCATGTAGTCGGCGGAGAAGTCGTAGATGCCGATGAGAATGGTTTTCTTCGCGTCGTCAAACAGACGCTTGGTCACCGCATAGGTCGAGTCCGGCGAGCAATAGGCGATGATTTCCTGATCCACGTCGACGTCAGGCACCTTGACCTTGGTGTAGTCTTCGAGGTGGCAGCCGCGGCCGACCATCTCGGGAAGGAAGATATCGGTCGTGCGCGGTTCCAGATGGTTGCCCACGGTCCGCACACTCTCCGGTTCGGCCAGAAACGGCCCTTTCGGGTTGATGATGGATCGGCGAAGAACAAAACTCGGCATGGTGGCCCTCCCAGGCTTGTGACTTTCACTCCAACCCATACGGTTCGCTACGTGCGACCACGAGCGGAACCTCGACCTCCCCCTCGCTGGTGGAGTAGGAGAGCGAGGACGGCAGATCCACCTTCGCTTTCGGCGCGACGTGAGCCACGACGACCCAACCCGCCTTGCCGTGGCTCTTTCCCTCTTCAACTCCGACGGCGTGCGCTCCCAGTTTCAAGAGATCGCGCCCGCGCTGCTGCCGCACCTTGTTGGCTTCGTCCTCATTCGCCATCGGTCACCCTGTGGTTGGCCCGCTTACTTGTCGGCAAAGCGAAACTTCAATGCCTTCTCGACCTCCGAGATCGGATTGAAGATACTCCCATCGGGGGAGCCGGCGAAATGCAAGCCAACGATCTTTCCGCTTTTCTTGTCGACGATGATTGAACCGGAGTCTCCACCTTTCGAATAACGGGTGCACTTGACCTGATCGAGGAAACCGACTTTCCCGACCCCCGGGTAAGTCACGATGATGCTGAAGTGGACATCCTGGACGACGCCTTCGGAGTCCCCCGACGTGCGTCCCCGCATCACGATCTTCATGTCGCGGACCGGGTCGGCGGTGTCGAGCGGCGCCTTGGCGCCGCGAATGGAAAAATCGAGCTTGTCGACGAAGCCTGGATCGACCTCCGCGAGCGCTGCGTCCACACGGTTCAAGAAATCGTCGCCCGGTTTGAACGGCAGGATGTCGGTGAGCGCGCCCACCTTCTGCGTTTTGCCCCCCTTGTCGGCGTCACCCGGATAGATGATCTGGTCGCCGACCTTCCCCTTGCCGCTCCTGGCGAGGACGTGGGAGTTGCTCAGTAGGAAGAATTTCGCGCCCTTTTGGACGATCGCACCGAGCGTGCCGGTGTCGGTGTCGTTGCCGATACTAAAGCCGCTCAGCAGCGGCGCCTGGCGTTTGTTGACCTGCGGGCGGACCTTCCCGATCTGCTGGACGTCGGTGAACACCGCGGTGCGATCGGCCACACTGAGGACCGGCGGAATGATCTTGTTGGGCTTCACCCGGGCCTTGGCGATCTTCTTCTCGACGTAGAAGCACAAGCCCAGTTCACCGGTTTCCTTGTTGTCGGTCCGCTTCTCGGCGATGCCGATGGCGACGATATTGCGATCCTCGAAAATGGCGCGCACGCGCTCCACGTGCTTGGACTCCAGGGTGTCAAGCGACTCCGGCTTCGGCCCCCGGGTGCCACGGATCAAGTCAAGAGCCTGCAGCAGCTCCTTCGGAGTATCGTTTTCAGCCATGGCATGCCCCCGTGCTGGCCAATCTCACGTCCGGCCGATACCATTAGAGGTTGAATAGTTTTTTTTCGCAAGCCCTTGATAGCCGCCGCATTCGTGACAAGTCCGCGCGATTTCCATGCCCTGTCTCGCGGCGAACCCCTCTTTCTATCACCTCGGTTTCAAGGCTTTGTGACACCATTGCTCGCAAAATGCGGCCCCCGGTGCCATCTTAGGTCATGAGAATCACCGAAGGCCGTCCGCGTGGCTGAACCCTTGAAACTCGACCCCATCCGACCGAGACCGCCCGTGCCCGGCGGCATCGCAGCGCGCGCGCGCGCGGCGGCCGACGCGCCGTATCTGAATGATCTCAACCCGGAGCAGCGCCAGGCGGTCGAGACGCTCGATGGTCCGGTCCTGGTCCTGGCCGGCGCCGGCACCGGCAAGACCCGCGTGCTGACCACGCGCATCGCGCACATCCTGGCGACCGGCCGGGCGCGGCCGGCGGAAATTCTCAGCGTCACCTTCACCAACAAGGCGGCGCGCGAGATGAAGGAACGCGTCGGCGCCATGGTGGGGCAGATCGTCGAAGGCATGCCGTGGCTCGGCACCTTCCATTCGATTGGCGTGAAGATCCTGCGGCGGCACGCGGAGCTGGTTGGATTGAAGCCGGACTTCACCATCCTCGACGTGGACGACCAGATCAGGCTGATGAAGCAGCTCCTGGCCGCTGAGAATATCGACGAGAAGCGCTGGCCGGCGCGCGTGCTGGCGGGCTTGATCGACGGCTGGAAGAATCGCGGCCTGACGCCCGACCAGGTTGCGGCGGGCGAGGCCGCGAGCTTCGCGGGCGGCAAGGGCAAGAAGCTCTATGCGGCCTATCAGGAGCGGCTGAAAACGCTCAACGCCGCCGACTTCGGCGACCTGTTGATCGAGTGCATCCGCCTGTTTCGCGAACAGCCCGAGGTGCTCCGCCAGTATCAGCAGCGGTTCAAGTACATTTTGGTAGACGAGTATCAGGACACCAACGTGGCGCAATATTTGTGGCTGCGGCTGCTCGGGCAGAGCACCGCTGCGCGTGTGCCGAACGGCGCCGAGAACGCGGTCTTACCCTCTGCCCGCCTGCCGGGAGAGGGTGGCGAGCGTAGCGAGCCGGGTGAGGAGGAGCCTCGGCAGACGCGGCTCTTGGAGAGTCCCCCTCACCCCGACCCTCTCCCCGCAGGCGGGCAGAGGGAGCACACCGAATTTGCGGCACCGCCGGCGACCAGTGCGCGCGTGCCCAAAAACATTTGCTGCGTCGGCGACGACGACCAGTCGATCTACGGCTGGCGCGGGGCGGAGGTCGACAACATCCTGCGCTTCGATCATGATTTTCCGGGCGCCCAGGTGATCCGGCTGGAGCGGAATTATCGCAGCACCGCCCATATCTTGGCGGCCGCCTCGCACCTGATCGCGCACAACCAGGGGCGGCTCGGCAAGACCCTGCGCACCGAGGACGAGCCGGGAGAAAAGGTAAGAGTTACAGGTACTTGGGACAGCGAGGAAGAGGCGCGCGCGATCGGCGAGCAGATCGAGGCGCTGCAACGCGGCGGTCACATGCTCGTAGACATAGCGATCCTCGTGCGAGCTTCCTTCCAGATGCGCGAGCTCGAGGATCGTTTCGTCACCCTCGGACTGCCTTATCGCGTCATCGGCGGTCCGCGCTTCTACGAGCGCATGGAGATCCGCGACGCACTCGCATACCTCCGCCTGGTCAACCAGCCGGCCGACGACCTCGCCTTCGAGCGCATCGTCAACGTGCCCAAGCGGGGCCTGGGCGACGCCACGGTCAAGCTTTTGCACGACTACGCCCGCAAGCACCGCCTGCCGCTCCTGGAGGCGACGCGCGCCGTGGCCGCGACCGACGAGCTCAAGCCCAAGCCGCGCGGCGCGCTGCGCGACCTGGTCGCCGCCTTCGACCGCTGGCGCGCGCAGAAGGACGCGATCCCGCATACCGAGCTCGCCGAGATCGTGCTCGACGAGTCCGGCTACACCGAGATGTGGCAGAAGGACCGGTCCGCCGACGCCGCCGGCCGGCTCGAAAACCTCAAGGAGCTGGTCCGCTCCATGGACGAGTTCGAGAACCTGCAGGGCTTCCTCGAACACATCTCGCTGGTGATGGATGCCGACGGCGGCGCCGACGCCGACGCGGTCTCGATCATGACCATGCACTCGGCCAAGGGGCTCGAGTTCGACACCGTCTTCATGCCCGGCTGGGAGGAAGGGCTTTTTCCGCACCAGCGCTCGCTCGACGACCAGGGCCGCGCCGGCCTCGAGGAGGAACGCCGCCTCGCCCATGTCGCGCTCACGCGCGCGCGGCGCCGCGCGCACATCTATTTCTCCTCGAACCGGCGCATGCACGGATTGTGGTCGAGCAACCTGCCGTCGCGCTTCCTCGACGAGTTGCCGGAGGCGCATGTGGAGGTAACCGAGGCGAGAGGCGGCTTCGGCGGCATGGGCGGCGGCGGCGGCAACTACGGCGCCTCGCGCTTCGACGAGATGACGCATTTCGGCTCCAGCTACGGCACGCCCGGCTGGCAGCGGGCGCAGGCGCGCGGCCGCGGCTTCGCCAAAGGCGACGGTGCCTTCGAGGAGGAGAGCCAGGATCACGAGGCGGGCTCGGACTTCGAAGCATCAAAGGTTGGCGCCACAGCGTCCCCTCTCCCCAGGGGGGAGAGGGACAGGGTGAGGGGGTCTCAGACCCGCGACGCGCTCCGCCGCTCCGGTCCGCTCACCATCGAAGGCGAACTGGTCGCCAAATCGACCGGCGCCGTCTCCGCCTTCGCGCCCGGCGACCGCGTCTTCCACCAGAAATTCGGCAACGGCAACGTGGTGAGCGCGGACGGCAACAAGCTCACCATCGCGTTCGACAAGGCCGGCGAGAAGCGCGTGGTGGATAGTTTCGTGGAGCGGGTGTGAGGCGCTTGCAGCGCACGGGCTTATTTCGGCGGCACTTCCTTTGACAAAAACGCGAGCGCTTCCTGCACGGTGGTCATGAACTGCGCCGGGAAGATGATGGTCGAGTTCTTCTCGACCGAGATTTCCGCCATCGTCTGCAAGGTGCGGAGCTGCAGCGCCACCGGATGCAGCGTGATGATGTCGGCCGCCTGGCCGAGCTTCACCGCGGCCTGGTATTCGCCTTCGGCGGCGACGATCTTGGCGCGGCGCTCGCGCTCGGCCTCGGCTTCCTTGGCCATGGCGCGCTGCATGTTGTCGGGCAGCACGATGTCCTTGATCTCGACCGCCGTAACCTGGGTGCCCCAGGGCTCGGTGTGGCGGTCGATCACATTCTTGATCTGCTCGTTGATGCTGGCGGTGTCCGAGAGAAGCTGATCGAGGCTGAAGCGCCCGACCACGTTGCGCACGGTGGTCTGGCTGATCTGGTTGATCGCGTTGTAGACGTTCTCGATCACGATCACCGCCTTCTCCGGATCGGTGATGTGATAATAGGCGACCGCCGCGATATCGATCGAGACGTTGTCCTTGGTGATGATCTTCTGCGACGGGATCTGCATCGTGACGGTGCGCAGCGACACGCGCGTCATCTGCTGGACCGGAACGAAGATGAGCGTGAGCCCCGGCCCGCGCACGCCGGCGAATTTTCCCAGCAGGAACACGACGCCGCGCTCGTACTGCTTGAGCACGCGCAGCGAGATGAGGGCATAGACGATGAGCGCGAAGATGAGGATGTAGAGCATGGACATGGTGTTTCCATTCCGTTGCGCGCTGATAGCATGAATACGCCCGGGGGGCTATGGCTCGGTACGATGGGACGGGCGCGCGGCGCGTGACGGGGCAAGGCGGGGCTTCGCCTGCGCACCGATTTGACGTAAAATGACGCAAAGGTGATGCCATGGCCCCACGCACGAAGGACAACGACGTCGGCCTCGCGCCCGCCGCCGAGCCGGTGGGCGCCGGCTATGACCCCACCCGACTGCGCGGCGATCATCACCGTGATGACGCTCGGCCGCGGTGTGAGGGCGGCGCCTCAGAGTAGCCGACAGATCGAGGCTTGCGCTGGGCATGCCGGCATATGATCTTCCGCCGCCAATGCCTATCACCCTCTACATCGACGCCGACGCCTGTCCGGTGAAAACCGAGACCTACCGCGTCGCCGAGCGCTTCCTGCGCAACGGCATCGCGCTCAAGGTCGTGGTCGTCTCGAACAGCCCGATCGCGGTGCCGCGCGAGGACTTCATCGAGCGCGTGGTGGTGGGCGCGGGCATGGACGAAGCCGATGACTACATCGCGGAGCGCGCCGGCCCGGGCTGCGTCGTGATCACGGCAGACATTCCGCTCGCCGCGCGCGCCGTGAAGACCGGCGCCGAGGTGATCGCGCCGAACGGCAGGCCGTTCACGCACGACGCCATCGGCATGACGCTCGCCACGCGTAACCTGATGAGCGACTTGCGCAGCGCCGGCGCCATCACGGGCGGGCCAAAGCCGTTTGCGGCGGCCGACCGCTCGCGCTTTCTCTCCGGCCTCGATGCGGCGCTGATGCGGCTGACGCGCGCGGGCTTCGGCAAGGCGCCATAAGGCGATGCTGGGATTGACCCGCGCCGCTCGTTCCCGCGAAAGCGGAGACCCGGATTTCCGAGAGCAGAGCGCCAAGACCTCCGGATGCCTTGCCTTCGCGGCCAGGAGCGGAAAGAGCATCGCAGTTCGACTGATAAGGCAGCTCAACCGATCAAGGAGCTACGCCGCCCGCCCCTGCGCCAGCGCGCCGGCCTGCGGGCGCGCCGCGTTCACCGCCTCGACGCTGCGCTCGACCGCGCTCCACAGCCGCGCGATCTCGGCCGCCGCGAGCGAGCCGCTGTCGACCTCGCTGGCGCTGGCGCCGGCCGCAAGGGTGAGCACGAAGCCCGCGCGCTGGCTGATCTGCCCGGACCAGACCGGGATGGCCTGCGTGTCCAGCCAGGCGCGCGACTGCAGCACCGCCGGCGCTTCCTTGTCGTCGCGCTTGGCGGGCGCGGCGTTGAGCACCACCGCATAGGGCCGATTGCGCTCGCGCGCCGTCTTGACGGTCTCGCGCACCGCGTCGAGATCGAGGAAGCCCGGCCGCGCCGGGATCAAGACCAAGGTCGCGGCGCGGATGGCTTCCTGCACCACCACCCACATGGTCGGCGCCGTGTCGATGAACACCCATTCGACGCCGCTCGCCATGGCCAGCGCGAGCGCGCGATCGATGCCGCGCTCGGCGGTCGCGAACGGCAGCGCATCGCCGGCGCGTAGCGCGTTGCAGAGCGCGAGCGAGCCCTGCGGGTCGGCGTCGATGGCGAGGCAGCGCAGTCCCAGGCTATGCGCGTGCGCGGCAAGATGGGCGGTCAGCGTGGTCTTGCCCGCGCCGCCTTTGCGGGAAGCCAGCGTGATGACGTTCATGACCCTGCGCTCCCTTGCTTCGGGGGACGCACAACCCTGGGACCGGAATGGTTAACGAATGGTTACCGCAGCAGGCCCCCTCCCACTGCACAGGCACAAAAAGGGAAGGGCCGCCCGGAGGCGGTCCTTCCGCTGTTCGTCCGGCCGCCACGGGGCGCACGGGCTGGCGGTTAACGGCAGGCCCAGGTCGGATAGGCGCTGACGGTGGAATCGTCGCCGCTGCTGCAGCCACGACGGTAGTCGCGATACCGATAGCGCGGCGCCGCTTCATAGCGGTAGCCCGGCGCATAGGCATAGGCATCGCCGCCATAGCCACCCGACAGCGCGCCGCCGATCGCCACGCCGGCGGCGAAGCCCGCCGCCGGACCGATCCAGCGGCCGCCACGGCCCCGCCGCCATTGCACGGTCTCGACTGCCGCAGGGTCGGCGGACTTCAGCGCCAGCGGCGACGACAGCGGCGCCGCCGTCGCGGCCCCGGCGCAGAGCGGCACGGTCGCTGCAATCAGGCCGGCGGCCAACATCCTTGAAGGCATTCTCATGACAATCTCCTCGCTTTCATTCTGCGACTGATGATAAGGAAAACCGTTCCGGCGACCGTCCGTTCCGGGTTGCCTGACACGAGCGCTCACACGCGCGTGAAGCCGATCGTGCCATCGCTGCGGCAAATCCGCGGCCCCCCCTTCCACAGTTTCGACGCGAATGCCGCCGGCGCACAGCGGCCGCGCACAGCGCAAGCATGGATTAACCACTCCGGCGACTGCCACAAGATGCGCGCAAACGGCGCGTTATGGTCGCGCGGGGCATCGCACGGCGGACTCATGCGCGAGGACAATTCGGTCGGTGTGGTCACGGGGCTTGTTTTCGTCGTCCTGTTCCTGATCATGATCGGCAGCATCGGCAGCATGACCAGGATCATGCAGACGGCGTCGAGCGCCCATGACACGGCCGGCCCGCCGCCGCACGGGAGGTAACCCCTGCGGACCTCACGCAGCCGTCACGCCGCTGGTTTGACTTCTGGCTCGACCTCTCCGAACCCGCGTTCGCTGGCCTCCGCAAGCAGCCAGTTCCGGGCCTCCTGTTCGGAGGCGAACATGCGTTTGTCGCCCTGCGCCACGGGCGCGCCCTGCACCCGGCCGGAGATCGCGTAGCTCGCCCACACTTCCGCACCGTCCACCATGATTTCCGAATGAAATTTCGCCTGATCTTCTGCTCTCAGCAACATGGCGTGCTCCGGATTGCCGCGCTTCGCCCGGTCAACGTGGCGGCGGGGCCGCGGGTTCCCCGGCGTTGTCCGGCCCTCCCTCACGCCCTACAATGACGGCAATCAAGCATCCGAAACGGGAGGACACCATGATCCATGCCAAGACCTTGCCGGCCCTGACCGCCGCGGCGTTCCTGCTCGCACCTGCGCTCGGGCCGGCACCGGCTGCCGCCGCCGAGATCAAGGTGCTCAACGCCAACGCGCTCACCATCGCGATGAAGCCGATCGCCGCCGAATTCACCAAGGAGACCGGCCACCAGGTGACGTTCGCCGGGATGTCGCCCGGCCTGGTCGATCAGCGCGTCAAGGCCGGCGAGGTCTATGACATCATCATCAACGCCATCGATCTGATGGCGGCTTATGAGAAGGACGGCCGCCTGCGCGCCGGCACGCGGCGGCCGTTCGCGCGGGTCGGCATCGGGCTCGGCGTGCGCGAAGGCACCAAGGTCGATCTCTCGAGCGTGGAGTCGACCAAGAAGGCGCTGCTCGACGCCAAGGCGATCACCTATACCGATTCATCCACCGGTGGCCTGAGCGGCATCAATGCCGCCAAGGTGATCGCAAACCTCGGCCTCACCGAGGCGCTCAAGGGCAAGACCATCATCGCGGCCAACGGCCGCGAGTTGATCGCCAAGGGCGAGGTCGACATCGGGCTCTACAACATGAGCGAGATCGCCCGCTTCCCGGGTGTGGTGCCGGCCGGGCCGGTGCCGCCCGCGGTGCAGGTCTACATCAACTACGACGCCGCGGTGCCCGCGACCAACACGGCGCCGGAGCCGGCGCTCGCGCTGCTCAAGTATCTCATCCGTCCGGCATCACGCGCCGAATGGACCCAGCACGGGCTCGAAGTCGTGGGCGAGTGAGCGGCGTCCGTTGAGGGCGGAGCACGTCGCCCGCCCTCAGCGCGCCTTCTCGAACCGCAGCACGAACTCGTCGACCGCAGCGGTCGGCCTGTTCACGTTGAAATCACGCGTGTCCTCCGGGTGGCGCAGGAAATCGCCTTGGGCGGCGAGCTTGAAGCCGGCCGCCTCGACTTCCGCGCGCAGGACGCTCTCCTCGATGCGATGATTGGTCCTGCCGACCGAAGTGCCTTCGCCGGCCTTGGCGGAATGATCGGCGATGACGAGCGAGCCGCCGGGCTTGAGCGCTGCCAGCAGCTTGCGGTTCATGGCGGCGCGGTCCACCTCCATGTAGGTCGTGTCGTGGTAGTAGAAGAAGAACGTGATGAGATCGAGATCGCGCACCTCTGCGGGCAACGGGTCGTCGAACTTGCGCAGCGTCGGAATGACATTCTTCATTGCGGGCGTCTTGAGCCGCGCGTCGAAGGCCTCCTTGGCGCGCCCGCCGAAGTCGGGAGCGTTCTGGCCATAGACGGCGCCGGTGGGACCGACCGCGCGCGCCATCAGCTCGGTGCTGTAGCCGCCGCCGGCGCCCATATCGAGCACCTTCATGCCCGCGCGCACGCCCGTGAAGGCGAGCAGCTTCACCGGGTCGCGGCGCTTGTCGGTGTTGCGATCGGCCTCGCTGCGGTCGGGCGCGGCGATAAGAGCGGCATAGTCGGGAACGCCCTGGGCGGCGGCGCCGGCGAAGCAGGCGCTGATCACGGCGGCGGCAAAGATGTGGCGAAGGCATTTTAGGGATGGCATTTTCTTCCTCCGTTTGATTGGACATCTTTAGCACGGATCGCCCCCCGCCAACATGGCGGCGCGCCGCAACCGGTGCCGCGCATGGCCCTATACCCGTACGAGCGCCTTGAAAATCGAGTACAGTCGGGCTTCGCAGCCACCAAGCATTCACAAAAGTCGCATACAGCAGGCTGCATAACAGGGAGGAGTTCCATGTCTGCAACGTTCCACCGCCTTGCCCTCGTCGGCCTTGCCTGCGTTCTGGCGACCTCCGCCAGCGCGCAACTGATCGCCCGCAAGGACCTGTCCGCGCCGATGGCGCTGACGATCGCGCAAACCGCGCTCGAGACCTGCAGCAAGCAGGGCTATCGGGTGTCTGTGACGGTCGTCGGCCGCACCGGCGAGATTCTGGTCCAGGTTCGCGGCGACGACTCCTCGCCGCACACCATGGAAAACTCGATGCGCAAGGCCTACACCGCGCGCACCTCGCGCGCACCATCCGGCGACATGGTCAAGCGCCTCAAGGACAATCCCCAGCTCTCGCAGATCTACCTGACCAATATCATCGCGGCGCAGGGCGCGCTGCCGATCAAGGTGGGCGAGGATGTCATCGGCGCGGCCGGCGTTTCCGGCGCACCGGGCGGCGACAAGGACGAAGCCTGCGTCAAAGCCGGCATCGACAAGGTCGCCGATCAGCTCAAATAAGGATGTGATCGGCTCGTTGCGGCCTACGCTGCCACGCGATGCATCGCGGCGCCTTCATAGGCGCCGTGAATCGCTTTCACGGACTTGTCGATCGCCGTCCAGAGCGCGGCGATCTCGGCGGCCGCCTCGGAATGATCGTCGAACTCGGACGCGCCCTCGCCTTCCGCCAGCGCCAGCGAATAGTTGTTGCGCTGGGTGATCTGGCCCGACCAGACCGGGACGTTGAGGCTGTTGAGCACGCTGCGGGCTTCGCGAACAAAGGGCGACTCGGTGTTGTCGCGCCGCGGCGGCACGCCGTTGATCACGACCGCATAGGGTTTGCGCAACTGGCGGGCGAGGACCATGGTTTCCTTGATGGCGGCGAGGTCGAACAGCGTGAGCCGCGCCGGGATCACGATCAGCGTGGCCGCCGCGATCGCATCCGTGACGATCGCCGACACGTTGGGCGGGGTATCGACGAACACCCATTCGTATCCGTTGCGCTTGGCCGTCTTGACCAGTTCGCGGACGCTCTCGGTGCCCTCGGCAAGGGGCGGCTCGCCCCCATTGCGCAGCTTGTGCCAGAGCGACAACGAGCCCTGCGGATCGGCATCGATCATCAGCACCGGGCGCGAAGGCGTGTGCACGTGCGCGGCCAGGTGAGCGGCCAGCGTGCTCTTGCCCGAGCCGCCTTTGCGCGATGCGAAGACGATGACGTTCATGAGCGACCCCTCAGTGATTCGCCGCCCGAAGGTAGCATGAGTGGCGATTCGCCCCTACGATGGCCGCGCTTCGCGAGGTTCCCTCGGCCGGCCGGCCGAGGGCGAGCCGCCGCGAGCCGGTGGGCAAGCGGCCTGGTTTCGTCTAAGGTCGCCCGATCCCGATCAAGAGGAACGACATGCCGCGCACGATCCGTCTCCAAAGCGACAGCAATGCCCATGACCGCCCCTGGCGCGTCGCCGTCGAGCAGGGTTTCTTCAAGGACGAAGGCCTCGAGGTGGAATACAACGAGGACAACCCGCAGGGGGTCGCCGGCCGGGTCGAGAACTTCTCCGAGCGCTGGAAGGAGACGCAGCTCCAGAACGGCGCGCTCGAAGTCTATCCGGTGTGCGAGTGGGGCGCGATCGAGCGCGTCCAGCAGCTCGGCAAGGGCAAGATCATTGGGCTCGACACCACCGCGCGCACCGGCGCCATCATGGTGCGCAAGGACTCCAAGGTGAAAACGCTCGCCGATCTGCGCAACGTGCCCATCGCGGTCACCTGGCACGCGGGCACGTTCTATGCCGCCATCGAGGTGATGGAAGCCGCCGGCGTGCCGTTCGACGAGATCAAGCTTGAACACGCCAACGACCGGCTCGACGCGCTGCTCAGCGGTCATAACGAGGCCGCGGCCCTGATGGAGCCGCTGGTGAGCCGCGCCGCCGAAGCCGGCTGCCGCCAGATCGCGGACCTGCGCTGGCGCGGCGGCATCGTGGCCGGTGACGACGTCGACGACGAGACCGCACAGAAGCTCACGCGCGCGCTCAACCGCGCCGTCGAATGGCTGCGCCAGAACGAGGAACGCTCGCGCGACCAACTGCTGCGCGACCTCAAGCCCGAGCAGCGCAAGACCGGCATGCTGCCGGAGCTCCTCGGCGTGCAGAGCTACGAGCCGGCCGAATTCCAGGACAAGGTCGACTGGATGATGGAGCGCGGCTTCCTCACGGAGGCGCCGGCCTACAAGGATGTCGTGCGCGGGAAATAGCTGTCGTGGCCGCGCGCCTCGGCTTGCTGACGGCCGCCGTGATGCTGGCCGCCGGCGCGGCGGCGGCCGAGAAGGCGCCGTTCGCCGACGCTGACGTATCGCGGGTCGAACGCGCCGCGAAGCTGCTGCTGGCTGGCCGGCAGGACAGCGCCGACTACAAGGTCACGCGCGAGAACGCCGCCCGCGAGCTGGCCGGCCGGCTCGACGGCGCCGGCATCGTCACGGCCAGCGAGCTCAAGCGCGCCGACGATGCGATCGCGCGGCAGACCGCGATCCTGCAGGGCACGCTGCCGCCGCCGAAGAGCGTCGCCGAGGTCGCCCACCTGGCGGGGCGGCCGACGATCCCGGGCCTGACGATCATTTATCTTCACCCGCTCGGCGACCCGGCCCATGCCAACGCGTGGCGCAACATCATCGCGCATCAGACCGAAGGTCCCGCCGGCGCGGCGCGCGCCATGGCGCTCCAGCAATTCGCCAATCCGACCAAGCGCGGCGTCACGCTTTGGGTGGAGACCGACGGCACGACCTTTTGGGCGACCGCCGAACACGCGGTCCCGACCCACGGCGACGGCGCCAACCGCAACGACAACAGATATATCGACAACGGCAAAACCTACCGCAGCGTGGTCAAGACCAACTCGATCGGCGTCGAGTTCGTCGGCAACTATCCCGACGTGGCGAAGCCGGTGTCGGGCGAGCAGATGCGGACTTGGCTGGTGCTGCTGCGCTTCCTGCAGGAGCGCTACCGGATCGGCTCCGAGAACGTCTATGCCCACAACTGGATTGACTACAAGGACAGGCGCTACTGCGAAGGCTGCGAGCTCGCCACCGCGGCGCGCCAGCTCGGCTACGTGCCGGGGCAGAGCACGGCGACATCGAACGGGCCGCGGTGACGCTTTCCTTACTATCGTTTTCCTTACTATCGTTGCGACGGATGGCGCCACAACGTTCCCTCCCCCCTTGCGGGGGAGGGACAGGGAGAGGGGTGAAGGAAAGATAGAATCCAGAACCACCCCCCCTCCCCAACCCTCCCCCGGCATCAGGGCGGTCACGCCGTCGAAGACGGGCGATGGGGGGAGGGAGCACACCGAGTTCGCGGCATCCCTGGCATTCTTCCTCGCCATAGATTTCGGGCAGTGCACTCAATTGCCCTTGATCCGCGCCAGCGCGCGCTCGCGGATGCCGCGGTCGATCATGGTGCCGGGCTCGAAGTCAGGGTCGATGCGGCCATCCTCGGCCAGAAGATCGCGCAGCCACAGGAGCTTCGTCTCGTCGATGTCGAGCGTCGGCGACACCGAGTGGTTCTCGGTCACCTCATCGAAGTTCGCGCCCGGGGTCGGATCGCCCGGCGACAGGCTGGCGATCCGGCGCGCCAGCGCAATCGTCTCGGCGCGATGCGTGAGCGCGTAGCCGTAGGCGTTCATGGTGGCGGCGAGGAGCCGCACCAGGTCGTCGGGCCGTTTGCGCCAGACCTCGCCGCGCGTGATGATGCAGGCGCGCAGGAAACTCGGCAGGATGTCGTTGGCGCGCGCCAGCGTCCGCAGGCGCAGCTCCGGCCGGGCGGCAAAATCGCTGGTCGAGACCGCCGCGTCGATGGTCTTCGCCGCCACGGCGCGGACGCGTTCGGCGTCGCTGCCCGCCACCACGAATTTCACGTCCTCCGGCGCGATCGCGATGCGGCCGAGCATGGCGCGCGCCACCAGATCGGGCAGCGAGCCCGGCGCCGAGATGCCGATGGTCTTGCCCTTGAGGTCGCCGAGCGAGCGGACGTCCTGGTGGGAGAAGAACGAATAGGTGAGCTTCGGCCAGGTGCAGCCGACGATCTTGAGGTCGCCGCCCTTGCTGGTCGCGATCATGGGGCTGATCGGGCTGCCCTCGAAGCTGTCGAGCTCGCCCGCCAGCAGCGCCTTGATCATCAGCACGTCGCTGTTGAAGGCCAGCATCTTCAGGTCGAGGCCCTGCTGCTTGGCGAAGCCGCCTTCCGCCGTCATCCACCAGAAGCCGGCGTCGCCCTTGGGCTGCACGGCGCCCTGCCGCCAGGGGACCGGCGTCTGTGCGTGCGCCGATGGAACGCCGAGCGACAGCACCAGGGCGAGCAGCAGCGCGCCATATGGCTTCATGGTCCACCTGACTGGTTCGCCGCCCGCTTTGGCCCGGTGCCGCAGGGGCGGAGGGGCGCACCTCAGAGGGACGGGAAACGGCGAACAGGTTGTGCACCGGGCGTCCGGGAGATTCTGCCGCCACTCTAGGGCACCCGCCCCGGCGGTGCCACTGCGGGCTGGGCCGCCCGCCGCCGTCCGCCCGAAATTCAATCTTCCAAAATCAGCCGGTCCACCCTACATTGTTCGAGTCGTCAACAACCGAAAGGAGGTGATCCAGTGTCTCATTGTCTATCGCCGCGGTCGCCGGCATCCGTGAGCTGGATCCTCGCCTCTCACGAGGTCCGCGTCGCCTGATCGGTGACGTCACGGCGTAGTCGGACCACGGTCTGACAATGGAAGGGCCGGCCGAGAGGCCGGCCCTTCTCATGTGGCGGTCCGCTGCCGGGCGCTGGCAAGACCGCGCGCCCAGGACTAGCCTTGCAGCACGACCAACGGGAGGAACCGCCATGCGTCGTCATCTGGTCATCGCCGGCGCGATATTCGCGCTCGGCGCCGTCGCGGGAGCCGCCGCCATCGCCATCGCGGCCCCCGACTTCGTGCTGCGCGGCGGACGCTTCCGGCCGCTCAGCTATGCCGAGCTCAACCCGGCGCAGAAAGCCCTTGCGGACGCCGAGATCGCCAGCGGGCGCAAGTCGTTCGACGGCCCGACCAACATCTATCTGCGCAGCCCGGAAACGGCGGCCGCCTCGCGTCCGATCCAGCGCTATCTGCGCTTCGAATCCCCGACCCAGCACAAGCTCAAGGAAATCGTGATCATGCTGACGGCGCGTTTCTGGGGCGGGCAGTACGTCTGGTATTCGCACCGCAAGTTCGCGCTCGAGGCCGGGCTCGCGCCGCCCTTCGTCGACGCCCTGGCGGCCGGCCGGCGTCCCGATGGGATGAGCGCGGACGAGGCGGCGGTCTACGACTTCTTCACCGAACTGCTGGCGACCCGGCAGGTAAGCGACACCACCTTCAAGACCTTCGTCGATCGGCTCGGCGAGCGCGCCGTGGTCGAGCTGGTGAGCCTGATGGGCCACTATCATGGCACCACTGCGCTGTTCGCGGTCGACGGCTACCCGCTGCCCGACGGCGCCAGGCAGGAAATCGCCAAGCCGATGTGACCAATGGCGGGCGGCGGCGAGCCGCACCACTTGAAGCGGCACGGCGCGGGACGCCAAAGTCGCGCCGTCACTCCGGCTGGATGCCGGCTTTCTCGACCAGTTCGCGCACCGCCGGGATTTCCGCCGCCACCCGCGCCGCGAGCTGCTCGGGCGTACCGGCGACGACCTCGAAACCGGCCTTGCGCGAAAGCTCGCGCGCCTCTGGCCGCTGGAACGCGGCGCGGCTCTCGCGCACCAGGATCGCCAGAATATCCGGCGGTACCGCGGCGGGCGCGAACAGCGCGTTGAACGTGTCGGAGATGAAGCCCGGATAGCCGGCCTCGATCATGGTCGGGACCTCCGGCAACGAGAACCAGCGCTTCGCGCTGGTGACCGCGAGCGCGCGCAACTGGCCGTCCTTGATCAGGGACTCCGCCGCCGCCAGCGCGACCGAACCGACCTGCGTGGTGTTCGACAGCACCGCCTGCGCCGCCGGCCCGGCGCCGCGGAACGGCACGTGCACCATGTTGATGCCGGCGCGCAGCTTGAGCAGTTCGCCGGTGAGGTGCGACTTGGTGCCGGCGCCCGGGCTCGCATAGTTGAACTTGTTCGGATTGGCCTTGGCCTGCGCCACCAGGTCGGCAATCGTGTTGAGGCCGGAATCGGGGCGCACAACGAGGACGTTGGGCGCATTGACGAGCTCGGAGATCGGCGAAAAATCCTTGATCGGATCATAGGGCAGGTTCTTGAACAGCGCCGGATTGACCGCGATCGCCGTCGAGGTGAGCAGCAGCGTGTAGCCGTCGGGCGTCGCGCGCGCGACCTGGCCCATGCCGATGTTGCCGGCGGCGCCGCCGCGGTTGTCGACGATCACGTTCTGACCGAGCGACTGCGCAAGCGCGATCGAGATGATGCGCGCGATGATGTCGGTCGGCCCGCCCGGCGCGAACGGCACGACCAGGGTGATCGGCCGCTCCGGATAGGCTTGCACGGGCATGGCCCATGAACAAGCGGCGATGAATGCCAGCCAAGCCGTCGCGCTGCACCACGGCGCTCGTCCCCGCGAAAGCGGGGACCCGGATTTACTCAAAAACTGCGCCTGAGATCGGGATTCACACTTCAGCGCGAATGAGCGGACGGCACGAACCTGCGCGATTTCAAAATTCTCCGGCATTCGATTCTCCCCTGGCAGGCCGTGCGGCAACGCCTGCCCCATTCCGACCGCCGGCTCTATTTGCCCTCGATCAGCGCATTGGCGCGGGCGCGCACGTCGGCGGGCGCGGCGATGGTCGCCTCCGCGATCTTCTGCGCCTCCTCGCCCGTCATCGGACTGATATCGGTCTTCGACTTCTCCGCCTCGGCCAGGAACTCGGGGTCCTTCATGGTCGCATCGAAGGCGCGGCGCACGGCCTCGACCCGATCACGCGGAACGCCCGCGTTGGTGACCAGGGGACGCGAGATCGCCGTGTCGGCCGAGATGAATTCGAGCACCTGGCGGTCGATGTCGTTCTTGGCCAGCTCCTGCATGGTCGGTACGTCGGCGAGCTCCGGATTCCGCTTCAGGCCGACCTGCACCAGGATGACGATCTTCTTCTCGGCGAGCCACTGCGGCCGCGTCGACTTCCAGGATGCCCAGGAGTTGGAACCGCGTCCGCCCACTTCGCCGCGCTCCATGGCCAGGTTCACGTCGTTGCCGCCCGGATAGCCGGTGACGATCTTGAACTTGGTGCCGACGAGCTGGTTGAGCGCGTAGGGATAGAGGTAAGAGCCGCTGGCGACGCCGGTGGCGCCCACCACCAGCTCCCGCTGCATCACGTCCTGGATGGTGTGGATGTTGGTCGTGTGCCAGGAATTGGTGACGTTCGGCGTGTCGGTGGTGTTGCCGATCCAGTTGAACTCGCGCACGTCGTATTTCACGCCGGCGGCGCCGGTGGCCTGATGCACCGCGAGATTCTGCGACAGCGCCACCATCACGGTGCCGTCCTTGGGCGCCACATTGGCGAGCCAGTTGGCGACCAGCATCTGGCCGGCGCCCGGCATGTTGCTGGCGACGACCGTGGGCGTGCCCGGGATGTGCTTGCCGATATGGCGCGCCACCATGCGCATGCGCAGGTCGTAGTCGCCTCCGGGCGAGGTGCCGACCGCCATGGTGATGGTCTTGCCGCGATAGAAATCAGCCACCGATTGCGCAAGGGCCGGCGAAGCGGCCAGCGCCAACACCGGCAAGGCTGTGAAGACCGCGGACAAAGCCCGGCATTGCGCCATTGTTCTTCTCCCGAACCAGAACCGCGGACCGCGCGTCGCAGCGCGCATTTCCCGCGCGGCCGCCTTACGATAGGGGGGATGGCGGCTGACACAAGGCCCTGCTCCATCCGGCCGCTGGAACAATTCGACACGGGCCGGTCCGCTTGTGGACCGCGCCCGGGGCATCTGTTGAAAACCTCGTGGATGAGCCTGTGCGCTATCCTGTGGGTCGAGCATTCCGGAGGCTCGGATAACCTGGCCGGACCTGTGCACAACGGCCGGGGAAAACCGGGGAAAAGGAATCCATGGTCGTGAGCCCGACGCCGACCGGTTCGAGCATCGTCGCCAGGATTGCGACCGACCGGACCCGGGCCGAGCGCATCGTCGATCTGGTCGCCGAGAGCTTCGATGGGACGGACACGATCGCCGGCATGAGCGAGGAAACGCCGGGCGACTGGACCGTGGCCATCCACTTCGGCGCGCCGCCGAACGAGACGGCCGTGCGCGCCCTCATCGCCATGGCGGCCGGCGTCGAGGCGGCCAATGCGGCGGTGTTCGAGCCGGTGGCCGCCCAGGACTGGGTCAAGGCGAGCCTCGAAGGCTTGGCACCCGTGCAGGCGGGGCGCTTCCTGGTGCATGGGGCCCACGATCGCGCGCGCCTGCCGGCAAACCGCATCGGCATCGAGATCGAGGCGGCGCTCGCCTTCGGCACCGGCCATCACGGTACGACCCGCGGCTGCCTGCTCGCGCTCGACCAAATGCTGCGGGCGCGCCACCCGCGGCGCATTCTCGACTTCGGCACCGGTTCGGGCGTGCTGGCGATCGCGGCCGCCAAGGCGCTGCGCCGGCCGGTGCTGGCGAGCGACATCGACCCCAGCGCGGTGCGCATCGCGCGCGACAATGCGCGGCTCAACCGCGTGGGCACGCTGCTCAAGGTCGTGCACGCGGCCGGCGTCGGCGCGCGGCGCCTGCGCGGACACGCGTGCTTCGACCTGGTCCTCGCCAATATTTTGCTCGGCCCGCTGCAACGGCTGGCCGCGCCGCTGGCGAAGCTCGTCGCGCCGGGCGGACGGGTGGTGCTGTCCGGCCTGTTGCGCTCGCAGGGCCATGCCGCGCTCGCCGCCTACCGGGCGCAGGGCCTGGTGCTGGAACGCCGTATCGCGCTCGACGGGTGGGTGACGCTGGTGCTGCGCCGCTGAGCGCCGGCCGGTCAGGTTGATCCGCATCCTCCGCTCATTCCCGCGCGAGCAGGAATCCAGACTTCGATCCATATGTTCCTTCTGGGTCCCTGCTTCCGCGGCGACGAGCGCGATTGGGAATGCTAAGGTCCTCGCCATGTTCGAAGCCAAGTTCCAGACCTTCGACGACCCGGCCGAGCGCGCCGCGAGCGCGCCGCGCGTCAGGGCGCTGCGCACCGAACTCGCGCGCCGTGGCCTCACCGGCTTCATCGTGCCGCGCGCCGACCGCCACCAGAACGAATACGTGCCGGCATCCGAGGAGCGGCTGGCCTGGCTGAGCGGATTTTCCGGCTCGGCCGGCAGCGCGCTGGTGCTCATGGAGCGCGCGCTGCTGTTCGTCGACGGCCGCTATACCCTGCAGGTGCGCGACCAGGTGGACACCTCGCTGTTCGAGATCGCGCATGCGGTCGACACGCCGCCGCACCAATGGATCGAGCAGAACCTCACGGGCGCCGACCGCCTGGGCTATGATCCCTGGCTGCACACCGTCGCCGACGCCGAACGGCTCGCCAAGGCCTGTGCGGCCGCCGGCGCGACCCTGATCGCGGTCGAGCCCAACCTGATCGATGCGCTCTGGACCGACCGCCCGCCGCCGCCGCTCGGCCCGGTCGTGCTGCACGAGCTGCGCTTCGCCGGCGAGGAGGCCGCGACCAAGCTCGCGCAGCTCCGCCCCGAGATCGCCAGGCTCAAGGCCGGCGCCCTCATCGTCTCCGACCCGCATGCAGTGGCCTGGATCTTCAACATCCGCGGCTCCGACGTCGCCCACACGCCGCTGCCGCTCGCCTTCGCGAGCATCCCGCGCCAGGGTCGTCCCGCGCTCTATGTCGACGGCCGCAAGCTCTCCAACGAGGTGCGCGATCGCCTGGAAGCGCTCACCGACGTGCGCGAGCCCGACGACTTCACGCGCGACCTCGCCGTGCTCGGCAAGGAGCGAAAGACCGTTCGCCTCGACCAGGCGACCGCGGCCGACGCCATCGCGCGCATCGTCGCCAACAACGGCGGCAAGGTGACGCGTGGCGCCGATCCGATCGCATTGATGAAGGCCGTGAAAAACCCGGTCGAGATCGAAGGTGCGCGCGCGGCGCACCGGCGCGATGGCGCGGCGGTGGTCCGCTTCCTCGCCTGGCTCGACCGCGAGGCGCCAAGCGGCGAGCTGACCGAGATCGCCGCGGTCGAGGCGCTCGAGAGCTTCCGCCGCGGGACCAACCTGCTCAAGGACGTGTCATTTCCGACCATCGCCGGCGCCGGTCCCGACGGCGCCATCGTGCATTACCGCGTCACCCGCAAGACCAACCGCCCGATCACGCCGGGCGAGCTTTTCCTGGTCGACTCCGGCGCCCAGTACCAGGACGGCACCACCGACATCACCCGCACGATCGCCATCGGCGAGCCCACCGCCGAGATGCGCGAGCGCTTCACCCGCGTGCTCAAGGGCCACATCGCCATCGCGCGCGCGGTCTTCCCCGACGGCACCACCGGCGCGCAGCTCGATTCGTTCGCGCGCGCGCCGCTGTGGGAAGCCGGGCTCGACTTTGATCACGGCACCGGCCACGGCGTCGGCAGCTATCTGTCGGTGCATGAGGGCCCGGCCCGCCTGTCCAAGCTCGGCACCGCCGCGCTTAAGCGCGGCATGATCCTCTCCAACGAGCCTGGATATTACAAGACGGGGGCCTATGGCATCCGCATCGAGAACCTGCTGCTGGTCACCGAAGCCCCCGCGGTCGCCGGCGCCGAGAAGCCGCTCAACGCTTTCGAAACCCTCACGCTGGTGCCGATCGACCGCCGGCTGGTGCAGCGCGACCTGTTGACCGCGGACGAGACCCGCTGGCTCGACACCTATCACGCCCGCGTCGCGACGGCGCTGGCGCCGCTGCTCGATGCCGAAACGCGCCGGTGGCTCGAAGCGGCGACGCGGCCGCTAAGTTGATTTTTCTTCAAAGCTGGGCACGTGCAGGGCTGCCCAGTTGCAGATTGAATGGAAGTTGGAAGATTTTGTGTAACCTGCCTCGACAAATAGAACGATAGTTCTTGTTGACGATGACGTTCGCGCTATTACTTTGACATCCAGGGAGATCGCCCCATGAGCTGCTGCGACGAATCCACCGCCCGCGTGCCCAGCACCGACGTCTCGCGCCGCTCCGTGCTCAAGGGCGCGGCGGTGATCGCGAGCGTCATCCCGGCGGCACGCCCCGCCGGTGCGCAAGCGCAGGGCAAGAAGATCAAGCTCGCCTATTGCAGCCAGCTCCTGTGCGGCGTGCCCTACGAGGTTGCGCGCTCGGGCGGCCATTTCAAGAATCACGGCCTCGACGTGGAGCTGGTCTATACCCGCGGCGGCAGCGCGGCGATGCAGGCGCTGATCGGGGGCGCGGTCGACTACGGCGCGACCTCGCTCGACGTGGCGATCACGGCCTTCGCCAACGTCGGGGCCGACATCCGCCGCTTCGCCGTCACCGGACGGCTGCCGCTGTTCGCCGTGGTCACCGCGCCGAAGACCGCAGGCACGATCCATTCCATGAAGGATCTGGAAGGCAAGACCGTCGCGGTCTCCGGCCTCGGCAATGCCGATCACGCGCTGACGCTCTATCTTCTCAAGCAGGCCGGAGCCGACGCCGGCAAGGTCAAGTTCGCGACCATGGGCGTCAACCTGCTCGAGGCGCTGCGCCAGGGGCAGGTCGATGCCGGCCTGGTGCAGGAGCCGGCGCTGACGCTGCTCTCGAAGTCCGGCGCGCGCGTCCTGGTCAACGGCATGGACCTCACCGACGCACGCCGCTATCTCGGCGGCACCTACGAGTTCATGGGAGTCGCCGTGCGCGGCAAGGAGTTCGAGCAGCGCAGGGCCGAAATGGTCCCGCTCACGCAGGCGCTCTCCGATTCGCTCAAGGCCTTGCGGATCATGAGCGGCGAAGAGCTGATCGGCGCACTGCCGAAGGAAATGACGACCGGACTCGACATCAAGGAGTTCGCCGGCATCCTGGTGCGCTACCGCAGCTCCTTGTATCCCGAGACCGTGTCCATCGACCTCGCTGCCGCGCAACGCGTGGCGCAGAGCCTCATCATCGGCGGCCTGCTCAAGCCCGATGCCAGCATTTCCGGGCTGCACGATACGTCGATCGTAGGGAGCTAGACCCTGCGCGTCCGTGACCTGACGATTTCCTACGGCGGCGAGCCGGTGCTGGAAGGGGCGAGCCTCGCCGTCGACGCCTGCCAGTTCGTGAGCCTGGTCGGGCCGTCGGGCTCGGGCAAATCGAGCCTGCTGCGCGCCGTCATCGGCCTGCAGACGCCGCTCGCCGGCACGGTCGACGCGGAGGTGCCGACCTCCGACATCGGCATGCTGTTCCAGGACGACGCCCTGCTGCCGTGGAAGAACGCGCGCGACAACGTCGCGCTCGGCTTGAGCTTCCGCAATGTCGGACGCAAGAGCGCGCTGGTGCAGGCCGATTATTGGCTCGACCGGGTCGGGCTTGCGGGCTTCGAATATCGCTATCCGCGCCACCTCAGCGGCGGCCAGAGGAAGCGGGTCGCGATCGCGCAGGTGCTGGCGCTGATGCCGAAGCTGCTGCTGATGGACGAGCCGTTCGCCTCGCTCGATGCCATCGTGCGCGCGCGCATCATCCAGGACGTCGCCGAGCTGGTGGGGCGCGAATGCATCAGCGCGCTGCTGGTCACGCACGACCTCGAAGAGGCGATCGCGCTCTCCGACCGCATCTATCTCCTCTCGCAAGGACCGCGCGCCCACATCACCCGCGAATACGCGGTGCCGCTGCCGCGGCCGCGCGATCCGGTGCGCGCGCGCATGCATCCGGCCTTCGCGCCGCTCTACGAGACACTCTGGAACGACCTGTCGCGCGAAGTCGACCGCGACCAGCACGCGCAGGCGGCGGAATGAGCAAGATTGTTCTTGAGTCATCGCGGGACCATCGCAAGGACCGGCCCGGAGTGACGCGTGGATAGAGCGATGCTGATGAACCCGCGTTACGCCTGGCTGCGCCAGCTCATCGCCTTCGGACTGCTGCTGATCGTGTGGGAAGCGGCGGGCCGCGCCGGCATGCTCAATCCGCTGTTCATGCCGATGCCGAGCAAGATCGGGTCCGCGCTCTATGAGCTGTTCGCGGACGGCCGCATCTGGCCGCATCTGGAGGCGACGTTCACCGCGGCGCTCGCCGGCCTCGCGCTCGGCATTGTCGCCGGCATTCTGCTGGGCGTCATCGGCGCGCTGGTGCCGCTGATCGCCGAGCTGCTTGAACCGGTGATGACGCTGCTCAACGCCATCCCGCGCGTGATCCTGGCGCCGCTGTTCGTGATCTGGCTCGGCATCGGCATTGCGTCGAAAGTGGCGCTCGCCTTCATCCTGGTCGCGGTGCTGATCTTCTTCACGGTCTTCACCGGAATCCGGCATGTCGACCGCAAGCTGGTCGAGCGCATCGTGACGCTCGGCGGCGGGCGCTGGGACCTGGTGCGTCACGTCTACCTGCCGTCGGTCACCGCCTGGGTGCTCGGCAACATGAAGGTGGCGGTCGGCTTTGCCTTCACCGGGGCGGTGGTCGGCGAGTTCGTGGCGGCGAGCCAGGGGCTCGGCTATCTGCTCTCGTTTGCGCAAAGCACCTACAATTCGGCGCTGATGCTCGCGCTGGTGGTGCTGATCATGGCGGTCGTGCTGGTGATTTTCGCGCTCGCCGGGCGGCTGGAGCGATATCTCCTGCGTTGGAATTGACGATGACCGCGATTTGCCGGCAGGCGTGCTGCAGCGTAACGCCGCGTCTCACCGTCAGCGAGCTGTTCGAGCGCGGCTATCGGCGCAATCGCGCGGCGCCGCTGCCGATCGAAGGGCCGACCTGCGCGGATGCGCACGGCAACACGGCGCGCTTTTCGCTCGACGTCGCGGACGGCAGGATCACGGGCGTGGGCTTTCGCGCCTCGCACTGCGCCACGCTGATCGCCTATTGCGAGTTCATCGCCGAGACCATCCCGGGCTTCCAACCCGACATCGCCATCGAAATGACCGCCACGGGTCTGGTCGCGGGCGTGCCGGGCGTCCCCGCGCTCAAGCGCGAACGCGCGGTGCTGGCGGTCGCTGCAATGCGCGCGGCGCTGGCGGCAGCGACGACATCATCACCCGTCTTTCCGGGGGGCGCCGAAGGCGTGAGCCGCAATGATAACACGGATATCGGGAGAGCCACATGAAAGTCGCCTACATCTTCGCCACCCAGCGCCACAACGTCTCCTACGTGCTCGCCAAGATGATCCTGCCGCAGCTCGAGGAGAACCGGCACGGCGTCGACGTGGTCGGCATGTTCTTCTTCGAGGACAACAACTACGTCCTGGTCGACGGCAATCCGATCGGCGCGCGCCTCGCCAAGGTCGCCAAGGACAAGGGCATGCTGCTGATGGGCTGCGACCAGTGCTGCTACGAGCGCGAGATCGCCGACAAGCTGTTTGCGGGCGTGCCGATCGGCTGCTTCCCCGATCTCTACAAGGCGCTGTCGGGCAACATGCCGGACCAGATCATCACGCTCTGACCGGCGGCCATCGCCGGCGGAACTTTTATTACAGCCGCGCGTTGGACTTTCGATCTTCACTCACCGCGAGGCGGACCATGCTGACGACCATCCTGCTTGTGATTCTCATCCTCGCTCTGGTCGGCGCCCTGCCGACCTGGGGCTACAGCCGCAACTGGGGTTATGGGCCCGGCGGCGGCGTCGGCCTGCTGCTGCTCATCCTGATCGTGCTGATGCTGGTCGGCAGAGTCTAGCCGGAGGAGTCCGACGGTAGTGCTTGGCGACGACCTCGTCGGCGGGAAGCCTTAGCGCTTCTCGCCGATGAGGTCGAACCACTCGTCCTCGGTAAGCACGGCGACGCCGAGGTTCTTTGCCGTGTTGAGCTTCGAGCCCGCGCCCGGCCCGGCCACCACATAATCGGTCTTCTTCGACACCGAGCCCGCGGTCTTGGCACCTAGCCGTTCGGCCATGGCCTTGGCCTCGTCGCGCGTCATCTTCTCCAGCGAGCCGGTGAAGACGATGGTCTTGCCGGCGACAGTCGAATCAGCGCGTGGCTTCTCGGCATCGAGGATGCGTACCTGTCCGGTGAGCCGCTCGACGATGCCCCGGTTGTGGTCCTCGCCGAAATACGCGGCGACGCTTTCGACGACGGTCTCCCCGATCTGATCGAGGTTGTCCATCTCCTCGCGCGTCTCCGCGTCGCCCTTGGCGGCCCGCAGGCAGGCATCGTGAAACGCCGTCCACGAGCCATAGGCGCGCGCCAGCACCCGCGCGGTGGTCTCGCCGACATGGCGCATGCCGAGCGCGTAGATGAACCGCTCGAGCGAAATCTCACGCCGTGCCCTGATGGCCGCAAACAGGTTGCGCACCGACGTCTCACCGTAACCCTCGATATCTTCAAGCTTGAGGTCCGGATTGCGCGCTTCCAGCGTGAAGATATCCGCCGGCTCCTTGATCCAGCCCCGCTCGAAGAAATAGTCGATCTGCTTTTCGCCCAGGCCTTCGATGTCGAAGGCGCGGCGCGAGACGACAAGCTTCAGGTGCTCGGTCTTCTGGAACGGACAGGCAAACTCGCCCGAGCAGCGGAAGCGCACACCTTCCTCTCCGGCGGTATTCAACTCGCGCACCACCTCGGTGTGCAGCGAACACGGGCAGCGCGTGGGAAACTTGTAGGGCGTTGCGTCCGGCGGCCGCTTCTCGACCACGACGCCGAGCACCTGCGGGATGACGTCGCCGGCACGTTGGATCGTGACGGTATCGCCGATGCGCACGTCGAGCCGCGCGATCTCGTCGGAATTGTGCAGGCTTGCGTTCTGCACCACCACGCCGCCGACCGTGACCGGCTCGAGCTTCGCCACCGGCGTGAGCGCGCCGGTGCGCCCGACCTGGATTTCGATGTCGCGCACGACGGTGGTCGCCTTCTCGGCCGGGAACTTGTGCGCGATCGCCCAGCGCGGATTGCGCGACACGAAGCCGAGCCGTTCCTGCCAGTCGAGCCGGTCGACCTTGTACACGACGCCGTCGATGTCGTAGTCGAGCTTGGCGCGCTGCTGCTCGATGTCGCGGTGGTAGGCCCGGAGCTCCTCGACGCTGCCGGCGCTCTTCCAGAGCGGATTGGTCTTGAAACCTGCTTGCGCGAGCCAGGTGAGCATGCCCGACTGGGAGTTCGCCGGCATCTGGCTCATCGCGCCCCAGCCATAGGCGAAGAAATGCAGCGCCCGCGACGCGGTGACGCTGACGTCCTTCTGCCGCAGCGAGCCCGCCGCCGAATTGCGCGGATTGGCAAAAACCTGCTCGCCCGCCGCCTGCTGGCGCCGGTTGAGCGCCAGGAAATCGGCCTTGGTCATGTAGACCTCGCCGCGGATTTCGCAGTCCGCGGGCACGTTCCTGCCTCTGAGCCGGTGCGGGATTTCCTTGAGCGTCCTGATATTGGCGGTGACGTCCTCGCCCTCGCTGCCGTCGCCACGGGTGGCAGCGGTGACCAGCGTGCCGTTCCGGTAGCGCAGCGACATTGACAGGCCGTCGATCTTCGGCTCGGCCGCGAACACCAGCGCCTCGTCGTCCTTCAATTTGAGGAAACGGCGGATGCGCTCGACGAAATCGACGACGTCGGCGGGCGAGAAGGCGTTGCCGAGCGACAGCATCGGCACCGCGTGGCGCACTTTGGCGAAACCGCGCACCGGCGCCGCGCCGACCTTCAGCGACAGGCTGTCCGGCGTGCGCAGCTCCGGATACCGCGCCTCGATCGCCTCGTAGCGCCGCCGTAACGCGTCGTAGGCGGCGTCGGACACCGTCGGGGCGTCCTTCTGGTAGTAGCGGTCGTCGTGCGCCTTGATCTCGCGTCCGAGCCGCGCGTGCTCGGCCTTCGCCTGCTTGGCGGTGAGCGCCTCGACGGCGAGCTTGCTGGTATCGCGGGCAGCCATGGCGGCTTTCTACGTCATCGGCGCGCCGCCGCCAACGCAATGAAGGCGGATTTATCCCGAGCCCACGTCGCGCTAGGATCGCGCGCGATGGTGAAGCGCGCGTGACCGCGTTCTCACGCTCGCAAAGGAGCCCCGCATGCGCGCCAAGGCCTTGATTGTCCTCGCGGCGGCCACGGTGTTCGCCACCACCGCCGCCGCCCAGGTCACCGTGCTCACGCACGCGACCGTCATCGACGGCAGCGGCGCCGCACCGCAGCGCGACGTCACCGTCGTGATCGAGAACGGCCGCATCCGCGATATGGGCGCGGGACTGGCGCCGCCCGCGGGCGCAAGCGTGATCGACCTCACGGGAAAAGTCGTGGTGCCGGGCATCATCAACGGCCACGGCCACGTCGGCCCTGCGCCGCGCGACCCGCAACTGCGCCGCTACGCGCTTTTCGGCGTGACCACGACCACCAGCATGTCGTTCGACCCCGACGACATCGCCGAGTTCCAGTCCGGGCAGAAGGCAGGCGACCTCAAAGGCGCGCGCATCCTGACCGTCAAATATCGATTCATGTCGGAGCCCTTCAAGCCCGGCTCGGAGTACAAGACGCCGGCGGAGGGCCGCGCCAAGGTCGACGAGATCGTCGCCAAGGGGACCGACTTCGTCAAAGTGTGGCTCGACGCGCAGGACGGGCGCCATCCCAAGCTCACGCGCGAATTCGTGGCCGCCGTGTTCGACCAGGGGCGCAGGCACGGCAAGCTCACCATGGCGCACGTGGTGGAACTCGCCGACGCCCGCATGGCGGTCGAGGAAGGCGTCAACATCCTCGCCCATGGCGTGCGCGACCAGGAGATGCCGGCGGACTTCCTCGCCACGCTCAAGCAGAAGACCGTGAGCGTCATGTCCACGCTCGCGCGCGAGGAAGGCATGTTCGTCTACGGCAACGAGGCGCCGGGCTTCACGGAGGACCCGTTCTTCCGCAAGGCGCTGACGCCGGACCAACTGGCCAAGCTTCAGGACAAGCGCGCGCAACAGGCCAAGGACCGCAACCGCGCCGCCATGCTGCGGTCGTTCGAGATCGACAAGATCAACGTCAAGAGGCTCTCGGACGCCGGCGTGCGGCTCGGTTTCGGCACGGACTCGGGCGGCGCGGCGGACCGCTATTTCGTCCAGGGCTTCTCCGAGCACCGGCAGATGGAGCTGCTGCGGGACGCCGGGCTGACGCCCATGCAGGTGATCCAGACGTTCTCGAAGAACAACGCGGAGATGTTGGGTATCGACAGGGATTTCGGCACCCTCGCCAAGGGCAAGGCCGCGGACCTGCTGGTGCTCGCAAGAAATCCGCTCGACGACATCACCAACCTGCGCAGCATGGAGGCGGTGTATCTGGGCGGGAAGAAGTTCGAGTAGAGGCGTTCCCTCCCCGGTCATCCCGGGGCGCCGGAATCCACAAGCACGGCTACGCGGATCATGTACTACGTATACATTCTGGCCAGCCGGAAGCATGGAACGCTCTACATCGGTTTCACCAAAGATCTTGTGCGCCGTATTTACCAGCACAGGAATGATCTCGTTCGCGGATTTACCTCCCGTTACGGCGTCCACCGTCTGGTATGGTTCGAATGCTACGATGACCCGAGCAACGCCATTACGCGGGAAAAAGAAGTCAAGAAATGGCGCCGCGAGTGGAAGATCAATTTAATCGAGCGCACCAACCCAAACTGGGATGACCTCTACAGCTCGATAACCCGATAGCGCCGTGGTTATGGATTCCGGGCTCGCGCCTGCGCGCCCCGGAATGACGGCGATCGTTCCTTCTCCTTCATTCCGGGGCCCGAGCGCAGCGAGGGAGCCCGGAATCCATAACCACGACTCTCGAGAAACTGCTTTGCCGAGGCCAAATTTGAGCCCGGTTTTTGCGGGCTCGTGCCTTCGGCGTGACCCGCTTTCCCTACCCTGCCTGCTTGATCAGCCGCTCCGCGGCGGCGCGCGCCTCCGCGGTGATCTCGGCGCCCGCGAGCATGCGCGCGATCTCCTCGCGGCGCCGCTCGGCCGCGACCTCGACGACGCGGGTGGCGACGCGCCGGCCCTTGTCGAGGGCGCTTTTCGTGATGAGATAGTGGCGCTCGGCGCGGGCGGCGACCTGCGGCGCATGCGTCACCGCGATCACTTGGGCCTGCCGCGCAAGGCGCGCGAGCCGCACGCCGATCGCATCGGCGACCGCGCCGCCGACGCCGGTGTCGATCTCGTCGAACACCAGGGTCGGGGCCGAGCCGCGGTCGGCGAGCACCACCTTGAGCGCGAGCAGGAACCGCGCGAGCTCGCCGCCCGAGGCCACCTTCATCAGCGGCCCCGGCCGGGTGCCGGGATTGGTGCGCACCCAGAACTCGATCCGATCGATGCCGTGCGGGCCTCCCGCCTCCGGCTCGGTCACGATCTCGGTCGAGAATTTCGCGCGTTCGAGCTTGAGCGGCTTGAGCTCGCCGGTGACCGCCTTGTCGAGCTTGTCGGCAGCTTTCCGGCGGGCGGCCGAGAGCACCGCCGCCGCCGCCTGATAGCGCGCCTGCGCCTCGCGCGCGGCGGTTTCGAGCTGCACGAGGCGTTCCGCGCCGGCGTCGATCAGGCCGAGATCGGCGGCATAGCGGGCGGCGAGCGCGTTGAGCCCGTCGACCGGCGTGCTGTATTTCCGCGCCGCCGCCCGCAATGCAAACAGCCGCTCCTCGATGCGTTCCAGCTCGTGCGGATCGTGGTCGGCGGCGGCGAGCGCCGCCTCCAGCTGCGCACGCGCCTCCTCGATCGCCGTCAGCGCCGCGTCGAGCGTCTTCACCGCGGGCTCGATCAGCGCCGGCGCCTGCGCAGTCCGGCGCTCGAGCCGGCGCAGCGCCGCCGCCAGCGCTGGAACCGGCGAAGCGGCGCCCGCCACCGCCTCGTGTGCATCGCGCAGGTCGCCGGCGACCTTCTCCGCCGCCATCATGCCGGCGCGCCGGTTGGCGAGCGCGGTCTCCTCCGACGGTTCGGGCTTGAGCCGCGAAAGCTCCTCGGCCGCATGGCGCAGCCAATCGGCTTCGCGCCCGGCCCGCTCGACCTCGGTGCGGTGCGCCGCGACCTCCGCCGCGCGCACGCTCCGTTCTTCCCAAGCCCGCGCGACGCGCTCCACCTGCGCGTCGAGCCCGCCGAAGGCATCGAGCAGCGAACGGTGGGTGGCGGCGTCGACCAGCGCGCGCTCGTCGTGCTGGCCGTGGATCTCCACCAGGGCCGCGCCGAGTGCCTTGAGGATCTGTGCGCTCACCGGCTGGTCGTTGACGAAGGCGCGAGTGCGGCCGTCGGCGAACTGCACGCGGCGCAGGATCAGTTCGTCCGCGGCGGCGATGTCGTTGGCGGCGGCGAGCGCGCGCACCGGATGGGCAGCCGGCACGTCAAAGGCGGCCGTCACCTGTCCCTGCTCGGCACCCTGGCGCACCAGCGCCACGTCGCCGCGCGCACCGAGCGCGAGCGCGAAGGCATCGAGCAGGATCGACTTGCCGGCGCCGGTCTCGCCGGTCAGGGCGGCAAGCCCCTCGGCAAAGTCGATGTCGAGCCGATCGATCAGCACGATGTCGCGGATCGAGAGCCGGGTCAGCATGATGAGCGCGCTTCCGATGGGCCCGGACTTGGGTCCGGGCCGCCGCCAGGGGGATTCGCCATCATCAAAGACGCAGATGGCCGGAACAAGTCCGGTCATCACGATGTGGGTAAGTCGGCGGCGGCGCCTAGCTCAGCCGGAACGCCCGGCTGATCCAGGAGCCCTTGTTCTCCAGCGGCTCGACGCCGCGCGCGTTCAGGAGCGCATAGGCGTCCTTGTACCAGCGGCTGTCCGGGAAGTTGTGGCCGAGCACGGCGGCCGAGGTCTGCGCCTCCGCCACGACGCCGAGCGACATGTAGGCCTCGGTGAGCCGCAGCAGCGCCTCCTCGACGTGGCGGGTGGTCTGATAGCGGGTCACCACGACCTTGAAGCGGTTGATCGCGCCGGAATAATCGCGCCGCTCCATGTAGTAGCGCCCGACCAGCATTTCCTTGCCGGCGAGCTGGTCGCGGGCGATCTCGATCTTGCGCTTGGCGGAGACCGCGTATTCGGACGTGGGGTACTTGCGCGACACTTCATCGAGCATCGAGATGGCGCGCTCGGTACGGTCCTGGTCGCGGGTGATGTCGCGGATCTGGTCGAAGTAGCACGAGCCGATCAGGAATTGCGCATAGGCGGCGTCCGAGCTTCCGGGATGAAGCTGGATATAGCGGCGCGAGGCGTTGATCGAATCCTCGAAGGCGCCCGCCTCGTAATAGGCATAGGCCGTCATGATCAGGGACTTGCGCGCCCATTCCGAATAGGGGTGCTGGCGGTCGACCTCTTCGAAGCGCTTGGCCGCCCCTTTGAGGTCCTTCTTGACGTTGAGGAGGTAGAGACCCTCGTTGTAGATCTTGTCGGCCGGCTCATCGAGCTCCGGCTCGTCCCTGGCCCCCCAGATGCTCTCGCACCCGCCCAGCAGCGGGGCGATCAAGGCGAGCGCAAACAGCCGCGCCAGCACGCCGGCACTCCACGCAGACTTCCCCGATGGTCCGAAACAGCCGCCCATGAATGCGATGGAATCCGTCCCCCGCGCGATTTAAGCCGGCCGGTGTGTCGCCCGATCAGGATGTGATTTAGCCGATAACCCCCGGTCCGGCCAAGAAAATATGCGGACAATTCGCCCGGAATGTGGCGGAGGGTAAACCGACGGCGGGTCAGCTTCGGATCAGGACACGTCCGGCGCATAAGCCGGGGCTGCCAGGCTGGCCGCCAGGTCGGCGTGGCCACGTACCGGCCGCTGCGGTTCCGCCTCGACCAGGGCCCACGCGCTCGTGTCGGCCATCAAGGCCGAGAGCACCGCATAGTTGAGCTTGTGGCCGCCCCGCACGGTGCGGTAGGCGCCCAGGAGCGGCGCCCCGGCCAGCGCCAGGTCTCCGATCGCGTCCAGCACCTTGTGGCGGACGAACTCGTCGGGATAGCGGGTTCCTTCCGGGTTCAGCACGCGGTTGTCGGCGACGACCAACGTGTTCTCGAGCGAGGCACCGAGCGCGTAGCCGGCGCTCCACAGCTTCGCCACGTCGCGCATGAAACCGAAGGTGCGTGCGCGCGCGATGTCGCGGCGGAACGCGTCCGGCCGGCAATCGAACGCGAAGGCCTGCCGGCTGATCAGCGGGTGATCGAACTCGATTTCTGCCTCGACCCGGAAACCGCGCGCACACGGGCGAATCTCGCCGTAGGATTCGCCGGTCGCGACCCGCACCGGCTTGAGCACGCGGATATAGCGACGCGGCTCATCGAGCGTCTCGATGCCGACCTGATCGATGGCGGCGACGAAAGGCGCCGCGCTGCCGTCCATGATCGGAGCCTCCGGGCCATCGATCTCGACGACCGCGTTGTCCACGCCGAGCCCGCGCAAGGACGCCAGCACGTGCTCGGCCGTGGACACCAGCGGGCCCGACGCATCTCCCAGGACAGTGGCAAATTCAGTGGCGGTGACGGCGCGGATGTCGGCCACGACTTCGCGCTCGCGGCGGCCGTCGATGCTGGTGCGAATGAATCGGATTCCGGTGTCGGCGTCGGCGGGATGCAGGGTCAGGGTCACGGGCAAACCGGAATGAACCCCGACGCCCGACAACGCCGCTTGATCGCGTAGCGTGGTCTGCCTACCGACTTTCATACTTCGTCCCGCTCACGCGCGTGCCGCAGGACTCGGCACGCGACCCCAGCGACATCGACGACGTCGCAACCACCGCCAGTTGGGGGATTGAGTCTTTTCATGCGGGATTATACCGACCCGCGCAGTCCCCCGACCGAAAACCCCTTTGTCACGGAGAGCTTAGCCGCACTGCTGGGCAACTCAACTCACGCTTTCTTACCAACTGTTACCTCGAAGCGGCCGCATTCATGCCGCTCCGACGTCGCAAATCGCGGGCGCTGGGTGCCATGGCACCTCTTTTCCGCCTGCCAAGGATACCGCTTGGGCCGGTTCCGGAGCCGCGAAGCCTGCTCGAATTTATGGAAAAGTCGTTTTAATTCAGATTGTTGAACAATATCTCAGTAGCTCCGGAGCGGCGTCTGCGGTCCCGGCCGTGGCCAGCCGGGACCGTCGCGTGGTCGTCATGGGGCGATCAGGTCGCCTGCCGGCGCAGGAAGGCCGGAATTTCGAGCTGATCGTCTTCGGCGGAATTATGCACAGAAGCCTGCCGGCCGTGCGCGTCGAGGCCCTGATGATTCGGCTGTTTGGCATAGTCCGACACGGGGGGCGCCGATGGCCGCGATTCGGCGGGGCGAGGGGCCGGCCGCTGCATGATGGGCCGTTCCGGCGCACGCTGCTGCACCGGACGCATGGCAGGACGGGGGTTGGCCGGCATCTGCGGGGCCTCGTCGTCGTGCTCGCGGCGGCCAAGCCCGACCGAGGCGAGTCGCTGCAGCAATCCCATCCGGCGCTTTTCCGGATGGTCGGGAGCCGGCGCCTCGCCGCGCATGACCCGCAGCTCGTTCTGTGCCGGAAGCGGCAGTTCGTCGATCCGCGGCATCCGCGGCCGGCCGGCGCGTTCCGCCGCAGGCGGGATGAACACGGACGACGCCGGCGGCTCGGGCGCCGGCGCTTCGGTCAGGGTGTCGGGGAACAGCGACGGCTTGGGCTGCATCGGGCGGATGGTCACCTCTTCCATCGCGGTGATCGGAAGCACCGCCGCCGCCACGGCCGCCTGCGCGGCCGAACCGATCGCGTCGAGTGACGCGCTCGCGGCCGGAAGCTGAGGACGCGGCGCGTGCGCGAGCGGCGCCGGCGCGCGTATCTCGTGACGCTCGACCCGCTCCACGCGTTCGACCCGCTCGACCATGCGCTGCTGGTCGGCGCGGAGCTTCTGTGCCAGCTCGGCGAGCCGTGCCTCCGGCGGCGAGGCCGGCCGTGCCATGGCCACGGCATCGATGCCGGTCGCCACCACCGAGACGCGGATGATGCCTTCCAGGCTTTCGTCGAAGGTCGCGCCGACGATGATGTTGGCGTCCTGGTCGACCTCCTCGCGGATGCGCGTGGCGGCTTCGTCGACCTCGTAGAGGGTCAGGTCGCGTCCGCCCGTGATCGAGATCAGCAGGCCCTTGGCGCCCTTCATCGAGGCGTCGTCGATCAGCGGGTTGGAGATCGCAGCCTCGGCGGCGGAGAGCGCGCGCTTCTCGCCCGAAGCCTCGCCGGTGCCCATCATCGCCTTGCCCATTTCGCGCATCACCGAGCGCACGTCGGCGAAGTCGAGATTGATCAGGCCTTCCTTCACCATCAGGTCGGTGATGCAGGAGACGCCGGAGCGCAGCACCTCGTCGGCGAGCGCGAAGGCGTCGGCGAACGTGGTCTTCTCATTCGCCACCCGGAACAGGTTCTGGTTGGGAATGATGAGCAGCGTGTCGACGACCTTCTGCAGTTCCTGGATGCCGGCTTCGGCGACCCGCATCCGCCGCACGCCCTCGAAATGGAACGGCTTGGTAACGACGCCGACCGTGAGGATGCCGACCTCCTTGGCGCAACGCGCCACCACGGGAGCCGCCCCGGTGCCGGTGCCGCCGCCCATGCCGGCGGTGACGAACACCATATGCGCGCCCGAGAGGTGGTCGCGGATCTCGTCGATCACCTCCTCGGCGGCGGCGCGGCCGACGTCGGGCTGCGAGCCGGCGCCGAGACCCTCGGTGACCTGCACGCCCATCTGGATGATGCGCTCCGCCTTGGACATGGTGAGCGCCTGCGCGTCCGTGTTGGCGACGACGAAGTCGACGCCCTGGAGCCCGCTGGTGATCATGTTGTTGACGGCGTTGCCGCCGGCACCGCCGGTCCCGAAGACCGTGATCCGCGGCTTGAGCTCACGGATGTCGGGGATTTTCAGATTGATGCTCATGGTTGCCTCTTCATGACGCGGAAGTCACCGCCGGGTCGGGCCGGTCCGCAACCGGCCGATGGTTGAATCTGTTTCGAGTCATCAGAAGCTCTCGCGAAGCCATCGTCCGACCCGTGTGATGTAGCCGCCAGTTCCTGTCATCGCCTGCCGCGTTCCCCGCGGTTCGAAATGTTCGAGATGGGCCGCTTGCGGATAGACGAGCAAGCCCGTCGCCACCGCAAAGGCAGGTCCCTTTGCTTCCTCGGGAAGTCCCGCGATCCCGAGCGGACGCCCGATGCGCACCGGCCGGCCGAGGATCTGCGCCGCGAGTTCGGAGAGGCCGGTGAGCTGGCAGGCGCCGCCGGTGAGGACGACGCGACCGCGCGGCTCGGCCGCGAACGGCGAAGCCGCCAGCCGGTCGCGCACCATTTCGAGGATCTCCTCGATCCGCGGCCGGATGATGCGCACGAGCTGCGCGCGCGAGACGAATTGCGGCGCGCCATGATCGTCATGGTCGACCGGCGGGATCGAGATCATGTCGCGCTCGTCCGATCCGCCCGCGAGCACGCTGCCGTACAGCGTCTTGATCCGCTCGGCATCGGCGACGCGGGTGTTGAGCCCGCGCGCGACGTCCATCGTCACGTGCTGGCCGCCGACGGCGAAGCCGTCGCCATGCACGAAGCGGCCGCCGCTGAAGACCGCGGTCGTGGTGGTGCCGGCGCCGAGGTCGATGAGCGCCGCGCCCAGATCGGATTCGTCGTCCGCGAGCACGGACAGGCCGGCCGCGTAGGAGCTTGCCGTCATCGCGCCGACGTCGAGATGGCAACGCTCGATCGCCAGCATCAGGTTGCGCGCGACCGACATGTCGGTGGTCATCACATGCATGTCGATGCCGAAACGGCGCCCGAGCATGCCGCGCGGATCGCGGATACCGGTGGCCTCGTCGAGCGAGTAGCCGATCGGCAGCGAATGCAATACCGCGCGGCCAGGCCGCACCGAATGCTGGCTGCCGGCGCTGAGCACGCGCGCGATGTCGCCCTCGGCGACCGTCTTGCCGGCGACATTCACGGAGGCCGAGATCAGTTCGCTGCCGGGCTTGCCGGCCGAGGTCGAGACCACCACGGATTCGAGCTGCATGCGGGCGCTGCGTTCGGCCAGGTCGACGGCCTGGCGCAGCGCCTCTTCGGCGCTCGCGAGATCGACGACCGTGCCGGACTTCATGCCGCGCGCCAGGGTATGGCCGAAGCCGACCACCTCGACGGTATGGGTGCGCCGGCGCAGCACATCCTGCGGGGCCTGCGGCTTGAGGCGCGCGATCAGACAGGCGATCTTGCTGGTGCCGACGTCGAGCGCGGCGACCAGGGCCGTGCGCTTGGGCGCCAGCGGCTTGGTCTTGGGCGTCAGGCCGTATTGGAGGGCGTTCAAGCCTTGTCCCCCTTTTTGGCCGGCGGCTTCTTCTCCTTGAGCGCGTCGGTGCGCGCCTGCGCGGCGGCGGCCGAAAGCCGCACCGTCACGCGATCGGCAAGCCGCAGGTCGATTGCGACGATATCGCGCGAGATCAGCTTCGCCTCGCGGTCGAGCGCGACCAGCCGTTCGAGCGCGCGCGTGACCTCGGCTTCCGGCAGGCGGACATCGAGGCCGTTCCTGAGCCGCAGGTTCCAGCGGCGCTCGCCGACCAGGATCGACGCCCGCACCTGGTCGCGAATCTCGGGATAGCGCTCGAGCAGCGCGAGGAACTCCTTCACGCGCGTTTCGGCGCCGCGGCCCACGACCAGCGGCAGCCGGGTCAGGCGCGGCGCAACATAGGGTTCGAGGACGGTGCCGTCGTCGGCAATGACGGAGACGCGGCCGTCCTTCTGCCAGAGCGCGAACGCTTGGCGCTCCTTGATGACGATCTGCAACTCGCCGGGCAAGAGCTTGAGCACGCTCGCGTCGGCGATCCAGGGATTGGTCTTGAGCTTTTCGCGCGCCGCCTCCACGTCGAGGAAGAGGAGCGACGTGTGTCCGGTCACGCCGGCGGTCGCGAGCACTTCCTCGCGGGTGACGTGCTGATGGCCGGAGAGCGCGAGCGACACGATGCGGAAACCGGCCGCATTGGCGGCCTGGTCGCGTGCGTCCTTGAACGCGCCGACGAGCGTCGGGATGTGGTCGCCCTTGATCACGCCGTACCCGGCGCTCGCCAGCATGACCAGCGCGGTGGCCGCGAGGCCGGCGCCGCGCGGCACGCGCAGATTGATGATCGGGACCCACAGGCGCTGCAGGACGCGGCCGAAGCGCGTGGCCGGCAGGGTGATGTCATGCCGCACACGCCGGACGCCGCCGCCCGGACGCAATGCCGTCGGCGGACGCGCGCGCAAGCGCGCGATCCAGGTTAGCGGTTGAGCGAGGCGTCTTCGACCATCCATCGCACCAGCTCATCAAACGAAATGCCCGCGTGCGCCGCGAGCTCGGGCACGAGCGACGTTTCGGTCATGCCGGGTTGAGTGTTGACCTCGAGACAGACCAGTTCTCCCGTCCCCTCGACGCGGTCGTCGTAACGGAAATCCGTACGGCTCACGCCCCGGCAGCCAAGCGCCCCATGCGCCGCCAGCGCTAGTCTTCGGGCCTGTTGGTAAACAATTGGTGAAACAGGAGCCGGAAGCAGGTGGCGCGAGCCTCCGGGCGCGTACTTGGCCTCGTAGTCGTAAAACCGCACCGTCGGTACGATTTCGATCACGTCGAGCGCCCGGTCGCCCATGACGGCACAAGTTAACTCCTTGCCAGGAATGTATTTTTCGACCATGACGCGATCGCCATAGGCCCAGTCCAGGCGGCTGAGCTCCTGCGGCGGATGCTCGTGGTCCTCACGCACCAAAAAAACTCCCACGCTCGATCCCTCGGCGATCGGCTTGACCACATAGGGCGGCGGCATGAGATGCTGCTTGCCGACGTCGAAGCGCGAAGCCACGAGGCCTTCGGCGACCGGCACGCCGGCGATGCGGAACAGTTCCTTGGCCACGTCCTTCTGCATGGCGACCGCGGAGGCCATCACGCCTGAATGCGTGTAGGGAACCGCAATGATCTCGAGCAGGCCCTGCAGCGTGCCGTCCTCGCCGGGACGTCCGTGCAGCACGTTGAGCGCGACGTCCGGCTTGATGGTGGCAAGCACCGCCCCGATGTCGCGGCCGACGTCGATGCGGGTCACGCGGTAGCCGAGCCGTGTGAGCGCCTCGGCGCAAGCCCTCCCGGAGCGCAGCGACACCTCGCGCTCGGCCGACCAGCCCCCCATCAGGACGGCAACGTGCTTGCTCATGATGCCGGCTCAGCCCCTGCGCTGATTCGCTTGCGCTCCCAATAGAATCGAGAATGAGCGACGCGTCGAGAGTCTCGATGGCGGCAGGGTCGGCCGCCCTACCGGCCAGTCGGCGGCGGAGCGCCGTCGTAGAGCCAGGCGAGGCACGCCAACATGTGCGCTTCGGACCAGGTGCGGATGGTGTCGTTGCGCACGTCGCGGGCGATGCCGCCGGCGTGGTAGAAATCCCAGAGCGCGCGCGACTCGAGCTGCACGCGCGCGGTGCGCAACAGGCGTGCCGCCGCGAACTTCGGGAACGCCGCCGCGACGTCGCCTGCCGTCGCGTGGATCAGTTCGCCGAGGCAGAGCCCATCCTCGATCGCCATGCAGGCGCCCTGCGCCAGCGACTGCAGCGGCGGATGCGCGGCATCGCCGAGCAACAGCACGCGGCCCCGGTGCCAATGCCGGATCGGCTCGCGGTCGCCGACCTGCCAGCGCCGCTGCAGATCCATCATCGCGAGCAGCGCCCGCATCGGGGGATGCGCATCGCGATAGGTATCCTGCAGCTCCGACCGGTAGCGGCCGATGTCGCCTTTCTCGCCGTGGGTCGAGCTGCGGAATACGGCGACGATGTTGAACAGCGTGTCGTGGCGCAGCGGGTAATGCACGATGTGGAAGCCCGGCCCGGCCCACAGCACGACGCGATCGCGCGGGACATCGGCGGTCAGCTCCGCCATCGGCACGATGGTGCGGTGCGCTACGTAG
>JAXDOD010000116.1:0-22908 GCA_034669045.1 Alphaproteobacteria bacterium
TTCCACCTTCTTTCAAAATCAAGGAAAAGCTTGAAAGATCGGACGGAACTGCAGCAAGCGGATGCTGCAGCTGCAGAGTCAGCTGCTTCTTGCCGAGCTTTTTCATGAGCGCGGCCTTTTCCTCCACCACGATCAGCCGGCCCTTGCTGATCACGCCGATGCGGTCGGCCATCTCCTCGGCCTCGTCGATGTAGTGCGTGGTGAGGATGATGGTGACCCCGGTATCGCGCAGGCCGCGCACCAGCGCCCACATGTCGCGGCGCAGCTCCACGTCGACGCCCGCGGTCGGCTCGTCGAGGAACAGGATCTCCGGCTCGTGCGCGAGCGCCTTGGCGATCAGCACGCGGCGCTTCATGCCGCCCGACAGCGTCATGATCCTACTGTCCTTCTTGTCCCACAAGGACAGGTCCTTCAGCACCTTGGCGACATAATCGGGGTTGGCGGGCTTGCCGAACAGGCCGCGGCTGAAGCTCACCGTCGCCCAGACGGTCTCGAACGCGTCGGTGGTCAGTTCCTGCGGCACCAGGCCGATCATCGCGCGGGTGGCGCGGTAGTCCGTGATGATGTCATGGCCGTCGACCGTCACGGTTCCCGCGGACGGGACCACGATCCCGCAGATGATGTTGATCAGCGTGGTCTTGCCGGCGCCGTTGGGGCCGAGCAGGGCAAAAATCTCGCCGCGGCGAACCTCAAGGTCGATGCCGTTGAGGGCGCGAAATCCCGTCGCGTAGGTTTTGGAGAGCTTGGAAATCGAGACGATCGTCTGCATGCAGTGATGACAGTCCATTCAATGGCGTCGCGTCCAGGTCGAAGACGTGAGCACGCCGGTCGAAGATGGGGACGATTGCCCGCTCAGTCCAGCCTTTCCGCCCCATGATCTGGGGCCGTCGGTAGGTCTCGGGGTCGGTTCAGGTTGTCGCCAGCGGCCGAGGCTCGTAGGCGCTGCTGATCGAGCGATAGACCAGCACGCTTGCGATCGCCGCGAAAAAACACCAGACCGAGATATAGGAATGATGGAATGAGATATAGGCCACGGCGAACCCGATGAGGATGACGATCGCCAGGACCTGCACGGATCGCCGCGACGACAACAGGAGCGAGATCGTGGTCGCGAGAACATAAGGCGCCTCGATTCCGGTCGGATAGCGGTAGTCGTTCTTGTAAGCGATGTGCGCGTCAGCGAGCGACGCGACGTAGGGATGGGCGATCATTCTCGACAGCAGATAGACCGAGAGGCACGCGCCGACGACTAGACAAACCAAGATGAGCGCCCGCCGCCAGTTTTCCGTTTCGATGAGCAGCGCCGCCATGGGCGCGAACACCGGCCAGAACACCTCCGCATAGCCCTGGAACGCATGGACGAGGACGGGGCGCAGCGCTCCCGGCTCGGGCTGGGCAAGGTCGAGCCAGAGACAGCCTTCGACCAGTTGCTGCAGCGCGAACAATAATGGAAACGAGGCGAGCGGAATGACGCGGCGGTCACCCGTTGCCACCGCCCTCCAAAGGGTCGCCGCCCCGATGCTTCCGGTCACCGCCGCCGCCGAAAAGCTTGCCGTTGCCGAGAAGCACATTGCGAGTCACCGAATGTTCGACTGCGTTCGTCTTAGCATGTCCCGGCCGCCGGCAAGCGGTAGATCTCGCCGTACTTGGCGCGCAGATAGGCGAGATACGGCTCCATGCTCATGGGCCCGCCGGTTGCGCGCTCGACGAGCTCGTTCGGCGTGAATTTGCGGCCATGCCGGTAGATGTTGTCGCGCAGCCAGCCGTGCAGCGTGCCGAATTCTCCGTTGGAAATCTCGCGCGGGATATTGGGATGGGCCTTGACGGCGGCCGCATGGAACTGCGCGCTCAAGATGTTGCCGATGGTGTAGCCCTGGAACACGCCGCCGATGCCGCCGGAATACCAGTGCACGTCTTGCAGGCAGCCGTCGCGGTCATCGGGCGGAACGAGGCCGAGGTCGGCCTGCATCGCGGCGCGCCAGGCATCCGGCAGGTCTTTGACCGCGAGCTTGCCTTCGAGCAGGTTCAGCTCGAGCTCGAAACGCAGCATGACGTGAAGATTATAGGTCACCTCGTCGGCGTCGGTGCGGATGAGCGAGCGCGCGACCTTGTTGATGGCGCGATAGAAGGACTCAAGCGGCACGCCCGCAAGCTGATCGCGGAATGTGCGCTGCAGCTCCGGGTAGAAGTGCTCCCAGAAGCCGCGGCTGCGCGCGACGACGTTCTCCCAGAGCCGCGACTGGCTCTCGTGCACGCCGGCCGACGTCCCCGCTCCGAGCGCGGTGCCTTCGAGGGCGCGGCTGACGCCCTGCTCGTACATCGCATGACCGGCCTCGTGCACGGTCGAGAACAGCGCGTCGCCGAGATCGTCCTCGCGCACCCGGGTGGTGATGCGCACGTCGCCGGCCGAGAACTTGGTGCAGAACGGATGATGCGTCTTGTCGAGCCGCCCGCGCTCCAGGTCGTAGCCGAGCCGCCTGGCGACGTTGAGGCCGAATTCGAGCTGCGGGCGCTCCTCGAACGGCCCGCGCAGGCAACGGTCGTCGGCGACCGCCTGCTCGGAGATGGCGCGCACGATCGGCACCAGCTCGCGCCGCAGCGCCGTAAACAGCGTGCGGATCGCCGCCGCCGTCATGCCCGGGTCGGCGTCGTCGATCAGCGGATCGGCGATGTGTTCGTACGGCGCGAAGAAGTTTGCGCATTCGCGGCTGAGATCCAGCACCTGTTCCAGATACGGCACCATGGTCGCGAAGTCGTTCGCCGGCCGCGCCCGCGTCCAGGCGTCATAGGACGCGGAGCCGAGCTCGTTCGCGCGCGCGACGAAGTCCGGCGGGATCTTGACCGCCTTCTCGAAGTCGCGCCGCGCGACGCGGATCAGGCTCGCGTCGTCGCTGTCGTAGGGCAGCCGCTCGCCATGGCGCGCAAGCTGGTCGAGCAGCCGGCCCAATGCGGGATCGACCGAGCGTTCATGGGCGAGCCTGCGCAGCACCGCGCCCTGACGGCCGCGCGCGGCCGCGCCGCCGGGCGGCATATAGGTGGCCTGGTCCCAGCTCAGCAGCGCGCCGGCCGAATTGAGGTCGCTGATCTCAAGCAGCAAGCGCTTGAGTTCGCGGACCTTGTCCTCGCCCGAGGCAGGGCTTCGGGACCGCCGGGCCCGTAACGGCGGATTGCGAATTCCGCTACCACGGGATTTGGTCATGTTGGTCTTGGTCATGGTGGCCTTGGTCGTGCTGTCCTGGTGATGCCGGTCTCGGTCATGCGCGCCCGCGTGTCAGCCGCCCGGGGAACATGCGGTCCCGCCGGCAACTGTATCCCATTGCAGCGCGGCCCGGTCTGCTATGATGCTCCGGCACCCTCCCCCGCGCCTTCCGCGCCCCTGACCGGACCAAACCCGTGACCACCACCCCGAACAAGCACCGCTGCGCGATCCTCGACGACTACCAGAATGTCGCGCTGACAATGGCCGACTGGTCGGGCCTCGCCGGCGAGGTCGACGTCACCGCGTTCAACCGGCCACTCGGCACCGCCGACGAGATCGCCGAAAAGCTCCGGGGCTACTCGATGATCGTGCTGACGCGCGAGCGTACCGTATTCCCGCGCATGCTGATCGAGCAGCTCAAGGACGTGAAGCTCATCGTGTCGACCGGTTCGCGCAACTGGATGCTCGACGTCGAGGCTTGCCGGGAGCGCGGCATCGTGGTCTGCGGCACACCCACCGTCGGCCGCTCGACCACGACCATCACCATCTCGCTCATGCTCGAGCTCTTTCGGCACGTCGGCTACGAAAGCGAGCAGCTCAAGAACGGCGCGTTCTGGCAAAGCACCATCGGCCCCGATCCCGAGGGCAAGACGCTCGGCGTCATCGGCCTCGGCACGCTCGGCACCCGCGTCGCCAAAATCGCCAAGGCGATGAACATGAAGGTCGTGGCCTGGAGCCAGAACCTCACCGCCGACAAGTGCAAGGAAGCGGGCGTCGAGTTCGCCGGCTCGAAGGAGGAACTGCTCGAACAGGCGGACGTCGTGACCATCCATGTCGTGCTCAGCCTGCGCAGCCGTGGCCTGATCGGCGCCAAGGAGTTCGCGCTGATGAAGCCGACCGCCTACCTGATCAACACCGCGCGCGGCCCGATCGTGGACGAGGCGGCGCTGATCGAGGCGTTGCGCAACAAGACGATCGCGGGCGCCGGTCTCGACGTCTATGACATCGAGCCGCTACCGCTCGACCATGCGCTGCGCCGGCTCGACAACGTGGTGCTGTCGCCGCATCTCGGCTATGTGACGCAGGAGAATTTCCGCGGCAGCTATTCGGGCGTGGTCGAGGACATTCGCGCCTTCCTCGACGGCAAGCCGATCCGGCTGCTGGAGCCCGCATAAGGACAACACCACATGGCAAAGCATCGCTGCGCAATCCTCGACGACTATCAGAACGTCGCGCTGAAAATGGCCGACTGGTCGGCGGTGTCGGGCGATCTCGACATCAAGGTGTTCAACGAGCACCTGGGCAGCCCGGACAACGTCGCCAAGGCGCTGCAGGGCTTCTCCATCGTCTGCGCCATGCGCGAGCGAACGCCGTTCCCGAAGGAGCTGATCGAGAAGCTGCCCGACCTCAAGCTGCTGATCACCACCGGCATGGTCAATCGCGGCATCGACGTCGAGGCCGCCAAGGCCAAGGGCATCACGGTCTGCGGCACGCCGAGCTTCGGCAATCCGACCGCGGTCATCACCTGGGGACTGATCATCGAGCTCACGCGCCATATCGGCCACGAGAACGCGCGGCTCAAGTCGGGCGCCCCCTGGCAGACCACGCTCGGCCCCGACGTCGAGGGCATGACGCTGGGCGTGATCGGGCTCGGCAAGCTTGGCACCCGCGTGGGCGAAGTCGCCAAGGCGTTCCGCATGAAGGTCGCGGTCTGGAGCCAGAACATAACGCCGGAGCGCGCCAGCAAGGCCGGCTTCGACTATGCCGCCACCAAGGAGGACCTGCTCAAGCAGTCCGACATCGTGACCATCCACATCCCGCTCACGCCGAAGTCGCGCGGACTGCTGGGCGCGAAGGAGCTTGCGCTGTTGAAGCCGAGCGCGCTCCTGATCAATACCTCGCGCGGTCCGATCGTGGACCAGGCGGCGCTGCTCGACGCGTTGCGCAACAAGAGGATCGCGGGCGCCGGTCTCGACGTCTATGACACCGAGCCGCTGCCGCTCGAGGATCCGTTGCGCAAGCTCGACAATGTCGTGCTCACGCCGCATCTGGGCTACGTGTCGCAACAGAACTACCGCGCCTATTTCGCCGGCGTGGTCGAGGACATCCGCGGCTTCCTCGACGGCAAGCCGGTGCGAGTGGTGGCGAGCTGACGAGTTGCGCCCGCTTTTGAGACATCCACGATGACGCGCAACATCCTCAACGGCGGCCAGGTGATCGTCGACTATCTCGTGCGCGAGAAGGTGCCCTACGTCTTCGGCCTGTGCGGCCACGGCAACATCGGGCTGCTCGACGCGCTCTATGAGCGCGCGTCCGACATCAAGACCATCTCCGTACACCACGAGACGGTCGCCGGCTTCATGGCCGACGTCTATTACCGCGTCGCCGGCAAGCCGGTCGCGACCTTCACGTCGTGCGGGCCGGGCTCCGCCAACCTGCCGATCTCGCTCGGCAATGCGTTCCTCGATTCGGTGCCGTTCCTCGCCATCACCGGCAACGTTCCGACCAGCCAGTTCAACCGCGGGGCGTTCCAGGAACTCTACCGTCACTACCAGGCCGACTTCCCTTCGACCGTGCGTGCCTATTGCAAGCACGTCTTCCAGCCGACGCGCGGCGACATGGTGCCGCTCGCGGTGCGCCAGGCGTGGAAGACGATGGTGACCGGCCGGCCCGGCCCGGTGGTGCTCGACGTGCCGTTCGACATCTTCAAGGAGGCCGCCGCCGAGGAGACGCCCGATCCGCGGGACTGGAGCGTCAATATCTCGTCGCGCTGCGGCGCCGACCCGGACGGCGTCGTCAAGACGGTCGACATGTTGCTCGCCGCAGAGCGGCCGGTGATCCTGGTCGGTCAAGGGGTGCGTTACGGCGGCGCCGCCGCCGACCTGCTCGCGTTCGCCGAGCGGCTGCAGATCCCGGTCGCCGCGTCGGCGAGCGGACTCGGGGCGATTCCGAGCGAGCATCCGCTTGCGCTCGGGCTGGTGTCGCGCGGCGGCGTCTATCATGCCAACCACGCGGCGCGGCAGGCCGACGTCTTGCTGGCGCTCGGCGTGCGTTTCGATGACCGCACCTCATCGTCGTGGCTGCCCGGCTATTCCTTCACCATCCCGCCGACCAAGCTCATCCACGTCGATATCGATCCCAACGAGATCGCACGCAATTATCCGGTCGCGCTCGGGCTGATGGCGGACGTGCGCACCTTCCTGCGGCAGGTTCTGGCCGAGCTCGACAAGCGAACCACCGTCAACGAGCGCGCCGACGCCCGGAAAAAATGGCTCGACGCCATCGCAGGCTATCGCAAGGAATGGGACGCGCTGGTCGCGCCCGGCTTCAAGGACGATGCGAGTCCGATCAACCCGCAGCGCGCCGCCCACGAGATCGACCGCGCCCTGCCCGACGATGCGATCCTGGTCAGCGACATCGGCGTGCATCACAACTGGCTGCTGCAGTTCTGCAAGCCAAAGCGGCCGGACTCTCTGATCGGCTCCATGGGCTTCGGGCCGATGGGTTTCGGGGTCGCCGGCGTGCTCGGCGCCAAGTTCGCGGCGCCCGATCGGCCGTGCGTCGCGGTCGTCGGCGACGGCGCCTTCTTCATGCATGCGAGCGTGCTCGGGACCGCGGTCGAATACGAGCTTCCGGTCGTATGGGTGGTCTGGAACAACTACGCCTATGCGTCGATCCGCGGCCTGCAGCGCGGCTATCTCGGCGGGCGCGAACTCGCCACCGACTTCAAGCACCCGCGGACGGGCGCGCCCTACAATCCCGATTTCGCCGCCATGGCGCGCTCGGCCGGCGTCGAGGGCGTCACGATCGATCGGCCGGGCGATCTCTCCGACGCGGTGCGCGCCGGCATCGCGAGCGGCCGGCCCTACCTGATCGACGCGATGGTCGGCGCCGACAACAACCCGGGCGGCGCCGGCGCCTGGGAACTGCCCGGCCATGGCGTGAGCACGCCGATCATCGGCGGGCGGTATTCGCCGTAAGCAACGCCAACGCGGCCCTCATCGGCCGCGATGCGACCAGCGGCCGCTTGTGATACGGTTTGCTCCTGTTCGACCCTCGCGCAAGGACCGGCAGCCCGAGCTGCAAGCTGGCGTCACCATCTGCGTAGCCTGGGCAAAGATCCGGGAACGAATCCGCAGCACGGCAATACACGCGTCCGCTTTGCCCCACCATCCGACGCATGGGAGGAAGCCATGAAACGAGTCTCGCTCCGAAGCGTCCTCGCGGCCCTGATCCTCCTGTCGGTCCAGTCATCCGCGTTCGCGCAAGCCGACTTCTACAAGGGCAAGACCGTCACCATCGTCATCGGCTCGCGCGTGACCGGAAGCCTCTCGATCGGCGCCCAGATCGTGAGCCGCCACCTCGGCACGCATCTGCCCGGCAGCCCGACCGTCATCCTGCGGCAGATCCTCGGAGGCGCTCACCTCAACGCGACGAACTACGTCTACAATATCGCGGAGCCGGACGGCCTGACCATCCTGGCCGCCAACCCGCAGGTCGCCATGGCGCAACTCGCCAAGGTGCCGGCGGTGCGTTTCGACGCGCGCAAGTTCGAATGGCTGGGCTCCTCGGGCTCGGAAGCCGCGATGCTCGCGATCCGCCCCGACCTGCCGTACAAGAGCTTCCAGGAGCTGCAAAACGCCAACGTGGAAATCATCGCCGGGACGACCGGGCCCGGATCGAACGCACACGACGTGCCGCTCCTGCTCAAGGAATTCGCCGGGCTCAAGGTCAAGCTGATCGCCGGCTATGCGGCCAATGCCGACATCCGCCTTGCGCTCGAGCGCAAGGAGGTCGATTCCTGGACCTCGATGGCCACCACCATCCGGCTGGCGGCGGAGCAAGGCATCGTGCGGCCGCTGGTGCGATCGAGCCGGGCGCCGGTCGCCGGCCTCAATCACCTGCCGGTGGACGAGGACCTCGCGACCAGCGACCTCGGGCGTTCGCTGATGGCGATCCGCGGGACGCCGCTCGCGATCGGGCGGCCGTTCGGCGTGCGGCCGGGAACACCGGCCGAGCGCGTGGCCATGCTGCGCGACGCGCTCGCCAAGACCGTCGCCGACCCGCGTTTCGTCGCCGACATGACGACCGCGATGATCGACACCAGTTACATCAGCGCCGACGACGTGGCGCAGCGCTTCGCCGCCATGATCAACCAGCCCGCCGATGTCGTCGAGGTGATGGGCAAGTACCTCAAGCTCGGCGAATAGATCGCGCAGGCCTGCTTGGACGCCAATGCCCGGCACGAGGGCCGGGCATGACGCGAAATCCAGGATCGTCGGCTCAGCGCCCGCGCGGCGGAGCCAGCGGATTGTATGGCCCGGGGGGCGTGTCCTCGGCGCGCGCTCCGGCCGGGGCCGCGTTCGCGGTCGCCGGCGGCCGCCCCGGCAGCACCACCACGCGCGTCCCCACGTTGACCCGATAATAAAGGTCGGTGATGTCGTCGTTGGTGAGCCGGATGCAGCCCGACGACACGAAGGAACCGATGGTCGAGGGCTGGTTGGTGCCGTGGATGCGGTAGAGCGTCTTGCCGAGATAGAGAGCGCGCGCGCCGAGCGGGTTTCCGGGCCCGCCTGCCATGAAGCGCGGCAGATAGGGCTGGCGCTCGATCATCTCGGAGGGCGGATGCCAGTCGGGCCACTCGGCCATCCGGGAGACGCGCTCGGCGCCCGCCCAGGTGAAGCCGTCGCGGCCGACGCCGATGCCGTAACGCATCGCCTTGCCGTTGCCGAGCACGAGATAGAGATAGGTGTTCTGGGTGTCGATGACGAGCGTGCCGACCGGCTCGCGGGTGCGGTAGTCGACCGTGGTGCGCTGGAACCTTGCCGGCAGTTGCTTCGCCGGACCGGTTTCCGGGCGGTCCTCGGGCGGCAGCGACGCGTAGACGGCATCAGGGTTCGGCGGCGCGGCGCCGGGCCCGCCCGGACCGATGGAGCCGGGTGGACGCAGGATGTCGAGCGGATTGGGAAGCGCGAACTCCGGACGCTGCGGCTGCGTGCGCGCATCGGGCTCATAGCCCTGCGGCGGTTCGCGATAGACCGCCGCAGGCGGCGGGGGATAGGGCTCGACATCCGGCGGATAGGCGGGACCGCGGCCGTATTGCGGGCCGGGTCCGCCGTATTGCTGTCCCGGCGGTGGCCCATATTGCGGATCGGGCGCGCCATAGACGGGTTCGTTGCCGCGCGGTGGCGGCAGATACGTTCCCTGCGGCGCCGGCGCCCGGCGATAGGCCGGGGGCGGGTCGTAGGGCGGGATCATGTCATCGTCGTCGTCGACCTCGACCGGCGGCAAAGGGCGGTACGGAGGCTGCACGGCCTGCGGCGGCGGATAAAATTGCGCCAGGGCGGGACCGGCCGAGCTCGCGAGACCGATCAGCAGAACCGTGAGTGCAGCAGAAGCGCGCAATGACATTCCCCCTCCTCGCAATGGCAAGCCATTGGAACAATGACTGGAAATCGCCCACGATCAAGGCGCATTCAAGACCGCCGCCACAGATAATACGCAACCTCTTGATAACGGACGATTAACTGCGACGGCGCGCGGCCTTGCGGCAGCCGCCGGCGCGCGACGGCGCGCATGGCCGGCCGGCTCAAGTGTTTTTGGCCTCGTTGATGACGTTGCGGGCGACGCGGAAGCAGTCAACGCCGACCGGCATGCCGCAATAGGCGGTGATCTGGGTGAGCACCGCGCGGATCTCGTCGGGGGTGAGGCCGTTGCGCAGCGCGCCGCGGGTATGGGTCTCGAACTCCTGCATCTTTCCGAGCGCCGCGATCATGCCGAGGTTGAGGATCGAACGCTCGCGCGGCGTGAGCGTGGGATCGGCCCAGGTCTCGCCCCAGCCATATTGGGTGACCAGGCGCTGAAAATCGCGGGTGAAGTCGTCGACGCCCGCGAGCGCACGGTCGACATAGGCGTCGCCGAGCACCTGGCGGCGCATCGCCATGCCCTTGTCGTGGGTTTCCCGGTCCATCGTCACCCTCCCTGCGGGTTGAGCGTTACGAACGCGGCCAGCACGGTGTCGACCGCGGCCGTGGGGAATCCCGCCTCCAGCATGGCCGCGTAGGCCGCGATGCTGTGGCGCGCCGCGTGTTCGGCGGAGGCCGCCGTCTCCCCGCTCGGCAATGCCGGCGTGAGCTCATACATCGCCTCCTGCTGCAGCCGCTCGGCTTCGAGCTCGACCGCCTTGATGCGGGTGCGCAATGCTTCCGCGGCCGCGGGTGCCACCAGCACCGGCGTCTTGAGTGCGCGCCGCATGCTGCGCAGCGGGATCACCGTAGTATCGCGCCAGGGGCCGATCTTGCTTTCCAGCCACTCGATCTCCGCGGGCGCGAACGTGCGCAGCCGTTGCGCGTTCCACAGCAGGAACAGCAGGAGGTTGACATCGACGCCGGCGTCCTCCTGCAGCGCGATGCAGGCATCGGCGACGCCGGGCTGGCGATAGAACGCGAGCGAGAAGCGCCAGAACGGCGAGCCCGGCGCGGGTTTGGTGTCGGTGTTGGTCATGGGGTGAAGATTGCTCTTACCTGTCCTCTCCGCGCAAGCGGGACAACAAGCGCTAGGTGGGCAAAAGCGAAGCGGGTCCACGCCTGCAATTCGGAGTCTCGATTCTTCCACGCGTGGGCACGGCGCTTCGCGCCTTCGCCCACCCTACGCACTGCGGGCACGACGGTATTCGCACATCGCACGCGCGAACACGCCGTTCGCGTGACGATGACTCCGCTTTGGCGTGATGATGGCTGGCGCCACAACGTCCCCTCCCCCCCTTGCGGGGGAGGGACAGGGAGAGGGGGGACGGAAAGTCTCTTTCCAGAAGCACCCCTCTCCCCAACCCTCCCCCGCAAGGGGGGAGGGAGCAGACCGCGTATGCCGCGCCGTCAGTAGCGTGGGCGAAGCCAGCGTGCCCACGCGTCTTTCGATTGCTGCAAGTTGCACGAAAGCCGCGTGGGCACGGCGCGAAGCCGCGCCTCTGCCCACCCTACGGCGGCCGTCACGACCGCGCCGTCAGCACGAGAGCCGCGTGGGCACGGCGCGAAGGCGCGCCGTGCCCACCCTACGCGGCGGTCACGACCGCGCCGTCAGCGGCTCGATCGCGAGCGACTTCGCCATCTCGTCGACCTGCTTGAGCAATGTCTCCGACAGCGGCACGCCGTTCTTCTCCCGATCGGCGCGGCGCAGCACGCGGCCCTGGCCGGGGATGCGGATTTCGGACACGCCGGGAAGCTTCCGCGACGACGAGAGGTCGCGCACGTGGCGGTCGATCTCGGCCTTGAACGTGTCGAGCGGCAGGAACCGCGTCACGTCGAGCGCGACGATGAAATGCCCGGTGTTGGTTTCGCGCGTCTGCTCGGCGGTGGTGTCCTTGACGTCGCGCCCGAAGGCGGCGCGGTTGAGCGGGCCGCCGAGGAGGCCGAGCACGATGGCGAGGCCGGAGCCCTTGTAGGTGCCGACCGGCACGAACATCCCTTCCGCCAACCGCTTGCCGTCGGTGATCGGCTCGCCGTTCTCGCGGCTGATGACCCAGCCGACCGGCAGCGGCTTGCCCTCGCGCGCGTGGGTCTGGATCGCGCCGTTGGAGGCGACCGAGGTCGCGATATCGAGCACGATCGGCGCCTCGCGGCCGGCCGGGATCGCGATCGCGATCGGGTTGGTGCCCAGGAGCGGCTCGGCGCCGCCCCAGGGCGCCATGAAGTTCGACGCCGACACCGCGCTGTAGATGCCCACCATGTCGTGCGCGAGCGGGATCGCCGCATAGGTCGAGCCGGCGCCGGAATGATTGGAGCGGCGCACGCCGACCCAGCCGACGCCGGAGGTTCGCGCGATCTCGACCGCGAGATTGGCCGCGTAGGTCATCACCAGGTGGCCCATGCCGTTGTCGCCGTCGACCAGCGCGGTGGCGGGGCCGCGCTCCAGCACCTTGAGGTTGGCGCGCGGATTGAACTGGCCGCGCTTGAGCAGCCGCACATAACCGGCGAGACGGAAGAGGCCGTGGGCGTCGGAGCCGGAGAGATCGGCGTCGAGCATCGCGCCGGCGCAGGTGGCGGCGTCCGCGTCGGGCAGACCGCAGGCGCAAAAAGCCTCGGTCATGAAGGCACGGATGGTCTCGGCGCGGATGCGGCGAGTGGCTTCGGCGACACTGGGCACGGGGCGGAGCTTTCCAGGGGATTGCACTGCGGTTTTCAGAGCATGAATCCAGAGTTGATGCTAGGGTCGTTCAATCTTCCGCTCATGGCCGCGCCAGCGCTGGTTACGCGAACTCGTGTCCCGGACGCGATGCAGCACGGCGCGCCGAAGGCGCAAAGCGACGCACCGCAATCCGGGACCGCCAAAAAGCCGGAGTTCGCGACCATCCCGGGTTCTGCGGCGCATCACTCCGCTTCGCTACGCGCTGCACTGCGTCCGGGACAGGCAGCTTGATTGGGCGCCTATGCGCTTTCGCGGCGACGAACGGGAAACAACGCAGCATGGACACGACGGAGTTCTCGCGCACCGCCTGGGAGCGCAACGCCCGCCGCTACGAGATCATCCGCGCCCTGCCGTTCAACGCCGAGCTTGCCGCCGGCCGCTTGAGCGAGGCGCGCTTCAAGCACTACATCACGCAGGACGCGCACTATCTGATCGGCTTCGGACGTTCGCTCACGCTTGCCGCCGCCAAGGCGCCGAACCCGGATCGCGTCGTGCAGTTCGCCAAGTCGGCGGAAGGCGCGATCGTGGTCGAGCGCGCGCTGCACGGCTCGTTCTTCCGGGCCTACGGCATCACGGCCGAGGTGTTCGAGACCACGCCGCTCTCGCCCACGTGCCATCACTACGTCTCGTTCCTGCTCGCCACCGCCTATGCCGAGCCCTACGAGGTGCTGCTCGGGGCGCTGCTGCCCTGCTTCTGGATCTATGCCGAGGTCGGACGCGACATCCACGCCCGCGCCGCGCCGGGCAATCCGTACCAGCCCTGGATCGACACCTATGCGGGCGACGAGTTTCACGCCGCCGTCCGCGCGGTGATCGGGGCGGCCGACGAGGCCGCCGCAGGCGCCTCCGCGCCGCTTCGCGAGCGCATGCACGCGGCCTTCACGCGCGCGACTCAGCTCGAATGGATGTTTTGGGATTCGGCCTATCGGCTGGAAACTTGGCCGGTGTAGAACACGCCTTTCCGATCGACGCAAAGTCGGCACAATCTCGCCCTATGGAGTCGCCGGACAGGGGGCTTCGGCCATGCTGTGGCGCGAGCGGGAAACATCCAAGGGGCGTCTGCGGATCGGGGCAGCCATCGTGCTGGTCCTCGCGGCCGTCGCCATCGGGCTTGGCGGCACGCGGAACGCCGCCGCGGTCGACGATCCGAAGGAACTGATCAAGCAGATCCTCAAGAAGAAGCCGGCCAAGGCCAAGCCGGGGGACAAGAAGAACATCGTCGCGGTTCCGGGCGCCGGCCAGAGACGGGGGCCGGGCGGCAATGCGGTCCTTCCGAACGGCGAACTCGGCAACGCGCCTGGGGGGCCGGGGGGGCCGGGCGCCTTACCGGCCAACCGCTTCAACGGTGGCCATCCCAAGGCCGCGGTCACCGGGCCGGCTGACGGCAGAGCCCCGTTCGGCAAGGGTCCGCTCGGCAAGGCCGGCGACCCCAGAGGAGCGCTCACCAAATCCGGTGACCCCAAGGGCGCGCTCGGCAAGGCCGGCGACCCGAAAGGCGCGACCGGTTCGCTCGCCAAGGCGACCGGCGCCAAGGGCCAGTTCGCCAAGGGCAACCCTGCGCTGGGCCCGGGCGCGAGACCCGGTCTGGGCCGGGCCGCCAGCATGAATCCGATCGAGCGCCAGCGCTTCGAGGTCGGCCACCGCCGCGACCTCATGATCGCGCGGATGCGGCTGCCGCCACGGCCGTTCCCGGGTCAGCGCGGATTCACCGGCGTGCCGCCGATCGGCGAGACGCGCTTCGTGACCAACGAGATGATGTTCCAGGCCGGCCCGAACGTATCGGCGCAAGCGGTCGACACCGTCGCACGCCGGTTCGGCCTCACCGTCGTCGGCTCGCAGAGCAGCGATCTCACCGGCGGCACGCTTTATCATTTCCGCTACATCGGCCCGCGCCCGGTGGCCGACATCGTGCGGGCGCTGGAGGCGGAGAACCTTGGCGTCGCGCAACCGAACTACGTCTACCTGGCCCAGCAGGACCTCAGCGCGACGGCGCCGTCGGAAATAGGCGATCCGGGGCAATACGTCGTGAGCAAATTGCAGCTCGCCGCGGTCCACCGTATCGCCAGAGGCAGCAATGTGCTGGTCGCCGTCATCGATTCCGAGATCGACGCGCAGCATCCCGATCTCGCCGGCCAGATCGTCGAGCGCTTCGATGCGGTCGGGCAGCGCGACCGGCCCGACGCCCACGGCACCGGCATGGTCGGCGCGATCGCCGCGCACCGCAAACTGATGGGCATCGCGCCGGGCGCCCGCATCCTCGCGGTGCGCGCCTTCAGCCCGGAATCGGGCGCGTCGCCGCAGGCCACCACCAAGCACATCATCGCGGGACTCGAATGGGCGGTCAGAAAGGGCGCCCGCGTCGTCAACATGAGCTTTGCCGGTCCCTATGATCCGATGCTGCAGGTCGCGATGAAGAAGGCGCACGACAAGGGCGTGGTGCTGATCGCCGCCGCCGGCAATGCCGGGCCGAAGTCGCCGCCGCTCTATCCTGCGGCCGATCCGCACGTGATCGCGGTGACGGCGACCGACGAAAACGACAAGCTGCTGGCGCAGGCGGTGCGCGGGCCGCATGTGGCGGTGTCGGCGCCCGGTGTCGACATCATGGTGCCGGCGCCGGACAGCGGCTATCAGCTCACGACCGGGACATCAGTCGCCGCCGCGCATGTGAGCGGCGTCGCGGCCTTGCTCATCGAGCGGCATCCGGGCGTCGACGCCGCCACCGTGCTGGAAGTCCTCACGGCGAGCGCGAAGAAGCTCAACCCGAAAGGGCGCGACGATCAGTTCGGCTGGGGGCTGATCGATCCGACCGGCGCGCTTGCCGAGCTCGACGCCCGCATGGCCGCCAAGCAGGTCGCCGGCGCGACCAGTCCTGCCGCGTCCAAGCCGGCGGCGGCCAAGCCGGCGGCGTCCAAGTCTGCGCCGCAGCCGGCATCGATCTCGGCGCGGTAGAAAATCTTCCAGTTGAAGCGCTCCGCTTCCGCTGGTCCCCGCGGAAAGCGGGGACCAGAAATGCCCGCAGCACAGGACTGGGGAGATTCCGGATGCCCGCTTTCGCGGGCATGAGCGGAAGAATGGGTGCGACGCGCAGATCAAGGGCGAGGCCGAGCGCTTCGGCCGGCCCCACGGCTGCCTGCGCCGCGCAGGCGCTGCTGGATTTAACGTCCTCGCACCATACATAACGCCAGAACACCGACACGCACGAGACAACGCAGGGGCTGCGGCCATGTCCATTCGACCTGTCAAACGCATCATCCAGTCGAAACCCACGATGGAAGGCGCCGGCGTCAAGCTGCGCCGCGCCTTCGGCTTCGGCGATACGCAGGAGTTCGATCCGTTCCTGCTGCTCGACGATTTCCGCAACGACCGCCCGGACGACTACCGCGCCGGCTTCCCGTGGCATCCGCATCGCGGCATCGAGACCATCACCTATGTGCTCGCTGGCACCGTCGAGCACGGCGACAGCCTCGGCAACAAAGGCAAGATGGGCGCCGGCGACGTGCAATGGATGACCGCCGGCAGCGGCATCCTGCACCAGGAAATGCCGCAGGGCGACGAGCGCGGGCGCATGCACGGCTTCCAGCTCTGGGCCAACCTGCCGTCGTCGCTGAAGATGACGTCGCCGCGCTATCAGGACGTCCCGGCGAAGGCGATCCCTGAGGTCGTCGATGACGACGGCACGCGCGTGCGCGTCATCACCGGCGAGTTCTGGGGCCAGCGCGGCCCGGTCGACGGCACCGCCGCGGAGCCGCGCTACCTCGACGTGTTCGTGCCGCCGGGCCAGCGCAAGACGCTGCCGGTGGAGGTCGGCCGCCACGCCTTCGCCTATGTGTTCGAAGGCTCGGGCACGTTTGCCGGCGCCTCCGAGCCGTTCGGCGTGCTCACCGAGAAGGCCACGGCGAGCGGCGACACGCTCGTGCGCGAGCGCACCGGCAACCGGTCGCTGGTCGTGTTCGACTCCGGCGACGAGGTGACCGTCCAGGCCGGCGACGAGGGCATCCGCTTCCTGCTGGTGTCGGGCAAGCCGATCGAGGAGCCGGTCGCCTGGCACGGGCCGATCGTGATGAACACGCAAGCCGAGCTGCAGCAGGCCGTGGCCGAGTTGCGCAATGGCACGTTCATCAAGCACGGGTGAGCGGACAAAATCCGGTCGATCGAGAGCTCCGGCTGGCGCCACGGCGTTCCCTCCCCCCTTGTGGGGAGGGAGCAGACCGAGTCCGCCTCGCGAGCGTGACCTTCCGCAGTACCGCTGGACCCAACCTGGTCAGCCTTTCGCCACCGCGATCTCCAGCGGAAACTTGTCGACCACCTCGTGCCCATCCCCGGTCACGATGAAGGTGTGGCCGAGGAAAATTCCGAAGCTGCCGTCGGGCATGATCGGATTGGGCTCCGCCATGATGATCATGCCGGGCTTGAGGATCATGTCGATCTCCTCGCCCTTGACGTGCTCGGCGGTGACATGCGGGTTGTCGGTGACGAGATCGATGCCGTGGCACTGGGTCGGGCGCGACTGCACGCCGTTGTCGCGGAAGAACTTGCTCGCGGCGCGCATGTTCTCCGTGGGCTTTCCCGGCGCGATCTCGGCGATGATCTTGCGATAGCCGGGGAGCGCGATCTCATCCCAGAACTTCCGCACCATGTCGGTCGGCTCGCCCACGCAGATCGGCGAGCCGATCTGCGCCGAGTAGCCGCGATAGCCGGCGGCGAGCTCCATGTTGATGATGTCGCCCGTCCTGAGCACGCGGCCGGAGGGGCGCGGATTGCCGAAAACCAGCGCCGGATCGTCCATCGGCGTCGAGCCGATGATGAGGAAATCGATGTCGCCGCCGCCTTCGAGGATGGCGGCGCCGGCGGCGGCGCGCAGCTCGTATTCCTTCACGCCGGGTCTGGCGCGCGCGACCATGGCGTTCATCGCGTTCTCGCACAGGACGCCGGCCTTGCGCACGCAGTCGAGCTCCTCCTCGCTATGGATCACCACGAGGTCGTGCAGGAAGCCCTTGGTGAAGACGAGCTCGGCGTCGGGCAGATTGTGGCGCAGCACGTTGTACTGATTGACCGGCAGGTAGTCCTCGTGCCGCGGATCGATCTCCATCAGGCCGATGCGCCCGCGCTCGAGCTTCAGTTCGCGGATGCGCTCCACCATGATGTCGGCGTAGCGGCCGTTGCGGCTGTGGCGCACGTCGGTCACGGCGATCTCGACCTGGCGGCGCACCGCCTCCGCGTGGGTGCCGCCCATGGAGTAGATCATGGTCGGCTCGCCATCGAGCGGCACCAGCACGTAGCAGCACAGCGCATGCCATTCCCAGTGGCCGGTGAGCCAGAGCATGCCGCCGCCGAAGCTCCAATGGCTGGGGCCGCCCGGCACGACGATGGCGTCGAGCTTGTGCTCACGCATTTTGCTGCGCAGCGCGGCGTAGCGGCGGTCGTATTCCGTCTTGGAAAACTGCTCGTAGACGGCGTCGCGGTAATAGGGCGTGTCGCGCATGTTGGCGAACGGCAGCGCCTGGTCGAGCTTGCCGCGGACGGCCTCCCAGGTCTGCGGGCCGATGCGGGGCGGGGTGATGTTGACGTTCATGGCTCAATCCCTTCTGCGTCGGGCGGGCGACGCGCGAAGCGCCGTGCCCACGCGTGTTCTTGATGTTGCAGCAGCTCGAAGAATGACGCGCGGGCACGGCGCCAAGATGCGCTTTGCCCACCCTCCGGTCTCCTACAGCTTGCATTCCCCGATGGTCACCGGGCCGCCGGCGGCGTCGACCGCTTCCTGGGCCAGCGCCATGTTGGCGACCTGCGCGGCGGCCGGCTTCTTCTCCTTGGGGATGTCGCCGTTCTGGACGCTGTTCTCGATCGTCCAGTCGGTGCGCGCCTGGTCGAAGCCGCCGTTGACCGACCAGACGCAGTTCCTGGTCAGCACGTCGATGGCGTAGTCGACCGCCTCGGCCGGCTTCTCGGTCGCCTTGGCGATGATCGGCAGCACCTTCGCCTTGTCGCGATAGGCCGTGCGGTTGGCCTCGATCATGGCGGCGGCGGTGTCGCGCAGGAGCGGCCGGTCGCGCGCGATCCATTCGACCGAAGCGCCGTAGGAGTTGAACTGGTAGTTCGGCATCAGGTCGACGAGCTGCACCAGCAGGTTCAACGTCGCCTTCTGCTTCCTGGCGAGGAACACGTCCTCGGGATGGAGCGCGACGGCGTCGATCTGGCCCGCGACCAGGCCCGGAAGGCGGCCCGCCGTCGCCGAGGCGATGAACTGCGCATCCTCGACCGTCAGGCCCGCGGACTTGAGCACCTCGCGGCCCATGCGCCAGTTGAAGCCGCCGACGCCGCCGCCGGTGGCGGACAGACGCTTGCCCTTGAGGTCCTTGGCGGTCTTGACGTCCGGCGCCACCATATAGGCCTGCGGCATCCGCGGCGCGAGGCCCCAGAACTGCTGCACCCGCGCGCCGTTGCCGATGGCGACATCGCTCACGCTGACGATGGCGGAGCCCTGGATGGCGGCAGCGTTGGAGGTCGCCGACTGGCCGCCTTCGAACTGCACGATCTTGGCATCGATGCAGCGCTTGGCGAAGAAGCCTAGCTCCTTGGCGATATAGGGCGCGGTATGCACCACGTTCGGCGGCGCGACCGAGACGCCGATATTGATCGGGCGCATGGTCGTGCAGGTCTGCGCCAGCGCGTCGCCGGCGCCGAGCGCGACGCACGCGGCGGCGAGCGGGATCACGGTTGTCCAAAGGCGGCGTTTCGACATGGCGGTGTCCTTCCTGTTCTCATTGGTCATTTCGATTGCATGCGGACGACACGCGCTCCGCTCATTCCGCGCAAGCGGGAATCCAGGTCCTGGGTCCCCGCTGTCGCGGCGACGAGCGGATGTGGAACTGTTCCCATGGTGTGGAACTGTTCCCATAGTACTGTCGTCCTCTAGTTCTCGTCCGGCACATTGGTCCAGGGCGCGACGTGTTTCTCGGCGAGCCGCAGCAGCGCGGTGAGCGTGACGCCCAAAATGCCGAGGGTGACGATCGGCACGAACATCCGGTTGACCTGGTAGGTCGCCGCCGTGCGCGCGATCAGGTAGCCGATGCCCGAGAGCGCGGTGTAGAGGTCGGCGAGCACCATGCCGATCAGCCCGCGCCCGAGCGCCAGCCGCAGGCCGGTGACGATGAACGGCAGCGAGGCCGGGATGACGATGTTGGTCCACAACTGCCGTTCGCTCGAGCGGAAGGCGCGGCCGACCTCGATCAGCTTCGGGTCCACCGCCTTCACGCCCTGATAGGTGTTGATGACCATCGGGAAGAACGCGAACATGAACAGGATGATCACCTTGGCGGTGTCCTCGTAGCCGGCCCACAGCACGATCAGCGGGACGAGCGCGACCGACGGGATCGAATAGAGGAACGTGATGTAGACCGAGAGCGCCACGTCGAGCACCCAGTAGCGCGCCAGCAGGAGCCCGATGCCGATCCCGAAAACGACCGCGAGCGTGAAGCCTATCATCAGCACCTTCAGGCTCGGCCACAGATAGGTCCACAGCTCGCCGGAGCGGATCATCTCGACCGCGGCCTTGGCGACCGCGCTCGGCGTGGTGAACAGGATCGGATCGACCTGCCCGCCCGTCCATTCCCACAGCAGCAGGAAGACCGAGAGCGAGGCCACGCGGATCGCGACATTGAGGAGGCTGCGGCGCAGCCGGCGCGTGGCGGCGGCGCGCTCGGCGCGCACCTTGTCGCCGGAGAGCTCGCGCTCCGACTGGCGCAGCGCCTGGGCCTGGTCGATCGTGGTCACGCGACCTCCCGCGGAGCGCTGGCCGAGCGGGGCCGTGTCGAATGCAGTTGCCGCCAGATGTGCAGCCGCAGCTCGGCAAAGCGCGGATCGGCGCGCATGGCGTCCACGTCGCGTGGGCGCCCGAACGGCATGTCGAGGGTCTCCTTGAGGCGGCCGGGCCGCGCGGTCATCACCGCGATGCGGTCGCCGAGCAGGATCGCCTCGTCGATCGAATGGGTGATGAACACCATGGTCTTGCGCTCGTCCGGCCGTTCCATGAGCTGCAGCAACTCCTCCTGCAGGATCTCGCGCGTCTGCGCATCGAGCGCCGCGAACGGCTCGTCCATGAGCAGGACCGACGGGTTCATGGCGAGCGCGCGCACGAGACCGACGCGCTGCTGCATGCCGCCGGAAAGCTGATAGGGATAATGCGTCTCGAAGCCGGCGAGCCCGACCAGATCGAGATAGTGCCCGACGCGTTCCCTGATCGCGGCGCGCGGCGTGCCGGCGATCGCGAGCCCGAACGCCGCGTTGTCGTAGACGGTCTTCCAGGGCAGCAGCCCGAAATGCTGAAACACCATGGCGACGCCGTCGGGCGGGCGGCCCACGACGCGCTTGCCATGCACGCTGATGTGGCCGTCGCTGAGCGCGATCAGGCCCGCGATGCAGCGCAACAGCGTGGTCTTGCCGCAGCCGGAGGGACCGACCACGCAAAGAATCTCGTTGCGGCGGACCTGCAGCGACAGTTGGTGGAAGGCGACCACGGCGCCGTCGAGGAACAGCTTGCTGGCGGCGTCCACGACGATCGCGGGCTCGGCTGCCGTTTCGGCCATGCGTTTCCTCATGAGGCGCCCGTGCGCAATCAGGAAGCGACGCGCGAATGCTTCGCCGGCGTCGCGATGGTCAGTGCCACAGCGTCCCCTCCCCCCTTGTGGGGGAGGGACAGGGAGAGGGGTGAAGGAAAGATCGAATCCGCCATCACCCCTCTCCCCAACCCTCCCCCACAAGGGGGGAGGGAGCAGACCGAGTTTGCCACACCACCAGTGGCCTTCCGCATCACTGTTGCGCGCCCTTGTAAGCGGCAGTCTCAAACAAGTAGTCCGATCACAGAATGATCTGGATCGATTTTTCCTCGGTGTAGCTCAACAGCTCCGCCAGGCAGCTTTCCTTGCCGATGCCTGAGTTCTTCAACCCGCCGTAGGGCGTGCCCTTGAAGTAATTGCCGACGCCATTGATCCACACGCAGCCGGACTGCACGCGACGCGCGGCCTTGATCGCGCGCTTGATGTCATTGGTCCACACTGCCGCGGTGAGGCCATACTCGAGCGAATTGGCAAGCTCGATGATGGCGTCCTCGTCGCGCCAGGAGAACACCGAGATGACCGGCCCGAAAATCTCCTCGCGCGCGATCTTCATCTGCGCATGCACGTCGCCGAACACGGTCGGCTCGACCCACCAGCCGCGCTCGAACTGCTTGCCGGGGGGACGCTTGCCACCGGTCATCAGCTTGGCGCCGTCGTCGAGGCCCGATTTGATCATCGCGTTGACGCGCTCCATGTGGCGCTTGGAGTTGACCGGGCCCATCTGCGATTTCGGGTCCATCGGGTCGCCCAGCTTGATCTCGGCGACCCGCTCGGTGACGCGGTCGAGCACCTTCTTGTAGAGGTCCTCGTGCAGCATCAACCGGCTGGTCGAGCCGCAGGACTGCCCGGCCCACGCGAAGTTCATGCCCGCGACGGCAGCGTCCGCGACCTTGTCGGGGTCGCTATCCGGATAGACGATGAACGGGTTCTTGCCGCCCAATTCGAGCGAGAGCGCCTTGATGCCGCCCTCCGCCGCCGCCCGCTGGATCGCCATGCCGGTCGGCACCGAGCCGGTGAATGCGATGCGCTTGATCTTCGGATGCTTCACGATGGCCTCGCCGGCCGGCATGCCGTTGCCGCTGACGATATTGGCGACGCCGGGCGGCAAGACCTCCTTGCAGATTTCGCCGAGCAGAGTGGCCGACAGCGAGCTCGTCTCCGGCGGCTTGATGATCGCGGTGTTGCCCGCGATCAGCGGACCGGCGAGACCGCGTGCCGCGAAGCTCAGCGGATGGTTGAACGGCACGATGCGCGCGGTCACGCCAAAAGGCTCGCGCACGGTAATGTGCAGGTTCTTGGCGCTCGCCGGTATGGTCTCGCCTTTCATCTCGATGGCGAGGCCGGTGTACCATTCGAGCTGCTCGGCGGACTGCTCGATGTCGCCTTTCATCTTCGAAATGGTGTTGCCGGTGTCCATCACCTCGGTGTTAAGGAGTTCTTCGCCGCGCTCGCGGATGCGCTTGGCCATCTGCTTGAGATATTTTCCGCGCTCCTTGATGTCGAGCGCGGCCCAGGCCGGCTGCGCTTTCTCGGCGGCGGCAACCGCCCGGTTGACGTCGGCGGCGTCGCCGGCGGGGAATTCGCCGATCTTCTCCTCGTTGGCCGGATTGACCGATTCGATCCAGTTGTTGGCCTCGCCGGCGACCATCTCGCCGCCGATCAGCATCTGTCCCTTCATTTGGGCATGCACGTTCATGGTCGAACCTCCCGGATGAGGCCGTTCCGTCGCCCGGCGGGGCGGATCGTCGGCCGTCATAGATGTCTGGAAAATTTCTATCGGGGATGGCGGGCGCGGACAAGCCGCCTTGGCCGGAGCGTGCGGGCCGCCCCGCTGGCGTGTCATCGCCGCGCCAGCGGACGATCCAGCGTGCCCCGTAGCCACCTGCTTGAAGCTGCGTCCAGCTTTCGCGCATA
>JAXDOD010000117.1:0-40360 GCA_034669045.1 Alphaproteobacteria bacterium
GTCGGCCGCGCGCTGCTGATGCGCCCGCGCCTGCTGCTGCTCGACGAGCCCCTGGCCTCGCTCGACACCGCACGCAAGCGCGAGATCCTGCCGTATCTGGAACGCCTGCGCGACGAGGCCAGCGTGCCGATGGTCTATGTCAGCCATCACGCCGGCGAGCTGCGCCGCGTCGCCAGCACCGTGGTGCGGCTGGATGCCGGGCGAGTGGTAGCGGTGGGCGGCGCGGAATTGCTCGATGCGGCGGAGATGGATGCGCTCGCGTGAGCCGTGATCCTGAAATGCGAGCGAACGCGAACCCCCATGGCGGGCTCTGATAGGGTCACGGCATGTATCCACCCGGCCGCATCGTCTGCCTCACGGAGGAAACCGTGGAAACGCTTTACCTCCTCGGCGAGGAGGGGCGTATCGTCGGCGTGTCGGGCTATGCGGTGCGGCCGGCGCGGGTGCGCAAGGAGAAGCCGCGCGTCTCGGCCTTCATCTCGGCGGACGTCGACAAGATCCTGGCGCTGGCGCCCGATCTCGTGCTCACCTTTTCCGACCTGCAGGCCGACATCGTCGCGGCGCTGATCCGCCGCAACGTCGCCGTTCACGCGTTCAATCAGCGCGACGTGGCCGGCATCTTCGACATGATCCGCACGCTCGGCGCGCTGGTCGGCGCAACCGCGAAAGCCGAGACGCTTGCCGGTTCGCTGGCGCAAAGACTCCAGGAGGTTCGCGACCGCGCCGCGCGGCTGCCGCGCCGTCCGCGGGTCTATTTCGAGGAATGGGACGACCCCATGATCTCCAGCATCCGCTGGGTCGCGGAGCTGATCGGCATCGCCGGCGGCATCGAGGTCTTTCCGGAGCTGTCCGAGCAGAAGAACGCGCAGCAGCGCATCGTCTCGGCCGCGCAGGTGATCGCCGCCGCCCCCGACATCATCGTCGGCTCCTGGTGCGGCAAGAAGTTCGTGCCCGCGAAGGTAGCCGCCCGCGACGGTTTCGCGGCGGTCCCGGCGGTTCGCACCGGCTGGCTGCGCGAGATCAAGTCGCCGCTGATCCTGCAGCCGGGTCCGGCGGCGCTCACCGAGGGGCTCGACGCGCTCGCCAGCATCGTCGCGCAATGGGCGGCGCCGTCAACCGAACCGGGATGCTAACCGCCGCGCCAGCCGCTTGAGCCGGCCCCACAATGTCGGCGGCGGCTCGTCCTCCTCGGGCAGCCGCAGGCCGACGGACGTGACGCGGCCGTCGGACGCCATGAAGGCGACAAGCTCGATCGGGCCGAGCTGAATGACCTCGCCCTGCTTCGGCCGATGCTTGAGCTCGCTCGCGAAATAGTCGGCAAGCGTCGTGTTGGTTTCCTCCGGCGACACCTTCAGCCCATAGAATTGCGCCAGCTCGCCGAGCGTGTGCTCGCCGGTGACGAAGAAATCGCCCAGGAGATGCGGATCGGGCTTCGCCGCCGGCGGCATGTCGACGAAGAAGCGGTCGAGCGCCTGCGCCTTCTCGGGCGGCGCCAACAGGTACACGTAATCGCCCGGCCGCACCGGAACGGCCTCGGGCGGGCTCAGGATCGTTTCGTCGCGCACGACCAGCGTCGGCCGCGCCCAGGACGGCAGGAGGCCGCGGCGCAGATAGGGACTGTTGGCGGCGACCGGATAGCCGACGAGCTCCTGTTCGAGCTGTCCGGGCAGGTCGAGTTCGACCCGCCGCGGCAGCGGCGCGCTGCGCGGGAACGCAACGTGCAGCAGCCGCGCGGCCCCGGCGATGGTCCAGCCCTGCACCAGGAGCGACGTCAGCACCACCACGAAACCGACGTCGAAATAGACCTGCGCATTCGGCAATCCCACCAGCAGCGGGATCGACGCCAGGAAGATGCTGACCGCGCCGCGCAACCCGACCCAGGAGATGAACGCCTTTTCACGCCAGGAAAACCGAAACGGGGTAAGGCACAGGAACACCGCGACCGGGCGCGCGATCAGCATCAGCGTGAGCGCGACCGCCAGCGCCGGCAAGGCGCGCTTGGTCAGGAGATCGGGCCAGGCGAGGAGGCCGAGCATCACGAACATCACGATCTGCGCCAGCCAGGTGACCGCATCGAGGAACGCCACCACGCTGTTGTGGGCGCGGGTCGGGCGGTTGCCGACCACGAGGCCGGCGAGATAGACCGCGAGGAACCCCGAAGCATGCACGACCGAGGCGAGGCCGAAGATCACCAGCGCGCTGGTGGTCACGAACGGCGCATGCAGGCCCTGCGCCAGGCCGAGCCGGTTGAGCACGAACACGATGGCTCGGCCGCCGAGGATCCCCACGATCGCTCCGAGGATCGCCTGTTCTACGAGCACGGCAACGACGTGCTGCCAGGTCCGGTCGCCGACGCTGAGGAATTCGACCAGCAGGATGGTGAGCAGCACCGCGAACGGATCGTTGCTCCCCGACTCGACCTCGAGCGTGGCGCTGACGCGCGGCCGCAGGCGCAACCCCCGCGCATGCGCCAGGAAGAACACCGCCGCGGCGTCGGTCGAGGCCACCACCGCCCCGACCAGCAGCGCCTCGATCCAGGTCATGTCGAGCACGTAGCGGGCGACCGGCGCGGTCAGCGCCGCGGTGATCAGCACGCCCACGGTCGCGAGCGTGACGGCGGGCCCGAGCACGCTGCGGAAGGTCGCCAGGCGGGTGCGCAGTCCGCCGTCGAACAGGATCAGCGCGAGCGCGACCGAGCCGACGATATAGGCGGTGCGCACGTCGTCGAACTTGATGCCGCCGGGGCCGGCTTCGCCCGCCAGCATCCCGACGATCAGGAACACGAACAGCAGCGGCGCCCCGAATCGCATCGCGACCAGGCTCGACAGGATGCCGGCCAGCACCATGAGCGAGCCGAGCAGGATGCCGAGGCTGACGGAGTCGAGTGCGGCCATCGGGGACGTGAACCTGTTGCCGAGTGACGGATACGCAAGGTGCATGACATTTGCAGGACGGGCAAATGCAGGACCTGCGGCAGAATGAGCGTCTGTTGCGAAGGCTCGCGCCGCAGGGGCTCGACGCCCCGGATGCCATGGCGACCCGAATCACTGTCTTATAGTCGTGAGGACGGAACGCAGGCGGACATGGACGACTTCGACGAAATCCTCGAAACGCTGGCCGCGGCCTGGACCGCCGTCGCCGCGCAGTTCGCCACCGTCTGGGTGCCGATCCAGATCGGGCTGATCGCGCTCGCGGCCGTGATCGGCTGGGGCGTGGCGGCGCTGGTGCGCCGGCGGGTGGACTTCGTGTCGCTCACGGCGGCCTGGCCGGTGCACCTGCGGCTGGCCGCGCGCGCCCTCATCGACAATCTCGGCATCGTCCTCTGCATCGTCCTGCTTGCGGCCATGCGGGCCGGGTTGCAGGCGATGACGCTGCCCGCCCGCTCCTACCTCCTGGGTGTCGCCGCCAGCCTTAGCCTCGCCTGGATCGCGATCGCGGTGCTGGCGAGCCTCATCCGCAACCAGTTCGTCAACCGCATGGTGTCGGTCATCGCCTGGTCCTTCGCGGCGCTGAGCATCCTCGGGCTGATCGAGCCGGTGCGCGAGGCGCTTGATTCCGCGGGCGTGACGATCGGCGGGTTGCGGATCACGGCGCTGCTTGCGCTCAAGACCACGGTCTTGCTGCTGCTGACGCTGTGGGCGGCGACCGCCGCCAGCAATTTCTTCGACAAGCGGGTGCGGAGCTACCAGGACCTCACGCCGTCGATCCAGGTGCTGCTCGGCAAGCTCATCCGCATCGCGCTTTTCACCTTCGCGGTCCTGATCGTGCTGAGCACGGTCGGGATCGACTTCTCGGCGCTGGCGCTGTTCTCCGGCGCGGTCGGCGTGGGCGTGGGCTTCGGCTTGCAGAAGATCGTGTCGAACCTGGTGAGCGGGATCATCCTGCTCGCCGACAAGTCGATCAAGCCCGGCGACGTGATCACGGTCGGCGACAGCTTCGGCTGGGTCGACACCATGGGCGCCCGCTACACCTCCGTGGTGGCGCGCGACGGCCGTGAGTACCTCATCCCGAACGAAGACTTCGTCACCCAGCGCGTTGTCAACTGGTCCTATTCCAATGATCGCGTGCGGCTCGAGGTCCGCTTCGGCGTGAGCTATCGGGCCGACCCGCATGTGGTGCGCAAGCTCGCGATCGAGGCCGTGGCCGGCGTGCCGCGCATCCTCGCCACGCCGGAGCCGTCATGCCACCTGCGGGCATTCGGCGATTCGTCGCTGGAATTCCTGCTGCGCTTCTGGATCTGCGACCCGGTCGGCGGCCTTGCGACCGTGCGCAGCGCCGCGCTGCTGGCGCTGTGGGATGCGTTCAAGCGCGAGGGGATCGAGATTCCCTATCCGGTGCGCGACCTGCACATGGACCAGCCGGTGCGGGTGGTGGTGGAGCGCGGACCGCAAGACTGACCGCGCTTGCTTCCGTTCCAAAGTGAAACCTACGCCGCCTTCCGTGACGTCAGGAAATCGCCGATCCGCTCCAGGGCCTTCAAGATATTCTCGGTCGAGTTGGCATACGATAGCCGCACGTAACCCTCGCCCAGAATGCCGAAATCCGGGCCGCCGATGATGGCGACGCCGGCATCGTCGAGCAGCGCATTGGCGAGCGGCTTGGCCTTCCAGCCCGAGCGCTTGATGTTGGGAAAGGCATAGAACGCGCCCTTGGGGATGGCGCAGGAGACGCCCGGGAGCTTGTTGAGTCCGTCGACCACGATCGCCCGCCGCCGGTCGAACTCGGCCACCATCGCGCGCACCTGGTCCTGCGGGCCCTCAAGCGCCGCGAGTCCGGCATATTGCGCCGAGGCATTGACGCAGGAATGCAGGTTGACCGCGAGCTTCCTCGCATAGTCGAACAGCTTGCCCGGCCACACCGCATAGCCGAGTCGCCAGCCGGTCATCGCATAGGTCTTCGACCAGCCGTTGAGCAGGATGAGGCGGTCGCGGATCGACGGGTAGGAGAGCAGGCACACATGCGTCTCGCCGTCATAGACCATGTGGTCGTAGATCTCGTCCGACAGCACGCAGACGTCCGGCCATTTCTCCAAGCCGGCGACGAGCTTGTCGACCTCCGGCTGCGGCGTCACGCCGCCGGTCGGGTTGGCGGGCGAGTTCACGATCAGAAGCCGCGTCCTCGGCGTGATCAAAGCGAGGGTCTCCTCGGCCGAGAATGCGAAGCCGTTCTCCTCGCGGATCGGCACCGGGACGGGATTGGCGCCGGTGAACTCGATCATCGAGCGGTAGATCGGGAAGCCCGGGTCGGGATAGAGGATGTCGGCGCCGGCTTCGCCGAACATCATGATCGCCATGAACATGGTCGGCTTGCCGCCGGGCTGGATCATCACCTCCTCGGGCGACACGCTCACCTTGAAGCGCTTGTTGAGATCGGCCGCCACCGCTTCGCGCAGCGGCGGGATGCCGGCCGCCGCCGTATAGCCGTGGTGCCCGTCGCGCAGCGCCTTCACGGCCGCTTCGACGATGAAGTCGGGGGTTCGGAAATCAGGCTGGCCGATGCCGAGGTTGATGATGTCGCGGCCCTGCGCCGCGAGCGCATTGGCGCGCGCGAGCACCGCGAAGGCATTCTCCTCGCCGATGCGGTCGAAGGCTGCGATGGTGCGGAGCATGCGGTTTCTCGTCGTTACGGTGCTATTTGCGCCGAGGCCATTTCCGCGGTCAACCGGAGCGGTCCTCGCCGCGGCCGATTTGAAGCTCGGCCATGCGCATGACCTCGAAGATGATGGCGACCGACCAGCCGATCAGCAGGAGACCATTGAGCGCCATCATCGGCCCCAGCAGGCGGCGGCCGCTCGTCGGCAGCGCGTCGCCATAGCCGAGCGCGGTATAGTTCTCGAACGCGAATTCGAAGATGCCGGCGTTCCTGATGGTGATGCCGGCAAGCTTCACATAGCCGGCCCACATCGAGATCTCGGCCAGATGCGCGCCCATCAAGGCGATCATCGTGACGGTCAGCAATGCGGTCAGGCGGAGAAACAAACCGAGATGGTCGGTCAAGGCCGCGGTGTGACGGGTTGCGACCACGATCAGGCCGGTCATCACCGCATGGACGCCGAAATTCAGGAAACTGACCGCAGCGCCGGCAAGAAACTCGTTCAGCATCGGACCAGGCCGTCCATCGATCGCCGCGCGACGCGCCGGGGCGCGACCAATCATGCGCAAGCCGCACGGCGTTTGCTATAGGGGCTGGCAACGAGGGACACAACAAGCATGACCCAGGTCAGGCGCCGCCGGATCGCCGCCGGACGAGGACCGCAACGACGAACCAATCCAGCGCGTTCCGGATCAATCGAGCTCGCGCGACAGGGTGGCGCCGGGCCAAAGTTTTGGATCTGCCGCGCGGTACTGCGGCGGGCGTGGCACGTCCGCGCCGAGCTCGATGGCGGCGCCCCAGCCCCAGTGCGGATTGTCGAGAAAGGCCCGCGCCAGCGCGACCAGGTCGGCCTCGTCCGCGGCGATGATCGCGTTCGCCTGCGTCGGCGAGGCGATCAGGCCGAGCGCGCAGGCCGTCATCCGCGCCTCGCGCTTCACCTCGGCGGCGAACGCGACCTGGTAGCCCGGCGTGAGCGGAATCGGCGCGCGCGGGACCACGCCGCCGGATGAGATGGTGACGAAATCGAGCCCGAGATCCTTTAGCTGCTTCGCGAATTCGACGGCGTCGCGGACGGTCACGCCGCCCTCCAGCCAGTCGCTGCCGGTGATGCGCGCCTCGAGCATGCGCTCCTTCGGCCAGACCGCGCGCACCGCCGCTGCGACTTCGAGCGGAAACCGCATCCGGTTCTGCAGCGCCCCACCATAGGCGTCGGTGCGTTTGTTGGCGAGCGGCGACATGAACTCATGCAGCAGGTAGCCGTGCGCCACATGCAATTCGACCAGGTCGAAGCCGAGCCGCAACGCGCGCCCGGCGGTGGTGACGAACGCCTCGGTGACCGATTGCATGTCGGCGCGGGTCATCTCGCGGGGGCGGTGCCAACCTTGGTCGAACGGGATCGCGGACGGCGCGATGGTCTCCCACGCGCCCTCCTCCGGGCGCAGCGGCTTGCCGCCCTCCCATGGAATATGGGTCGAGGCCTTGCGTCCCGCATGCGCAAGCTGGATGCCCAGCGCCGTCGCCGTTCCGTAGTGCCGGCAACTCTTGACGACGCGTCCGAGCGCGCCTTCGCACTCGTCGGAATAGAGGCCGAGGTCGCCCAGCGTGATGCGCCCGCGCGCCTCCACGGCCGTGGCCTCGACGATCAGCATGCCGGCGCCCGAATTGGCCAGCGCCCCGTAATGCATGTGGTGCCAGTCGCCCGCGCAGCCATCGCGTGCGGAGTACTGGCACATGGGCGAGACGACGATCCGATTCGGCAGCGTGCTGGCGGCGAGACGAATCGGCGAAAACAGACTGGTCATGGTTTCTCATGCCGCGCTGGAACCGGGCAGATGCCCGACCAAGGTGCACACGACTGAAATCCTGTCGTTGACGACGGTCAAGATCGCGGCGGATCGTTTCGCAACGGAACTGCCATGCGGCGCCGGCCGGATGACCGAATGACTGCATTCTCTACGCGCTTGCGTCCCGCGCCGGCTCGCTTACATTGCAATGCGAGACGCGGCCCTTGGCCGCCAGGAGGCGGCGCCGCCGCGATGCTGGAATGAGTTACGTCGACGCGGCGCTGGCACCGCAGCGCAAGACCGGGCAGATCAAGCTGCATGGGGCGCCCGCCTTCGAGGGCATGCGCAAGGCCGGCCGACTCGCCGCCGAATGTCTCGACATGCTCGGCGGCGAAGTGCGGCCCGGCGTGCCGACCGAGAAGATCGACCGGCTGGTGTTCGAATTCGCCATGGCCCACAGGGCGACGCCGGCGACGCTGATGTATCGCGGCTACCGCAAGGCCACCTGCACCTCCGTCAATCACGTGGTCTGCCATGGCATCCCGGGCGACAAGCCGATGCGGGAGGGCGACATCGTCAACGTGGACGTGACGCTGATCCTCGATGGCTGGCATGGCGATTCCAGCCGCATGTTCGCGGTCGGCACGATCCCGCGGCGCGCTGAACGGCTGATCGAGGTCACCTACGAGGCGATGATGCGCGGCATCTCGACCATCCGCCCGGGCGCCACCACCGGCGACATCGGCGCCGCGATCCAGAGCTATGTCGAAGCCCAGCACATGAGCGTGGTGCGCGACTTCTGCGGCCATGGGCTCGGCCGCCTGTTCCACGACGAGCCCAATATCGTGCATGTGGGCCGGCAGGGCGAGGGCATCGTGCTGCGGCCGGGCATGTTCTTCACGGTCGAGCCGATGATCAACCTCGGCCGTCCGCACGTGAAGGTGCTCTCCGACGGCTGGACCGCCGTGACCCGCGACCGCTCGCTGTCGGCGCAGTTCGAGCATACTGTCGCGGTGACCGAAGCCGGCGTCGAGATCTTCACGCTCTCGCCCAAGGGGCTCGACAGGCCCCGGTTCGCGGCCGAAGGCCAAGCCTGACTTCCTGCGCAAGTCCCATTGCAAATTACGATTATGGCGTCATCCTGACGTTCTCCCCGGGTTCTCAGGGGTTCTCCGCGCGGTCGGTGGCCGCCGCGCCTGTCGGTCGCATTCCATGCCTGACGACGCAAACGTCAAGAACCCGTCCGGGCTCGGTGAGGCCCCGCATTATTACGGTCACCGCGAGCGGCTGCGCGAGCGCTTCCGCGCCGCCGGCAGCGACGCGGTCACGGATTACGAGCTCCTGGAACTTGTGCTGTTCCGGGCGCTGCCGCGGCGCGATCTCAAGCCGCTCTGCAAGGAGCTGATCGCCAGGTTCGGCTCCTTTGCCGAGGTGCTCGCCGCCCCGGCGCCGAGGCTCGCCGAGATCAAGGGCATGGGCGAAGGCGCGATCACCGACCTCAAGATCGTGCATGCCGCCGCCAGCCGGCTCGCCCGCGGCCAGGTGAAGAAGCGCCCGGTGCTCTCCTCCTGGTCGAACGTCCTCGACTATTGCCGCACCGCCATGGCCTTCGCCGAGAAGGAGCAGTTCCGGATTCTTTTTCTGGACAAGCGCAACCAGCTCATCGCCGACGAACTGCAGCAGGTCGGCACCGTCGACCATACGCCGGTCTATCCGCGCGAGGTCGTCAAGCGCGCGCTCGAGCTTTCGGCGACCGCCGTCATCCTCGTGCACAACCACCCTTCCGGCGACCCGACCCCATCGCGCGCCGACATCCAGATGACGCAGGCGGTCATCGACGTGGCGAAGCCGCTCGGGATTTCCGTGCACGACCACCTCATTGTCGGCAAGGAAGGGCACGCGAGCTTCAAGGGGCTGAAGCTGATTTGAGAACGTGCTGCGCTCGGCGGACCCTGCCCTGTTGCACGCCGAGCACGGACTTAAGGCCGCACCAGCAGCAGCGGGTCGGTGCTGAGCGGCATGCGTTCCCAGGTCGTGGGATCGCTTTCGCCGAAGCGCCAGGTGCCAGCGCGTCCGGCGAGCACGAGCTGGTCGCGGTCGAGCCGCCAGGTGGCGAGGCCGAAGGCCACGATCGCCGCATCGCAACCCGGCTTCACGAGGAGCTTGTAGGTCTCGCCGCCTCCGGCAGCGTCGGAGAGCGTCAGCGTGCAGAGCGGTTTGTCGAGCTCGCGCAGGAGCTTCCAGTCGCCCACCATCTGCTCGGCGGTGCGCGTGTCGGCCTTGATGGCGGCCACAGTCTGCATGAAGTAGAGCCCCTCGCCCTTGCGCTCGCCCTCGTACATGCCGCTCTCCACCTCGGTGAATTCGAGCACGGCGACCGCCTTGCCGTCGAGGAGCCGCAGCAGGTCCCCGAGCGTCCAAGCCACGACCTCCTTGAGCTGCGGGAAGGCGGCGGCGCAGCCCGGGTCGAGCTCGAGCTCGAAGCCGCCGGGCGCCGGCTCGACGCTGAACGTCACCACGCAGCTCTTGTCGCGGTCGGCGTTGGAGATTTCCCAGGAGCCGACCAGATCCTTGGCGGCGTCGCCGACGGCGGGCGCAGGCTCGGCCCGGGCGACGGTTACGGAGACTGCGAGCGCCAACAGGGCGACAAGCGCGACGCGCGTGCGTGACATGACGGGGTGACGCCGGATCGACATGCGAAAATGCTAGCACGCCGACATGGCGCCGTCATGGCGTGAAGGCTGGCGCCCCAGCGTTCCCCTCCCGCTTGTGGGGAGGGGACAGGGGTGGGGGTGGCACGGGTAGAGACGACCCCCACCCCCAACCCGTCCCCGAAAGGGGAAGGGGAGCACACCGAGTGTGCCGCACCGACAGCGGCTCAATGCAATGCGGGCTAATGCAAGAAAGTCAGATCACGCTCGATCGCGCATTTCACCCACGCTCCTTCGGCCACGGCGTTTCCGGCACCGGCGTGAGCGGCGGCTTGCCGGCGGCCCAGGCGAGGAGATTGTCGACGACGAGCTGGTCCATCTTGTTGCGGGTATCGACCGTGGCCGAGCCGAGATGCGGGAACAGCACCACGTTGTCGAGCGCGATCAGCTCGCACGGCACCTCCGGCTCGCGCACGTAGACGTCGAGGCCGGCCGACATGATGGTCTTGTCCTGCAGCGCCTTGATCAGCGCCGCCTCGTCCACCACCGAACCGCGCGCCATGTTGATGAGGATGCCGTCGGGACCGAGCGCCTCGAGCACCTGCGCGTCGATGAGGTTCCTGGTTTCCGGACCGCCGGGCGTGATCACCAGCAGCACGTCGGCATCGCGCGCCATGTCGAGCAGCTTCGGATAATGCCGGTAGGCGACGCCCGCCGCCGGCCGGCGCGAGTGATAGACGACCGGAACCGCCATGGCGTCGAGCCGGCGCGCGATCGCCTGGCCGATGCGGCCCATGCCGACGAGGCCAACGGTGCGGTTGCGTAGCGTCGCCCGCGTGAGCGGATAGGCCTTCTCCGTCCATCGGCCGGCGCGCAGGAAGCGCTCGGCCTGCGGGAACTCGCGCACGGTGCAGAGCAGGAGCCCGAGCGCGGTGTCGGCGACCTCCTCGGTGAGCACCTCCGGCGTGTTGGTGACGGTGACGCCGTGGGCGGCCGCGTAGGGCACATCGATGTGGTCGTAGCCGACCCCGAAGGTCGCGAGGATTTCGAGCTTCGGGCAGCGCGCCATGTGCGCGCCGTCGATGCGGATCGATGACACGCTCGCCGCGATCGCGCGCACGCGCGGCCCGACCTCGGCGAGAAACCGATCACGGTCCTTCGCCTGGGCGAGCTTGTGCAGCGTGAACGCCGCCTCCAGGCCATTGACGATGGTCGGCCTGAGCGGCCCGAACAGCAGCACCTCGGTCTTGTCCTCAGCCATGTGATGTCGGCACCGGCTGGCGGTTGATCCAGGCGAGCACGATGCCCATCAGCACGACGCGGATGGTATCGAACACGATCTGCTTGATGGCGACGTTCAGCGGAACCGGCGTGACCACGTGGTAGATCAGATAGGTCGGCGCGATCGCCAGCAGCGAGACCGCGAGGCCGTAACGGATGCCCTGCATCAGCCAGGGCTTGTCCTCGCGGCCCTGCCGGTAAATCCAGGTGAAGGCGATGGCGAACAGCGCATGCGCGAGGATCATCCACACCATCAGCGAATGCGTGTCTTCAGGCTTCCGCATCCAGCTCAGCATCCGCATGTAGTCGGCGTGCAGCAGAAACCCGTGCACGAACCAACTCAGTGCGAACGCCATGACGAACATGACGATCGCCGATATGACGCACTTGCTCATGATGGCTCTCCTTCGCCCGATTCGTTTACCCGATCCGCTCGTGGCCGCGAACTTTCTGAAAACCTCGAAGCTTGGATTGCCGCCTTCGCGGCAATGAGCGGCGCGAGGTCCCTACACTAGCATCGTCACCGGCTGCTCGACGAAACCGCGAAACGCCGCCATCAGCTCGGCGCCGAGCGCGCCGTCCACCACGCGGTGATCGCAGGACAGCGTCACCGACATGACGCTCGCGAAGCCGACGCCGCCGTCGTCCCTCTCGACCGCCTGCCGGCGCGCCGCGCCGACCGCGAGGATGGTGGCATGCGGCGGGCTGATGATCGCGGCGAACTCGCGGATGCCGTACATGCCGAGGTTGGAGATCGCCGACGCGCCGCCCTGGTATTCGCCCGGCTTGAGCTTCCTGGCGCGGGCGCGGGCCGCAAGCTCCTTCATCTCGGCCGAGATCGCCGAGAGCGGCTTCATTTCGGCCTGCCGGATCACCGGCGTGATCAGCCCGCCGTCGATCGCCACCGCGACGGCGATGTCGGAGTGCTTGAAGCGCAGGATACGGTCCTCGGCCCAGACCGCGTTGGCGGCCGGGACGCGCTGCAGCGCCGCCGCCCAGGCCTTGATGACGAGGTCGTTGACCGAGAGCTTGAAGGCCGCATTGCCGTCCTTGCCCGTCCCCGCGGCGGCGTTGGCGTCTTCGCGCAGCGCCAGCAGCCGGCCGATCTCGACGTCGGCGGTCAGATAGAAATGCGGGATGGTCTGCTTCGCCTGCACCAGCCGCCGCGCGATGGTCGCGCGCATGCCGTCGACCGGCACCTCGTCGAACGGCACGTCGCGATAGAGCGCCCTCACCTCGTCGGCCGACATGCCGCGCGCAAGCGCGGGCGGCGCCCCGGCGGCAGGCTTTGCCGCGATCGCCGTCTCCACGTCGCGCGCGACGATGCGCCCATGCGGCCCGGATGGCGAAACGCGGCCGAGATCGATGCCGGCCTCGGAAGCGAGCCGGCGCGCGAGCGGCGTGATGTGGGTGCCGCCCGGCAGCCTCGCGGGTCCGTAGTTGCGCTCGGGCGTACGCACTTCGAAGAACGGGTCGAGCTTGCGCGGCGCGGACGGCGCCGATGCGGCGGCCGCCGGCCTGGTCGACGCGACGGCGTGCGCGGACGTCAGCCGTTGCCCCATCGGGCTTTGCGGCGCAGGCGACGCCGGCGTTTGTGCCGCGCCGGCCGCGCTGGTCGTGGCACCGCCCTCGCTCGCGATCACCGCGACCACGGCTCCGACCGGCGCCACCGCACCGACGCCGACGCGGATCTCCGAGAGCACCCCGGCCGTGGTCGACGGCACCTCCATCGACACCTTGTCGGTCTCGATCTCGAACAGGTTATCGCCCGGCTTCACGGCGTCGCCGGCCGCCTTGAACCATTTCGTGACCTTGCCCTCGGAGACGGTCTCGCCGAGCTGCGGCATCAGCACGTTCATGGACGATGACCTTGGTGTTGGCTCGGATCGTTTGCTTGACGCGGAAACCCAATTGGCGTGACGAAGGTTGGCCCTACAGCGTTCCCTCCCCCCTTGCGGGGGAGGGACAGGGAGAGGGGTACCCCAAGAAAGACCGAATCCGGAACCGCCCCTCTCCCCAACCCTCCCCCAGCGCCAGGGCGTTTACGCCCGTCTTCGACGGGCGATGGGGGGAGGCAGCAGAGCGGGTTCGCCGCGCTGATTTTGCGTGTCATCGGCAGCGTCGGCCCGCTCACGTCACCCGCTCCCAGACGATCTCGTTACTGGACTCGATCGGCCGCAGGATCAGGCGGTCGCCTGCCGCGAACTCATAGCCCCGCGCGAGGTCGGAAACAATTCACCAGTTCAGCGAAATGTATTGCGTTTCGAGAAATTCCATCAGCCCCTCGTGGCCGCCTTCGCGCCCGATGCCGGACTGCTTCATGCCGCCGAAGGGCGCGGCCGGATCGGAGACGAGCCCGCGGTTGAGCCCGATCATGCCGAACTCGAGTTTTTCGGACACGCGCATGCCGCGGCTCAGGTCCTTGGTGTAGAGATAGGCGACCAGGCCGTATTCGGTATCGTTCGCCCGCCTGATCGCCTCGTCCTCGGTGTTGAAGATCTGGATCGACGCCACCGGTCCGAAAATCTCCTCGTTGAGCATCTTGGCGCCGTCCGGCACGTTGTCGAGCACGGTCGCCGGATAGAAGAAGCCCTTGCCGTCGGGCGTCTTGCCGCCGGTGAGCACGGTCGCGCCCTTGGTCACGGCGTCGTCGACGAGCTCGATCACCTTCTTGCGTCCGGCCTCGTTGACGAGCGGCCCGAGCGCCACGCCGTCGTCGAGGCCGTTGCCCATCTTCAGCCCGCTCATCTTGGCGGTGAGCTTCTTCGCGAACTCGTCGTGCACTTGTTCGTGGACATAGAAGCGGTTGGCGGCGGTGCAGGCCTCGCCCATGTTGCGCATCTTGGCGATCATGGCGCCCTCGATGGCGGCGTCGATGTCGGCATCCTCGAACACGATGAAGGGCGCGTTGCCGCCGAGCTCCATCGCCGGCTTGACGATATTGTCGGCGGCCTGCTTCAAAAGCAGGCGGCCGACCTCGGTCGAGCCGGTGAAGGAGACGACCCGCACGCGCATGTCATGCAGCATCGCGTCGACGACCTTGCCGGAGTTGCGCGAGGGGATGACGTTGACCACGCCGGCCGGCACGCCGGCCTCCTCGAGGATCGGCATCAAAGCCAGCATGGTGAGCGGCGTGTCGGAGGCGGGCTTGAGCACCACCGTGCAGCCGGCCGCGAGCGCGGGGCCGATCTTGCGCGTGGCCATCGCGGCGGGGAAATTCCACGGCGTCACCAGCACGGCGACGCCGGCGGGCTTGTGGTGCACGAAGATGCGGGCGCCCGAAGCCGGCGCGCGCGCGTTCTGGCCGATGTTGCGCACCGCCTCCTCCGCGTTCCAGCGGAAGAACTCGGCCGCGTAGGCGACCTCGCCGCGCGAGTCCGAGAGCGCCTTGCCGTTCTCGATGGTGATCAGTTTCGCGAGCCGCTCGGCGTCGCGCATGATCAGCTCGAAGGATTTGCGCAATATCTCGGCGCGCTCGCGCGGCTGCTTGGCCGCCCAGCCGGGGAAGGCGTCGCTCGCCGCAGCGACCGCGGCCTTGGCGTCGTCCACCGTGGCGCTGGCGACCGAGGCGATGGTGTTCTCGGTCGCCGGATCGATGACATCGAAGCGCCCGCCGTCGGATGATTTTTGCCAGCGGCCGCCGATCCACAGGTCGGTCGGGACATTGGCGAGGAGGTTGTCGTACATCGGACTGATCCTACTATTCTAACGACGCGCTGCGATGGCCTGGTGTTGCGAAGGCCGGCGCCACAGCGCTCCTCCCCCCCTTGCGGGGGAGGGAGCAGACCGAGTTCGCCGCAACACCGAGGCAATCCTCACGAAAGCGAAGATGTCATTGCCATCCGTCAACTTTGCATCGACCGCCGCACCCGCTCCACAATCCGGTCCACGGTGGGCAGCGCGATGTCTTCGAGAATATCGGCCGCCGGCAGCGGAATATGCGGCGTCGTGATCCGCACCGGGGGGCCATCGAGCTCGTAGAAGCCCTCATCTACGACGATCGACACGATCTCGGCGCCCCAGCCGCACAGCCGCGGGTTCTCCTCGACCGTGAACAGGCGGTGCGTGCGCGCGACCGAGCCGAGGATGGTCTGCGTGTCCAGGGGCACCAGGGAGCGCACATCGACAACTTCGCAGTCGATGCCGTGTTCCGCCTTGAGCTTCTCGGCCGCGGCGAGCGCGCGCGGCACCATGAGCGCCAGCGCCAAAATCGTGGCGTCCTTGCCCGGCCGCGCGATCGCGGCACTGCCGAGCGTGTCGACGATCTCGCCATCGGGCACCTCGCCCTTGGTCGGATAGAGCGACTTGTGCTCGAAGAAGATCACCGGGTCAGGGTCGCGCACCGCCGCCGCCATCAGGCCGATCACGTCGCGCGGGTTCGAGGGCGCCACCACCTTCAGGCCCGGGATCATCATGCACCAGTTCTCCACGCTCTGGGAGTGCTGGGCGCCGAAGCGCGAGCCGGCGCCGTTGCCGGTGCGCACGACCAGCGGGCACTTGACCTGGCCGTTGGACATATACCGGCTCTTGCTGAACTCGTTGGCGATGTAGTCGAAGCAGACGGCGAAGAAATCCGAGAACATGATCTCGGCGATCGGCTTCAAGCCGGTCATCGCCGCCCCCATGGCGGCGCCCAGGATCGCCTGCTCGGAAATCGGCGTGTCCCGCACCCGCAGCGGACCGAACTGCTCGAACAATCCGACCGTCGCCTTGAACACGCCGCCGGCCTTGCCGACGTCCTCGCCGAGGAACACGACATCCTCGTCGCGCGCCATTTCCTGCGCGATCCCACGTGCCACCGCGTCTCTATACGTCAGTTCCGCCATGCGAACCCTCCGTCGGCGTAGACGTCGGTGGCGAGCAGGTCGAGCGGCGGCATCGGCGCCGCCTTGCACGCCTCGGTCGCGTCGTCGACGATCCGCCGCACCTCGGCCTCGATGCCGGCGACCGCGTCGTCGGCGATTCCGAACTGCTTGAGCCGCTCGCGGTAGATCTTGATCGGGTCACGCTGCTTCCACTTTTCCAGCTCGCCCTCGGGTCGGTATTTCGCCGGGTCGGCGCGCGAATGGCCGCTGTGACGGTAGGTCATGCATTCGATCAGCGACGGCCCGCCGCCCGCGCGCGCCTTGCCGTAGGCGGCGATGGCGGTGCGGTAGACCTCGTCGGCGTCGTTGCCGTCGATGACGATGCGCGGCAGTCCATAGGCGCCGGCGCGGTCGGCGGCGGGATGCTCGACAGCCGTGACGTCGCCGATCGGCGTGTATTCCATGTAGAGATTGTTCTCGCACACGAAGATCACGGGCAGCTTCCACACCGCCGCGAAATTGAGCGCCTCGTGGAAGGCGCCGATATTGGTGGTGCCGTCGCCGAAGAAGCACACCGACACGTCGCTCGCGCCCTTGTACTGCGCGCGCCAGGCGGCGCCGCAGGCGATCGGCAGATGCGCGCCGATGATGGCGTAGGAGCCCATCACGCCGTGCTCGGTCGAGGTGAGGTGCATGGAACCGCCCTTGCCGCGCATCAGACCGTTGTCGCGCTGCATCAGCTCGCCCAGCACCTTCTCCACCGGTACGCCGCGCGCGAGCGTATGGGCGTGGCCCCGATAGGTGCAGAACGAGAGGTCGCCCGGCTTCATCGCGACCGCGAAACCGGCCGCCACCGCCTCCTGGCCCAACGAGAGATGGCTGGTGCCCTTCACCAGGTTCTGCAGGAACAGATCGAAGGCGCGCTGCTCGGCCTCGCGCAGCAGCACCTGCGACCGGTAGAGCGCGAGCCGCGTCTCCTCGCCGATGTCGTCGTTGAGCCCTGGAGCGACTTGCGGAGCCGCCGGCTTCGACTTCGCGCGGTCCTCGATCTTGGCCATGACGGTCCCTCGTTTCTCACCCGCCGCCCCGCAAACGCGCGAGTGTCGATCATTACGAGGGCTGGTATTAGCCTTTCCCGAGAAGCTTGAGCAACTGGCGCATTTGCGCAGGCCGGCCGTTTCGGCTAAACAGGAGTCGCGGGGCCTGCGGCGGTCGCCCCGGGTCCCAAGGCTCGCGAGCCCAAGCACCGCCTCCTCTGCAACGGAGGGGGCTCATGTTTGCTGCGAGCTTTTTCATCTCACCCCATGATCTCTGGTCGTCGATCGGCACCGGCCACGCGCCGCAGATCGTCGATGCGCGCCGCCGCGACGTCTACGACGCGGCCGCCGGGTTGTTGCCGGCCGCGGCGTGGCGGGACGCCGCCGAGGTGGCGCAATGGGCGTCCGCCATCGACCGCAAGCGCCCGGCCGTCGTCGCCTGCAGGGAGGGCCATCAGCGCAGCCAAGCCGTCGCCGCGGAGCTCCGCGCCGACGGTTTTGACGCCCGCGTGCTGCAGGGCGGTTATGCCGGATGGACGCAGGCGGGCTTGCCGCTGATCGACAAGGCCGCGCTCGACCGCCTCGCCCCGGCGCGGCCGAGCCGGTGGGTCACGCGGCGGCGGCCGAAGATCGACCGTGTCGCCTGCCCGTGGCTGGTCCGGCGCTTCCTCGATGCCGACGCGCGCATTCTTTATGTCGATCCCCCGGAGGTGCCGGCGGTGGCGCGCGAGAGCGCCGCGGTGCCGTTCGACATCGAGGGCATCGAGCTCTCGCATGAAGGGGGCCGCTGCACCTTCGACACCATGCTCAAGCTGTTCGGGCTTGAAGCCGAGCCGTCGCTGGCGCGGCTCGCGCTGATCGTGCGCGGCGCCGACACGGCGCGGCCCGACCTGGCACCGGAAGCGGCCGGCCTGCACGCGGTCTCGCTCGGGCTCTCGGCGCTGGCCGGCGACGACGACCACGGCATGCTGCGGCACGGGTTTATGGTCTACGATGCGCTGTTCGCCTGGCTTCGCCACGCGGCCGGCGAACGCCATAACTGGCCGGCGAAAGCCGCATGATTTTTCTTCACTCCCGCTGAAAGGGAGAGGTCGGCCCTCCCCTTTCCGGGGAAGGGTGGCACCGAACGAGCCTGATGAAATGACCTCACAAACTGCCTCCGCTTCAGAGACACGACCCGGCGACGGGCGCCCGGGCTTCGGCGAGTTCTTCAAGGTCTGGCTCAAGATCGGCTGCATCAATTTCGGCGGCCCGGCCGGACAGATCGCGCTGATGCACCGCATCATGGTGGACGAGAAGAAATGGGTCGAGGAGGCGCGCTTCCTGCACGCGCTCAACTTCTGCATGCTGCTGCCGGGCCCCGAGGCGCAGAAGCTCGCCACCTATATCGGCTGGCTGCTGCATGGCGTGCGCGGCGGGCTCGCCGCCGGCATCCTGTTCGTGCTGCCGGGCGCCTTTGTGATGCTCGGCCTGAGCCTCCTCTACGCGCTCGGGCGCGGCCACTCGATCGTGGACGGCGCGCTCTACGGCATCAAGGCCGCCGTGCTGGTGATCGTGGTCGAGGCGCTGCTGCGCATCGGGAAGCGCGCGCTCAAGACCTCGGTGCTGCTCGCGCTCGCGGGCGGCGCCTTCATCGGCATCCATGTCTTTGCGCTGCCGTTTCCGCTGATCGTCGGCGCCGCCGCGCTGGTCGGCTTCCTGGTCGCGCAACGCTCGCCCGCCCTGCTCGGGCTCAATCCCGGCAAGGAGAACCTGGCCGCCCCGGTGCCCGACCGCTGGCAAAAGTCCGCGGCGGCGGCGGCCATCGGCCTCGTGGCGTGGTGGGCGCCGGTCGCGCTCGCCGCGCTCGCGCTCGGACCCGATCATGTCCTCGTCAGCATCGGCACGTTCTTCTCCAAGCTCGCGGTGGTGAGCTTCGGCGGCGCCTATGCGCTCCTCGCCTATATGGCGCAGCAGGCGGTCGAGACCCACGGCTGGATGACGGCGCCCGAGATGGTCGACGGTCTGGGCCTCGCCGAAACCACGCCCGGCCCGCTCATCCTGGTCACGCAATTCGTGGGCTTCCTGGCGGCGTTTCGCGATGCGGCGCCGTTCTCGCCGGTGGTCGCGGGCATGCTCGGGGCGGCGATGACCACCTGGGTGACGTTCACGCCGGCCATGCTGCTGACCTTTGCGGGCGCGCCCTTCGTCGAGCAGTTGCGCGCCAACCGCCGGCTGTCCGGCGCGCTCGCCGCCATCACCGCCGCGGTGGTAGGCGTGATCCTGAACCTGTCGGTGTGGTTCGCGCTGCACGTGCTGTTCGGCCAGGTCGAGGAACGGCACGCCGGCTTGTTGCGCTGGTATGCCTTCGATCCGCTCGCGCTCGACCTCAAGGCCACGGCGCTCGCCGCCATCGCGGCCGTGCTCGCGTTCTGGTTCCATCGCGGCTTGATCGAGGTGGTGGCGGTGATGGCCGTGCTCGGCGTCGCCATACAGCTCGTCTTTGCATGACGGCGCGACCCTCGCGAGGCAGACTCGGTCGGCGGCAAGGTTGCAACGCGGTGACTCTAGGTCTCGCGCGCCAGCGCGCTCTCGTGCCAGCGCCGCAGCAGCAGATAAGACAGCAGTGCCAGCGCGAAGTAGATCACGATGCCGGCGAGCGAGAGCAGCAGCAGCGCCGCGAACATGCGCGGGATGTTGAGGTGATAGCCGGATTCGGCGATGCGGTAGGCCAGTCCCGATCCGGCGCCGGCCGAGCCCGCCGCGATCTCGGCCACGACCGCGCCGATCAGCGACAGCCCGCCCGCGATCTTCATGCCGCCGAGGATATAGGGCAGCGCCGCCGGCAGCTTGAGCCGCCACAGCACCTGCAGGCGCGAGGCGCCATAGAGGCGGAATAGGTCGGCGAGGTTGCGGTCGACCGAGTTGAGGCCGAGCGTGCTGTTGGCCAGCACCGGAAAGAAGGCGACGATCCAGGCGCAGGCGAGCACGGCCAGCGGCTGCGGCAGATAGATCAGAAGCAGCGGCGCCACCGCCACCACCGGCGTCACCTGCAGGATCACCGCATAGGGATAGAGCGAATATTCGAGCAGCCGCGACTGGTTGAACAGGACCGCAAGCCCGACGCCGCCGACGAGCGCGAGCACGAATCCTTCGAGCGTCGTCGTCAGCGTGACCATGAGCGACCCGGACAGCACCGTCCAGTCGTTGACCAGCGTCGCGAAGACGAGCCGCGGGCCCGGCAGCACGTAGGGCGGAATCCCCTTCAGGCGCACGACCAGGTCCCAGACCAGGACGCCGAGCGCCAGCACTGCGATCGGCAGCAGCACGCGCAACGCGTCCTCGCCACGGTTGCCGCGGCGCGGCGGACGCGGCGCCGGAGCCGGAGGCGCGGCGCTCATCGCTCGCCTGCGCGCGCGGTCGCGTCCGCCAGCGCTTCGGAGGCGCGGCGGCAGAAGCCGGCGTAGTCCGTCGAGGTGCGGAAGCGCTGGCCGCGCGGATAGGGCGCGTCGACGGAGAGCTCGGTGAACACGCGCCCGGGCCGCGGCGTCATCACCACGATCCGGTTGGAGAGATAGACCGACTCGAACACCGAATGGGTGACGAACACCACGGTCTTGCCGAGCGTCTGCCAGAGCGACAAGAGGTCGTCGTTGAGCTTGAAGCGCGTGATCTCGTCGAGCGCCGCGAACGGCTCGTCCATGAGCAGGAGCTTCGGCTCGGTGACGAGCGCGCGCGCGATCGAGGCGCGCATCTTCATGCCGCCGGAGAGTTCGCGCGGGTAGGCTTGCGCGAAGCCGTCGAGCCCGACCCGTTCGAGCGCGGCCTCGACGCGCGGCGTCGCGGCGGCGGCATCGGCGTGCCGGAGCTGCAACGGCAGCCGCACGTTGCCGGCGACGCTCGCCCACGGCATCAAAGTCGGCTCCTGGAACACGAAGCCGATCTCAGGGCCGCGCTCCGCGCCATCGCTCCGCGGCCATTCCACCAGGCCGCCGCTCGGCTCGCTCAGGCCCGCGATGATGCGCAGCGCCGTCGACTTGCCGCAGCCCGAGGGCCCCAGCAGCGACACGAACTCGCCCGGCCACACATCGAGATTAAAGCGATCGAGCGCGACGACGCCGCTCGCGTAGGTCTTGCCGACATTGCGCAGCGAGACGGCGAAGCTGGCACCGGATGTGCGGTGAGTGGGCGACATGGTTACGACCTGATAGCCACTGGCGGCGCCGCGAACGCGGTGGGCTCCCTCTCCCGTTGGGAGAGTTTGGGGTGAGGGGTTGCGGTCGATCGAGAGAGCGGAACCCCTTCACCGCAATTCGATGCCGACCTTCCTGTTCACGAACTGCAGCGTATAGGCCTTGGCGGGATCGACCGTCGGCTTGACCACGCGCGCGCGCACCATCTTGTCGTAGAAGCTTGCCATGCGCGCGTCGGTTATGGCGCCGATCCCGAGCGCCGCCGCATCGCCGGAATCCACGATGCCGTGTTCCTTGAGCTTGGCGACCGTGTAGCCGAGCATCTCGTCGGTCATTTCCGGATTGTGGCGCTTGATAAGCGCGTTGCCCGACCTGTTGTCGCCGTAGAGGTAGTGATACCAGCCGATCACCGAGGCATCGACGAAGCGCTGCACCGTGTCGGGCTTCTTCTCCACCAGGTCGCGGCGGGTCTCGATCAGCGTCGAATAGGCGTTGAAGCCCTGGTCCGCGAGCAGGAACACCTTCGGCTTGAAGCCGCCCTGCTTCTCGATCGCATAGGGCTCCGACGTCACATAACCCTGCATGGCGCTTCTCTTGTCCACCAGGAACGGCTGCGGGTTGAACAGGTACGGCTTCACCTTGCTCTCGTCGAAACCGTAGTCGGTCTTGAGCCATTGGAAATAGCTGGCGATGCCTTCCTTGGAGATGAACAACGTGAGCCGCTTGAGGTCCTCGAATTTTTCGATCCCCTGGCCGGGATGCGCGATCAGCACCTGCGGCTCCTTCTGGAACATGGCCGCGACCGCGACCACCGGGATGTTCTGCTCGACCGCGTCGAACGACTGCAGCGTGTTCGCGCTCATGAAGAAGTCGATGCGCCCGGTCGGCAGCAGCAGGCGGTTGTTGAGGTTCGGTCCGCCCTGCACGATGGTCACGTCGAGCCCGTATTGGCGGTAGGTGCCGTCGGCGAGCGCCTGGTAGAAGCCGCCGTGCTCGCCCTCGGCCACCCAGTTGGTGCCGAAGGATACTTTTTCCAGCGGCTGGGCGGAGCCGGGCGTGGCCGGCAGCGCGCCGGCGAGCGCCAGCGCCATGGCGGCGCCTGCAAAGCGTGTCGATCTCATCGTGTCCTCATGACAGTGGCAGCGCGACAATAAGCGAGCGAGGCGAGCTTGCACAGGCTCTGCGGACCGCCGCTTCGCCGCAGCCAGGACGAATTCCGCAGCCTGATCGGCTAGACTGACGCCCTCTGAGTCGCCGGAGGGTTCGCATGGCCGAGGACATCAAGACCGAAGGCGCCGCCAAGCGCATGAACGATCTCGTTGCCGTCACCGTGGTCGTCCTCACGGTGTTCATGGCGATCTCCAAGGTCAAGGACGACAACATCAACCAGGCGATGCAGAAGGCAAAATCGGAATCGGTCGACGCCTGGGCCGAGTATCAATCCGCGCGCATCAAGCTCCATGTCGACGAGAACGGGCTCTCGACGCTGCGCCTCATCGAGACGGGCGGCCAGATCGACAAGGCGCTAGCGGCGAAGCAGGCGGCCGAATACGAGTCCGACATCCGGAAATACGAGGGCCGCTCGAAGGAGACCATGGCGAAGGCCAAGGCGCTGGAGGCGGAATACGACCGGCTCAACTTCCGCGACGACCAGTTCGACATGTCGGACGCGTTTCTCTCGATCGCGGTCGCCCTGTCCGCGGTGGCGTCGCTGGTGAGCGCCTGTTGGCTGCTCTACGTCGCCTGGGGTTCGGGCGCCTTCGGCCTCGTCATGGGGATCGCCGGCTTCCTCGGCTACAACCTGCGGCCGGAATGGATCGCGACGCTGCTGGGGACGTGAGGATTGCCGTTCCGGCCAAACCCGTAGAATCCGTAGCGTGACGTATCCGAACGCATTGATGTCTGTTCGCACCATTGCCAACAGTCGCGTGGGCACGGCGCGTTCCGCGCCTTTGCCCACCCTACGCTCGCGGCATAGTTGGACGCGCGATGGCTGCCGCTGAGTAGCCCTGCTTTAGCCGCCGCAGGCGGATTTGTAGGCCTGCTCAAAAATGATCACCCAGCCTGGGCCGTAGTGGCTACGCAGCATCTCAGCCATGTCACCGAATGCTTCCCAATTGCTTTGGGTGAGCTCGACCCGCGTTCGGTCGTTATCAAGTGGGGTGAACCGCACTTCGACGAGACTTGCGTTTTGTGGCGGCATTCCCATGTGAAAATCCATGCTGACCGAGTCATGCGGCTTGTACGACCTTATCGTGCCCCACCAGTGTTCGGTGTCATCGTGGCCGATCTCCACGATCTTGCCGCCCGGCCTCGGCTCGACTCGCAACGACTTGGCAGGCTTGCCGGTTCTCATTGACATGGAGCGTTTGTCCAGCGGCCACCAACTGCCCATTTCGTTCACAAACACCGTGAATGCTTTTTCCTGGCTGCATGGGACTTCAATTGTCTTGACGATGGGATCAAGCATTACGTTCTCCTATGTTTCAGCTTGCGGGTTCTTACACGCCGCTCAATGTTGGCTGCATAAGCAGACAAAGCGTCTGACCAGAAACTCTCCAGATACTGGCGCAGATCGTCCAACCCATCGCGCCGGATTGAATACAGGCGACGATTCCCCTTTGGCTCGACGCTGACCAGCCCCGCCCATTCAAGCACCTTCAGGTGTTGCGACACGGCAGGCCTGCTCACCGGCCGACCTTCCGCCAACGCACCCACGGACTGAGGCTGCTCGCGTAAGGCCTCGAATATCTGGCGGCGTGTTGGATCCGCCAGCGCCGTAAAGACTTCTGCGTAAGCCATGCCTTACCGTAAGACACGACTTACCGATATGTCAAGGCTGCACAATGCGACGTTCGATCGCTTCAGCCGAATCCAAGGGTGGGCAAAGGCGCGAAGCGCCGTGCCCACGCGGCTTTGCAAGGCGCCAGGGTTGAAGACGCGTGGGCACGCTTCGCTTTGCCCACCTACAGACTACCAGACGCTCAAGAGCGGCCCGCCCATCGAGGTGAAGCTCGCCCGGACGTGAGTCATTGCCGCAAACAAGGGTGGACAAGGCGTGTAACGCGCCGTGCCCACGCGATTGCTGGAGTAGGTGAACAGACTCAAATGCGTTCGAATACATGGCGCGTGGGCACGCTTCGCTTTGCCCACCCTACGAACGAACGCCTTACTGCTCGAATCGCTCGATGAACCACTTGAGCAAGCGGATCCAAATCTCGTCCTTGCCGACCTGGTCCTCGATGCCGTGCTCGAGGTTGGGGTTGTCGTTGACCTCCATGACGATGAAGCCGTTGCCGGTCTCCTTGATATCGACGCCGTAGAAGCCCTCGCCGATCGGGCGCGCGGCGCGCACCGCGATGTCCATCAGTTCGCGCGGCGCCTTGTCGAGCTCGAAGGTGCGGAAGCCGCCCTCCTGCGACGACCCGTCGGGCCGGTACTTGACGACCTGCCAATGACCGCGCGCCATGCGGTACTGGCACACGAACAGCGGCTCGCCGGCGAGCACGCCGACGCGCCAGTCGAACTCGGTCGGCAGGAACTTCTGCGCCAGCAGCAGGTCGGTTTCCTCGAACAGCTCGTCGGTGATGCGCCGGAACTCCTCGGCCGTATTGACCTTGTGCACGCCGCGCGAGAACGAGCCGTCGGGGATCTTCACCACCATGGGCAGGTTCAGCTCGTCGATGACCTTGGCGGGGTCGCTGCCCTCCGAGAGGATCACGGTCGGCGGCGTGGGCACTTGGTTCTGGCTCAGGAGTTCCATCAGGAACACTTTGTTGGTGCAGCGGATCATCGAGATCGGATCGTCGATGACCGGCATGCCCTCCTGCCAGGCGCGGCGCGCGAAACGGTAGGTGTGGTTGTCGATCGAGGTGTTCTCGCGGATGAACAGCCCGTCGTATTCCGCCAGTTCGGCGAGCTGGCGCCGCGTGATCGGCTCGACGTCGACCGAGAGCTTCTCGGCCATCCGCGCCAGGTGCTTGATCGAGGCCGGCGACGACGGCGGCATCTTCTCGTTGGGATCGTAGAGCACCGCGAGATCGTATTTGGCGACCGTGCGGGCCTTGGGATCGCGCCATTCGCGCTTGGTGTGCTGGTGCAGAGAGGTGCGGAAGAAATCGCCCTCCCCGTTCACCAGCCGGTTGATGTTGCGCGGGCGGATGCGCTCGATCGCCAGCCATTCGCCGGGCGCGACGATGACTTCGAGCGCCGGGCAGCGGAACCAGTCGAACAGCAGCCGGCCGAAGGATTCGAAGCGGGTGTCGCGCGCCAGGCCGAAGCAGACCAGCAGCTTGCACTCGCCCTCGGGCTGGAAATCGACGCGGCGCGCACAGCGGTTGAGCTCGTCCTCGAGCTCCGGCAAGGCGTGCTCGTAGAGCTTGGCCTCGCGCAGCTCCAGCATGGTCTCGACCGAGGGCACGACCCGGTGCCCGCGCGCCTCGGCCAGGAGCGAGGCATAGTAGCCCTTCGACTGGTAGGCATAGGAGCGCGCCAGGTTGACGAGCTTCGGCCGGCCCACGTCGAACAGGCGCGGACGGGCGAGATACTCGCTCGTCGTGATCACCTTGTGCGGGGTGTCGGCGTTGGGCAGGTCCTTGGGCTGGTCCACCAAAATGACCCAGCCGGTCATGAAGGTCCTTTCCGGACGACGGTCGCAGCGCCGAGACGATCGCGATCCCAACGGATCAAGCTCTCGAACGCGGCCCACGCAACCGCGCAGCTCTCAGACGCAACCGCCATCCCTGATCATTCCCGATGGACCGCCGGACCGCATCACGACACGCTGCCCGTCACGGCCGAAGCTCAATAGCAGCCGAAGCTCAACACCAAAGGCGTCCACGCCGGTCCCTTGTTAGCCCGAAATAAGCAGGTTGGCCACGCTTCCGGTATCGGATGCGAGCATAAATCCGATTCGCCCGCCCGAGTCAGGTGGCTGGGGATATCGCGCCGCCGGCCGGGCGCCGAGTTCCCTGCCTCAACGGCCTGGCGGCTGCCCGGACCGGTCGGCGACCAGCCGCTTCTCGAACCGCAAGGCATCGCCGCCGTCCTCGTAGTAGGCGGCACGGCGGTCGAACTCCTGGTAGCCGCTCTTGCGATAGCGCGAGATGGCGGCGTGGTTGGTGTGGTGGACCTCCAGGCGGATGGCGCTGCATCGATGCCGGCACGCGATCTCCTCGGCCGCCCCGAGCAGCAGCGCGCCGACGCCGCGGCCGGTGAAGTGCGGGGCGACCGCGATCGAATAGAGCCGCGCCAGCGCCGAGCGCGGCCGGAACAAGACGATCGCGGTGCCGGCGAGATCGCGCTCCGCCTCCGCCACGATCAGGGCGGCGCTCGGCGACTGCAGAAAACGCCGCAGGCTGCGGCGCGAGAGCCGGTCGGTGGCGAAGACCCGGTGCTCGAGCGTCATGAGCGCGTCGAGATCGCGGCGTCCGGCCGTGCGAACGCGCATCGATGGCAGCGGCTCATGGGCGAGACTGGCGGGCATTGTCACCGGACCCGCCATCCTACCAGTTCCGCCACCACGTCCGGCAAGCCGAGATTGTTCGCCCGGCCGGCTTTCGCACCACGCGCGGCATCCGGCATGCGTCGCGTCTGGGTGCGCGGGCTTTGAACCTGCCCCTGGGCGCGCGCGACCAACAAGTGAGTGGCCGGCAAGGCTCCAGGCAACAGCGCGCGTTCAGCTTTGCCGCTTCGTTCTCGGCATCGCGACGATGTCCGACCCGAGCTACCGAGGTTTGCCCTCGGGACTGGTAGTTGCGATCGGCGCGTGCGCCCCCATCCACCCCCGCGTCGGTCAAAGCGGCCCGCCTGGACATCCGTCCGGGCGGGTTCGCTTTTGGGGTTCCGATTGCGCACCGCCGCGATCCGGCCCGCGCCGGCCATTGGCCGCCGCCGCGTTAAAGAATACAACCACGCAGGGCCGAATGCCCGGTGCCCGGATTGGTGGAACCCATGCAGCGCGTGACCATCACCATCGACGACGAGCTCATGACCGAGCTCGATCGCATCATCGCGGCCCGCGGCTACCAGAACCGCTCGGAGGCGATCCGCGACCTCGCCCGCGCCGGCATCCGGGAGGCGGCCGAAACGCTCGACAAGGAGCGCGACTGCGTCGCCGCCCTGGTCTATGTCTACGACCACCACGCGCGGCAACTCTCGAAGCGGCTCGCCGACACCTTCCATGACCACCACGAGCTTTCGCTCGCGTCGATGCACGCCCACCTCGACCACGACAGTTGCATGGAGGTCACGATCCTGCGCGGCAAGACCGCGGACGTGCAGCACTTCGCCGAGCACGTGATCGCGGAGCGCGGCGTGCGCCACGGCCGCGTGGTGGTGGTGCCGACCGACATCCTGGTCAAGCCCCACACCCATGCCGACGGGACGACCCACGAGCATGCCGAGGCGCCTCCAGGCAAGCGCCAGCGCGGGACCGGCTAGTCTAGACCGCGAACTCCTTCACCGGCACGAGGGTGAAGAGCGGCACCGGCGCGACCGGTTGCATCCCGGCCGGGGTCTTGACGCCGAGCGCGATGACCGGGACGATCTCGAACGCCGCCATCCCGCTGCGCGCGGTGCCGATCTGGGAGCCGCGCACGAAGGCGATGGCGGCGAAGGCGCAGGCGCTCGGGTTGTTCTCCTCGGCATTGACCGCGCCGACCGCCTCCTGCGGGTTTCCCTTGAAGTGCGTCACGAACCGCTCGGCCTGGGCCTTTGTATCGCAGACCAGGACGGTGCCGGTTTCGACCTCGTGGGCGGCTGCGGACTTCGCCGCGCCAGCCAAGACAAGGACGGCGGCGCCGATCGCGAGGGTCTGAGAGACGGATCGGGCGATCATGGCTTTCCTCCTGGGTGGCCGGGCACTCCGGCAGTGGATGATGTCGGCACCCTAGGGACCGCGCGCCCTCGCCGCTGTGATGGGCATCACACATTGGTCGATAGGGGGCGGTCCGATTGGGGGCGGTCGATCGGGGCGCAGCGGCCGATTGCGGATCAGCGGCCCGCCGGGCCGGGCGGCCGTAAGGGCGAGCAAACCCGCTCAGTCCTCGCCCACTTGCGCGACGCCGGGGTGGCGCCAGAGATAGATGGCGATCACCACCATCGCCAGGCTGGCGGCAGCGCCGACCACGTAGAACGAATTCTCAAGCCCCACCGCCTCGGCGATCGCCCCCATCGCGATCGGCGAGGCGATCGAGGCGACGCGGTTGGCGGTGCCGCGCAGCCCGATCGCCTTGCCCTGGTTGCCCTTGCCGGCGCTGCGCAGCACCAGCGTGATGACCAGCGGCTGGGCGAGGCCGTTGGCGCCGTGGCGCAGGAACATCGCGACCTGCAGGAGGAGATAGCTGCCGAGGAGCGGCGTGATGCAGACGAGCAGGATGCCCGCCCATAACGAGATCAGCACGATCCAGAGCCCGGCGATGTAGCGCATGAGCCGCGCCGTCAGGAGCGAGAACAGCGCCGCCGCGACCGCGGCCGCCGGGCTCAACAGGCCGATCGCCGTGCCGGTCAGGCCCATGTCGTTGAGCCAGGCGACATAGAACGAGCCCTGCACCGCGTTGCCGACGTGCATCATCGCACCGAGCAGCACGATCACGACCACGGCCGGCACGCCGAGCAGCTTGAACGCGGTGACGTAATCGGCCGCGCTGGGAAGCAGCAGCCGCAGCGAAGCCCATCGCGGCGCCGCCGAGGGCCCGGTCGCGCCTTCGACCGGCTGCTGCGGCAGCATGAGCGCGCAGGCGACGGCGCCCGAGCCCCACAGCGCCATCAGGATGAATGCACCCCAGGGGCCGGACAGGTCCCAGGCCATGCCCCCCATGGGCGCGGCGACGAACTGCCCGATCCGGATGACGACGCTCAGCCGTCCCGCATAGGAGGTCTTCCCGTGCATGTACTGGCCGATCATGGTCTGCGCGCCGAGCCAGCCCATCGATTCCGACAGGCCGAAGAACATCTGCAGGACCACCAGCGCCCAAATCCAGGATACCGCCGGGTAGAACAGCGGCACGACCGCGCCGATGGCCGTGCAAAAGAGCATCACGCGGCGGGCGCCCAGCCGGTCCATCATGGCGCCGGCGTGGATGGAAAACATCAGCGGCAGCACGTTGAGCGCGCTGAACACCAGGCCGAACATGACCGGCGACGGATTCATGGTGGCGGCGTAGAGCGGCACGATCACGGCCCCGATATGAAAGATCGAGGTCGAGAACAGCCCGATGCCGTAGACGGCGGCCTGAATCCGCCAAGGCACCTCGGGGCTGGTGAGTGCGGTCACGCCTCAGCCAACCTTGACGTCCTTCCAGAACCCGATGCGGCCGGCGGTCTGCTGCTTGGAGGCGAGCGGCGCCTCGTAGGCCCAGGCCGCCCGCGCATGGCGCGCGCCGTCGACCACCACGTCGTAGAACTGGACGCCGTGCGGGCAGGCGCGATCCGTCTCCGTTTTCGGGACTTTCTCGAGCCACTCACGGCGCACCGCGGCGCTCGGGAAATACTGATAGCCGCTGCACTCGGTGAGGTCGTCGCTGTCGGCGACCACATGGCCATCCACGGTTGCCTTCATGCGTCGATCCTCCGCTCCTGCCGGCTCAATGCTGGTTGCTCAGATAGGCGATGCGGACCTTTTCCAGGAGCTCGGGCGACAGGTTGCTGACCTGGGCCACCAGCTTCTGCAGGTCTTCGCCCGCCATGGGACTGACCGTGAGCGTAGTCCTTTCGGCCTCGGCACGAAACTCGGGGTCCTTGACCATGGCGTCGAAGGCGCGGCGCAGCGCGTTGAGCCGGTCCGCGGGCACGCCCGGGGTCGTGAAAAAGGCCGAGCCGACCTCCGCCGCGATCATGATGGCGCTGAGGATCGCCCGTTCCTCGTCATTGCGGGCGAGATCGACGGCGGTCGGCACGTCGGGCAATTCCGGATGCCGCTTGAGCGCGAACTGCACCAGCAGCGAAACCATTTTCTCACGCACCCAATCCGGGTGCGCGACCTTGAGCCCGACCCAGGAGGTCGAGTGGCCCTCGACCTCGCCGCGCTCGACCGCGAGCATGGCCTCGTTCGAGCCGCGATAGCCCATGATCAGCTTGAACCTGGTCTTGAACACGTTGTTCATCACGATCGGAAAGATCGAGACGGTCGAGCCCGCGCCCGTCCCCGAGAGCGTCGATTCGATCTGCTGCGCGTCGGCGAAGGTCTTCACCTTGGAGGTCTTGTTCCACATGAAGATCATGTTGACCAGGGAATCGACGCGCCCGAGCCAGTTGAGCTCGGCGGTCTTGAAGCGCACGCCGGGCGAGCCGAGCTTCTCGTCGAGCGCCGTCGTCGGGGCGCCGATGCCGATCACGGTGCCGTCCTTCGGCGATACGGCGTAGATCTGGTTGACCGCGAGGAAGCTGCCGGCGCCGGGCGTATTGCGCGGCACCACGGCCGGCTTGCCCGGAATGTGCTTGCCCAGATGGCGGGCGACGATCCGTCCCCAGACGTCGTTGCTGCCGCCGGGAGGATAGCCGATCACGAGATCGATCGACTTGCCGGCGTAGAATTGTTCGGGTGCCTGCGCCGCCGCCTGCGAGCCGATCATCGCCGCAAGGGAAACCGCGACCACGCCCGCGCGTCGTATGGCTCCCATGTCGTTTCCTCCTGCGGCCGTTCCCGGCCTTGCCCTGGCCCGCCGTGCAGGCCGCGCCAAGCCGGCCTGTGGGCGCGTTTGGACCGAGACTACCAGCACGATGCGCCCGCGGGTCAACCATGCCGTCGCAGGACGATGCCGCCGGGAGCCTTTTTGCTGCCCATGTCCAGCGCGCGGACCTTGACGGATTCGGTGCAGTCCCTGGCTTGCCCTCGCCAACCGCCCGCGCCACCATGCGGCAGACCGGGAGGAGAGGCCGATGCGCGCGCGCACGTCGCTGATCTTGTTGCTGGCGGCTGGAGCCGCGGCCGCCGTGGTGCTGGGCGCAGGGGACGGCGGGCTTGCGGCGCCGACCAGGCCGCGGCTGTTTGCCGACCAGCGCCCCAACGCCACGCCGGTCGATACCGAGCTGGTGATCGCGGTCGACGTGTCCAATTCGATGGACCCGGAGGAGCAGGAGCTGCAGCGCGAGGGCTACATCACCGGCCTCACCTCGCGCGAGTTCATGTCGGCGCTGCGCGGCGGGATGCACGGCAAGGTCGCCGTCACCTATTTCGAATGGGCCGGCCTCTACGACCAGAGGATCGTCATGCCGTGGCGGCTGATCGACGGCCCGGAAGCGGCCGACGCGGTGGCGAGCGAGATCGCGCGCGCCCCCTACCGGCGGGCGCCGCGCACGTCGATCTATGGTGCGCTCCAGTTCGCCAAGCCGCTGTTCGAGGCCTCCGGCTACGGCGGCATCCGCCGCGTCATCGATGTTTCCGGCGACGGCTCGAACAACATGGGCCCGCCGGTCACGCTGATGCGCGACGACGTGCTCGCCGCCGGCATCACCATCAACGGCCTGCCGATCATGCTCAAGCGGCCGTTCGGCTATGGCATGTATGCGCAGCAGGCGGAGAACCTCGACATCTATTACGAGGATTGCGTGATCGGGGGCCCCGGCTCGTTCGTGATCCCGATCAAGGAGCGCGACCAGTTCAAGGAAGCGACCCGCCACAAGCTGGTGCTGGAGATCGCCGGCCGCACGCCCGAGGCACGGGTGATGCGGGCGCAGGCGCGGGTGCCGCGGGTCTACTGCTCCTGACCGAGATCATCGCAACAGCGTCGCTCATGGAGACCAGCGCATGGAACACAAGACATTTCCCGTCACCCACACGGACGAGGAGTGGCGCAAGCGCCTCACGCCGGAGCAATACGAGGTCATGCGCGAGCACGGCACCGAAGCGCCCGGAAGCTGCGCGCTGAACTACGAGAAGCGCCACGGCACCTTCGTCTGCGCCGGCTGCGACCAGCCGCTGTTCGTGTCGAAGAAGAAGTTCGAGAGCGGCACCGGCTGGCCGAGCTTCAACGATCCGGTCGAGGGCGCGGTGGAGGCTACGGTCGACAACAGCCATGGCATGCGCCGCACCGAGGTGCATTGCAGCCGCTGCGGCAGCCATCTCGGGCACGTGTTCGACGACGGCCCGCCGCCGACGCACCTGCGCTATTGCATCAACGGCGTCGCGATGAATTTCGAGCCCGAGCGGACGTAGAATTTTCCGGCTGCGTCGCAGACTCGGGACCGTTCCAATCTCGTCTGTGGCGGTCCCGGATCTGCGCTGCCCCGCGTCCGCGACACGTGCGGCTCAAGTGAGCCCCTCTGCGCTTTCGCGGGGACGCGCGGAAGCGGCGGCGGAATTGCCTAGGCCCACTTCAGCCGGGCCAGGATCGCACGGCCCATGATCCAATCCTTGTCCTCCTCCGACAGGAAGCCAAGCTCGTCGGTGAAATGCGTGATGCGCTGGCGGTAGGTCGCCTTGGCATAGGAATTCGTCATGTCGGTGCCCCAGTAGCAGCGCTGCGGGCCGAAACCATCGTAGAGCCGGCGAATAGGAGCCGTCATGTCGCGGAAGGGATACGGCTCGTCCGAATAGGCCGGCGGCGCCGACAGCTTGACGGACACGTTGGGATACTTTGCAAGCGCGACCGTCTCCTCGATCGCTTTCGGGATCATCTTGTTGCGGGCGACTTCCGATGAAAGCCCCATATGGTCGACGATGAGCTGGAGCTGCGGGTGGCGTTCCGCGATGCGTCCGAACACCGCCTTCTCGCCGCCGAGGAACATCACCGGCAGGCCAGCCTTTTCGGCGGCGGGCCAGAACCAGTCGGCGGTTCCGTCCGTGAGCCACGGGTTCTGCGCGGCGTTGTTGAACGTCAAACGGACGCCGAGCATGCCGGGCTGCTCCTTCCATCTTGGAAGCAGCGCCGCCGACTGCGGATTGTTGAGCGCAATGCGGCCCATGATGCCGAAGCGGTCGGGATGGCGCTTGACCGCCTCCAGCGCATAGTCGTTGCGGTCGCCCGGCCAGGACGGCGGCACGATCACCACGCGGTCGACACCGGCTTCATCCATCATCGGGACCAGCTTCTCGATGGTAAAAGGCTCCGGCAGTTGCGGCACCAGGCCGGGCACCCATTTCCAGTCCGCCGATTCCGCCTTCCAAAGATGGACTTGCGCATCGACGATGGTGCGCCGCCGCGCCGGTTGCGCGCCGGCCGGCTGCGGGCCTTGCGTGGCGAGCGCCAGCCCGGTGCCGACGGTACCGTTGAGGAAACTGCGTCGTGACAACATGTGCTCATCCTCCCTTGCCGAATGTGCCATTGCCGGCATTCTTGCGATGACGACGTCACCAGGCGCGATTGTGCCCCTTTCCGGCCTGCCGCCACAATGGCCGCGCGCACGCGAAACAGCGCAACCCCACTTCGCACCGCCCTGGAATCGGCTAGACTTTCTCGCGGCGGAGCCTCCGCCGCGGCACCGGGTCCGCCGCAACGCCGTCATGGGGACGCAACCATGATTCCGCTCATCCGCAATGCCGGCGCGCTCGCCGTCCTGGTCCTGGTTCTTGCCGCGCCGGCGCGCGCGGCCGAGCCGGTCGACCTGGTGCTCGTACTCGCGTCCGACGTCTCGCGCAGCATCGATCATCCGAAATTCCTGCTGCAGCGCGACGGCTACGCCGCCGCGATCTCCAATCCGCAAGTTCTCGACGCCATCAAGTCCGGCCCGCACGGCAAGATCGCGATCTGTTTCGTCGAATGGTCCGGGTTCGGCGCGCAGAAGGTCGTGATCGACTGGACCGCCATCGACGGCGCCGGCACCGCGCGCAAGTTCGGCGACGCCGTGGTGGAGGCGCCGCGCTCCTTCGCCGACCGCACCTCGATCTCCGGCGGCATCGACTTCGCGGCCGCCCAGCTCGCGCGCTCGCCGTTCGAGGCCCCGCGGCGCACCATCGACCTCTCCGGCGACGGCACCAACAATGCCGGCCGCGAGGTGCGGCTCGCCCGTGACGACGCGCTCGCCAAGGGCATCACCATCAACGGACTGGTGATCCTCAGCGACGTCCAGGTACCCTGGAACGCGGAGCATACCAATCCGCCCGGCGGGCTCGAGACCTACTACCGCGACAACGTCATCGGCGGCCCCGGCGCCTTCGTGATGGTGGCGGAGGACTTCCAGTCCTTCGGCCGCGCCATCATCAAGAAGATGATCGCCGAGATCGCTGAACTGCGGATGGCACCGCGCATCCTCGCCCGCTGACGGCCATATCGCTGGATTGCGCTTTTGCTGCGCTGCGGTATAAACGCCCGTCTGCTGCTGTCGTCGCCGCCATGGCGGGGAGACCTATCCCAGAGCGGCGTGGTGGCACGGTGGGTTTCCGTTGGCGCCGGGACGGTCGTGACCCTTGGTCGTCGCATAAGCTGGAGGCCGCGTGAAAAAAGTCCATCCCGACGCCAAGACGGCGCTCGCCGGTCTGTTGACGGACGGCATGACGATCATGGCGGGCGGCTTCGGGCTGTGCGGCATTCCCGAGACGCTGATCCACGCCATCCGCGAATCCGGCGTGAAGAACCTCACGGTCGTGTCGAACAATGCCGGCATCGACGGCGTCGGCCTCGGCATCCTGCTCGACACGCGCCAGATCAAGAAGATGATCTCGTCCTACGTCGGCGAGAACAAGACCTTCGCCCAGCAGTTCCTCGCCGGTGAACTGGAGATCGAGTTCAACCCGCAGGGCACGCTCGCCGAGCGCATCCGCGCCGGCGGCGCCGGCATTCCGGCGTTCTTCACCAAGACCGGCGCCGGCACGCAAATTGCGCAGGGTAAAGAGGAGCGCGAGTTTGGCGGCGAGAACTACATCATGGAGCGCGGCCTCGTCGCCGACCTTGCGATCGTGCACGCCTGGAAGGGCGACACCGAGGGCAACCTCGTCTACCGCAAGACCGCGCGCAACTTCAATCCGATGATGGCGACCGCCGGCAAGGTCACGGTGGCCGAGGTCGAGCTGTTGGTCGAGCCCGGCGAGATCAATCCCGACCACATCATCACGCCGGGCGTGTTCGTGCAGCGCATCGTGCACGTGCCCAACGCGGAGAAGAAGATCGAACAGCGCACGACCCGCAAACGCGCCGCGCCCGCCACGCCTGCCGGAACCGGAGAGGAAGTGTAATGCCCTGGACGCGCGAGCAGATGGCCGAACGCGCCGCCAAGGAATTGCGCGACGGCTTCTATGTCAATCTCGGCATCGGCATTCCGACGCTGGTCTCGAACTACATCCCGGCCGGCATGAGCGTGCAGCTCCAGAGCGAGAACGGCATGCTCGGCACCGGCCCGTTCCCGTTCGAAGGCGAGGAGGATCCCGACCTGATCAATGCCGGCAAGCAGACCGTCACGGAGCTGCCGACCACCAGCTATTTCTCCTCGGCCGACAGTTTTGCGATGATCCGCGGCGGCCATATCGATCTCTCGATCCTCGGCGCCATGCAGGTGGCCGAGAACGGCGACCTCGCCAACTGGATGATCCCGGGCAAGATGGTGAAGGGCATGGGCGGCGCCATGGACCTCGTCGCCGGCGTCAAGAAGGTCGTCGTCGTCATGGAACATTCGGCCAAGAACGAGCCGAAGCTGCTCAGGCAATGCAGCCTGCCGCTCACCGGCGCCGGCGTCGTCGACATGGTCATCACCGATCTCGGTGTTTTTACCATCGACAAGAAGGGCAGCGGCGGCATGAAGCTGGTCGAGCTCGCGCCCGGAGTGACGCAGGACGAGATCCGCGCCAAGACCGAAGCGCGCTTTCAGGTGGCTCCGGCATTGAACTGAAACAGGATCAAGGAATCTCAGGCCATCAAAGCGACACACACAGCATCGACAGGTTGCACCGCCGTCCCCCACCGCTATAGTCGTTCGGCCTGATGGCCGAAAAACCGGAAAGCCCCGTGTCCGCTGTCGCCGGCATCAAACGCCTTGCAGTTGCCGTGGCAGCCGTCATCGTGGCGGCATTCGGCATCCTGCTGATGCTGTCGATCCTCATTCCCGCCGATACCGTCCGCGAGAAGGTCCAGGCGCAGATCCGCGCGGTGACGGGTCTCGATCCGGTACTCAGCGGCGACATTGCGGTCTCGCTCTTTCCGACCGGGAGCGTGCGCTTCCACGACGTGAGCCTTGGCGACATCCAGGCCGGCACCTCGGCGCTCACGGCCGAGCAGCTCGTGGTGCGGCTTCGCTTCCTCCCGTTCCTGATCGGGCAGATCGAGATCGCCGACGTGACGCTGGTTCGCCCGACCATCACCATCGCGTTCGCGCCGAACGGACGATCGAACTGGGCCGGCCACGTGGAAACGCTGGCGCGCGCCCTGCAGCCGTCGCCCGACCGGGTGAAATCGTTCTCGGAGATCCGGATCGCGGACGGCACCGTGCTGCTGCACGACGACACCTTCAAGGTCGTCGAGACGCTGACCAGCGTGGACGTCGCGCTCGCCTGGCCGTCGATCTCCAAGAGCTTTGCGGCGACCGGCCGCTTCGTTTGGCACGACGAACCGATCGACGCCACCCTGAGCCTGACCGATTTCGTCGCCGCCCTCGTTGGCGACCGGTCGGGAGTCAAGCTGCGGCTCGGCGGCGCGCCGCTCAAGTTCGCCTTCGACGGCAACTTCAGCCATCGTCCCACGTTCAAGATGGAAGGCATGCTTGCCGCGGATGCCATCTCGATGCGCGAGACGCTGCGCTGGGCCGCCAATTGGGCGCCGCCGGGCGGCGGCTTCGGGCGTTTCGCCATCAAGGCGCAGACCAGCGTGGTCGGCGGCACCATTTCGCTGTCCGGGGTCAATGTGGAGCTCGACGGCAATTCCGGCGAAGGAGTCCTCACCTTCGCGAGCGACGGACGGCAGACCCTGCAAGGCACGCTGGCGGCCGAGGCGCTCGACCTCACGCCCTATATCACCGCCTACCGGCTCATGACCGGCAACGACTGGAACCGGCGGCCGATCTCGGTCGCGGGCCTCGGCGGCCTCGACGTGGACCTGCGGCTGTCGGCCGCCCGCGTCGCGCTCGGCGCCACCAAGCTTGGGCGCACCGCCGTGGCGGCCAATTTGCGCGGCGGCAATCTGACCGTCGCGGTCGGCGAGTCGCAGGTCTTCGGCGGCACGGTCAATGGCTCCTTCGGGCTCGCTAGCTCGGCGGCCGGCGCCGAGATCAAGGCGCAACTGCGTTTCTCCGACATTGCGCTCGAGCAGGCGCTCGGCGACCTCGTCGGCATTCGCCGGCTCGAGGGCAAGGGCGATCTCGGCTTCACGCTCGACAGTTCGGGCGGCAATGTCTACGAGCTGACGCAAGCCTTGAACGGCAGCGCGAGCCTCGTCAGCCCAAAGGGTGCGATCGTTGGCATCAATGTCGAGCAACTGCTCAGACGGCTCGAGCGCAACCCGCTCGCCGGGCGCGGCGACTTCCGCAGCGGCAAGACGCCGTTCGACTTGCTCGCGATCAATCTGAAGATCGCGCAGGGAACGGCCAGCGTCGACGAGGTGCGCATCGAGGGGCCGGCGGTGCGGCTTGCGCTTGCCGGCTTCGTGTCGATCCCGACGCGCGACCTCGATCTCAAGGGCACGGCGAGCCTGGTGGCGAGCACCGCGCGCGACGCCGCGCCACCGTTCGAATTGCCGTTCATGGTGCAGGGCGCCTGGGGCGATCCGCTGATCTGGCCGGACGCGCAGGCGCTGATTAACCGCTCGGGCGCGGCCGCGCCCTTGCTCGACGCGGTGCGCAGCCGCCTCAAGCGCGAGCACGCCCGCCCGCCCGAAGCGCCGGCTGCGGCGGTCTCCGGTCCGTCCGCGGCACCTCCGGCAGCGCAGCCGGCATCGTCCGCCGAGTGATCGGCCGGTCCATCGCGGACGCGGCTTGAGCAAGCGTAAACACACCGCTAACGGGTTGCGCGTTAAGCTTGCCCGGCACGGGGTTCTATTCTGACGCCATTCGGGACGAACCGGCGGCGGGCCGGCGATAGCCAGATGTTTGACGGCTTCCTGCGGACACTGGTCAAGGTGACGATCGCTTCGCTGATCGTCGGCACGATCATGGCCCATTTCGGCATCACGCCGGACCGGCTGATCCGGGAGGCCGGCTTCACCGAGGACCAGGTGATCGAGATCGCTCGGCGGAGCCTGACCTGGGCGGCGCCGAACCTGTTGCTCGGCTCATTGGTGATCGTGCCGGTGTGGTTCGTGCTGTTCCTGTTCCGGCCGCCGCGCGCACGCGGCGATTGACCTTCACACCTGCGCGCCGATCGGCGCGGCGCGTTCGGGCGCGGCGGAAAACTTCGCGATCAACGAGGCGGCGACGACCGCGAGCGCGACCACCGCGATGAAGATCGTGCACACCGCGTTGATCTCCGGTTTTACCCCGAGCCGGACCTCCGAATAGATGCGGATCGGCAGCGTGGTGGCGCCCGGGCCGGTCACGAAGCTCGCGATCACCAGATCGTCGAGCGAGAGCGTGAAGGCCAGCATGAAGCCCGCCGCGATCGCCGGCATGATCAGCGGCAGGGTCACGGTGAGGAAGGTCCTCAGCGGCGGGCAACCGAGGTCCATGGCAGCCTCTTCCAGGCTGCGGTCGAAGCTGCGCAGACGCGCCTGCACCACGACGGTGACGAAGCACATGGTCAGCATGGCATGCGATACCGTGATGGACCAGAATCCGCGATCGACGTCGATCGCGACGAACAGCAGGAGGAGAGAGAGCCCGGTGATCACCTCCGGCATGACCAGCGGCGCATAGACCATGCCGGTGAACAGGGTGCGGCCGCGGAAGCGCCCGGCGCGCGTGAGCGCGAGGGCGGCGAGCGTCCCGAGCACGGTGGCGGCAGCCGCCGACACGAAGGCGATGCGCAGCGTCACCCAGGCCGACTCGATCATCGCCTCGTCGTTGAAGAGTTCGACGTACCAGCGCGTCGACCAGCCGCCCCAGATGCCGACCAGCCGCGACGCGTTGAACGAATAGACCACCAGGATCAGGATCGGCAGGTAGAGGAAGGCGAGCCCCAGCGCGACCGAGGTCACATTGAACCGCGACATTCCCCTGCGCATGGTCAGCGGCCTGCTTCGAGCGCGCGCGCCTGCATGTGCTGGTAGATCACCAGCGGCACCACCAGCAGGCAGAGCAGCACGATCGCCACCGCGGAGGCGACCGGCCAGTCCTTGTTGCCGAAGAACTCGTTCCACAGCGTCTGGCCGATCATCTGGGTCTCGGAGCCGCCGAGCAGTTCGGGGATGACGAACTCGCCGACGATGGGAATGAAGCACAGCAGCGCGCCGGCCATCACGCCCCAGATCGAGAGCGGCCAGGTCACCAGCCAGAACGTCTTCCAGGGGGCAGAGCCCAGATCGGCGGCGGCTTCGAGCAGCGTCTCGTCCATCTTCTCGAGCGTGGCGTAGATCGGCAGCACCATGAACGGCAGGTAGGAATAGACGATGCCGATATAGACCGCGGTGTCGGTCGACAGCCACACCGGCGGCGCATCGACGATGCCGAGCATCAGCAGCACCTGGTTGAGCAGCCCCTCGCGCTGCAGGATGTTGATCCAGGCATAGATGCGGATCAGGAACGAGGTCCAGAACGGCAGCACCACCAGCATGAACAGCAGCGCCTGCCACCGTCGTGGCGCACGCGCGATGCCATAGGCAAGCGGGAAGCCAATCAGCAGCAGGATGGCGGTGGAGACGACGGCGATCTCGACGCTCTTGAGATAGGACAGCAGATAGAGCGTGTCCGAACCGATCAGCGCATAGTTCTCCAGCGACAGCTCCGCGAAGAATTCCTTCAGTCCCGAGAGACCCGCGGCGAAATCGAACACCGGCGTATACGGCGGCTGCGCGATCGCCGTTTGCGAAAAGCTGATCTTGAGGACGATGAGGAAGGGGATGAGAGAGAAGGTTGCTAGCCAAAGAAAGGGTATAAAAACGACCGACTTGCCTGCGCGGGAGTGAAGCACCGTCCTCTTTGGAACGCCCTCACTCATCGCGTCAGCACCACGCCGGCGTCGTGCTGACGCGCTAGGGCCGATCATGTCGTACGCAAATCCAACCGCGAAGACTTGGCCGCAGCGGC
>JAXDOD010000118.1:0-47589 GCA_034669045.1 Alphaproteobacteria bacterium
CCGCCTATGCGATGGGAGGCGGACGATGAGCGTCAACGAATCCCACGGTTTGCCGCCGAAAGCCGGTTCGATGCGCACGCCGCTCGGCCGAGTCCGCGCGCTTGGCGCCTCGCATTCCGGGACCACCGATTTCTGGCGCCAGCGCATCACCGCGGTGGCGCTGGTGCTGCTGATCGTGCCAGCAATCGTGGTGGTGATGATGCTGCTCGGCCGCAACCAGGCAGGCGCCGCGCAGATCCTCGGCTCGACTGTGGTCGCCATCGTGATGCTGCTGTTCATCATCGCAAGCTGGTGGCACATGAAGATCGGCATGCAGGTGGTGATCGAGGACTACGTGCACAATGAGAAGCTGAAGCTCGCCTCCATCATGGCCAACGGCTTCTTCTCCGCCGCGGTGGCGCTCGCCTCGATCTACGCCATCCTCAAATTGTCATCGGGAGTCTGACGCATGGCTCAAGGCAATGGCGCAAACGGCAAGGCTCCGGCCACCATCGGCCACGCCTATCCGATCGAGGATCATACCTACGACGTCGTCGTAGTCGGCGCCGGCGGCGCGGGCTTGCGCGCCGTGGTCGGCTGCAGCGAGGCGGGCTTGCGCACCGCCTGCATCACAAAAGTTTTTCCGACGCGTTCGCACACCGTCGCGGCCCAGGGCGGCATCTCCGCCTCGCTCGGCAACATGCACAAGGACGACTGGCGCTGGCACATGTACGACACCGTCAAGGGCGCCGACTGGCTCGGCGACCAGGACGCGATCGAATACATGTGCGCCAACGCGCCCAAGGCCGTGTACGAGCTCGAGCACTGGGGCCTGCCGTTCTCCCGCAAGGAGGATGGCAAGATCTACCAGCGCCCCTTCGGCGGCATGACCACCCATTACGGCAAGGGCACCGCGCAACGCACCTGCGCGGCCGCCGATCGCACCGGCCACGCCATGCTGCACACCATGTATGGCCAGGCGCTGCGCCATTCGGCGGAATTCTACATTGAGTATTTCGCGATCGACCTGATCGTGGACGAGGATGGCCGTTGCCGCGGCGTGGTCGCGATCAAGCTCGACGACGGCACCATCCATCGCTTCCGCGCCCATATGACGATCCTCGCCACCGGCGGCTACGGGCGGGCCTATTTCTCCTGCACGTCGGCGCACACCTGCACCGGTGACGGCAACGCCATGGTGCTGCGCGCGGGCCTGCCGCTGCAGGACATGGAGTTCGTGCAGTTCCACCCGACCGGAGTCTACGGTGCCGGCGTCCTGATCACCGAAGGCGCGCGCGGCGAAGGCGCCTATCTGGTCAACAGCGAGGGCGAGCGCTTCATGGAGCGCTACGCGCCGTCCGCCAAGGACCTCGCGTCACGCGACGTGGTGTCGCGCGCCATGACCATCGAGATCCGCGAGGGCCGCGGCGTCGGCAAGCTCAAGGATCATATCCTGCTGCATCTCGACCACCTCGATCCGGCGATCCTGCAGGAACGGCTGCCGGGCATTTCGGAATCCGCGCGCATCTTCGCCGGCGTCGACCTCACGCGCGAGCCGGTCCCGATCGTGCCGACCGTGCATTACAACATGGGCGGCATTGCCACGAACTATCACGGCGAGGCCTTGAGCAAGAAGAACGGCAACGACGACTATGTGGTGCCGGGCCTGATGTCGCTCGGCGAGGCGGCCTGCGTGTCCGTGCACGGGGCCAATCGGCTCGGCTCGAACTCGCTGATCGACCTGGTCGTGTTCGGCCGCGCGGCGGCGCTGCGCTGCGCCGAAATCCTGACTCCGAATGACAAGCATCCCGACCTGCCGAAGGATTCCGCCGAGCCCGCGCTGGCGCGCCTCGACAAATTCCGCCACGCCGCGGGCGCGACGCCGACTGCGCAGATGCGGCTCACGATGCAGAAGGTGATGCAGAACAACTGCGCCGTGTTCCGCACCGGCGAGGTGCTCAACGAAGGCGTGAAGCTAATCGACGGCGTGTTCCGCGGCGTCCCCGACATCAGGGTCAGCGACCGCTCGCTGATCTGGAACACCGACCTGATCGAGACGCTCGAGTTCGACAACCTGATCGCGCAGGCGGTCGTGACCATGCATGCGGCGCAGAACCGCACCGAGAGCCGCGGCGCGCACGCGCGCGAGGACTACCCCGAACGCGACGACAAGAACTGGATGAAGCATACCCTCATCTGGCTCGACGCCAACGGCAAGGTGACGATCGACTACCGGCCGGTGCACACCTATACGCTGACGAACGAGGTGTCGTATATTGAGCCGAAGGCGCGGGTGTATTGAGGCCACGCGACAATTGATGTGAGGAATTAGCGGTCAATGGTCCAGCTCAATCTCCCCAAGAATTCCAAGCTCACCGAAGGCAAGACCTGGGCTCGTCCGGCGGGCGCCAAGGAGACGCGAGAATACCGGGTCTATCGCTGGAATCCGGACGACGGGCAAAACCCGCGGATGGACACCTATCACGTCGATACCGCCGACTGCGGCCCGATGGTGCTCGACGCGCTGATCTGGATCAAGAACACCATCGACCCGACGCTCACCTTCCGGCGCTCCTGCCGCGAGGGCGTGTGCGGCTCCTGCTCGATGAACATCGACGGCGGCAATACGCTCGCCTGCACCAAGGACATGAAAGACATCGACGGCGCCGTGAAGGTCTATCCGCTGCCGCACCAGCCGGTGATGAAGGACCTGGTGCCCGACCTCAACAATTTCTACGCGCAATACGCTTCGATCGAGCCATGGCTGCAGACCAGCACGCCGGCGCCGGAGAAGGAATGGCTGCAGAGCCATGAGGACCGCAGCAAGCTTGACGGTCTTTACGAATGCATCCTGTGCGCCTGCTGCTCGACGGCGTGCCCGAGCTACTGGTGGAATTCGGAGCGCTTCCTCGGGCCCGCGGCGCTGCTGCAGGCGCAGCGCTGGCTGGTCGACAGCCGCGACGAGGCGACCGGCGAGCGCCTCGACAACCTCGAGGACCCGTTCCGGCTCTACCGCTGCCACACCATCATGAACTGCGCCGACACCTGCCCGAAGCATCTCAACCCGGCGAAGGCGATCGCGTCGATCAAGAGGAAGATGGTCGAGCGCAAGGTGTGAGGCCGCGGCCCGCGCGAGGCCTCATCGAAAGCCTCGGCGGATCTCGCTCGCGTCCCGGCGAACCCTCTCCTGCGCTCGTCCCCGCGCCAGCGCGGATCCGGAACTTCTGCCGTGACAAAGGCATATCGTCGAGACTCTGGATTCCCGCTGGCGCGGGAATGAGCGGAAGAACCGTGTTGGGAGCGAGCGATCAGAACAGCCCGACGATCTTGCCGTCGGCTCCGATGTCGATCGAGTCGGCCGCCGGCACGCGCGGCAGGCCCGGCATGGTCATGATCTCCCCGCAGATCGCCACCACGAACTCGGCGCCGGCGGAGAGCCGCACCTCGCGCACATTGACGACGTGGCCCTCCGGCGCGCCCTTGAGGTCGCCGTTGGTGGTGAAGCTGTATTGCGTCTTGGCGATGCAGACCGGCAGCTTGCCGTAGCCCATCTTCTCGTACGCCTCGAGCTGGTCGCGCACCGGCTTGTGCACGTCGATGTCCTTGGCGCGATAGATCTGCGTGCAGATGGTGCGGATCTTGTCCACGAGCGGCATGTCGTCGGGATAAAGCAGCTTGAGCTTGCTCTTGCCGCTGTCGGCGACCTTGACCACGGCGCGGGCGACGTCGGCCGCCCCCTTGCCGCCTTCGGCCCAGTGGTCGGCCATCAGCGCCTCGACGCCGAGCGCCTTGCACTTCTCCTTGACCAGCGCAATCTCGGCCTCGGTGTCGGCCGAGAAGCGGTTGATCGAGACCACCGGCACGATGCCGAATTTCTGCACGTTCTCTACGTGGCGGGCCAGGTTGGCCATGCCGGCCTCGAGCGCCTTGAGGTTCTCGGTCTTGAGGTCTTCCTTCTTCACGCCGCCGTGCATCTTGAGCGCCCGGATGGTGGCGACCAGCACCGCGCAGGACGGCTCCAGGCCGGTCTTGCGGCACTTGATGTCGAGAAACTTCTCGCCGCCGAGATCGGCGCCGAAGCCGGCCTCGGTCACCACGTAGTCGGCGAGCTTGAGCGCCGTCGTGGTGGCGAGCACCGAGTTGCAGCCATGCGCGATATTGGCGAACGGACCGCCGTGGATGAAGGCGGGCGTGCCTTCCAGCGTCTGCACCAGGTTGGGCGACAGCGCTTCCTTCAGCAGCACGGTCATGGCGCCATGCGCCTTGAGGTCGGCGGCGCGCACCGGCTTGCGGTCGCGCGTATAGGCGACGATGATGCTGCCGAGCCGCTTCTTGAGGTCGTCGAGATCGCGGGCGAGGCAGAAGATCGCCATCACCTCGGAGGCGACCGTGATGTCGAAGCCATCCTCGCGCGCAAAGCCGTTGGCGACGCCGCCGAGCGAGGAGACGATCGAGCGCAAGGCGCGGTCGTTCATGTCCATGACCCGGCGCCAGGCCACCCGCCGGCTGTCGATGCCGAGCGCATTGCCCCAATAGATGTGATTGTCGATCATCGCGGCCAGCAGATTGTTGGCCGAGGTGATGGCGTGGAAGTCGCCGGTGAAATGCAGGTTGATGTCCTCCATCGGCACGACCTGGGCATAGCCGCCGCCGGCGGCGCCGCCCTTCATGCCGAACGACGGGCCGAGCGAGGGCTCGCGCAGGCACAGCATCGCCTTCTTGCCGATGTGGTTGAGCGCGTCGGTGAGGCCGACCGTGGTGGTGGTCTTGCCCTCGCCGGCCGGCGTCGGCGTGATCGCGGTGACCAGGATCAGCTTGCCGTTCGGCCTGTCCTTGAGCGACTTGACGTAGTCCATCGACACCTTGGCCTTGTAGTGGCCGTAGGGATCGAGGTTCTCCGGCGCGATGCCGAGCTTCTCGCGCGCGATCTCCATGATCGGGCGTTTGTTGGCGGCCTGGGCGATCTCGATGTCGGACTTCGGCGATTGGTGCTGGGAGGCGGGCATGGGAGATGATCCAATATGCTGGTGATTATAGCTTCGTCATTTCGGGGCGCGCCGAAGGCGCGAGCCCGCAATCCATAACCACGGCCGCGGAGTATGGATTCCGGGCTCGCCGCTGCGCGGCGCCCCGGAATGACGCTGAGTGTGGAGAGAAACACATCAAGAGAACCTCGCACCGGCCGCAAGCTTCGCCGCCGCCGCCCATTCGCCGGCGCCGAGCTTCGGCCCGTCGGCCTGCACCCGCGTGACCTTGAAGCGTCCGTCGGCGCAGACCACCGTGAAACCGTCGGCCTCGACCGCGGCGATCTCGCCCATCTTGCCGGCGATGCCCTTGGGGTCCTTGGCCGGCAGCGGCTTGGCATCGAAGATCTTCAGCGTCTTGCCGTCGAGCGTCGACCAGGCGCCGGGCGCCGGATTGCAGCCGCGGATCAGGCGGTCGATGTCCTGCCAGGGCCGGCCCCAATCGATATGGGCGTTGTCGGGCCCGCAGCGGCCCTCGTAGGTGGCCTTGCCGTCGTCCTGCTTGATGCGCGGCGCCTTGCCGGCCTTCACGAGGTCGACCGCCTCCAGCATCGCCTCGACGCCCATCGGGAACAGGCGGTCGAAATAGACCGAGCCAAGGGTGTCGGCCGGACCGATCGGCGTCGTCTTCTGCAGCAGCACGTCCCCGGTATCGAGCCCGTTGTCGGGCCAGAAGATCGAGAGCCCGGTCTCGGTCTCGCCCTTGATGATCGGCCAGTTGATCGCGGAAGGGCCGCGGCCGGCCGGCAGCAGCGACGGGTGATACTGGATCGAGCCGCGGGTCGGGATGTTGAGGAATTCCTCCGGCACGAACAGGGTCACGAACGCCATCACCTGCAGGTCGGGCTTGAGCGCGCGGAACTCCTCCCACACCTCCGGCTTGCGATAGGACGCCGGCTGGTAGACCGGGAGCGAGGCCGCCAGCGCCGCCTCCTTGAGCGGATCGGCCTTCTGCCCGGGCTTTTCCGGCGCCACATAGGCGGCGACCACGTCGTCGCCGCGCTTGGTCAGCGCCTCCAGCACGGCCTTGCCGAACGCCTGCTGGCCGTGGACGACGATGCGCATTGTTCTCTCTCCGATCTCAGCTCTGGTCCCCTCCCCCTTGAGGGCGAGGGTTAGGGAGGCGGGTAAGTGACAAGTTCGAGCTTGTTGCTTGCCCCCCTCCCGACCGGCCTACGGCCGGTCGACCTCCCTCTCAAGGGGGGGAGGTAAAAAGAAACTACGCCGCCTCCGCCTTCGCCGGCTTCTCCGGCGGCGTGATCGCGCCGGAGGTCTTGATCTCGGCGATCTCCTGCGCGGAATAGCCCAGCACCTTGCCGAGGATTTCCTCGGTGTGCTCGCCCAGCAGCGGCGAGCGCTTCACCTCGGTAATCGAATCCGACATCTTCACCGGGTTGCCGACGGTGAGATATTTGCCGCGCGCCGGATGGTCGACCTCGACCACGGTGCCGGTGTCGCGCAGCGACTGCTCCTCGGCGATCTCCTTCATGGACAGGATCGGGCCGACCGGAATGTCGTGCTGGTTGCAGATATCCATGACCTCGAACTTGGTCTTGGTCTGGGTCCACTCTTCGATGGTGGCGAAGATATGCTTGAGCCGCGGCAGCCGCGCCGGCGGCGTGGCGTAATCCGGATCGGTCTTCCATTCCGGCTTGCCGATGAGGTCGCAGATCGCGCCCCAGACCGGTGCCTGGGTGATGAAATAGATGTAGGCGTCGGGGTCGCTCTCCCAGCCTTTGCATTTCAGGATCCAGCCGGGCTGGCCGCCGCCGGAATCGTTGCCGGCGCGCGGCACCGCCTTGCCGAACGGAACGCCTTCGCCGTACTGGCTGTATTCGGGGAGCGGACCATGCGCGAGCCGCTGCTGGTCGCGCAGCTTGACGCGCGCGAGGTTGAGCACGCCGTCCTGCATGGCGCAAAGGACGCGCTGGCCGCGGCCGGTGCGCATGCGCTGGTAGAGCGCGCTGACGATGCCGAAAGCGAGATGCAGCCCGGTGCCGCTGTCGCCGATCTGCGCGCCGGTGACGAGCGGCGGGCCCTCGCGGAAGCCCGTCGTCGAGGCCGAGCCGCCGGCGCATTGCGCGACGTTCTCGTAGACCTTGCAGTCCTCGTAGGGGCCGGGGCCGAAGCCCTTCACGGACGCCACGATCATGCGCGGATTGGTCTTGTGGATGTGCTCCCAGGTCAGCCCCATGCGGTCGAGCGCGCCGGGCGCGAAATTCTCCACCAGCACGTCGCAATGCCTGATCAGGCGGTCGAGGATGGCCTTGCCGGCGGGATGCTTGCTGTCGATCGTGATGGAGCGCTTGTTGCCGTTGAGCATGGTGAAGTAGAGGCTGTCGGCGCCTTTCACGTCGCGGAGCTGGCCGCGGGTGATGTCGCCCACGCCGGGACGCTCGACCTTGATGCAGTCGGCGCCCATGTAGCCGAGAAGCTGGGTGCAGGTCGGCCCGGACTGCACGTGGGTGAAGTCGAGGATGCGCACGCCGTCGAGCGCCTTGCCGGCCTGGCCGTAAGGCTTGGTGGAGGGGCGCGGCAGGCCGTTCGAAGCCGCGGCTTTCGCCGCGGGTTTCGCGGTCGGTTTCTTCGCCTTGAGCTTCACAACTTTCTTCGCGGGCTTGTTCGTCGCCGCCTTTGCTTTCTTCTTGGTCTTCTTAGCCATCAGGGTATCTCCTCGATCTCAGCACTGTAGGGTGGGCAAAGGCGCCGACGGCGCCGTGCCCACGCGTAACGTTCTCATTCCAGTACGACGAACATCCCCCTGGATATCTCCCTGCGACGCGTGGGCACGGCGCTACGCGCCTTTTGCCCACCCTACGGTTTCTTTTTCACCACGCTTTGCGGGTTGAGGTTGCCGATGCGGCCGCTCTCGGTGCCGGCCGCCGGGTCGATCACCGCGTTGATCAGGGTCGGCTTGCCGGAATCCATGGCCGCGTTCACGGCGCGCTTGAGCTCATCCGGCGTTGTGGCATTGACGCCGACGCCGCCGAACGCCTCCATCATCTTGTCGTAGCGCGAGCCTTTGACGAACACGGTCGTCGCCGGGTCGGAGCCGGCGGAATTGACGTCGGTGCCGCGGTAGATGCCGTTGTTGTTGAAGATGACGATACAGACCGGCAGGTCGTAGCGGCAGATCGTCTCGACCTCCATGCCGGAGAAGCCGAAGGCGCTGTCGCCCTCGACCGCGAGCACGGGCTTGCCGGTCTCGATCGCGGCGCCCACGGCGAAGCCCATGCCGATGCCCATGACGCCCCAGGTGCCGACGTCCAGGCGCTTGCGCGGTTGATACATGTCGATGATGCCGCGCGCGAGATCGAGCGTATTGGCGCCCTCGTTGACCAGGATGGCATCCGGCCGCTCTTTGATGATGCTGCGCAGCGCGCCGAGCGCGCCGTGATAGTCCATCGGCGATTTGTTGTTCATCAGCCGGGGCGCCATCTTGGCGATGTTCTCTTCTTTTTTCGATTTGACGGCATCGACCCAATCGGCCGGCGGTCCCGGCCACTTGCCATCGATGGCCTCGAGCAGTGCCGCGACGCAGGAGCCGATGTCGCCGACCAGCGGGGCGGCGATCTCGATGTTCGAGTCCATCTCCTTGGGCTCGATGTCGATCTGGATGAATTTCTTGGGCGCGTCGCCCCAGGTCTTGCCCTTGCCGTGCGACAGCAGCCAGTTGAGGCGGGCGCCGACCAGCATCACGACGTCGGAATCCTTCAGCACGGTCGAGCGCGCCGCGCCCGCGCAGAGCGGATGCGTGTCGGGCAGGAGGCCCTTGCCCATGCTCATCGGCAGGAACGGAATGCCGGACTTCTCGACCAGCGCGCGGATCGCCTCATCGGCCTGCGCGTAGGCCGCGCCCTTGCCGAGGATGATGAGGGGACGCTGGGCGCTCTTGAGCACATCGAGCGCGCGCTTGACCGCGGCCGGCGCCGGAAGCTGGGCCGGGGCCGGGTCGATGACCTTGACCAGCGATTTCGCGCCAGCCTCGGCATCCATCACCTGCGAGAACAGCTTGGCCGGCAGATCGAGATAGACGCCGCCCGGACGCCCCGAGACGGCGGCACGGATGGCGCGCGCCACGCCGATGCCGATGTCGGCGGCATGCAGCACGCGGAACGCCGCCTTGCAGAGCGGCTTGGCGATGGCGAGCTGGTCCATCTCCTCGTAGTCGCCCTGCTGCAGGTCGACGATCTCGCGCTCGGACGACCCGCTGATCAGGATCATCGGAAAGCAATTGGTGGTGGCATTGGCGAGCGCGGTGAGGCCGTTGAGGAAGCCCGGCGCCGACACCGTGAGGCAGATGCCGGGCTTCTTGGTCAGGAAGCCGGCGATGGCGGCGGCGTTGCCGGCGTTCTGCTCATGCCGGAACGAGATGACGCGGACGCCCGCCGCCTGCGCCATGCGGCCGAAATCCGTGATCGGGATGCCGGGCACGCCGTAGATCGTGTTGAGGCCGTTGAGCTTGAGCGCATCGATGACGAGGTGAAAGCCGTCCGTCAGCTCCCGCTCTTGTTCTGCTTCGGCCGCGGGCTTCGGCTTCAGTGCTGCGTCGGCCATGGTGTTCCTCCCCATTTCTGTTGCTTGCCGCGCTCTCGTTTATCCCTCCCCGTTCGGCGGAGGGACAGGCGCGGCTGCGGCGATATCCGATCGCGCATGATCTCAGTCCAGATAGTCGGCATATTTCGCCACGTGCTCGGCGAGGCCGAGCGCATGGTCGCGCACCAGCACCTCGGCGCGCGCGGTGTCGCGGCCTTCGAGCGCCTCGATGATGTGCATGTGGTCGCGGATCGAACGGTTGGCGCGGTCACGGTCGCCGATCGTCTTCATGCGCACCATGCGCATGTGCGTGAACAGGTTCTCGGCCAGCGCGATCAGCACGCCGTTGGCGCTCATGCGGATGATCGCCTGGTGAAACACGATGTTCACCTCGGAATATTCGTCGAGCCGGGCATGCAGCTCGCCGTCTTCGAACTTGATGAACATCTTGCGCAGCGAGGCGATGTCCTCGCTGCGGACCTGCTCGGTGATCAGGCGCGCCGCCATGCTCTCGAGCGCCGCCCAGGCGGTGATCATCTCGATCACCTCGCGCTTGGTCTTGCGCACGACGTAGATGCCGCGGCGCGGCACCGAGCGCACGAACCCCTCGCGCTCGAGCTGCGCCATGGCCTCGCGCACCGGCGTGCGGCTGATGCCGAAATCGTGCGCCAGGCGGCGCTCGTCGAGCCGCACGTCGGCGCGGCTGCGGTAGACGTCGAGCGATACGATGACGTCTTTCAAGGCCGCATAGGCCTTGTGCTTGAAGCTCATCGGATTGTCGATCGGCCCGACCGCAATGCCGGATGCGGCCATACCGGACTGCTCGCCGCCGATCCGGGCCGTGACGCGATGGGGATTATCGCTCGAACGCATGGCTGGCATACAGTATTCCAGTTCGCCGGAAGCAGTGCAACGCTCTCGAGCTGCCTGGACCAAACCGGTCTTTCATCCTCCCTCCGCGGCCTTCGATCCGGAGGAGATCGAACGCCGCAGCACCCCGCCGCCGGGTCACGGTTGCGGTGGGGCTTTCGCCATTTCTCGCAGCCGCAGCGGTTTGAGAACGACCAGCGCCATTACGGCCGCGATGATGTTGAGGACCGCCGCGACGTAGAACACGGCGTGCCAACTGCCGGTCGCGTTCGTCAGCACGTTGGCCAACGGGACCAGCAGCGACGCCGTGCCCTTCGCCGTGTACAGCATGCCGTAATTCGTGGTGGCGAACTTCCTGCCGTAGATGTCCGTACAGGTGGCCGGGAACAGCGAATAGATCTCGCCCCAGGCGAAAAAGACCAGGCCGGACAGAATCACGAACAGGACCGGATTGTTCGCGAAATGGAGCAGGGCATAGATGCCGCAGCCCTCGATGAAGAACGCGATGAACATCGTGTTCTCGCGGCCGATATGGTCCGATACCCATCCGAAGAACGGCCGGCACAGCCCGTTGAGCACCCGGTCGATCGTCAACGCGAAGGTGAGCGCCGGGAGCGTCAGGCCCAGGATCGAGACCGGGACGCCCGCGATCTTATAGTCGTTGGCAATGGGCGCGAGTTGCGCGATCGCCATCAGACCGCCGGCGCCGACCATCACGAACATGGCGTACATGACCCAGAAGACGGGCGTCTTGAGCGCTTCGGCCGGCCGGTAGTCACGCCGGGTTTGCTGCACCGCCGGCGACGCCGGCACCGGCACCTCGCCGGGCTGCGGCGCACGCAGCAGCAACGCGACCAGCATCACGACGATGCCCTGCCCGAGGCCGAACCACAGGAACGCGGCCTCGTAGCCGCTCGATGCGATCAGGTTGGCGATCGGTATGACCGTCAGGGCCGATCCGGCGCCGAAGCCGGCGGCGGTCAGGCCAGCGGCGAGACCGCGCCGGTCCGGAAACCATTTCAGCGCATTGCCGACCGAGGCGCCGTAGATCACGCCGGCTCCGATGCCGCCGATCGCGGCCGCGATGTAGAGCAGCGTCAAGGAGTCCGCGACCGAATTAAGAACCCAGGCGATGGCGACCAGCACGCCCGAGCCGCAGACCATCACCTTGGGTCCGAACCGGTCGATCAGGTAGCCCTCGAACGGCACCAGCCAGGTTTCGGTCAAGACGAAGATCGTGAAGGCCACCTGGATGGCGGCGCGGCCCCAATGGTATTTCTGGTCGATCGGATTGACGAAGAGAGTCCAGCCGTATTGGAGGTTGGCAATCATCACCATGCAGATGATGCCGAAGATCAATTGCCCCCAGCGGGTCATGTCGGACGCCAGCGGGCGCTCCGACGCAGGCGCGGCGACCGTCATCGTCGATTCCTCCCTTGAACCGGGGAGTTTGGCCCGCGTTTTGCGGCGCCGTTTCCGTCCGTGCGCTACTTCGCGCAGGCTCCCCCGCGGCTTTATTAACAAACAGTTGTAGGCAGCACGATAGAAATTATGTGGCAACTTGCCACAGGCCTTTCCATCGGTTGTGCGCCGCAGTATCGGCAGCACGGATTTGTGCAACGCAATATCAGACCCACGCTTCGGGACGGAATTATCGGCCCGGGTCCGGCAGCGTGACGCGGTAGACCAGGATGATGGTGTCGACGTCGGCGCCGCTCGGGTCCTTGTAGGGCGCGCCGACCTGGAAACCGTTCTGAGTGATGAAATCGTTGTCGTTGGTCACGAACAGAAAGAAATCGTCCGGACCGGCGGGGTCGAGCGCGGGCACCAGCGCCATGCCTTCCCATTTTTCTCCGAGATTGTCGCGGTCGTTCGGCTCGCCGTTGTGAAGCCCGAACGGGTTGAGCTGGCTATTGTCGTTGATGTCGATGAAGGTCGTGAGCGTCGCCGGCACGATGCCGTCCTCGAGCTTGCCGCCGGGCGCGACCGCGATGTTCTCGTCGTATTTGGTGTTGGCAATGTTGCTCGCCGCGGACGTGTCGAGCACCTCGATCTTGCGGTAGCGCGACGTCGCTCCCTCCGTCCCGTAGCCGTTGTTGCTGTCGCGGCAGAGCAGCAGGAAGCGGCTCTCGTCGAGCGCGAGCAGTTCGCTTTGCGCCGCGACCCTGGTGCGGCCCTGCGCATCCTTGAACACGGGCAGCGCCACGACATGCTCGCGCACGAGCTTGGGACGTTGGACGTCGGCAATGTCGTAGTACAGGATGCGGGTGTGCTGGCGTGTCTCCGGCGCGTTGCCGCCGTCCTGGCGGGTGGCGCTCTGCAGGATCGCGACCAGGAACTTGCCGTCCGGCGTCAACGCCAGGCCTTCGAAGCCCTGGTTGTTCTGCCGGCCGCTGTCGGGGTTTTCCGGTTTCGGCGCCGACGCCCCCGGACCGGGATTGTTGGAGGAGAAATGATCCTTGCCGTTGCGCCGCGGAATGAAGGCGTCGGGCGGCCGGATCGCCGAGAGCATGCGGCCCGCCGCCGAGAAACGGTAGATATAGGGACCGTATTCGTCGCTGATGAAGAAGCTGCCGTCCGGCATCAGCACCACGGCCTCGGAATCGAGGCTGACGCGGCCGCTCGACGCCTGCGGCATGGCGGGCAATCCGTTCGCGGCGCGCCGGATGCCGCCCTCGGCCGGGTCGAGTCCCGTGAGCGATTGGCCCGCCGCGTCGGTGAGCAGGATCGTGTCGTCGAGCGTGGCGGCGACGCTCGACCGGCGCTGCGCGGCCGGCAGCGCGGCGGGCGTCCCGGCCGGCTTGAAGACGATCGAGAGCTTGTAGAGGCGCGCGCGAAAATCGGTCGAGCCGGCGACGTTGTAGCCGCGGTCGGGCAGCATGTAGAAGGTGCCGCGATAGCCGTCGGCGGCGCGCGTCCATGAGGCCGGATCGACCGCCAGTCCCGAGCCCGAGCCCACCGTCTCGCCGAACTTGTCGCGCAGATCGGCGGGCATCCGTCCCACCCCGACCAGCCCCTTGTTGAGCAACGCGTGGGGACCGGCGGTGCCGGTGTCGGCGGCCTGCGCGGGCAGCAGCGCAGCGGACATGAGCGCCGCGACGGCGATCGTTTGAGCATGGGCAAGAACGCGAGCAAGCATGGAAAGGCCCAAGGGCAATGCCGAGGGACTTTGCGTATTGCCGTTTCATGACAGCGCGATGACGGCGCTCACAATGCGCAGTCGACACCGAAACGGAAGCCGGCGGTCACCGGGGCCAGTAAGACGATACGGCCGACGCTGCGAGCCGATCGGTTTTCTGGCCGACGGGCCGGCACAGCCAGAGAGCCGCCAGGGCACTCACGAGCACGCAGATGGTCGAACCGTAAAGAAACACGGTGATCGGCAGCCGATCTGCGAAGATGTCTTGAAGTTCGATCAACATGGGTGTCTCCATCGCTACTTGAGCTTCCAAAAACCCCAGGCCAGCGGGCGGATTTTGTTGGAACGAATGCGCGTGGTAAATCAGCCGGTGGTATCGCCGACGCGATGGGCGCAGCGAGCGAACAAAATGAAAGGGGGTTATCGGATAAGGACTTACCGTGCTGGGTGGCCTGCGACAGAGAGATACTCAGGTCTCGGGACCGAAGTATCGCCGCGTCATGGCCGCTCCCGTCCCGCAACTCGCCTGGCGCATCAGGGCGCAATCTCATCGGCATACTTGGCATCGTGTTGAACCATGGCAAAGCAATTCCCAATGATCCTTACGGACAAGATCTACGGGCACCGCGCCCGCATCGGCTACACCTCGCCGCCGCTCACGACCGAGATCTTTCCCTATGAATTCTACCAGATCGTGCCCGCGGGCGTGACGCTGGTCGTGACCTCGCTCGCCATCGTGGTGCGCAGCAAGGAGGAGATCGACCAGTCCTACGAGATCAGCATGAAGGCGGCGCGCGAGATGGCGGCGGCGGGCTGCGACATCGTCTGTCTCGGCGGCGTGCCGATCAACCTGTCACGCGGCGCCAAGAACGCCGAGCAGATGATCCTCGACCTCGAGGCGGAGCTGGGCGTGAAGGTGTCGTCGAGCACGGCGGCGCAGACCCGCGCTGCCAGGGCGCTCGGCTGCAGGAAGGCCGTGCTGGCGCAGCCTTATGCGCATTCCGACACCGACCGCCTCGCGAGCTACGGCGCGCATTTCGGCTGCGAGGTGCTGGGCGCGACCGGCTGGGGCAGCCCGTTCAACCAGATCGGCCGGATTCCGCAGAATGCGGCGATCGAGATGGGCCGCAGGCTGATGCGCGCGCATCCCGACGCCGATACGATCCTGCTGCCGTCGCCGCATTGGCCTTGCGCCCACGCCATCGATCCGCTGGAGCGCGAGTTCGGCGTCAACGTGGTCGGCGCGCACCAGGCGATCGTATGGGACGCGCTGCGGCGTTGCGGCGTCAACGACAAGATCGAAGGTTTCGGGCGGTTGTTTCGGGAGTTTTGAAGATGGACGTAAATGTCGGCTTGAGTCTCTGCCCGAGCGGCGCCCTCGGTGGGCTCCCTCCCCCGCGGAACCCGGGCTTGCCCGGGTTCCGCAATATCGGGCGCAAGTGGGGCAAGCCCGACTTGCGTCGGGGGAGGGTTGGGGAGAGGGGTGGTTATCGGATTCGATCTTTCCTGGCGCACCCCTCTCCCTGTCCCTCCCCCGGCATTAGGGCGTTCACGCCCGTCTTCGACGGGCGACGGGGGGAGGGAACGTTGCGGCGCCAATCTCCCCAACACTGGTCGTGCGCATGCGCGGCGATGCTTGCGTTGGCTTGCTACGCCACGCCCGCCGCCGCACAACCCCTCACCCCGTTCAAGGTCGGCGTGTCGGACGCGGTCAACACCGTGCTGCCGGTCTGGATGGCGGAGGCCGGCGGCTTCTTTGCCGCCAATGGCCTCAAGGTCGAGGTCATCAACATGGGCGGCGGCAGCCGCGGCGCGCAGGATCTGCAGGCCGGCCGCATCGACCTCATGCGCGTGGGCCTGTCCTCGGTGGTGCAGGCCAACCGGGCCGGCGGCGACCTGCGGCTGATCGCCTCGATGAGCAACGTGATCCGCTTCGTCCTCGTCACCGCGCCGGGTGTAAAGGCGCCGGCCGACCTCAAGGGCGGCGTGATCGGCGTCAGCACCTTCGGCTCGGAAAGCGATTCCACCATCACGCTCGCGCTCGAACGCTTCGGCCTGACGCGCGCCGACGTGACCGTGAAGGAATATGGCGGCGGGGCGCGGCGGCTGGCGGCGGTCAAGTCCGGCGAGATCAAGGCCACCGCCATCAACGAGCCGACCACCAGCCAGGCGCGCGAGGAGGGCGTCACCGTCATGCTCGACCTCGCGGCCGAGCAGATTCCCTGGCTGTTCAGCGGCGTCGTCGTCAGGCGCGGCGACCTCGCCACACCACGGCGCGATCTGGCGACGCGCTTCCTCAAGGCCGTGATCGAAGGCAACTACCTGGCGCTGACCGATGCCAGGCGCGCCAAGGAGGTGCTGGCGAAGGAGCTCAAGCTCGGCGACCAGACGATCATCGACATCAGCTACGATGACTTCAAGGCGCAGTCGCCGGTCAACATGGAGCCGTCGATGACGGGCGCGGACAACGTCATCGCCCGAAGCCCCGGAGCGGGGAGCCGCGCGCTCGCCGACTATATCGATGCCGGCGTGCTCGACGACCTCAAGCAGACGACGTTCTTCACGTCGCTGCGGCAGAAGTACAACATGCGCTGACAACGGACGCTCCGCTGTCATTCCGGAAGCCGCGAAGCGGCTGTCCGGAATCCATAACCGCGATTCAAAGGCGTCGCACGGCCAGTGGCAAATTCCAGCAACGGTGGTTATGGATTCCGGGCTCGCGGACTTGGTCCGCGCCCCGGAATGACGCGAGAGAGTCGTCCGGGAGCCTGCTGGAATATCTGGAATATGATACCTGGAATCAGGGAACGACAGCGATGAGCATGCGCCGCGCCTGCCTGCCTCTGCTCGCCTGCGCCGGCCTGGCGTGCCTGCCGGCCGCGGGCGCGTCCGCGCAGGGCGTGGAAGAGTTCTACAAAGGCCGCCAGATCACCATGCTGATCGGCGGCGGCGCGGGCGGCGGCTACGACGTCTACTACCGCGCGCTAGGCCGGCATCTCGGCAGGCACATCCCGGGCAACCCCTCGATCATCCCGAAGAACCAGCCGGCGGCGTCCGGGCTCGCGGCCGCGGCGGCGCTCTACACCACGGCGGAGAAGGACGGCGCCACCATCGCGGCGTTCCCCAACAACATCCCGATGGACCCGCTGTTCGGCAACCCGGCGGCGCGCTACGACGCCCTCAAGCTCAACTGGATCGGCAGCATCGGCAAGCTGCAGAACGTCTGTGCGACCTGGCACTCGAGCCCGATCAAGCGCATCGAGCAGGCGCAGGAGCGCGAGGTGATCGTGGCGGCCGCCGCCGCGCCGACCAACACGGCGATCATGCCGCGCGTGCTCAATGCCCTGCTGGGAACGAAGTTCAAGCCGATCATCGGCTACGACCCGGGCGCCGGCCTCACCATGGCGATCGAGCGGCAGGAGGCGGAAGGCATCTGCGGGCTGTCGTGGTCGACCATGAAGGCGTCGCGGCCGCACTGGATCAAGGACAAGCTGCTCAACGTGATCGTGCAGATGGGAATCGACAAGCTGCCCGATCTGCCGACGGTGCCGGCGGCGCTCGACCTGGTGAGCGATCCGGTCAAGAAGCAGGTCCTCACGCTGATCCTGATCCGGCAGGAGCCGGGCCGTCCGATCGCGGCACCGCCCGGGGTGCCGGCCGAGCGGCTCGCGGCGCTGCGCCGCGCCTTCGACGCCACCATGAAGGACCCCGATTTCGTCGCCGAGGCCGAGAAGCTGCAGATGGAGCTCGAGCCGCTCGATGCGGCGCAGATCGACAAGCTGCTGGCCGCGGCCTATGCGACGCCGAAGCCGGTGGTGCAGCAGGCGGCTGAACTCCTGGAGCCGCCGAAGTAATGTTTTCCGGCGGCACTGCGAATTGCTGCGAGCCTACCCGCGAGCGCGATGCGTATTGCCGTGCCCTCTCCCCTCGCGGGAGAGGGCGGCGAGATCTCTCAGCACAAAAACATGGGTGAGGGGTCTGCTTCGCAAGAAGGCTTCTATGCTTTGCAAAAAAGTTCTGACGAAGCCAACCCCTCACCCAACCGTGTGCGTGGGTTCTGTCTTCGGCCCTCTCCCGCAAGGGGAGAGGGCACGAGAGGCAACACCAACGTCGCTGCGCCGTGACACGCGGCGGCACTACGCCGACAACTGGTAGCGCCGCGTGGTGAAATGGAAGCACGCCGCCACCACCAGCATGAAGCTCATCCATAGGACGCCCATGGCGGCGAGTTCGGTGACCTGGCCGTTCTGCCACAGGTCGAACAGCGTCACCGCGATCAGCTCGGTGCCCGGCCCGACCAGCAACAACGGCAGAGCCACCGACTGCACGGTCAGGAGAAAGACGAACAGCCAGCAGCTCACCAGCGCGGCGCCGATAAGCGGCAGCACGACGCGCACGAATACGAAGGCCCGGCCGGCGCCCGACGTGGTCGCCGCGTCCTCCAGGTCGGTGTGGATCTGCAGCACGCCCGCATAGGCGTAACGCATGCCGTAGGGCAGATAGCGCACCGCCGACGCGATGATGACGGAGATCAGCGTGCCGTAGAGCGGGATCGGCAGGTTCACGTAGACGTGCAGGAACGCGACGCTCATCACTATCCCCGGGAACACCAGCGGCATCATGGCGATCTGGTCGAGCAGCCAGGCGCCCGGATAGCGCCGCACCGCCAGCCACGCGCAGAGCGCCGTGACCGGAACGACCAGCGATGCGGTCACGCCGCCGAGGATGAGCGTGTTGGCGATGGCGTCACGGAACGAGCCCGGCCCCAGGATGACGTGATAGTTCTCGAGCGTGAAGCGGCCCCAGGATTCCCAGGTGACGCCTTCGTAGAACGGCAACAGCGACGTGAACACGAGGATGCCGACCGGCAGCATGATCACCAGGATGAAGATCCCCAGCAGCATCGCCGCCGTGACATAGCGCCAGCGGCCGAGATCGATGATCCGCGGCCGGTAACCCTTGCCGGTGATGGTCTGATACTGGTTGGCGTGATGCGCGAGGCGGTTGTGCCACATCAGGAGCAGCACCACGATCGCCAGCAGGCACACCGCATAGGCGCCGGACTCGCCGAAGTTCATCGCGCCGGCGTTCTTGGAGCTCTGGTAGATGTTCGTCGTCAGCACCGTGACGTTGCCGGCGAGCCCGACCAGCGCCGGCACCTCGAACGATTCGAAGGCGCGGATGCCGACCAGCAGCATCAGCGCCAGCACGCCCGGAAGCCCGAGCCGCAGCGTGATCGAGCGGAACGTCCGCAGGGCGCCGGCGCCCGACATGAGCGCGGCCTCCTCGAACGAGGCGTCGGTCGAGCGCAGCACCGCCGACATCAGCAGGAAGGTGAGCGGCGCGAAGCCCACGCCCTCGACCAGGATCATGCCCCACATCGAATAGACGTTGAGCGAGGGGCCGCCGCCGGCACCGACCACGTGGTCGATCAGCGAGTTCACCGGCCCGCTGCGGCCCAGCAGCAGAAGCCAGGCCACGACATAGAGCACGTGCGGGATGCCCAGCGAGACCACCGCGCTGAAGAAGACGTAGCGGCGGCCGGGCGTGTTGGTGCGCTCGACGATCAGCGCCTGCACGGAGCCGAGCACGATCGCCACGAACGCCGAGCCGACGGCGTAGATCACCGTGTTCCCCAGGCTCGACGCGAAATAGGGGCTGGTGAAGAGCTGCTGGTAGTAGCGCAGCGTCGGCTGGTCGAACGAGCCGTCCGCCCTGGTGGTGTAGAAGCTGGTGACGATCAGGTAGAGCGTCGGCGGCAGGATCACGATCAGCAGGATGACGGCGAGCACGGCGACGAGCGGGGAGAAGGTCCAGCGCTCGCGCCATCGCAGCCTGCGGCTGCGGGTCGCCAGGCTGCCGGCCTGCGTATCGTCCAGAACGGCCACCGCGCTGCTTCCCTCCGTTCGGCCCGCGTCTGCGCGCGGTGGATTGCCGGCAATGGAATGGTTTCCCGCTCGCCCGCGCGAGCGCAGACCCGGACGTCACCACAACCGGTCGGCGGATGCAAAGTCTGTGTTCCCGCTGGCGCGGGGAATGAGCGGACCTGGCGGTTCGAGCGGGCTGCGCTTCAGGCTTCCGCCGACCCCGGCCGGGTGCTAGCCTAGACCCCGATCGCCGACCAACGGGCGACAGTCGGAGCAACAGGGAGGCTATCCATGAGAACATTCATCGCAGCGCTATGGCTCACGTCGGCCCTCGCCGGGACGGCTGGGGCGCAACCCTTCACGCCCAACGCAGCCGGCATCACCATGGGGCACTGGCATCTCAACTCGGCCAACATCGAAACCAACAAGAAGATTCTCGTCGGCATGGGCGGCACCGCCAGCGAAGCGGGCGGCCTTCATCGCGTGACGTTCCCCGGTGTCGTGGTGATCCTGAATATCCGCGATCCGAAGCCCTCGACCGGCGGCACCATCGGGTCGGTGGTCAATCACGTCGGGTTCACGGTCCAGAACGTCCCCGAGGCGGTCGCCAAGTGGAAGGCCGCGGGCGTGACGGTGATCCCGGGAGGCAACAACCGGCTCGATCAAGCCTTTGTCGAGACGCCGGACGGACTGCGAATCGAGATCCTGGAAAACAAGGCGCAGAAGTTCCCGGTCCAGCACGAGCACGTGCACTTCTTCGTGGCGGAGTCGGCGGTACCGCAGATCCAGGACTGGTACGTCAAGACGTTCGGCGCCAAGGCCGGCACGCGCGCGGGCAACGCGCCGGTCGCCGACCTGCCGGGCACCCAGCTCCGGTTCAACAAGGTCGACAAGCCGCAGGTCACCACCAAGGGGCGCACGCTCGACCACATCGGCTTCGACGTGACGGACCTGCAGGCGTTCATCAAGAAGCTCGAAGCGGCCGGCATCAAGCTCGATCGCCCCTACACCAAGAACGACGCCGGCGGCGCGCTCGCGTTCATCACCGATCCGTGGGGCACCTATATCGAGCTGAACGAACGGCCCAACTCGGCGTATATCAACTGAGGCGGAAAACTCTCCTGCCGCAGGGTGGGCAACGGCGAGAATCCTTTTCGATGCGTGGGCAAAATCGCGCTGCGCCGTTGCCCACGCGCAAGGTCTGAGGATGCGATTTCGCCCACCCTACGGCTGATTTGTAGGGTGGGCAAAAGGCGCAGGCACTGGTCTTTCCGCGTGGGCAAAATCGCGCTGCGCCGTTGCCCCGCGCAAGGTCTGAGGATGCGATTTCGCCCACCCTACGGCTGATTTGTAGGGTGGGCAAAAGGCGCAGGCACTGGTCTTTCCGCGTGGGCAAAGTCGCGCACGCCGTTGCCCACGCGCCAAAGTCCAAGCAGGCGATCTTGCCCAGCCTACGCGGCATGAAAGCACTACCGGAACAGGGTCCGGAAGATCTCCTCGGAACTGTCGGTGTACTTCGTCAGCTTGTCGGGGCCGATGAAGTTCTCCGGCACGCCGGCGGTCTTGGGCACCACCGATGCGAGCGACGGCAGCGGCGGGACGGCCGGATCGGCGGGGAAATACTCCGCGCTGGACAGGATCGCCTGGCCCTCCTTCGAGAGGATGTAGTCGATCAGCAGCATCGCCGCGTAGGGATGCTTGGCTCCCTTCACCACGCCCATGGTCGCGGCGGTCGAGGCCACCGGGTCGAGCAGCTTCGAATTGACCGGCGCGCCCTTGCCTTTGCTGATCAGCGGATGATGCGCGAAGATGTTCAGCGCGATCGAATATTCGCTGGCGATGACGCGGTCGACCAGCGTGCGCGCGCTGCCGGCGCCGAAATTGACGATCTTCTGCTCCTTGAGCTTGTCGAAATAGGCGCGCGCCTTGTCCTCGCCCCAAGCCAGCCGCAGGTTGCTGAGGAACAGCGGCGTGCCGCTCGCGCTGCCGATGCGCCACGCCATCTTGCCCTTCCACTGCGGGTCGAGCAGGTCGTCGTAGTTTTTCGGCACCTTGTCGGCCGGCACCAGCCGCGTGTTGTAGGCGATGCTGTAGTAGGAGAGCCGCGTCGGCGTCCACATGCCGCCGGGGTCGCGATACTCCACCGGAAACGCCTCGATGGCCGGCGTGGAATAGGGCTGCGTGAGGCCGGCCGCGACCGCGATCTCGCCGACGCCGGTGCCTTCGAACACGTCGGCCACGACATTGTTCGCGCGCACCTCGGCCGAGAGCTTCGACGCGATGTCCTCGGAATCGGCGCGCCAGTGCGAGATTTTGACGAACGGATATTTCTTGCCGAACTTGTCGGCGATCGGCCGCATCGCCTGGCTCACGATCAGGGCGGAATAGATGACGACCTGGCCTTCCTTCCTGGCGCCTTCGATCAGCTTCTGCTCGCGGTCCGGACCCTTGTAGGTGAGGATGTCGGACGGCGTTTGCGCCGATGCGGGCGCGGTAGCGAACGCGATGATTGCCGCTACGATGTACATGTGAACCATGGTGGGCGTGGTGCGGTAGGTCACCGCACGTGCGGCATACTCGGTGTGCTCCCCTCCCCCTTGTGGGGAGGGGTTGGGGGTGGGGTTTTGGTGAATTTTATCCCCGCAGAGCCCCACCCCTGTCCCCTCCCCACAAGGGGGAGGGGAACGCCGCGGCGCAAACCTTCGCAACGCAAGCAGGCGATCGCGGATGCGGGATTGCGTGCTCATGCCTCTCCTCCCGGAGTCCTCAGCTCGATCAGCGCGTCCGCGATCCGCACGCCCTTGCCGCGCGCGCAGACAAAGACCGGATTGAGATCGATCGCGGCGAACCGGCCATCGGTCGCGGCGACCAACGCGCCGAAACGCACGCAGCAATCGACCAGCGCATCCACGTCCCGCGGGCTCGCGCCGCGAAATCCGGCAAGCAGCTTCGCGACCTTGAGGCTGCCGAGCATGGCCGCGACCTCGGCGGGCTCGACCGGCGGCAGGAACACCGCCGCATCCTTGAACACTTCCACCGTGACGCCGCCGGCGCCGCAGACGATCAGCGGACCGAACGTCTCATCATAGGCCATGCCGAGGATGAACTCGACACCGTCCTCGATCATTTCCTGCACCAGCACGCCGTCGATCGTCGCCTCGGGACAATGGCGGCGCGCGTTGTCGAGCACCTGTTGCGCCGCGGCTTCGACCTCGGCAGCGGTGCGGGCGCCGAGATGCACGCCGCCGACGTCGGACTTGTGCGGGATGCCGGGCGACTGGATTTTCAGCGCCACCGGCCCGCCGATCTCGGCGGCGATGCGCACCGCCTCGGCGGGATCGCGCGCCAGCGCCTCGCGCGTGACCGGCAGGCCGGCGGCGCCGAGGAATGTCTTGCTCTCGGCTTCGGTCAGGACCTGATGTGCCGCGTCGACCGAGCGATCCGCTCGTCCCCGCGAAAGCAGGGACCCAGAAAAGCTCTGCACCAGTCCTCCTGGATTCCCGCTTGCGTGGGAATGAGCGGATTGAGGGCTAGTTGCCGCGCGGCGGCGGAATTTTGCGTAGTCGACCAGGTGCGCGACCGCCTTGAGCCCGCGTTCCAGGTCCTCGACGATCGGCAGGCCGCGCGCCTGCGCATAGCCGCGCCAGTGCCGCGTGAGGCTGTTGTGCATGAAGGACACGACCAGCATCGGCTTCGTCGCGGCCTTGGCCGCCTCGGCCAGGCGATCGACCAGCTCCTGGTGCGAATCCCAGCCGTCGCCGCGCATGCCGAGCACCAGCCCGATCACGTCGAGCCCGTCGTCCTCCAGCAGGGCCGCGACCACCGCGCTGATGTTGCCGTCCTTGCGCAGCCGCGGCAGGCCGACGGTGTCGAGCGGATTGCCGAAGGCGCGCTCGACCCCGAGGATCTTCTGCACCCGCGCATTGGTCGCCGCCCCGATCGGCGGAAAATTCAGGCCGGCCGCCTCCCCGAGATCGCCGATCAGCGAGGTCGCGCCGCCCGACACGGTCATCATCACCACGCGGTCGCCCTGCGGCAGCGGCGCGAGATCGAACAGCGCGGCGGTCTCCACCAGCGCGTCGATCGAATCGACCAGCGCGACGCCGTTCTGGCGAAACAGCGCCGCGAACGCCTCATGCCTGCCGGCGAGCGTGCCGGTGTGCGCCAGCGTGGCGCGCTGGCCGAACTCGCTGCGGCCGAGCTTGAGCACGACCAGCGGCTTGATCCGCGAGGCGCGCTCGACCGCGGCGCGGAAGCGCCGGCCGCTCTTGGCGCCCTCCATAATGCAGGCGATCACGCGGGTGGCGGGATCGCCGGCGAGGAACTCGATGTAGTCGGCCATCTCCAGCACGGCCTCGTTGCCGCTGGAGACGAGATAATTGACGCCGATGCCGCGGTTCGAGGTCAGCTCCGCGAACGCGTTCATCAGGCCGCCGCTCTGCGAGACGAGCGAGATGCCGCCGGCACTCGCCTCCTTGGGGATGTCCGCCATGGTGGCGGCGAAGCGGTAGCCGAGGCTCGCGATGCCCATGCAGTTGGGGCCGGCGAGCGCCAGGTTGGCGCCGCGCGCGAGCGCGACCAGGCCGGCCTGGCGGGCGCGGCCCTCGTCGGTGGCGGCGTCCGCGAAACCTTCCGACACGACATAGACGCTGCGCGCGCCCGCCGCCGCCGCTTCGCCGACCACGTCGAGCACTGCGTCCGCCGGCACCGCGATCACCACGCAGTCGGGCACCGCCGGCAGGTCGCGCAACGACCTGTAGCAGCGATGGCCGGCGATCTCGGGGGTGTTCGGATTGACCGGCCAGGTCGGGACGGCGAAGCCGAAACGCTCGCCCGACTTGAGGATGTTCGCGCCGGCGCCGCCCTTCGCCGACACGCCCACGAGCGCGATCGAGCGCGGCTTGAGCAGCGACGCGATGGGGAGCGGGGGGAGCGATTGGTGCATCAATGCGCTTTTCCGTTTCCGCGGCGCGGCCGCTGTCGTTTCCGCGTGCGCAGGCCGGGTGCGGGCCGCGCCTCAGTCGACGATTCTAAAGCGCGGCAGCGTAAAGCCTTCCGCCGGATGGTCCTCGTACACCACCTCCACGGTCTGGCCCACGTCATAGACGTCCTTCGGCCGCTTCGAGCCGACCAACGTGGACGACACCAGCGGCCCCTCGTCGAGCTCGACCAGCGCATAGACGTAGCCGACCTCGTCGGCGAAGCCCGGGTGGAACGCGATGTGGTGCTTGTTGAACGCGAAGATCTTGCCGCGCCCGCTCGCCGGCGCCCATTCCATGTTGGCGGCGAACGGCTCGTTCTCGTGCTTGATGCAATAGGCCTTGGGCCAGTAGGACGCGCCGCAGGTCTTGCAGCGCCAGACCAGGAACTTGTGCTGCTTGAGGCCCTCGTAGAAGGCCTCGTTGTCCTTGTCGATGTTGGGCAGCGGCCTGTTCCAGGGCTGGTTCGAGACGATGACTTCCGGTTCCTTGCTCACTGGTGCCTCCCGAGCAATGTGCTGGTATGGATCGAGCACATGCCGGGCGAGATCAGCTCGCCGCCATGTCCCGTGGTCAGAACGACGTCGCAGTCCTTGATCTGGCGCTCGCCGGCCTCGCCGCGAAGCTGGCGGACCGACTCCGCCATGCCGGTGAGATCGCCGAGGTGGTAGCAGGAGAGCAGGCCGCCGCCGGTGTTGACCGGGATGCTGCCGCCGGGCGCCATGGCGCCCGATTCGACGAATGGCCCGCCCTCGCCTTTCTTGCAGAAGCCGTAGTCCTCGAGCTGGAACAGCACCTCGGCGGTGAAGCAGTCGTAGAACTGGCAGCAGTCGACGTCGTCGAGCGTGAGCGCGGCCTGCCCGAAGGACTGCGCGGCGGCGCGCGGCACCGCCATGTGGGTGAAGTTCTTCTTCTCCCACCAGAGGTCGGCGGAGACTTCGCCGAAACCCTGGCCGAGCACGTAGACCGGCGGCTTCGGGCGATCCTTGGCGCGATCGGCGGTGGTGAGGATGAAGGCGACGCCGCCGTCGGAGACGAGGCTGATGTCGAGCAGGTGATAGGGCTCGGCCAAAAGCGGCGAGTTCTGGTGGTCATCGATGGTGATCGGCCGGCCGTACATCTTGGCTTCGGGATTCTGGCAGGCCCAGGCGCGCTGCGCGACCGAGATGGCGCCGAGCTGCCGGCTGGTGGTGCCGTAGACCGCCATGTGGCGCGCCGCCATCCAGCTATGGTGGCTGACGGCGCGCAAGTCGCCCAGCGCCTTGCCCCAGTAGCCGGCCTTTTCCGCATGCGCCATGCCGCGATGGCCGTGCTTGCGCGATTCCTGCGCCTGCGACCAGTCGGTCACCGCGCCCATGATGCAGATGTATTTGGCGATGCCGCGGTCGAGGAACGACAGCGCGGTGGCGATGCCGAGGCCGGCCAGCGCGCCGCCGCGGCCGACCACGAAATAGAAGCAGTTGTTGAGGCCGAGCATGCGCGAATAGGCATCGACGTAGTTGCCACGGTCGCCGCCGCCGCCGGTGCGGCGCAGATCGATGGCGCCGTCGATGTCCTTTGTGGTGAGGCCGGCGTCCTTGATCGCGAGCCGCGCCGCCTCCGACGCGACCATGCGCTCGGAGCGGTCCGGCTGCTGGCCCGCGACGACGCCGAGGCCGACGATGGCGTATTGTCCGGATGATGGGTGTTTGGGCATTGATCCTCCTCTATTCGTAGGGTGGGGCGAAATCGCAGGCTCAGACCTTGCGCGTGGGCAACGGCGCAGCGCGATTTCGCCCACGCGTCGGACGAATTCTCGCCATTGCCCACCCTACGCGGTCCGCTTGTAGGGTGGGCAAAATCGCATCCTCAGACCTTGCACGTGGGCAACGGCGCAGCGCGATTTTGCCCACGTGTCGAACGAATTCTCGCCGTTGCCCACGTACGCGCTATGCCGTCTTCGCGAGCGGGGCTGCCTGCTTCGCCACCGGCCGCACGCCCGAGCCCGGTCCGCCCGGGAGCTTGATCGCGCCGTCCTTGATCTCGAGACCCTCGAACGGGTCGTCGAGCAGGCGGTCGAACTCGGCGAGCTCGCAGGCGTAGTCGACGCCCGGCAGCGCGCAGGCGAGCTGCAACCCCTGCGCGGCCAGGAGCCGGCTGCCGACCGCGGCGCCGAGCCGGTACTTGATGTGGCCGGCCTCGCACAGGCGCGCGGCCGCCAGCGTGTTGCGCAAGCCCCCGAGCTTGGGGATCTTCAGGCTGACCGCGTCGACGGCGCGCTTCGAGACCAGCTCGAAAATCTGCCGCAGCGAGCCCGCCGCCTCGTCCGCCTCGATCGTGACCGGCACCGTGCGGGTGACCAGCGCGAGCCCTTCGAAGTCATCGGCGTCGACCGGCTGCTCGCAGAGGTCGATGCGATACTCGGCCATGTGGTTGAGCGCGGTGATCGCGTCCTTGGTCGTGTAGGACTGGTTGGCGTCGATGGTGAGATGGACGTCGTCGCCGACCTGCTTGCGGATCGCCTTGACGCGCGCGACGTCCTCCTCAACGTGGCCGTGCACCTTGATCTTGAGATAGCGATAGCCCTTGTCGACGAGCTTCTGCGCCGCCGCCGCCATCTCGGCCGGCGTCTTGATGGCGACGATGCGCAGGATCGGCACCGTGTCGCGCACCGCGCCGCCGAACAGGACGTGCAAGGGCACGCCGAGCGAACGGGCGTTGAGCTCGTGCAGCGCGCAATCGATCGCCGCCTTCGCCTGCGGCGCGCCGCGCAGCGCCTTGTCGAGCCCGATCAGGATGGCTTCGATGTTGCGCGGATCCTTGCCCACGAGGTGCGGACGAAACAGGTCGAGCTCCGCCTTGAGCGTCTCCGGGGTGGCGCCCATGTGCGGCGTCGCCGAGGCGTAGCCGAAGCCCTCATGACCGTCGTCGGAGGCGATGTGCACCACGTGGCCGTCGGTGATCGGGCTCGCCGCCAGCGCAAAGCGCCAGGTCGGGTCCTCCTTGCGCATGATGCAGCGCTGCACGTCGAAATCGCGGATGAGCATCGGCCGACCTCCCCGTTGTCCTCGGTTTTTTCTGGTCTAGCAGGATGTCAGCCCGCGCCCAAGGGGTTCGCAAAGGCCGCCGGCGGGAGCCTTGCGGCGCGCCTGGTCCCGGCGTCATACGCCGTAGAACTCCTGCGGATCGACCACCTTGTTGTCGGTCAGTCCGCGGATCGCGGCGCGCACCAGGATCAGCCGCGTCTCCTCGGTGGAGGCGCCGATATGCGGCGTCGCCAGCATGTTGCGGTGGCGCAGGAGGCGGTCGTTCTCGGCCGGCTCGACCGCGAACACGTCGAAACAGGCTGCCGCCAGCGGGTTGCTCTCGAGCCGCTCGAGCAAAGCCGCCTCGTCGACGATGCCGCCGCGGCAGGTGTTGACCAGCAGGCAATCCGGCCGCAGCTTGCCCAAGGCTTCGCGCGAATAGAGCCCGAGCGTCTGTCTGGTCTTGGGCAGGTGCAGCGTGAGCACCTCGGAGCGCCCCAGCAGCTCGTCGAACGACACCGGCGTCACGTTCCACTTCCGGTAGAAATCGGAGTAGTCCTTGATGTCGCAGGCGATGATCTGACACTGAAACGGCTGCAGGAGTCGCACGACCTCCTTGCCGATATTGCCGCAGCCATGGATGCCGACCACGTGGCCGGTGAGGAAGCGGCCGTTGCGCAGCCGTGGCCGTTCGCCCGCGCGCATCGCGACGTTGAGCGGCATCACCCAGCGCAGCCCCATCAGCATGAACCCGAGCGCGAGCTCCGCGACCGCGAGCTTGTTGACGCCCCAGGTGTAGCCGAAGCGCACCTTGTGGCGCGCCATGGCCTGGAAGTCGAAGCTCTCGCAGCCGTTGCCGTATTTGCTGATGATCTTGAGATCGGGCAGCGCCGTGAGCACGCGCTCGGTCACCGGCTCGAAGCCGATGATGGCGGCGTCGCAGTCCTTGAGGAAATCGATCAGTTCGTCCTCGCCGAGCCGATGCGCGATATCGTGAAACTTGGCCTGCGGATAGACCTTGAGCACCTCCTCCCGCATGGCCGGATGCCGGTTGACGTGATCCGCGACGATACCCAGCCGATTGAATGAAGCCATCTGGCTGCTCTTCTTGTTTCTTGTTCAGGACCCCGGGCGGGGCTCCTCGATGTCGGCGCCCAGAGTGCGACGAAAGCCCGGCCGGAAACAAGCGGGCGCCCCAGCGGCTGTTGCTCGCCGCCATGGCGCGGCGGGCCATCCTCGCTGTGCGAGGAGTTCGCGAGGCGGGGACCGGGGCGCCGAGCCCCCAATCCCAGGAGGGCAACCCGGCGCTGGACGCTTCGCGCACAAACCGTCACCATGGTTCGGCGTCTTTGCCTGTCCTACAGGAAATGCAACGAAACCGGTTGACCGGCTCGATTTCCGCTCGACTTTCCGCTGACGCGGGAACGAGCGGAGAACCGATCCGGCGATCTCTCATGAGAGCAGGAGAACGAGCATGATCCGCGTGGCCTTCATCATCGGCGACTATCCGCCCGCAGAACGCAAGCTGCGCGAGGAGACGGCGAAGAGCTTCTCCTCGGCCGAGGTCGAGGTCGGGATCGTCTCGGTGGCGCCGTCGCCGTTCGGCGGTCTCGGCCCGGCGGAAATCCAACTGGTCGCGCCCTATTACCACGCCGGTTATCTGCAGGCCGAGCGCGAGGGCTACGATGCCGCGGTGCCGCTTGGCGCGCTCGACCTCGGCGTCGACGGCGGCCGCTCGCTCGTCGACATCCCCATCGTCGGACCCTGCGAGGCGATGTTCCACGTCGCGGCCCAGCTCGGCGACCGCTTCGGGATCATCTGCTATCACGAGAGCGTCATTCCCCGGCAGATCACGCAGACCCGCTACTTCGGCATGGAGCCCTGGATCGCCGGCCGGCGCGCCTCCGGATTCAAGCTCAAGGACATCGGCGCCAACAAGGACGAGATGAAGAAGAACTTCATCGCCGCCGGCCGCTCGCTGATCGACGAGGACGGCGCCGACGTCATCATCGTGCACGGGATCACCCAGTGCCCGGTGCACATGAAGCCCGACGTTCTCGGCAAGGAATGGGGCGTGCCGGTGGTCGAAGGCATCGGCGCGCCGATCCGGATGGCCGCGATGCTGGTCGGCCTCGGCCTCAGGCACAGCCGCAAGCGCTGGCCCAAGTCGAATGCGCGGCCGAATGTGTAGCGGCACGGTTCGCACTCGCCTCGCTCGCAAGACATCAACCGGCTCGCGCGAGCGGCCGTAATGAACTATCTTCGAGTCAATCGATCAAGCCGAACCAAGGGAGACGCCCGTGCCGCACCGTCCAAACCGCCTCCGACCCGTGGCCGTCCTGGGGCTGCTCATCCTTGGCGCCGCGGCCGTCGTGCAGCCCGCCGGCGCGCAGGCGCCGTCGTGGGCGTCGGCCGATCTCCTGGCCGCGGCCAAGGCCGAGGGCGGCACGCTGACCGTCTACGGCTCGATGAACGAGCAGGAGGCGCTGCCGTATTACAAGGTGTTCGAGGACGCGACCGGCATCAAGGTGGCCTATGTGCGGGCCTCTGACACGGCGCTGTTCTCGCGCATCGCGATCGAGCACCGCGCCCGCCAGCGCACCTGGGACCTCGTGGTCACGACGCCGGTCAACCGGCTGCCCGACGAGGTCCTGCTGCAGTTCGACCCGCCGGAAGCGGCCAAGCTCATCCCGCAGGCGCGCGGCCCCAACCGGCGCTGGTACGGCGTCTACTCGAACTACAACTCGCCCGCCTACAACACCAACTTCGTGAAGAAGGAGCAGCTCCCGAAGACCTTCGAGGAATTTCTCGATCGCAAGGAATGGGTCGGGCACGTCGCCATCGACAAGAGCGACACCGAATGGCTGAGCGCAATCTTCGCGCATTACGGCGAGCAGCGCGGCCGCAAGCTCGCGCAGGATATCGCCACCACGCTCAAGCCGGTGCTGACGGACGGGCACCTGTTGCTCGCGCGCTCGGTCGGCGCCGGCGAGTATTGGGTCGCCATCAACAACTATACGAACCTGACCCTCAACGTGAAGCTTTCCGGCGCCCCGACCGATTATTGGGCGCTCGACCCGGTGGCGCTGATCTTCGGTTCGGTCGGCATCAACAGCCAGGCGCCGCATCCCAAGGCGGCGCTGCTGGCGGCCAACTTCGTCTTGAGCCGCGAGGCGCAGACGCTGCTGACCGAGCAAGGCCGATTGCCGACCCGCCCGGACGTGCAGACCAACCCGCCCGGCGTGACCGAAGTCCTGCACCAGAAGAAGGTGCTTCCTGCGGTCTTTTCAGCCGACGAACAGAAGAAGTGGAACAACATCTTCCTGGAGATTTTCCGGCCGCGCTGAGCCCCGCGTCGAGGCGCGCTTGCACTGTGGCGCTGTTGCTGCCGCTCATCCTCGCGAAAGCGCATAGGCGCCAACTGAAAGCCGCACGTGTCGCGGACGCGGTGCAGCGCGCAGCCCTTGCGCAGCGGTGCACCGCTCATCCGGGACCGCCACAGATCGAGATTGGAACGGTCCCGGGTCTGCAGCGCGGCACGTCGTGCTGCGCACGCACCCGGGACATGGCTTCAGTTAACAACCGGATTCCAAGCTGACGCTGCCGTTTTTTCCTCCCGCGCGGGCGTCGTCGCGACGACGACGGCGGGACGATTTGGCCTTGATCTACGAGCCGGATTTGGGCGCGGCCCTGTTAGGGTTACCCGGAAGAAACAGCGCTGAATGATCCAAAATTGCCTTAGATGACGCGCGTGTCTCGGGCGCGATTTCCAATCGAAGCAGGCCGTCGAGAGAGCGTCGGCGCACCGCCAGATCGGGGCATCATTGCAGACACTGAGGCAGAGACCGATGACGGTGCGCTCCTTCGCCAAGACCGCAGTATCCGTCGGTGCGCATTTCACGGGCCTGAGCCGCGCGCTGGCCACGCGGTACCGGGGGCGCGGCATGATCTTCGCGCTGCATAGCGTCGTCGACGACAGCACGCCTTATCCGGACGAGACCCTGCGCTGTCCGGTGAGCAAGCTGGCGTGGACGTTGCGCTGGCTTGAACGGCAAGGCGTGGAATTCGTCAGTCTGGACGAGGTGGTGAAGCGCCTGGGCACACCGCAAACGCGCCCCTTCGCGGCCTTCACGTTCGACGACGGCTATGCCGACAACCTGACCCATGCGCTGCCGGTGATGGAGCGGTTTGGAGCGCCCTTTACGGTCTACGTCACCACCGGAATGATCACGCGCGACATCGACGCCTGGTGGTTCGGCCTGGCCGCGCTGGTTCGTTCGCAGGAACGGATCGAGCTGCCGGAGCTCAAATGGCGGTTCGACTGTCGCGATCCCGCGAGCAAGAAGCGCAGCTTCAAGGCCATCGAATCCGCCATCCATGACGATTTCGGCGTGCTGCCGGCGGTGCGGGCGGCGATCGCCGACCACAACATCGATTGCAGCGCGCTCGTGGATCGGGAAGCGCTCACCCAACCACAATTGCAGCGCCTGGCACGACATCCGCTGGCGACCATCGGCGGCCACACGACCACCCACAGGAACCTGGCGCAGGCATCCGCGGCCGCCGTGCGGTGGGAGATGGCGGAGAATCGCGAATTTCTTCAGGACACGACCGATCAGCCGGTCGAGCACTTTGCCTATCCGTTCGGACATCAAAGGGCCTGCGGCGCTCGCGAGGCGGAGATTTCCCGCGACGTGGGCTTTCGGACCGCAACGACGACGCGTCTCGGCGCGCTCTTTCCGGAGCATGCTCGTCATCTTCACGCCCTGCCCCGGCTCCACCTGGCTTGCGACGACACGCCTTCGACGCTCCGGTGCAAGGTGGACGGGGTCTATCGGGCCATCCATTCGCGGTGGGGAGATCCTGTCGCCCGCATGTGAGCGGTCGACGGCGATTGATGGTCACCCATGCTCGGGATCAATTCTTCAATCCATCGGCAGGCGGCGCAGGGGTTCGCCGGCGTTCTGCTCGGCGCCTGGCTTTCGCTCGCGCCGGCCTGTGCGGAAGACACGCCGTCCGCCACCGGCTTCCGCCGCGGCATCGGCCTGGCCCACGCGCTGGCGTGGGCGCCCGTAGAGCCGGCTCCGTCACGCGCCTTCGTCTTCCCGCCATTCGATCAGCCGCTGAAAGCTCTGGCGATTGAACTCAAGGCGCTGCGCCGAACAGGGTTCGATTTCGTCCGTCTGGCGGTCGACCCCGGCCCGTTCCTGCAGTTTCAGGGATCGCGCCGCGATCGCCTGGACGACATCCTGATGGAACGCGTGAGGCTGATCCTGTCCTCCGGGCTCGCGGTCATCGTCGACTTCCATCCGAGCGACCTGCACGGCGACTACACCGCCGACGCACTGACGCGCGGCGTGGACGTCGCGGTTTTCCAGGCCTATCTGCGCCTGCTCGCCCGCACCGCGGCGCTGCTTGACCGATTGCAATCGCGCAGCGTGGCGCTCGAGATCATGAACGAGCCGCCGGTGACGCCGGCCCGCTGGCAACCGATGCTCGAGGCCGCCTACGGCGCGATCCGCGGCCGGGCGCCCGGTCTTCTGCTGGTGCTCGACGGCGGCGACGAGGGCAGCGCCGCAGGCGCACTGGCGCTCGGCTCGTTTCGGAACGATCCGGCGGTCCTGTTTTCGTTTCACTATTACGACCCGTACCAGTTCACGCATCAAGGCGCGCCCTGGGTGGCGGCGCGCTATCTGGCCGACGTCCCCTATCCGGCGCTGGCCCGCCCGTTGCAGGACAGCCTCGACGCCAGCGCGGCCCTGATCGCGGCCAGCGATCTGCCGCCATCGCAGAAATCGCGTGCGGTCCTGGACGCCCGGCAACGCCTCGAGAGCTATCGCAAGTCTTCCTTCGACCGCCGCGCCATCGCGCAAAGCTTCGATCGCATCGCGGGTTGGGCGCGAGATCACCGCGTGCGGCCGGAGCGCGTCCTGTTGGGCGAGTTTGGCGCCAGGAGACAGGATGGACGCATCGGCGCAAGCCGCGATGGCGAGCGCGCCCGGTGGATTCGCGACGTGCGCGAGGAGGCCGAGGCGCACGGTTTCGCATGGGCGGCCTGGGTCTACCGCGGCAGCGGCGGTTTTTCTCTGGTGCGGCACGAGGAGGGCACCGAGCTGGATCCCACGATGACCGACGCTCTGGGCCTTGACCGGCGATGAGCGCGGCATCCGACGGAGTGGGGGTTCGAGACATGCTGAACAAACATCAGCCGACCGTCAGCGTCATCATCAAGGCACTGAACGAGGAGCGGCATATTGCATCCGCGATCGAGAGCGCGCTCGCGGCGCTTGCTGCCGTCGATGGAGAGGTCATTCTGGCGGACGGCGGCTCGAGCGACCGCACGATCGAAATCGCGCGACGATATCCGATCACCATCGTCCAGTTGAACAAGCGCGAGGATCGCTCCTGCGGATCGGGTGCCCAGCTCGGCTTTCAGTACAGCAGCGGCCGATATCTCTGCCTCATCGACGGCGACATGCAGTTGCATGACGACTTTCTGCCGGCCGCCATTCGATTCCTGGCGGACAATCTCGCCGTCGCCGGCGTCGGCGGCCTCGTCATCGACCGCGAAATCGCGAACCTGGAATTCGAGCAGCGCAACAAGCGGCACGATCCGGATCGTCATGCCGGCTTGGTCACGCGCTTGAACGGCTGTGGCCTGTACCGGCGCTCGGCGGTGGAATCGATCGGCTATCTGACCGACCGCAACTTGCACGGCGCCGAGGAGTTCGACCTGGGAGCGCGCCTGCATGTCCGCGGCTGGACCCTGGCGAAGATCGATCGTCCGGCGGTCGACCATCACGGCCATACCGGTAACGCCTACCGCCTCTTGCTTGCGCGCGTCGCGGCACGAACCTCGTTCGCCACCGGCGAGATATTCAGAGCGGCGATTGGCCGGCCCCATTTCTGGATCGTGGTCGGCAAGGATCACAACTGTCTCCTGTGCTTCCTCGTCGCCGCCTGGTGGATGAGCATCCTGCTCACCCCGTTGGTGGCGAGCGGCGCCTTCGCGGCGGTCGCGGCCGCGGTCCTCGTGCTCCTCCCCATTGCGGCGATGACCTTGCGCTGGCGCTCCGTTCGCCATGGCCTGTACTCGGTCGCCGCCTGGAATGTGTACGCGCTCAGCTTCCTGCCCGGGTTTCTCCGGTCGCGCGTGCCGCCGACGCGCTGGATCGACAGCACCATTCTCCAGCAAGGCACGCCGGTCGGGCGACGGAGCGCATTCGAAGACCCGCGCGTCGCAGCAACTTTGGGGGTGCGCTGAGTGCGCGAATTGATCATGCAGAGGTCCTCACATTGTCGGCGCAGATGACAACGTTGACGCTCCAGTCCTCGACTCCGCAGGTCCTGCAAGCCGGCGGGAACGATCGGCTGATTCGCAGCGCGCTCTTCCTCGGGACATTTCTGCTGGTCTGCTTGACGGCGGCGCCCTTCCCCGACCTGTCCGACCCGAAACTGCTCGAGCCGGTGGGCGATGGAAACGTGATCGGCCAGGTCCTGGTGTTGCTTCTGACCGCGTCGCTGGCGGCCTTCGTCCTTTTCAACAAGGCGCGTATCGTCTCCAAGGCGTTGACGCCGGTGCTCGTGCTGACGTTCCTCTGGTTTGCATGTTCGGCGGCGTTTTCGCTGTATCCCGAACTGGCCGCTCGCCGGCTGGTTCTCGCGGCCTTCACGATCTTTCAGGCGGCGGTGTTTCTGCTGCTGCCGCAGGAGCGGGATCACTTCGGCCGGCTGCTCGCCGTCGGCACGCTGGTCGTTCTCGCCGTTTGCTACGCCGGAGTGATGTTCCTTCCGGATCTTTCGATCCACCAGAGCACGGATTTGGCGGAGCCCGACCTCGCCGGAAATTGGCGAGGCTTCTTTGCCCATAAGAACGGGGCCGGATCGGCCATGGTGGTGCTCATCTTCATCGGCATTTTCGTGATCAGGACGTTCAATTCATGTCTCGGAGCGCTGATCATCGCGCTCGCGACCGTGTTCCTGGCATTCACGGAATCAAAATCTCCGCTCAGATTGTTGCCGGTGGTGCTGGTCGCCAGCGTCTTCCTCACGAGGTTTCGCGATCCGGTTGCCAAGTTCATCGTCGCCATCAGCGTGCCTGCGATGATCGGCGTCCTGACCATCGGGTCCGTTGAATTCGGGTCGATCCACGCGCTCGTCGATAGCTTGCTGTCCGATCCGACCTTCACCGGCCGCGACGAGATCTGGCGATTTACGCTGGATCACATCGCGGAACGCCCGCTCGTGGGTTTCGGTTTCCAGGCCTTCTGGGGAACGACCGAGCTCGTCTCCACATGGAATTACCTCGAATCCTGGGGCTATCGCGCCAGCGATGCGCACAACGGATTTCTGAACATCGCCGTGATGACAGGTCTCGTCGGCCTCGCCATTTCCATGACCTGGATCGTTGTCCAGCCATTTGTCGATCACATCCGCACGTCTCCCGGCCGCATTGATCCCGCCTTGAACATGCTGTTCCTTCAAATCTGGCTGTTCGGCCTTTGCATCGCCGGTTTCGAATCGGAGCTTTTCAACGGAGGCAGCGTGGTCTGGTTCATGATGGCGGTATCGATCATCGGCTTGCGGTACCAAGCGACCGCGCAGTTGTCCCGGTGAGCAGATGATGCCCTCCCCATCGTGCCTGCTGGCGATCAACAACTACTTCTATCCGCGCGGCGGAGCCGAGGTGCTGTTCCTCGAGCAGAACCGGATGTTTGAAAGCATCGGCTGGGAGGTCGTCCCGTTCTCGATGCGCCACCCGAAGAACCTGCCCACGCCCTGGGCGAGCTACTTTCCCGATGAGATCGAGTTTGGCGAGAGCTATGGCCTGGGCGCCAAGCTCCTGCGCGCGCAGCGCGTGATCTACTCACTCCAGGCGCGGCGCAACATGCGTCGACTGCTCGAACACGTGCGTCCGCGTATCGCGCATGCACACAACATCTACCATCATCTTTCGCCGTCGGTGCTTCCCATGCTGCGAAAGCGCGGCATTCCGGTGGTGATGACGATCCACGATCTGAAGCTTGCGTGTCCGGCCTATACGATGATGGCCGACAACAAGCCGTGTGAGCGCTGTCGCGGAGGAAAGATCCATAACGTCGCGGTTCACCGCTGCATCAAAGGATCGCTCGCCTTGAGCAGCCTGGTGATGGTCGAAACCTTCATGCACCGGCTGCTCGGACTCTACAGCGCCAATGTCAGCCGGTACGTCGTGCCCAGCCGCTTCGTGCTGGAGACGCTGGTGAAATGGGGATGGCCGCGCGATCGTTTCGTTTACATCCCGAATTTCGTCGATGTCGAACGGTTCCGGCCCGATCGGGAGATCGGCGACCGCTTCGTGTATTGCGGACGCCTGCAAAATCTCAAAGGCGTCGAGACGCTGGTCCGGGCCGCGGCGCTCGCCAGGCAGCCGTTGACGATGGTCGGGAGCGGGCCCGAGGAACAGCGTTTGCGCAAGCTCAGCCAGGACCTGGGCGCCGACGTGCATTTTACCGGGCACCTGACCAAGGACGCGCTCGTCGACGTCATGGCGTCGGCGCGCGCGATCGTGGTCCCGTCCGAGTGCAACGAGAATGCGCCGCTCGCACTGCTCGAAGGCTACGCCGCGGGGCGGCCCGTCATCGGCTCACGGATGGCCGGCATTCCAGAGCTGGTGCGCGAAGACGAAACCGGCGTCCTGTTTGAGCCGGGTAGTGTCGAGGCTCTCGCCGCGGAACTCGACCGGTTTGCAAAGCTCCCCAACAGCCGGTTGGCGGCGATGGGAGCGGCAGGCCGCCGTTGGGTGGAGCGGGATTTCACCGCGCCCGGCTATCGCGATCGTCTTCTCTCGCTCTACGGGTCTCTCGATCCAAAGCTCTCCCAGACAGCCGAAAGACTCCCATGACCGCGATTGAACATTATCCCGACGAGGCCCTGCAGCGGGTGTCGCCGCTCCGCGTCACCATGCTCGGGATCCGTGGTTTCCCGAACGTGCAAGGCGGCGCCGAAACCCATGCGCAGAACCTGTCGGTGAGGCTGGCGGAGCTCGGCTGCGACGTGGAGGTGATCGTGCGGACCCCGTATGTTCCGAAGGGCAGCAGCCGGACTTTCGGCAGCATCAAGCTTGTGCGCGTCTGGTCGCCGCGCGTCCCAGGCGTGGAGGCCTTCCTGCACACGTTCCTCGGCGTATTGCGGGCTGCCTGGACGCGACCGGACATCCTGCACATCCATGCCGTCGGCCCTGCACTGTTTACCCCGCTCGCGCGCGCGTTCGGGCTGCGGGTGGTGGTGACTCACCACGTCCTGAACTACGAGAACGAGAAATGGGGGTTCGTGGCGCGCTCGATCCTGCGGCTTGGAGAGCGCGCCGGAATGATCTTCGCGAACGGACGCATTGCCGTCTCGGTGGCGCTGGCGAGCCGCATGGAGCGCATCTATCGGGTGCCCGTGCGCGTCATCCCGAATGGGATCGATCGTCCGCAGACGATGCAATCGACCGCGACGCTGAAGGCTTTCGGCCTGACGCCCAATCGCTATGCCTTGACGGTCGCCCGCATCGATGAACAGAAGCGCCAGCTCGATCTCATCGAGGCTTTTGCGCGCGCAAGCCAGCCTGCTTGGAAGCTCGCCATCGTGGGCGGCGCCGATTACTCGAGTGGATATGCCCGCGCGGTCGCGAAAGCCGCGCGCGAAACCGCCGGGGTGGTCCTGCTCGGCCATCAGACCGGCGACGCGCTGGCTGAGTTGTACACGCATGCCGGCACCTTCGTCCTGCCCTCCAGCCATGAAGGCCAGCCGATCGCGGTGCTGGAAGCCATGAGCTACGGCTGTCCCACGATCTTGAGCGATATTCCGCCGCACCGTGAAATTGGCGCCGCGAGCGCGCAATTCGTGGCTGTCGGCGATGTCGCCGCGCTGGCGCAACGACTGGGCGCGACCTTTGCCGCCCGCAGCAACCGCCGATGTGACGGCGCCGAACGGGAGCGGCTTATGCAATGTCACGATTGGCGCCAGATCGCCCGGCACACCCTGGACGTTTATATTGCAGCCCTTGCGAAAGGCAGCGACGCCGGTCAGCGCGCCGCGCTTCGGGTCTAATCAGGCTCAAGCCTGGTCGGGGGCGTCGGCCGCGACGGCATTCCGCTTCGTGGCTGCGGCGAGACAATAGAGCGCCATCACCACCAGGGCGGCGCAGGCCGCAAAGCCGGCCAGGCGCGAGCCGACCAGCGCATATTCGAAAAGCACAACGGTTCCAATCGCAATGAGAACGATGTCGCGGCGCCGGATCGTCGCGATGGCGAACATGTTCTGCACGCGCGCGGCCACGATGGGATTGAACAGCAGCGCCGACAGGATCATGGCCGCAGGAATCGAGGCGAGGCCGAGCCAAGGCGCCGTGATGAACGGCGTGGTCGTCAGGACAAAAAACGATGACGCCGTGAGCAGGAGGGCGACATTCGCCTGGCCGGCGATGATGAGCAGTCGATCTGACGTCTCGTAGAAGGATTGGACGAACGTCGGAATCGCCAGCCAGATGAGAAAGGTCTGAGCGCTCGCGTAGTTTCCGAACAACGGCAGCAGGAATGGAGCCACGCACAGGATGCCGCCGATCGTGAGCGCCCCGCAGCCGATCATCAGGCGCTGGCACAGCTCCACTTCGTGCCGCAGAGCGCCGAGATCGCCGGTCTCGATCAGGCGGGCCGCGCGCGGCGCAAACCGCTTCAGCATGACGAACTGGAAAAACCCGTAGAGAGCAGCGATCCGTGCCGCAAGGGCGTAGTCGGCCACGACTTCCGAGGAAAACAGCACGCCGGCGACGAGGATATCGACGGCGCCCAACTGGTTGGCAAACAGCGTCGCGGTCACGAACTTTCCGCAATAGCTGTAATCCCACGTGGTCCAGGGCCGCAGCCCGCCGACCGACGTGTCCCACAGGCGCCGCGCCGACCACAGCCAGGGGATGAGCACCGAAAGGGTGAGCGCGTGGGCAAGGCAGGTTTCCGGCAGGTTCAGCCACACGACGGCGGGCAGCAACACGATGCGTACCGCGTTGGGGACGACCTCGCCGAGCGTGATCGATTCGGAGATTCGAGAGCGTCCTTCGAGCGCGCCCGTCGAGATGACGAGCAGCGTGCTGAAGATCGCGAATGGGGCGAGATGCTCGAACCAGACCGTCAGTCCCGGTTTTCCGAGCGCGTCCGCGATCGCGCCGGCGAAGAAAAAGCCCGCGAGTGCCACCATCGTGGAGAGCGCGGCGCCCAGCACCGCCGAATAGCGATGCAGTCTGATTTCAGCATCACGGTCGTCTGGCCGGCGCGAGACATGAAAGAGAAGGACGAGCGAACCTCCGACGCCGAGCGCGGTCGCGGCGAGCCGGTAAAAGCCGAAGGCGGTCATCAGATCGCCGAAACCGTCCTTGGACAGGATCCGGCCGAGGATGATCAGCACGACGAATTGCGAGGCGAGGCCGAACAGGCGGGCGCCCGAACCCACCGCAAGAATCGCCAGATAGGCGCCAAATCGGCCGCTCAGGCGCGCCGACAGGAAACGACCTGCCGAAGGATGGGCAAATTGCATCGCTGGACCTTCATTGCGCTCGTCGCGGCAATGTAGTCGCTGGCGCCAGCAAGCGGCGTGTCACGGCACCAGATGCATCGTAATCTTTGCATTTACCCTAATGGATGCTGCCTGTCTGAGCGGCGCGCGGGGCGGCAACAACGGCGATCCCGCCGGCGATGCCAAATGGGGTCGCGACTTGAACCGCTTAAATGCCGAACATGGCCGTCTCGCTGTAGACGAGATCTCCCAGACGCGGCCGATCCGGCCCCTTGAAATATTTCGGCTGCCTTGCATCGAAATATTTCCCCACGAGCCCGGGCATGGGACCGTTGGCGTCAATGATCACCAGCGGCCGGCCGCGCCCCGCCAGGTAGCGGCCAACCGGACCCGCCAATCGAACGAAATCCTCGACGTCTCGAGAATACACCAAATGCGAACACGGCATGATTCCCTTGAGCACGCGCGGGCGGAACACCAACGGGCAGGCGCGATCGTCCATGACGCACCACAAGCTGACACAGCCGTATCTGGCATGTTCCAGGAGCAACTCGTGCTCGAACGGTTCGCCCCCGATCGGCAACCCCGATTCCGCCGGGACGATCCTGACCTTGGCCTTGCCGGCGCGACGTTGCAGCGCGGGCAGCGCGACAAAAATTCCCCTGCTGTATTGCGAATATCCCTGCGCGAGCAGGATCGGCACGGTTCGCGGAGCAGGCGTGATGTTGAGATAGGTCACGTTCTTGTGGCTGAGCGCCTTCAACACCAGCAGGCTTGCGTAGCTTCTGAACGCCGGCTCCACGAACCAGCTCGACACGTTGCATCTGATGGTTGCCGTGTTGCCGCCGCGCAGGCTGGAAAATATCAACAGGATCGCGCCCACGGCAGCGCCGGCGCTTTCGAGAAGATAACCATATTTCGGCAACCCCGCCGGACCTGGATGCTCGGTCAGACGCGCGAGGACGCCACGCCAGAAGTCCCGGGAGCGGTCGGGAAACCCGCGCGCCAGGAGATCGGCGACCGCCGCGACATCGGTCTCGCTGATCTGTCGCGCTCGTATTCCGGACATTGCGGGCGAGTCCATGGGATCGCGATTTGCGCACATAGGGGCACGTGTGCCCTACGTACTGAAGAGACGGGGGCGCTGCATCAGATCGATGACATTAAGACTAACGCTGCGATCGGCGCCGGTGGAACGACGCTATCATTTACGAAACCATAAACCATGGGGAAGCCCCCAAAGGAAAGACGGAGCAGCTCGGCATGGTCGATTCTGAACCACGAGCGTGCTGAACTCAAAGACCCGCTCTGGCTCTTCGGCATCATGGTCCTCGCCACCTCCGCAAACCCTGGTCATTCCGCCGCGCGCAATTTATTGGCGTCGCCGGAGGTTTCAAAGGACGCCGGCGAGGAAGCGCCGGCTGGCCGATAGCGCGTCAGTTTGCTGAGGTAAATGTAGATCACGGGCGTCGTAAACAATGTCAGGAACTGTGACAGCAGCAGGCCGCCGACGATGGCGATGCCGAGCGGCCGACGCAGCTCCGAGCCGGCGCCCGTACCGAGAGCAAGCGGAAGGCCGCCCAACAGCGCCGCCATGGTGGTCATCATGATCGGCCGATAGCGCATGAGGCAGGCTTCGTAGATCGATTGCTCCGCGGTCAATCCTCGCGTGCGCTCTCCAACCAAGGCAAAATCGATCATCATGATCGCGTTTTTCTTGACAATGCCGACCAGAAGAATGACCCCGATCAGCGCAATCAGTGAGAAATCATAGTGCAGCGCCATGAGCGCCAGAAATGCTCCGACGCCGGCAGAGGGCAGCGTCGAGAGAATGGTGATCGGATGAATAAAGCTCTCATAGAGAACCCCAAGCACGATGTAGACCGTGATAATCGCCGCCGCGATCAGGTATGGTTGCGTCGCCAGCGAGGTTTCGAACACCCTGGCGGAGCCCTGGAAGCGCCCGGTTAGGGTTGCCGGCTTGGCCAACGATCTTTCCATGTTCTGAATGGCAACCAGGGCATCCCCCAATGAATGGCCCGGCGCAAGATTGAACGACAGCGTCACCGACGGAAACTGATCCGTGTGGTTGATCGTGAGCGGCGCGACCGAGTATTCGGGCTTCGTCAGCACCGACAACGGGACCATCTGCCCCGTCGTGGTGGATCGTACATAGAGCTTTTGCAGCGCAGATGCGTCTTCCTGGAAGGCCGGAGCAACCTCCAAGATGACCCGATGCTGATCGAGTTGCCGAAAAACCGTGGCGACCTGCCGCTGCCCGAAGGCATTGTACAGCGTGTCGTCGATGGACTGCGGTGAGACCCCGAAACGTCCGATGGCATCGCGGTCGATCTTCAACATCATGCGCGGAGCCGTCGCCTGCAGGTCGCCGGTGACATCCTGCAACTCCGGCAAGGTGGCCAGCTTGCCAAGCACAATCGGCGCCCACTCGAACAGTTCGGCGATGTCGGGATCCTGCAATGTATATTGATATTGCGTCTTGCTGACGCGCGTGCCGATCTGCACGTCCTGGCGCGCCTGCCCGAAAAGAGCGATACCGGGAACCTGCTGAGTGGCCCGCCGCAACCGGTTGAGGACCTCGGCCACGCTCGCTTTTCGCTGGCTCAATGGTTTCAGATCGATCATGACGCGGCCGGTATTCACCGTCGGGTTGGCGCCCACCCAGTAGTACACGGTCCCCACGTCGGGATCGTCCATGACTATTTTCGCCACCTCATGGGTGCGCTCGATCATGGCGGCATAGGAGATATCCTGTGCCGCTTCGACCGTGCCCTGTATCGTCCCGTTGTCTTGCTGCGGGAAGAAACCCTTCGGGATGGCGATGTAAAGCCACACGGTTGCGACCACGGTGGCGAACATGAGGCTCATGATGAAGAGGCGATGCCGCAGCGACCAGCGCAAGCACGCCGCATAGAAATGGAGCGAGCGCTGGAAACCCTGCTCGAGCAGCGCCATGACCCACGGTTCTTGCCGGTCTTGTTCGCGTGGCCGCAGGAGCCAGGCGCACATCATCGGCGTGAGCGTCAGCGCGATCACTCCCGACATCAGAATTGCGACACTGACGGTGACAGCGAATTCCCTGAACAGTCGTCCGATCAAGCCGCCCATCAGCAATAGCGGGATGAAGACGGCCGTTAAGGACAATGTCATTGACACGATCGTAAAACCGATTTCTCCCGAGCCGATCAGCGCGGCTTCCAGCGGACGCTTGCCGGCCTCGATGTGGCGGGTGATGTTCTCAACCATGACGACGGCGTCATCGATGATGAATCCGACAGCGACGGTCAGTGCCATCAGGGAGACATTGTCGATGGTGTAGCCCGCGAGGTACATGACGCCGCAGGTCGCGAGCAAAGATACCGGAATTGTAACGCTCGGGATCAGCGTCGTGCGCAGGTGCCTGAGGAACAGAAACATGACCAGCACGACGAGGGCAATGCTGATCGCCATGGTAAATTGAACGTCGTCGACCGAAGCGCGGATCGTCTGGGTGCGGTCGCCCATCACCTGCAGCTTCATCGACGGCGGCAGGTTTCGTTGAAGCTCCGGCAACTCCGCCTTCACGAGTTCCACGGTTTCGTTCACATTGAACCCGGTCTGTTTGTGGATATCGATGATGATCTCGCGCTCGCCACCCAGCCATGCGGCTTCGCGAACATCCTCGACGCCTTCCACCGCCGCACCGATATCGCGGATCCTCACGGGCGAGCCAGAGCGGTAGGCGACGATCACGGCATTGAAGGTCTCGACGTCGAGAATCTGATCCGTGGTATCCAGCGTCAGCGACTGCTTGCGGCCATCCAGCGTGCCTTTCGGAGAATTGGTCGTGGCCGTCGTGATGGCGGTACGAACTTCCTCCAAGCTTATTCCCATGGCTGACGCGACAGCAGGATTGATCTGGATGCGGATCGCCGGCTTCTGCTGGCCATGGTAATCGACGAGTCCCACGCCGGTGATGCGCGAAATTCTCGGGGCTAGATAATTCTCGACGTATTCGTCCACTTTGGAGATGGAAAGGTCGCTCGACGTGACCGCAATCGACATGAGCAGCCAATCGGCCGGATTGGACTTGTCGTAAGTCGGAGGATTCGGAAGGTTCTTCGGAAGCAGGCCGGCTGCGGCATTGATCGCGGTCTGAACGTCCTGTGCGGCGCCGTCGGAGCTGCGGCCCAGGTCGAATTCCACCTGAATCCTGGTTTGGCCGAGCGAACTGGTCGAGGTGATGGCGGTGACACCTGACATCAGCGCCAACTGGCTCTCCAGCGGCGCAGCGACCGATGTCGCCATCGTCTCGGCATTGGCACCCGGCAGCTTGGCGCTGACGCGGATCGTCGGGACGTCAACCTGGGGCACGCCGGCGATAGGAAGCTGGAGATAGGCCGCGAGCCCGAGCAGGGTGAGCCCGGTGATCAACAGCGTTGTTGCAATCGGCCGGGTCACAAACGGAGCGGAAACATTCATGTTGGGCACCTGACCTGTCGGGCTATTCTGCAGAACCTGCCCGCACGTCGACACGGCTGCCGGCTTGAATACGATATTGCCCGTCGGTGACGACCAGGTCACCCGCTTCAAGGCCGTCATCGACCACTGCCGTCGTCTTGTCTCGAACGCCGACTTTGATGGTACGCTTTTGAATCACACGATCTTGTCCGGCCACGAAGGCATAAGGTCCATCCGGTCCCTGCTGGACGGCCGTGACCGGCACGGCGACAACATTCCGGCGAACTTCGACTTCAACGCGAACATTGACAAATCGTCCCGGCCACAAAACTTCGTCATCGTTGCTGAATGTCGCCTTGTAGTTGATAGTCCCTGTTGCGGGATTGATCTGATTGTCGACGACCGTAAGCTTGCCTGAAGCCAAATCTGCGCCGTTGCCGCCTTGCACGGTCACGGCGACCTCGCCGGCCCGCAATTTGGCGCGGATTTGCCCGAGCGACTCGGCCGGCAAGGAGAAATTCACGAAGATCGGATGCAACTGGTTGATGGTGACGATGCCGGCGCTGTCGTTTGACCGCACGATGTTGCCGGCATCCACCAATCTGGTCCCGGCGCGACCGCTGATCGGCGAGCGAATACGGCTGTAGTTCACCTGGTTCTGCGCCATGTCGATTGCCGCCTGATCGGCTCTCACACTGGCCTCGAACTGGCTCAGCGCGGCCTGCGCCGTTTCCAACTGTTGTCTGCTGCCCGAGCCGCTGGATGCAAGCTGCCGGGCCCGATCCAGATCAAGCCGCGCTTTCGTCAACTGGGCTTCGTTTTTCGCTTTGTTGGCCTGCGCCTGCGCCAGCGCCGCCTCGAAGGGCGCGGGGTCAATCTCGGCCAAGAGATCGCCCTCGCTCACATCCCTTCCCTCGCTGAAGTGAATCTTGAAGATTTGACCTTCGACGCGCGACTTCACCAGGACGCTGTTGAACGCTTGCACGGTGCCGAGCCCGGTCACGACGATCGGAACGTCGGCCCGCTTGGCGGCGGTGGCTATCACGGGAATGGCGGGCGCCGCTTGCCGTATTCCCGACGGGCTGCTGGGAGCAAGCAGGCTCCGGGCGATTCCAAAAGCAGTCAGGATCCCGACCGCCAGGAGGAGCGTCAAAGCTAAGCGACGCTTGCGCATGCGCGTGCCCCTCCGACGACCTCTTCAGTTTTTTCAACTGACATGGATCGAAACACGATGACTCTCTTTCATCGCAGTCTTGTTGAGGGGTTACGCGTGATAAGCACCGCCTTTCTGGCAAGGCTTTGGCCGCCGTTCGTCACGTGCCCGATGCTCCTGACCGGAACGCCCACGGTCCCGAACACGAACCCGCGCACAGCAAGGGGCGGAAGGCCGCAGAGATGACCGGGCTGGCGGCGTCCAGGAAGGCATGGTCGCACCCCGGTTGCCAGTTGTAAATGCTACCGCAGTTGTAATACTTGCTACAAGCGGTCGACAGGGCTCGAATGGAACAGCGCCAAAGCTTCTCTGCTCGCGCGGCCGCGGCGGACAAGCGGCTAAGTACCGCGGAACAGGCCGTTATCCGGTTCTTTGAAGAGAACCGGGAGGAGGTGCTGGTTGCCTCGGCGGCGGCGCTTGCTTCGAGCATCGGGACGAGCGATGCGACGGTGATCCGCGCGACCCAGGCACTGGGCTATGCCGGCCTCGACGATCTGAGGCGTCACCTCGCAAACGAACTGCGGGTGAGTCTCTCTCCTGCGGCACGGATGGCGCGCACTCTCGGCGCCGTGAAGAGCGACGGCGCTTGTGCGCTCACGATGATGGTCGACATTCACTTCCAGGCCCTCGAAGGATTGCTCAGGGACATAAAAGCCGAGCTGTTCGAACGCGCCGTTGAGCTGCTCGTGAAAGCTCGCCGCGTCGTGGTATTCGGAATCGGTCCTTCGAGCGCCGTTGCCGATTACTTTGCGATTCAGCTTGGACGTTTTGGTGTTGAGAGCAAGAGTCTCACGCAAACAGGGCTTCTGCTCGCGGATAGATTGCATGGCCTCAAGCCAGGCGATCTCGTGATCGCTCTTGCATACAGCCGCGTCTACCGGGAAATTCAGAGCTTGCTGTCCCAGGCCGGCCGTCTCGGCGCGCCGAGCATTCTATTGACCGACACTCTGGGGACGACGCTGGGACAGCAGGTCGATCTGGTCCTGCCGGTTGCGCGTGGCAACGCCGACTGGTTCAGCACGCACACCGCCACGCTGGGCCTGATCGAAGCGCTGCTGGTGGGAGTTGCTGCCAAACGGCCCACCGAGACCATAGCCAGCTTGAAAAATCTCAACGTGCTTCGGTCAGAGCTTGCCGGAGAGAAAATGGAGCTGCCGGTGACGGATCGTCATCGCAATCAGCGACGTCGAAAGCGCGGGTAAAGGCCGCCCGTGGTGCAGGCTTCATAGACGCCGGCGGTGAGCTGCGCGGCAGCGCCGGCAGCCGGAGCCCAGTTCCGCGTTCCGGGGAGTTCCGATGCCTCGGGCTTTGGCTCAATGTGCACCACCCGTCTATCGACCGGCAGGGCTTCGAGTTCGCCCGTTGGGCTGTTGTGCGGCCATGCTGCACCGATGCGGGTCCAGATGGCCTTGCTTTTGCCGCGGTGCTTCACGGCGTAGGCAAGTAGTGTTGGTTGTTTGTCATGATAGTCTCCTATTGTCGTTGATCGAGGCCGCACACCTTGCGCCGCATCGTGGGGTCAAATTCGCCGGGGCGGAGCTACAGCCCGGCAAAGCGCTTGAGCGAAGCCCGCGGAGCGAGCGGCCTTGAACAGCTTGGCACCGTACCGGTCGAGGCTGGTGCGGAAGACCGCAATGGATGGCGCTTTTCGTCACGGGAACAACCGCGTTGAGGCTGCGGCTTCCCTGCGCGATACGCGAAAGCGGCGCGACGGTTGCCGGCCGCAGGAACGGAATCTGGATCAGCTTTTCGAGCTAGAGCATTTTCAGGAAAAGTGGAATCCGGTTTTCCGTCGAAAATGCGACCAACGCAAGAGTCCTAGAGCACATTCAGTTTCAAGGAAACTGAATGTGCTCTAGTGTCCTGGACCTGAAGTTCGGTGCATTGAGGTTAGGCTTTGGCTGGGGCGTTGTACACGCAGAAGCGCTCGATTGACGCCAGGATGTCGTCGGCCGATTTTGTCCAGCGGAATGGCTTTGGAT
>JAXDOD010000119.1:0-13536 GCA_034669045.1 Alphaproteobacteria bacterium
GCCGGCGAGCCGCAGCAGCAAAAGCCCGGTCCCGCACCCGATCTCCAGCACCCGCCGACCGCCCAGCCCCGCGATCCGCGCCACCGTCGCCTCGACCTGCTCGCGCATCTCCGCCGCCGGCAGCGCCGCCCCCGTATAGCTGCTGTTCCAGCCCACGATGTCGAAGTCCGCCGCCCGCGCCCCATCACCGTCCTCGCCGCCTCCGTACAGCTCGTCGTAAACCCGCCGCCATTCCTCGACGCGCCCATGCTCGGGGATCTGCGCCGCTTCGCGCATGGGCTGCTCCCGCGACGCATCGAATAACGCCTGGTAAAAAGGTATCGCCCGATAGGCCGTTTCGTCGCGGCGCGACTCGTAGGTGAACTGCCGGTCGCCGGCGTTGCTCGACACGACACCGCGCAGCAGATAGTCCGGAGTCGTCTCACCCGGCTCGAGCAAGCGCGTGCAGGTGGCGCGGATCGTATCGCCGGCCTGCAGCAGCATGGGCGGGGACAGGATCGGCAAGAACACCGGCAACCAGCTACATTCGGAAACCAGCACGTCGATCAGGTCTTGCGGGCCGGGATAGAGATTCACCCACAGCAGCAACCCGTCGACGCGACCGCTCCGGTGCAGCGTCAGCTTCACCTCGCTGGACTGCTCGCGTGGATTGATCTTGTCGAAGCTCAAATCCTCGAAGTCCGCCGTATCGGAGACGATGCAACAGGCCGGCAGGTTCTTCACGCAGAGCCGGATATCGAAACGGCGGCCGAGGCTCGTGAAAATCTTCTCGGCGTAATACGCGGGGATTTCGCTGAAGGCGGGGCGCCGCAGCAGATCGTCCGGGAGCGACACCGCCGCGATCTTGGTGACGCAGCGCGACGGTATCATGTCTCCGTGCGGCCGCAGGAAGCGCCGCGCGTCATTGAGGATATCGATCACGCCCTCCGACGACCCGATGGTGCCGATCAGCTCCGATACGCAGACGTCGACCGGTTCGGGAAGCTGGATGCGGCGGGAATCGCCTTGGATCAACGTCAGGCGGCCGGCAATTCCCGCGGCCTCCGCGAGCCGGCCCGCGCGGCGAAAAGCTTCGTCCAACATTTCGATCGCGTAGACATGCCGGGCCCCGGCCTCCAGGCACAGCCGCGCCAGCGCCATGTCGGCGCCGGTACCGATGTCGAGCACAGTCTTGCCGCGCACCACGCGCTCGATCGCCGACCGGTAGGCCCGCATTCTCACCTGGTCCGACGTCATGACGTGATAGAGCAGATCGTCGTAGACGAAATACTCGCCCACCGAAGGCCAGAATTCCGCATTGCCCGCTGTCGGGACCACATAGGCCACGAGCTCCGCCTGGGCACGCTCCCGCCGCAGCGCCACCGCGGAGGAGCGCACCAGGGGACTGGCGGCGAGCGCTGCCTCGATCTCGCCGAGCTCGATGCGGTGTCCGCGCAGTTTCACCTGATCGTCGAGACGGCCGAGAAATTCGAGGGTGCCGTCGGGGCGGAAGCGGCATCGGTCACCGGTCCTGTAGAGTCTGGCCGATGCGGCGGACGCGAACGGATCGGGGATAAAGCGCTGCTTCGTCAGATCGTGTCGGCCAAGATAGCCGCGCGCCAGGCAGTGGCCGCCCAGGCACAACTCGCCCGGCACGCCGGCCGGCAGCGGGTTGAGATATTGATCGAGCACATAGGCGGTGTAGGGACCGGCGGCCCGGCCGATGGGCAGCCGTTCGATGGCACCGGTCCGTTGCGCGCGCCAGAAGGTGGCGCTGATCGTGGCCTCGGTCGGGCCGTACATATTGATGACATCGAGGCCGGTGCGGTCCAGCAGGCGGTTCAGCACCGCCGGGGACATCGTCTCGCCGCCGCAGATGACCTGGCGCAAGGCGCGGTTTTCCAGGAAGAGAGGCTGCTCGAGCAGCGCTGCGATCATCACCGGCACGGCATCGAGCGACGTCACGGCGCATTTGTGCATCAGCTCGGCCAACGCCGCGACGTCGAAAGGCCCAGGCTCGGCAATGGCCACGATGCGGGCGCCCGCGATCAGCGGACAGATCATCTCGAGGATCGAGACGTCGAAGCTCACCGCGTATTTGAACACCGTGCGATCGCCGGCGGAGAGAGGGAACTCGGACTGCATCCAGGCAAGATGCCGGCTGAGCGCGCCGTGCTCGACCATAACCCCCTTCGGCATGCCGCTCGAGCCCGACGTGTAAATGACATAGGCTAGATTTTCCGCGCCGCTGGAAGGTGCCCGGTATTCGCCCGCGGCTTCGTCATCCTCCTCGCAGCAGACTATCGGCTGCTCCCAGGCCGCCGCCCGTCCGGCATGATGCCGCGAGGTGAGGAGCAGGCGCGGCCGCGAGTCATCCAGCAGCAGTCGAACGCGGTCGTCCGGCAATGACGGATCGATCGGCAGGTAGGCAGCACCGGCTTCCCATACTGCCAGGACGCTGACGATCATCTCGATCGAGCGGTCGAGGACCAGCGCCACGATCGTCTCCGGCTCGATGCCGCGGCCGCGCAGCCGGGCTGCAAGCGCCGTGACCCGGTCGCCGAGTTGCCCATAAGTGAGTTGACGCTCGCCGCGTTCGATCGCGATCCGCTCCGGCGCACTGCGGATCTGCCGGCGGATCATCTCGCTCACGTGGATGAAGGGCGGCAGCTCCGGCTGCGGATTCCACTCGACCAGAATCCTGGCGGTCTCGGCGGCACCGAGCATCGGTGCGGCGGAGACGCGCAGGTCCGGGTCGCGAATGAACGCTTCGAGCAGCGTACGATAGTGGGCGACCATCCGCTCAATGGTCTCGCGCCGGAACAGCTCGGTGCTGTATTCGGCACGCACCAGAATGCCGTCGGCGCTGTCGATCAGGTCGAAGGCGAGATCGAGGCTCGCTGTTCCCTTCTCGACGTGCACCATTTCGGCCGGCAGCGCCGCATCGCCGCTCTTGACCTCGGCCCCGCTGAAGAACTGCAGCGACACCTGGAACAGGGGATTGCGGCCCATGGTGCGCTCGGGCCGCAGCCGCTCCACCAGCAGCTCGAACGGCACGTCTTGGTTGGCGTCGGCCTCCAGCACGACGTCGCGCGACCGGCGCAACAGCTCGCGGAAGCTCGGGTCGCCAGACACGTCGGTGCGCAGCACGAGCGAGTTGACGAAAAAGCCGATCAGCCGTTCGAGCTCGAGGCGATTGCGGTTCGCCACGGGCTCGCCGATGACAACTTCGTCCGCGCCGGTGTAACGATGCAGCAGCGCGTTGAGGCCGGCGAACAGGGTCATGAACAGAGTGACGCGCTCGCCCCGGCTGAACGCCTTGAGGGCTTCGGAGAGCTCCCGCGGCAGCGTGATGTAGAGCGTCTCGCCCTCGAAGCCCTGGACCGTGCGGCGCGCGAAGTCGGCCGGCAGATCAATCACGGGCAGATTTGCCAATTTGCCGGTCCAGTAGTTCAACTGCGGCTGCAACTGCCCGTCGGCGAGACGCTTGTGCTGCCACACGGAAAAGTCGCCGTACTGGATGTCCAGCTCGGCCAGCGGCGACGGCAGCCCCTGGCGGAAAGCGGCGTAGAGCTGCTGGAATTCCTGGACCAGCACCCCCATGGACCAGCCGTCGGCGACGATGTGATGCAGGTTGATCAGGAACACGTAGTCGTGCTCGCCGATCCACAGTACGCCGGCGCGCACGAGCGGCCCGCGCACGAGGTCGAAAGGCCGCTGCGCATCCTCGGTGGCCAAGCGCAGGATCTCCGCCTCACGCACCGCGCTCTCCAGATGTCGGAGGTCGGTGCAGGGCACCGGGATGTCGAGCGCGGGCGCGATCACCTGCACCGGGCGATTGGCGAGTTCGGGAAAGGAGGTGCGCAGGATCTCGTGACGCCGGACGATCTCGTTCAGCGTGCGGCGCACTGCCGGGAGATCGAACTCTGCGCGAATGCGGATCGCGGCCGGGACGTTGTAGAACGGACTGCCCGGGACGAGCTTGTCCAGAAACCACAGCCGCTGCTGGGCAAAAGACAAAGGCGGAGGGTCGGTGCCCTGCCGCCGCTCGATCCGTTCGGAAATTCGTCGCGGTGCTGGCGGCGTCCGGGTGAGAAGCTCGAGCAGGCGCTGCCGCTTCTCCGTGGACGCAGCCGCCTGTTGCATGGTCGTCACGGTGCCGGCGCTCCCGCCGCGGCGATCAGCTCCGCGAGCCCCCCCAAGGTCGGCCGGTCGAAGAAGCCGCGCATGGTCACCTCGACCTGGAAGCGGTCGCGCACGCGCGATAGCAGGCGGGTGGCGGCCAGGGAATGGCCGCCGAGATCGAAGAAGTTGTCGTCGATGCCGACCTTCTCGGCGCGCAGCAGCTCTTCCCAGATTTGCGCCAGCAGCTTCTCGGTCGGCGTGCGGGGCGGCGCATTCGTGCCCTTTCCGGCGACGGGCACGATCTGGCGCGCGAGCGCGGTGCGGTCGAGCTTGCCGGCCGGGGTAAGCGGAAGAGTGTCGCGGATGTCCAGTTGCGAGGGCACCATATAGGGCGGCAGCCGAGCGAGCAGGAAATCGCGAAGGACCGCCGCCTGGATGCCGGATGGAGCGGCGACGAAGGCGACGAGCCGCGCCGGATCGTCGTCGGTCGCGATCACGGCGGCGCGGGTGACGTCGGGATGCGCCTCCAGCGCCGCCTCGATCTCGGCGAGCTCGATGCGGTAGCCGCTGAGCTTGATCTGCCGGTCGCGGCGGCCGAGAAATACGATGTTGCCGTCGTCGCGGAATACGGCGATGTCGCCGGTCCGATAGCGGCGTCCGCCCGCGGCGCTGGCGAAAGGATCGGGCGTGAAGCTGGCGGCCGTAAGATCAGGCTGCCGCCAGTATCCCTGGGCGACGCCCTCGCCGCCGAGATAGAGCTCGCCGGGCACCCCGACCGGGACGCGGTTGCCGTACTGGTCGAGGATGAAGGCCGAGGTGTTGTCGATCGGCCGGCCGATCGGCACGATCGCGCCGAGCCGCTCCGGATCGGTGATCGGAAACATCGTGGCGAAGGTGGTGCACTCGGTGGGCCCGTAGGCGTTCATGAGCCGCGTGCGCGGCAAAGCGGCCCAGGCTGCCTTGGCGACGGAGAGCCGCATCGATTCGCCGCCGGTCATGATCTGCCCGACCGAGCGCAGGTGATCCGGACAGTGTTCGATCATTTCCTGGAACAGCGCCGTGGTCATGAACAGGATGTCGATCCGCGCGTCGCGGATGAAGCTGCCCAGCGCTTCCAGCGTGGCAGGTCCTGGAGGATGGAGGACAAGCACGCCGCCGTTGAGCAGACTGCCCCAGATTTCGAAGGTGGAGGCATCGAAGGAAACCGGTGCGAACTGCAGGATCGAGCGCCCGCCCGTGCAATCGACGTAGTGCACGCCCATCACGGTGCGCAGGATGTTGCGGTGGGTCACGGCGACGCCTTTCGGCACGCCCGTGCTGCCGGAGGTATACATGATGTAGGCGAGATCATCCGGGGCCGAGCTGACCGGAACGGAGTGGTCTGGCTCGCCCTCATCCGCGGCAGTGTCGATCGCGAGCACCTGTGCGGGCAGGGCCGGGATCCTGTCGGCGTGGTCCGCCGCCGCGACGACGAAGCGCGCGCCGCTCGCCGAGAGCATCTGGGAGAGGCGGGCGGGCGGATAGCCCGGATCGAGTGGCACGAAGGCCGCGCCCGCCTTGAGAATGCCGAGCAACGCCGCCGGCAATGCCGCACCGCGCTCCATATAGACAGCCACCGGCTCGCCGCGCGCGACGCCATGCGCGAGCAGTCGGCGTGCCACGCAGTCGGCACGGCGTGCGAACTCCCGGTAGCTGAGCGTCGTTTCACCGAAGCGTACCGCGGGCGCTTCCGGCTGGGCCGTGGCCACGGCCGTGAACACGTCCGGGATGCTTTTCTCGCGTGGATAATCCGATGCTGTGGCGTTCCAGCGGTCCAACTGCCGCACCTCCTCCTCGGTGAGGATCGGCAGTTCGGAGATGCGCTGCGACGGATCGGCCAGAATGCCGTCGAGCAGTTGTAAATAATGCGTCACCATCCGCTCGATGCGAGCCGCGTCGAACAGGTCCGTGTTGTATTCGATGTGTCCCCGCAGCTCGGTCTCCGTCCACACCAGCTCCAGCGCGAGGTCGAATTTCGCGATCCCGGACGCCACCGGCACGAAGGGCAGCAGCGCATCTGTTTGCAAACCCGGTGCGCGCGGCCATTGGAAGACTTGGAACGTAACCTGGAAGAGTGGATTGCGGCTCTTGTCGCGCGGTGGCTGCAGTTCCCCGACGAGCCGCTCGAAGGGCACGTCCTGATGGGTGAGGGCGCCGGCCACCATGGCGCGGATGCGCCCGAGCAGCTCGACAAAGGAGGGATTGCCCGCGAGGTCTCCGCGCAGGATCAGCGTATTGACGAAGTGTCCGATCAGCGCTTCGAGCTCTTTGCGGCTGCGTCCGGCAACCGGGCTGCCGAGCGGCAGGTCGTCCTGTCCGCTATAGCGGTGCAGCAGCACATAGAAGGCGGCCAGCAGGACGACGAACACCGTCGTATTCTCGCGCGTGCAGAAGGCGTGCAGCGCGTCATAACGCGTCCCGGCGATCTGCAGCGGCTGGCGCGCGCCGCGAAAGGTGAACTCGGCCGGCCGCGGCTTGTCCGCGGGCAGATCGAGGTGCGGAAGATCCGCGAGCTGCCGGCGCCAGTAATCGACCTGGTCGGCGAGCGGCGAGGCGGCGGACGATTGCCGCTGCCAGACGGCAAAGTCGCCGTATTGAAGAGACGGAGCGGCCAACGGCGAGGGCGTCTTGGCGACAAAGCTCCAATAGAGCGTGAACAGCTCCACGTCGAAGACGCCGAGCGACCAGCCGTCGCAGAGGATGTGGTGCAGCGTCAGCGCGAGCAGATAATCGGACGCATCAAGGCGATAGACCGAAGCCCGCAACAGCGGCCCCTTGGCGAGATCGAAGGGCGCGCGCGACTGCTCCGCCGCGCGCCGCAAGGCTTCGGCCTCTCGCTCCTGCGCGGGCAGTTGGCGCAGATCGGTCAGCGGAATGTCGACGGCAAACGCGGCGGCGACCACCTGTTGCGGTTCCTCGCCGACGACCTGGAAGGTGGTGCGAAGGATCTCATGCCGGCGGACGATCTCGTTGACGGCCAAGCGCAGGGCATCGATATCGACCGCATACGGGAAGCGCACGGAGTTGGTTTCGTTATAGGCCGGATTGCCCGGCATCAGGCGATCGAGCAGCCAGAGCCGCTGCTGACCGAAGCTCAGCGGCACGGCTTCGCCGGGACTGCGCGGTGCGAGCGGCCGCGCCGCCTGCCGGGCCAGCAGGTCCCGCAAGATTTTCTGGCGTTCCGCGGGCAGCCGCGACAGGCGGCTGGCCAGAGCGGCGTCTTGCACGGTATTCACGTGGTCACCCGTCCGGCGGCACGCGCCATCAGTCGCGCTTGCGCAATTTCAAGATGCGGTAGTTCCAGTGCCCGGAGCGCATCTCCTGATAGACCTGCGACCCGGGCGTCGCGAGGAAGTTCTGCATGAGATTTTGGTCGTTGCGGCTGTCGAAAGCCTGCACGCGGGTCGCCGCGATCTCGTCGCAGGACAAGAGCACGTTGTTGGTGATGTCGCGATCGCGCTCGAGGGTGAAGCCGATATGCGCGAGATATCCGAGCGAGCTGGTGAATTGCTGCGCGGACAGCGCGTCGGTGTAGAGAAAGTACCCGCCGGGTGCGAGGACGCGATGCACGTGCGAATAGAAGTGATGGATATGCGGATAGCTGTGTGACGATTCGACATTGGTGACGATGTCGAAGCTGCCGTCGGCAAAGGGCAGGTTCTCGGCGTCGCCTTCGTGGAAGGAGAGACGCTGGTCCTTGTGCGCCTGTCGGCAGAACGCGATGGCATTGGTCGACAGGTCGAGCCCGGTCACGGCGGCCGGCTTGAAGAAGGTCGCGAGCACGTTGGCGGTGCCGCCGCGGCCGCAGCCGACGTCGAGCACCCGCCGGCCATCCACCGGAACATCCGCCACGAGCTCCAGCACCAGCTTGACGGAATTTTTGTTGATGTACTGTTCCGGCAGCGCGATCGCGGCGAATTCGGGCTGGCCGTCCGGAACGTAGCCGTAATTGAGAAAAAACGAGAACTGCCCGAAGACGTTGCCGGCGAGCTGCGCGCTCACCCCGTCATAGAAACGCTTGTAGCTCGCCTTGAGCGCGGAGGGTTCGCTCGGCGAGCTCGCATCGAGAACGAGATGGTCCGCGGTCTCCGCCGTGGCGCGGGCTGGAGCCGCGGGCTGGGACGGCGCGCCACGGCGCGCAAGCAGTTGCTCGAGGATTTGCCTTTTCTTCGGCGGCAGTTCGTCGACACGCTTATCCAGTTCCGGCATGGCGTTCCTTTATCCGCTCGATCGATTCGGTCTCGTTCAGCAGGGCCTCGACCTCCTCCTCCGAAAGACTTTCCACCAAGCTGAGCATCTGCTCGAGCTGCGCGCCGCCATTCTCCACCTGCGCGGCGGCGGGGGGCGCCGCGGCGCGATCGCGTTCGATGCTTTGCGCCAGCGCAGCCACGGTCGGGGCTTCGAAGATGCGCTGCACCGGAATGTCCATGGCGAAGATCTCGCGCAGCCGCGCCAGCAGTTGGATCGCCAGCAGCGAATGGCCGCCGAGCTCGAAGAATTTGTCGTGAATGCCAATCGGCTGCACACCCAGGAAGTGCTGCCAGACTTCGGCGACGGTCCGCTCGTCGTCGCTGCGCGGCGCCACATACGGCGTGCTGAGCTCGGGGCGGGCATGCGTGCTTGCCGCCTTGCCGTTGCCCGAAGGCGTCGCCGGTCCCGCGGCGGCCCCGGCTGCTGGTGCCACGCTCGCAAGCCTGACCCACTGCTGGAGGCGGGCATCGAGCGGCGTGGTCGAGACCACAACCTGCCGGGTGGCTGCGGCGAGGATGCGCCGGAAGGCGTCGCCACCGTCCGCCTTCGTGATGACGCCTGGGGTGCCGGGACGGGCCGAGAAGTCCCAGGCATCCCAATTGACGCTGATCCAGCGGGCATCCTGCACGGCGCCGGCGCGCTGCGCCTCGGCGTCGAGGAACGCGTTGGCGGCCGCATAGGAGGCGAGCCCGAGTCCACCGAGAACGGCGGAGATGGACGACAACAGGAGCCACCATTTCGGCGGCGCATCGCCCAGCAACTCTTCCAGCAGAAGCAGGCCGTGGTCTTTGGGCCGGAAGTGAGCGTGGCCATTGTCGCGGTCGATCCGGTTGACCGGCGCGAACGCGTCCGGAGACAAATTCGCGGCGCCGTGGATGACGCCGGTGATCGCTCCCCATTTCTGGCGCACCTGCCCGACGAGCGCCTCCATCTGGGCGCGGTCGGCGGCGTCCGCGGCGACCACCATGACCTCGGCTCCGAGTTTCTCCAGCGCCTGCACCTGCCTGATCCGGCTGGCGGTCTTTTCATGGCCGTTGCCCGCCGCGTGGGCGGCCCACTGCTCACGCGGCGGCAAGGATGTGCGGCCGGTCAGGACCAGCTTCGCCTTGACGTCGCGGGCGATCGCCTCGGCGAGGATCATGCCGATGTTGCCCGTGCCGCCGGTGATCAGATAGACACCGCCGTCCTCGAGCACCGCCGGCGGCTGCTCCGGCGGTGCCAGTGGCAGCGGCTCGAACGTCTGCACCCATCGGCGCCCATTCCGATAGGCGACCACGGGTTCGAACGGCTCGCTCGACAGCTCCTCGATCAGCAGGTCGGCCTGCTTCGGTTGCGATGCAATGACATCGATCAGCCGGCAGCGCAGGTGGGGATATTCCTGCGGCACGACTTTGACGGCACCTGCGACGGTCGCTTCGGCGGAGCGTAGCGCCTCATCCCCGAGCACGGGCTGCAGGCGATCGGTGACGACGCCGATCTGGATCGGAGCGGAACCGCCAAACTTCACGAGGCTCCTGGCGAGCAGGATCACGCTGTAATAGCCGCGCTCCTGCGCCGCGTCGAAGTCCGCGGCCGGCGCTGCTCCAGGCGGAGCCGGATCGGCGCTCCACAGGTGCAGGATATGCGTGGGCTGCCGGTTGCGGGTCCGCAAGTCCTGCAGCACGGCCGCGTAGTCTGCGGCTTCTCCGCAGCGGATACGGTAGTCGCCATCCGCCGAGCCGTAGGCGTCGTCGCGTGCGACGGTGGCGACCTGCACTCCGGCCGTCCGCAGCCGCTGCGCGACGGCGGCCCCGATGCCGACCGCGTCGGTGAAGACGAGCCACGATCCCGCGGGTGGCTGGCGTTTCACGCCGGACAAGGCAGGCTTCCACATCGGCACCGCGAACCACGCCGAGACATCGCGAACCGGGACCAGGGCCGGCGCTGCCGGGGGCGCCGTTCCGATCACGGCGGTGGTCGCGCCTGCCGTGACGGCGATGGTCGCCGGCGCCGCCGTGGCGGGCTGGACCGCTATGGCATCGGCGCTCTCGATTGGTCCAAGCCAGAAGCGCTGCCGCTCGAACGGATACGTCGGCAGCGACACCATCGAGCGCCGCTCGTGCCGATGCAGACCGCGCCAGTCGACGCGGGCGCCCCCCAGCCACAGCTTGCCGAGCGAATCGCGGATGACAGCGGAGTCCGGGATCTGCTCGTGAACCGAGCGCAGCGACGAGACGAAAAGCTGCGACGTGACGCGCGAGCCCTGATGGTGCGCCAGCATGCCCAAGGTGTGACCGGGCCCCACCTCCACCATCGCCAGATCCGGATACGCCATCACCTCGCGCAGGTTGTCGGCAAAGCGCACGGTCTGGCGCAGATGCGCCGACCAGTATCCGGGACTGGTGGCCAGCTCCGGCGTGATCCACGACCCGGTCACGTTGGAGAGATAAGGAATCTTCGGCGCCTTCAGCGTGACACGGCCGAGCCGCTCGGCGAACTGCGCTAGCACCCCGTCCATCATGCTCGAATGGAAGGCATGGGAGGTGTGCAGCCGGTTGCCGTGGATGTTCTGCTCCGCGAGCTCGCGCTCGATGATGTCGATGACCGGCGAGGGTCCGGCCAGCACGCACATCGACGGCGCGTTGACGGCGGCGAGCGAGACCGCCGGGCTGAGCAGCGCCTGCACGGCCGCTTCCGGCAGCGGCACGGCCAGCATGCTGCCTCCCGGCATGCTGCCCATCAGGCGTCCCCGCATCGCCACCACGGCCAGCGCGTCCTCGAGACTCATGACTCCGGCAATGCAGGCGGCGACATATTCTCCGATGCTGTGACCGAGCATGGTGTTGGGGACGATCCCCCATTCGATCCAGAGCTGCGCCAGCGCGTATTCGATGGTGAACAGCGCCGGCTGCGTGATCTCCGTCTGCTTGAGCAGGGTCGCCGCCCCTTCCAAATCCTTGAGCGGATAGATCACGTCGCGCAGATCGAGGCCCATGTGGCCCTGCAGGATTTCGCTGCAGGCGTCCACATGCGCCCGGAAGGTGTGCTCGGTTCGGTACAGGTTGAAGCCCATGTCGACATATTGGGTTCCCTGACCCGAGAACATGAACACGATCTTGCGGTCGCGCATGTCCGTATAGGCGCCGTTGACGCGCTGCGGATCACGCGCCTGCAGTGCCGTCAGGAGCTCGGAAGGCTCGTCACGGTCGAATACGACATAGCGGCGGTGCGGCAATGTCTTGCGGCCGACCTGGCAGGTGAAGGCGACGTTGGCGAGATCCAGGCCAGGCGTGCGGTCGAGATGAGCCGCCAGATTGTCGGTCACCTTTTCCAGGCCGGTCGCGGTTCGCGCTGACAGCACGAGCAACTGCTGGCGCGGGGCGTCGGGCTGCGCCTCGCTCTCCGGCGCCTGCTCGAGCACCAGGTGGGCGTTGGTGCCGCCGACCCCGAACGAACTGACGCCGGCGCGTCGCCGCGTGCCATTGATCGGCCAATCGATCAGATCGGTCGCGACGAAGAACGGACTCTCGGCGAAATTGATCTCCGGGTTGGGTCGCTCATAGTGCAGGTTCTTGGGGATCTTGCCGTGTTTGACGGCGAGGATCCCCTTGATCAGGCCGCCGATGCCGGCCGCCGAGCTCAAGTGGCCGACGTTGCTCTTGAGCGATCCGATGGCGCAGAACTGCCGCTTGTTCGTGCGTCGGCGAAACGCCTTGGTGAGCGCGGCGATCTCGATCGGGTCGCCGAGCGCGGTCGCGGTTCCGTGCGCCTCGATATAGCCGATCGTGTCCGGCTCCACGCCCGCCATGCGCTGCGCCATGCTGATGACCTGCGCCTGGCCGTCGACGCTGGGCGCCGTGTAGCCGACCTTGGCCGCTCCGTCGTTGTTGAGCGCGAAACCCTTGATCACGGCTTCGATGTGGTCGCCGTCCGCCAATGCGTCGGACAAGCGCTTGAGCATGACGATGCCGACACCGTTGCCGACGACCGTGCCCTGTCCGCCGGCGTCGAAGGGACGGCAATGGCCGTCGGGCGACACGATGCCGCCCGGCGCGTACCAGTAGCCCTTCCTCTGGGGAACGCCGATCGCCACGCCGCCGGCGAGCGCCATATCGCAATAGCCGTGCACCAGGCTCTGACACGCCATGCAGACGGTGACGAGCGAGGTCGAGCACGACGTCTGGACGTTCAGGCTGGGGCCGCGCAGGTTGAGCTTGTAGGAGAGCTGGGTGGCGAGATAGTCCTTTTCATTGCCGATCGCCATCATCCCGCCGTAGCCGTAGGCGGAGAGATCGATGCTCGAATAGATCTGATACAGATAGCTGCTCTGGTCGGAGCCGGCGAAGACACCGATCATCCCGGGATACGTCTCCGGGTCATATCCCGCATCTTCCAGGCATTCCCAGGCGCATTCGAGAAAGATCCGCTGCTGCGGATCGATCGTCTCCGCGTCACGCGCGCTGTAGCCGAAAAACGCCGCGTCGAACTGATCGATCGATTCCAGCACCGAGCCGCGATTCACGTAGCCCGGGATGTTGACATAGGCGGGATCGACGCCCGCCGCCTGCAACTCGCGTTCCGAGAACGTCGTGATCGATTCGATTCCGTCCTGGAGATTCTGCCACAGCTTCTCGATGCTGTCGGCGCCCGGGAAACGTCCCTTCATTCCGATGATGGCGACGCTCTCTTTGGTCGATGCGGTTGCGTCTGTATTCACCACGCCATACTCCGACTGATCACCACCCCCAGGCCCGCTTGCGAGGTCAAGGTCTGCTTTGTCGTCCTGCGTCACTCCCGCTCGGCGGCAATGGCTCGGGCCAGCGCGCTCACGGTCGGCAGGCGATAGAGATCAACCAGCGTGAGCGCGGTATCGAAGATCTGGGTGAGCCGGCGGTGAACGCGGACCAGCAACAGCGAGTGGCCGCCGATATCGAAGAAGTTGTCGTGCAGGCCGACATGCCCCATGCCAAGCACGGCCTGCCAGATGCCTGCCAGCTTGCTCTCGATGTCGTTGCCGGGGTGCGCCGGATCCTCCACGTGTTCGGGATCCGGGGTGGGGAGCGCGCGGTGATTGAGCTTGCCGTGCGGCGTGAGCGGCAGGGCATCGAGCCAGACGAAGCTCGCCGGGATCATGTAGTCGGGCAGGCGGGCGCGCAGGTGGCG
>JAXDOD010000120.1:0-24758 GCA_034669045.1 Alphaproteobacteria bacterium
CGCCACCTGCGCGCCCGCCTGCCCGACTACATGATCCCGGCGAGCTTCGTCTGGCTCGATGCCCTGCCGCTCACGCCGCACGGCAAGCTCAATCACCGCGCGCTCCCCACCCCGGATCCCGAACACGCGGAGGACCCAAGCGTCTACGCGCCTCCGGAGACGCCGCTGCACCAGCAGATCGTCGACGTGTGGAAGACGGTGCTCGGTGTCGACAATTTCGGCATCGATGCCAATTTCTTCAACATCGGCGGCCATTCGCTTCTGGCCACTCAGGTCGTATCCCGCCTCGGCGACGTGCTCGATACCGACATTCCGCTGCGGCTGATGTTCGAGCAGCCGACGGCGCGGGGTTTCGCCGATGCCGTGACGGAACTGCGGCAGAAGGGCCGCTCACGCGCGATCCCGCGGGTGCTGCCGGTTCGCCATCCCGATGCGGTCGCGGATATCGATCAGCTCACTGACGCGGACGTCGAACTCCTGCTGGAGAATCTGTTGGCCAAAAACCCGGGTTGACCCGTGCGCGCTGCGCGCTGCGCGCCGCGTCGCGCATGACGATCGGCCCGAGCCTCGTCGCCTGAGAAGGACCGGTCACGGCGGTGCTTGGACAAGCCGGAACGTCAGTGAGCGTCCAGGCGCGGCGGCGCCTGACGCGTCATTGCCGTTGCCCGAACACGGTGGGATTGGGAGCGATGGTCTCCGCCACCTTGTCGTAGAGCGCCAGGGCGTCCACGACATATCCTTCGTGACAGACCGTGCGCGCGTGCATCATCGTCAGCATCGCGTCATCGAGCCGTTGTGAGGAGATTGCCTCGGCGCTCACGCGTTCCTCGATCAGCATGAGGATCTGCATGTCGCGCGCCGCGCATCCCCGCGTGAACGAACCGGCGGTCGCGGGGCCGGCCAGCGTGCCCAGGCAGATCGCCGCGAGGGCCCATTGGACCGGATGATGAGTTCGATTGTTGCGCATGATCGATCGTCCTGTTCTTGGGTTGCGAATGCGGCAGGAGGCCGAAAGTCACACCCTGCTGACGCGCATCTAGCGGCAGCGAAGGCACGCGGTAAATCAGCCAGACGTATTGCTGCGGCGATCGCGAGAGCCGTCGTGCGATCCGCAATTGCTTGCCGGCCAGCGGCTTTGTGCAGCGTTCACGCCCGCAAGCGGCGCGTGCTGAGGTCTGCAAAGCTCGTTCCTACGGGCTCCCGGGACTAAGGTACTGGGCGCGCCGGTTCGGGCCGCGCAACACACGCGCAACACAAATGACCTGCTGCCGTAAGGCTCTGTTCGGCGCCCACCGTCGTTTTCCCACGCCAGCTCCCAAGACATCAGGCTGATTCCCCGCGCCAGGTCGCGCGCGCAAACTCCATCGATCGACCGGATCACAGACCCGTCGGCCCTTCCGATGAGGTCGACGATCCGCAGATGGGTTCGGATCTCAACCATGCTGGAGGCATCGATGAGCGATCATTCGCGCGGCGCGCAAACTCGGGCTGGCTGTCCCGATCTTCTGGCAGGGCTGATCCTGGTCGCACTCCTTGCGGTGCCGATCGCGACGGCGGCGACCATGGCCAAGTCACCGCCGCGAGCCGATGAAGCACCCGCGGACGTGTATTCATTGGCGGCAGCGACCATGACGGTGCCCTCGAGTTCCTATCGGGTCCTCTCGGATCCCGCGGACATCGGGCACTTTGCTTTCGGGTATCTCGAATTCGATTGGGATCCGACAGCGATCGGAGGTGTTCCGGGCTTCGATTCCTGGCCGCCCGGTTCCCCGCGCCGGTAACACCGGCCGCGACGAGGATTTTGCCCACACCAGCGAGGTGGCGGGCATGCCGGCAGAGTCCCGTTCACAGGTGAACACAGCACAGTGAACACGGCACAGGTGAACACAATGGACGACATGCGCTTGCCCGACTGCAGGCCACCACGACGCGCCGAGGGCGTCACGTCGGCTTCATGGCATCCGGAACTCCTGACCGGCGATCTCGTGTCCCGACGCTGGATTCCTGTCACGCCGGCATCCGCCCATCACGTTGCCATGCCCGCTCTGCGCGGTCGCGCGCTCGGCATCTGTGCCTTTGCCGCAGCCGTCGTGATCGCGCATGCGATGCCGTATTCGCCCGCAGAGTCGTATCCGCCCGCAGACAAGGCGATGGCAGGCGCGCCATCGCACGAGCCTTCTCCGGCGCCGGCTTGCGTGCCCTGGTCCCCCGACCGCATCCAGGCCGGGACCGGTGCTCTCGCCCCTTGCTGCACGTCGTGCTAGGATATTGTTTCCTCCATGCTCGCGCGAGCCAGGCCAGCAACGGTGCGACATTTCGATGGTCGAGGGCATCCGTCTCGCAACGCAGATCGCGTTAGAACCACAACGCCAGCCCTGCCGCGCCTCACCTGACGAGGCCGGCGCGCTCGGATCGAGCGTCTCCCGGATCGCGCCTGCCCGCGCCGCCGGGGTGGTCGCATGAGTGTCGCAGGCGATCAATCAGCGCCCGCGCCGGACCCCATGGCGCCGTCGAGGCCGCGCGTCGGACTGTTTCGCAAATACGTCGCCCTGTTCGTGGCCGTCGTCTGCGCGGCCTTGGTCGCGAACGGCCTGTCCGAGATCTGGTTCTCCTTTCGCGAACAACAGGCTCTGCTCATCCGCATTCAGCGCGAGCAGGCCGAATCAGCGGCCGCGAAAATCATCCAGTTCATCACGGGAATCGAAAGTCACCTCGAATGGGCCGTTCAGCTCCCGTACAGCGCCGGCAGTCCCGACGAGTGGCGGTTCGACGCGGTGCGCGCGATGCGCCAAGTGCCTGCGATTACCGAGCTTGCGCAGCTCGATGCTTCCGGGCGCGAGCAGGTCCGGATCTCGCGTCTCGGCATGGACAGCGTCGGCAGCCAGGAAGATTTCTCGCAGGACCCGAGCTTCGTCGCAGCCGTGGCGAACAGGGTCTATTACGGGCCGGTCTATTTCCGTCACGAATCCGAACCCTACATGAGGCTCGCGCTGGCGGGCGCGCGCCGCGACTACGGCGTGATCGTCGCGGAGGTGAATCTCAAGTTCATCTGGGACGTCGTGTCGCAGATCAAGGTCGGCGAGCACGGAAACGCTTACGTCATCGACGCGCATGCTCGCCTGATCGCGCATCCGAACATCAGCCTCGTGCTGCGCAACACCGACCTGAGCCGCCTTGCGCAGGTGCGGGCAGCGCAATCCACCGCCCCGGTCGAGCAGCAGCAGGTGGCCGACGACCCGCAGGGGCGTCAGGTTCTGACCGCGCATGCGCGCGTCGCGCCGCTCGATTGGCTGGTCTTCGTCGAGCTGCCGGTGGACGAGGCTTACGCGCCGATCTACGCCTCGATTATGCGCGCCGGCGGGCTGCTTTTGGCGGCGCTCGGGTGTGCCGGGTTTGCCGGCCTGTTCCTCGCCCGCCGAATGATCGGCCCGATCCAGGCGCTGCGTGACGGGGCCGCGCGCATCGGCAGCGGCGATCTCAGTCAGCGCATTTCGATCCAGACCGGCGACGAGCTGGAAGCGCTGGGCAACCAATTCAACAGCATGGCGGCCCAGCTTCAAGATTCCTACGCCACGCTTGAGAACAAGGTCGAGGAACGCACGCATCAGCTCGAGCTCGCCAACCGCGCGAAATCCCGCTTTCTGGCGACCGCCAGCCACGACTTGCGGCAGCCGTTGCATGCGCTTGGCCTGTTCGTTGCGCAGCTGCGCGCCGGCATGGACGCTAAGGACCGAACCCGCGTCATCGAACGCATCAATGCCTCCGTTGCCGCCATGAACGAGCTGTTCAATGCGCTGCTGGACATATCCAAGCTCGACTCCGGAGTATTGACCCCGAACATCACCGTTTTTCCGGTCGCAGACTTGCTCAAGAGGATCGAGTCGACCTTCGCCGATGCGGCACGGGAAAAGGAATTGTCGTTGCGGGTGGTGTCGACCGGCGCGTGGGTGCGCAGCGACTTCATCCTGCTCGAGCGGATATTGCTCAACCTCGTCTCCAATGCGGTGCGCTACACATCGCGCGGGAGCATCGTCGTTGGCTGCCGCAAACGCGGCGGGACGTTGCGCATCGAGGTGTGGGACACGGGACCCGGGATCCCGGAGGATCAGCGCCAGAACATCTTCAGCGAGTTCTATCGGCTGGGTGAACCGGATCACGACCGGCGCGCCGGGCTCGGGCTGGGGCTGGCCATCGTCGACCGCCTCTGCCGGCTTCTGGCCCAGCCGGTCGAGCTGACCTCGACCGTCGGCAAGGGCTCCCGCTTCACGGTGGTGGTGCCGTGGGTGCCCGCGCAGGCCAGGGTCGCCGAATCGCCGGCCGCGGCCCGTTCCACGCTCGACCGATCCGTCGGCAAGCTCATCGTCGTCATCGACGACGATCCGCCGGTGCTGGACGGGATGGGCGGCCTGCTCCGAAGCTGGGGCTGCCGCGTGGTCACCGGCGGCACCGGTGCCGCTGCCTTGACCGCGCTCGCCGAGCACAACCAGCCCCCCGATCTGATCATTTCCGACTACCGGCTGCCGGACGGAAAGACCGGCATCGAAGCCATCGAGCGGGTTCGCAGCGAGTTCGGAATCCCGATTCCTGCCTTTGTCATCAGCGGCGACACCCACCCCGAGCCGCTGCGTGACGCCCGCGCCGGCGGCTACCACTTGCTGCACAAGCCGGTCGATCCGATGACGCTGCGCGCCATGGTCAATCGGATGCTGAAGCGCGAGACCGTCGCCGGCGCTCCGCCATAAGCCGGCGATCAGGACGCCGCGCGCACCCGAACCGCTGCACCGGGTCGGCCCGATACTTCAGTCCCAGGACCAAAGTACTGCATCGGCACAGCGCCGCTGTGCCGCGCAAGTGCATGGCCGACAATGCTTTTTCCAGCCGCGCGCGGTTTGTCCGCGGGCGCGTGGCGTGACTTCCGGCTGATTTACCGCTGCGCGTGATCACCGCAAAGTCTGGGCGGGAGAGGCTGACGGGTCGGGAGGTCAATCTTGCAGACGGGGCATGATGCGCCCAGCGCCAAGCTCGTCGTCATGATCGACGACGACCCGGTGGTCCTGGATGGAATGGCGGGACTGCTCCGAAGCTGGGGATATGCGGTCGTGGCCGCCGCTTCGGACGATGCGGCACAAGCCGGTCTCGCGCAACTCGGCCGGCGTCCCGACCTGATCATCTCCGACTACCGGCTGGCGGAGGGAAAAACCGGCGTCGAAGCGATCGAGCGGCTGCGTGGCGGGTCCGAGATCCCGGCGCTGCTCATCACCGGCGAGGCCGCGCCCACACTCCCGCCCGACGTCCGCGCCGGCCGTTATCATCTGCTGCACAAGCCGGTGGACCCGACGGCGTTGCTGGGCCTGTTGAGCCGCATGTTCAGGCGTGAGGATTGGTTTCTCGGCGGCAAGTAGGCGCCCGGGCGTTTCCGTCAGGGAGGAACTGCCCTCCTCATCCGCTCATTCCCTGTCCCAATGATCCATCATGCCCAGGACCCAGGTATGGCTCCGAAAACGCCTTGCGCACCCGTGAAAAGTTATTTCCGCACAATGGCTTGAGCTGCCGCGCCGGCCACCAGGGCGGGCCTGCCGGCAGGACCTCAGACTGATTTACCGCGGCCGCTTCCGGCAACAAACTCTTAACCATACAGGCAAGGGACACGGACCCAACCGGATGACTTCGGAGGGTTCGAACGGGAGGCACAGATGCAAACCACTTACGGGCTGCCCACGCTGTCGACGCCGCATGACGCGGTGCCGCCGATTCGCAAGACAGCGGACGAGGCATTGATCGGCGCGATCGCCAAGGGCGACAAGCACGCCATGGAGCTTCTGTTCTCGCGGCATAACGTGCGGGTCTACCGCTTCATCCGGTCCATCGTCGGCGATGTCTCGCTCGCGGAGGACATCGTCAGCGAGGTTTTCCTCGACGTCTGGCGCAGTGCCGGCAGCTACCAGGCACGATCGCAAGTCTCCACCTGGCTGCTGGCGATCGCCCGGCACAAGGCGCTGACGGCCGCCCGGCGCCACAGGGAAGGGCAATTGGACGACGATGCCGCGGAGACCATCGCGGACAGCGCGGACAGTCCCGAGGCCGCGGCGCATCGGACCACGCGCGCGATGCTGGTGCGAAAATGCCTGATGCGGCTCCCCGCCAGCCAGCGAGAGATTCTCGACCTGGTCTATTACCAGGAGAAGTCGGTCGCCGAGGTCGCGCAGATCGTCGGAATCCCGCAGGGCACGGTCAAGACGCGCATGTTCTACGCGCGCAACCGGATCGCGGCACTCCTCAAGGAGGTCGGAATCCACGACGCCTGTGCGGATTGACGGCGCCTCCACGAGACGAGCCGAGCCGGCACCGAAAAGGACGATGCGACGCGTCCTATGACTTTGCGACCGCGGGCAATTCCAGCCCTAGTTCGCCGACCGCAATCACCGCTTCGGTGCGATTGGTGACCTTCAAGGCCTTGAGGATGGCGGTGACGTGATTCTTCACCGTCGGCTCGGCCAAGTCGAGCACCCGGCAGATGGCCTTGTTGCTCTTGCCCTGCATCATCAGCACGAGCACATCGACCTGTCGCTCGGTCAGCCCCAGATCGGAACGCGAGGCACGTGGGTGGTCACCGGCGGGCCGCGTTGGTGCCGTCTGCGAAGCCTCCTCGCGCGCAAGAATCTCCGGCGGGATGTAAATGCCGCCCGCAAGCACGAGCTGGAGCGCGCCCAGCATCACCTCGCGCTGGCCCGATTTCGGAATGAAGCCCGTTGCACCGAGGTCGAGCGCCTTGGCGACGCTGCTGCGGTCCTGCTGTGCCGACAGGACGACGACCGAAATCGAGGGATAGCGCTGACGCAACTCAGCCAGCACGGAGAAGCCGTCGCGATCCGGCAAGCCCAGATCGAGCAGGATGAGGCCGAGGTCGGCATGGGTCTCGATGAGCGCCATCGCCTGGCGGCAATCGGACGCCTCGAACACCGCGGCATCGTCTTTCAGTTCCTTGAGGACGCCACGCAACGCTTCGCGGATCAATGCGTGATCGTCAACCACGAGGAATTTCATGGGAGTCTCTTCCGTCCAACCTCAAGCGTAGAATACTTGAGTCCCGGGACCAAAGCATCTTTTTCGATGCGCGGCGCGAACCGATGCAAAGCCCATAATTTGTAAGGACTTTCGGGCGCGCGGCGGTCGCAGCGCTCGCGCGGCAGGCAGTACATGAGGTTGATATACGCGGCGCGCTCAACCGGACAGGATGTACATGCACATCGGGCCCCGGTGTGACTGACAGCTCAAACGGAGACACGACCATGTTCACCAAGACCGCGATTGCCCTGGCGATCATCCTCGGTACGGCGTCGGGTGCGCTTGCCGCCGCCAAGAAGCACAGCACCAGCTCCGGCCACGACGTGTACGACGTTCGCGGCTGGTACGTCGGCTCGGATCCGGATTCCAGCATTCGCAACCAGCTCGCACGCGACCGGGACGATTGATTCCAGCCCACCGGGACGTCTGAAGCGGCCGGTGTTCGCACCGGCTGCTTCAGAGTCATTCCGACACGCCGCCTGCGGGAGATCGCCATGCCGAACACTCAAATCCGACGCTGCCGCCTGGAATCTCGCCGGTGGGCGAGCGCGGCAATCTGTCTCTCCGCAATCTGTGCCGGCACATTGTTTTTCAGCTCGGCAGCCGACGCCTCCTTGCGCGGCTGTGCGACGCGAGACTTGCAGGTCCTCATGTTGATCGAGGAGCGCGAAAGCGCGAACGCGATTTCCGCACCGGCGCGGATCGAGGCGCTCGACGCGATGATGCACGCGCGCTCGGTCTGCCGGCAGGGACGCGTTCTCGACGCGCTGGCGCTCTATGACGGGATCAGCGAGGGCATCCGATCCGATGCGCCCCGCTCCGGGCACCGTTCGCCTGACACCGCGCTTGAGCACGGGAGATAACGAGGCAAACATTCAGTCGCTGGGAGACTCGACCTGGATCAAGTGAATTGCCGAGCAGAAGATCGCGCCCTTGGCGGCATAGATGATTTCGCGCTGCCAGCCGTCGCCTCGCTTCTTGTAAAGCTTGATCAGGCCGCGTCCGTCATCGGACGCAATCACTTCCGATCGGCCGTCGCCGTCGACATCTGCGATCGCCACGCAGTGAAAACCAAAGGACCCGCTGGTATCCAGCGTCTCCCGCTCCCACGCCTGCGTGTGGGCATCAAACCTGTAAACAAACAGGCAGGTCGTTTCGAGTCCGGCGACACCGAGCGCGCGCGTGCCGACGACGAGCGCCATGCTGCCATTGCCGTCGATGTCGCCTGCCGCAAAGGAACGAGACTTGATCATATTCTCGAGGGTGCCGATCGGCTGGCAGGCCGCACGCTCTCCCGTCAGCGTGTACATGCGAAGTTCGGGCTGCGGGTCGATGCGGCCGGAGTCCGGCTGAACAACCCCGACTGCGCTCGAGACGATCCGCTTGACCCCGTCGTTCTTCACATCGGCAACCGCGACCATTCGCGTGTGCGTGCGGCCGCCGTGATCGTCGATCAGGATCCTGTCCCAGCCGTCGGCAGAACGCCGATAAAGGAACAGGGCGCCGGGTGTCGCCTGCCATTTTTCCAAGCTGGCGTGCGCTGTTGCGACAAGAACTTCCAGCGCTCCGTCGCCATCCACGTCGGCCACCGCCACCTCTCGGGTGTTCGTCGTGCCGGTTCCATATTGATCGCGGTCGATGGTCGTGACGGCATAGCCGGTTGGTCCGCCATCCAGCACGAGAACCGCGCCGCTCGGCCTGGTCCCGAGCACGATCTCGTCGGCTCCATCCTGGTCGAGATCGCCGAGAGCGATGCTGCGGACAAGGTCCACCGATGGAAGGCCCTTGATGATGGGCAGGGCGCGCCAATCCGTCCCATCGTGCCGGTAGGCCAGGATGTGACAATCGGCTGGCGCGATGGTGACCGCGTAGACGAGCTCGCAGCGGCCATCGCCATCCAGGTCACCCACCGCACTGACGATAAACTCACCGGTGTCCGCGTCCTCGCTCGAGCCGGGATATCGAAGGTCGAACGGCTGCGCGCGCCATCCCGCCGAGGGGTCCAGCAGCAAAGCTTGCAGGAAATGGCGCGTAGGCTCTCCGGCCTCGCTGAATCGGAGGTTCAGCTCGAGCTGGGTGACCGCGAGGTAACGTTTGGCCATGAGGGCTTATACCAAGCTTCAGAAATCCCGACGGGTCATGAGTGATCCAACAGCGAGGCCGCGAGCTCGGAGGCCACCCGCGTGTCAATCCTCACCAGCCACGGCTTGCTGCTCGAATGCCCGCTCTCATGCGGCGTTTGCCCTGCCACCCCTTCCGGCAGCATGGGTGATGCTGTAAGCTTTCGTGTTTGCTCGATGGCTGAGGGTGGTCGATGCGACGACGCGAATTTATCGCTCTGCTCGGCGCCTCGGCAGCGTGCCCGTTCACCGCGCGGGCGCAGCAGGCCGACCGCATGCGTCGGATCGGCATGCTGACGGGCTTTCCCGAAGGCGACCCGGTTGCGCAGTCGCTGTTTGCGGCGTTCCGACAGCAGCTCACGGCGCTGGGCTGGGTCGAAGGCCGCAACATCTCCTTCGAGGTCCGGTGGGCCGATACCGATCCCGAGCGCCTGCATGCCTACGCGGTCGAGCTGGCGCGCATGATGCCGGATGTGATCGTGGTGCATGGGTCACAGTCGCTCACGGCGGCGCGGCGGGAGACCGACCGGGTCCCGATCTTGTTTGCCTCGGTGTCCGATCCGGTTGCGTCCGGCTATGTCGCGAGCTTGGCAAGGCCGGGCGGCAACGTCACCGGCTTCACCAACTACAGCGGGGCGCCGTCTCCAAAGCTGCTGGAAGTGCTCAAGGAGGTCGCGCCGGGCATCGCGCGGGTTGCGTTCGCGATCACCCCGATCAATCCGGGGGTGACCCGGCAACTGCAGGCCCTGGAGAGCGCGGCGACGTCGCTTGCGGTGGCGCCGAGCGCCATGTTGCTTCGCGATGCCGGAGCGATCGAGCGCACCATCGCTGACTTCGCCCAAGAGCCCAATGGGGGCCTGGTGGTGACCTCCGATGTCTTCATGATCAAGCATCGCGACCTGATCATCGCCACGGCCGCCCGCCACCGTCTGCCGGTCGCCTACCAGGATCGCAATTTCGTCGCGGCCGGCGGCCTCATTTCGTATGGCATCGATCGCAAGGAGTCCTACCGCGAGGTGGCGCTCTACGTTAACCGCATCCTCATGGGCGCCAAGCCCGGCGATCTGCCGGTCCAGCAGCCGAGGAAGTTCGAGCTCGTGCTCAATCTCAAGACCGCCAAGGCGCTCGGCCTCACCGTGACACGGATGCTGCTCGCGCGCGCCGACGACGTGGTCGAATGAGGCGGCGAAATTCATCGCTTGCGGCGCCCTCGGCTTGCGAGCGCCGCCACCGGAGCGGCCCATGCTAGTGCCCTGCAGACGGCTGTTGCAATTCATCCTCATCATCGTTGCCATGAACGTATCCGCGGCGCTCGCCGCTCCCACTTGCCCGATCAACTATGGAGCACGCGCCGACGCCAAGCCCAACAAGCTCTATCTGTACTTCCCGGACGTGACGGTAAACCCGGGCGTCGCCCCGGCGATATTCCCCCCCTACGGCTTCGATCCGGATGGCAAGTGGCTGCCCTTGCCCGCGTTCGATACTTCGGGACTGCGGGCCTACAGCGGAACTGCCGCGCAGCTCGTCGACGCGGTCCACGACGTGGTCTCCGACATCTATTGCGAGTTCAACGTGCAGGTGATCACCACCCGCACGCCCCCGCCCACGACTGCGGAGCGCCGCAACGTCGTCGGGATCGGGCCCGATCTGAAGGACGGCCGACCCTGCAAACATCCGCAGGGCCCGCTGTTTGGCCAATCCAACACGGCGGGAGGAGATCCCGGCGATTCCCGCCCCCTGGACTTCGCCCGCATCTGGGCCGGTTCCTACAACTGCTCCGACATCGATCTGCAGCTTGCGGGCTGGGCCAACTCGATCGGCGGCAGCGCCGCCCACGAGGCGGCCCACAACTATGGCCTGTCGCATGCCGACGGCAATGAGTACCTCACAACCGGTGAAGATGATTTCAGGCACCACCTGATGAAGGAGGGCAGCAAGTACCGGGCCGCAGAACGGGCGAGCCCCCGGCACTTCAGCGATTTCGAAACCTCGGCGCTCGCCCGCCAGGTCGGGCTGGCGATGGATACGATGTGGACCTGGGACTTCATCAACCCCAACGTCGAGGCCGCCGCGACGCTTCGCATGGAGCTGCTGAGCACCCAGACGGATCTGATCCTCTCATGGGTATTTGCGGGAGCCACCAGCCCGTGGATCAATCCGGTCCTGAGCGGTCCTTCCGGCACGCGCACCATCAAGGGCACGCAATACCACGTCTATCAAATCGAATGGTCGGTGGGTAATGAGCAATGGTCCGCGGGTCCGGCTGGAACAGTCCCGCCAAACAAGAACTTCCAGATCGGCGGGACATTTTCACCCGTGGGCAAGGACCGGCGGGTCTGTGACCCGTCGCTCTGCGGCGATCCCGACGCCATCATCATCAGCGATGTGAGGCTGTTCGACGCCAATGTCCAGGCGCTGCCGCAGCGTCCCCATTGGCTCGGTTTTGATGCCGGCACGTTCGACGATGGAGATTTGAACATCCGCTTCGTCAATTTTCATGATCGGCCGCTGATCCTTCGGGACGTGGTGGTCCAGGACTTGCCGCGCGTAATGTCGATCAACGCGATGATGCGCAACGCGCCCATCCGCGACATCTTCGGGCGGGAATTCGACGCATGGAAGCGCGCCGCGCCGCTGGCCCAGCCCACCACCATCCAACCGGGCGAGGAACTCGCGGTGGCGGTGGCCAAGCGCAGTCAGGGGCGCCACGTTTCGGTGCAACGGCGCGAGGGCGCATGCCGGGGCACGGGCGCAGGCCGCGGTCTCAACTGCCACGCCGGTATCACGCTCGACGACCTGTTCCCGGCGACGACGATGTACATCACGGCCACGGTCGTCAACCCTGCCGGGCTCGAGACCCGGCTGTTCTATCAGATTGCAGGGCGACGCGCGCGCGTGCCGTGATGCGCGCCGGCTTTTGGAGAAAATAATGAGCCGGCGAATTCTGATCACGAGGGCCGGCAGCGGTCCGTGCAACAATCTGATGCGCAGCCTGGCGCACGACGACGACGCGACCGTCCTGATCGGCTGCAACCCGGACCAGTTCGTGCTGAAACGATCGGCCGCGCAGCGCAACTTCCTGGTCGCGGCTCCTGATCCGGAGGAAGGGCCGTCGCACGCCTTCGACCGCGACCTGCGCGCGGTGATCGCGCGCGCCGCCGTCGATCTGGTGATTCCGGGCAACGACGACGATGCCCTCCTGCTCGCGCGGCTGGATGAACGCGAGCCGCTGCCGTGCCGCACGTTCCTGCCCGCCGTGAAGACGATCGAGCTCTGCCATGACAAATACGCCCTCTATGTGCTGTTCCGCCGCCACGGCATTCCGGTGGCGACCACCTATCCGGTGACCGACCGCGCCTCGGTGATCGAGGCATGGCACGCGCTCGCGCCGCGCCAGCTCGCCTGGTGCCGGATCCGCCACGGCTGCGCCTCGCTGGGGGCGACCATGGTGCGCGACGCCGACCAGGCGTGGCACTGGATCACCTATTGGAATACGATGCGGGGCGTGCCGGTCGAGCACTTCACGCTGTGCGAATTCCTGCCGGGCCGCGACTACAACGTTCAGGGGATCTGGTTCGACGGCCGTCTCGTCCTGATCAAGATGTGCGAGCGCCTGTCGTACCTCAACGCCACCCAGAACCCGAGCGGGATGGGCTCCACGGCCGCGCTGGCCAAGACCGTCTGGGAGCCGGCGGCGATCGCCGCCTGCGAGGCCGCGATGCTCTCGGTCGATCCTCGCGCCCATGGCGTCTTCTTTTTCGACCTGAAGGAAAACGCGGCCGGCGTGCCCTGCGTGACCGAGATCAACGCGTCGCGCTTCGTGATGATCACGGACTTTCACGACCTGATCGGCCGTCACAACATGGCGGGGACCTACGTGCGGCTCGGCTGTGGCGAGACCGTGCAGATCGAGAATCCCTACGATGCGCCCGGCGAATATTACCTGGTGCGCGAGCTCGATACCCTGCCGGGGATTTTTCCTGCCGACGAGCTGTTCGACCACATCGAAAGAGTGTGACGGGCGTTACGGTACTATTGCACTACAATCTGCGGATGCTAGACTGCGGGTCTACGAAGCACAGCGGGAGGTCCACATGAGCGACGGCGGCATCGGCAAAGACCCGGGCGTAAGCTATTGGGCGACGATCAATATCAGGGGCGACCTCAGCAAAGAGCAGCTCCAGGCCGTGGTGAAAGAGCTGAAAAAGATCATGGCCAAAAGTGTGACGGCTGCCGGAACCATCGGTTCTGATGGCCAGCCGATCGAGGGCGTTGTCGTCCAGGCGGCGCGGGTCACCGAGGGCGAGCCCGTCCCGCTCGGCTCGCCGGGCTCGACAGCTCCTAAATCATAATTCCGACAGGCGCCTCGACGACATGCCCGACTGTTCCCCAACGCCGTCCACGGACGGCGAGCAAGAGCCGGTGCCCGCCGACATCAACATCACGGCGCAGGGCGACCGCCGGACGCTCGAGGTGCTCTATTTGGAGTTGCGCGAGCTGGCGAAGCAGAACGGGCTCCAGATCGAGTACCGGCTGAACCTGAGCAAGCCGGACGAGCCGCCGGAGTCCTGATACTCAGGCGACGGTGCGCCACCGCGGACCGAGCGGCAGCGGCCGAAATCCCAGAACGAGCCTCCCGTGAAGCTGCTGGCGACGCTGACCGACTCGCTCGACCCCGGATTCGGCCGCATCGCCGCAGTAGACCTCGAGCGCGAAGACGCCGAGATCGTGCTCGAATGGCTGCCGCCGCCCAGCCTTCGCACATCCGGCAAAGGCTTCCTGGGCATCGCCTGGCTTGGTGTGCCCGGCCAATCGGACCTGGTCGCCTGTGCCCATGGTGGACTGTGCCGCATCGATCCGGCGACATGGACCGTCACCGGCGTGCTGAGTCAGCCGTGCATGAACGACCTTCATCATGCAGCGGTTCACGACGGGCGTTTGCTGGTCGCCAATACCGGGCTTGATCGCATCGACGTCTTTGAAACCTCGGGGCGGTTTGTCGGCGGATGGGACCTGTCGCCGGGCTGGATGACGGCGGAGCGGCTCCGCGGGTGCAATCCCTCGCGCCCGGGCTGGGCCGGCGCGCTGCAACGCGGGTGGCAACTGGAGTCCACCGCATTGGAAAACGAGCCGTTTACCGGAGATCTCGAGCAACGCGCCTCGTCCTCGCTGCCGTTCCCCACGCGCAAGACCCGGCATTTCGTCCATCCCAATCACGTCACCATGCTGGAGGGGCGGCCGCTCGTGACCCGTTTCCTCGACCGTTCGATCCAGGATCTGGCGGACTGGTCGCTCGCGATCCCCGAGACACCCGGTCATCCGCATGACGGCGAGCTCCATGGCGACTGCTTCTGGATCACTTGCACAAGCGGATTGATCGTCGGCTACGCGATCGAGAAGGGACGCCTCACCTCACGAGAGGTCAAACGCATCGACATTCCGCAACACATTGGACGCAGCGGCTGGTGCCGAGGGTTGATCGTCACCGACCAGTTGATCGTGGTTAGTCTCACCACGGTTCAGTACATGCCGCCGTTCGGCTGGTCCGATCCCGATTTGAGCAAAACCGAAACCTCGATTCTGGCGATCGATCCGCGCACGCTCAAGCTCGTAGCCCGCGTCGACTTTCAGCGGTTTGGGCAGCTTCCGAAGGTGTTCGGGCTGGTGGAGTTTCCCTCTACGGCAGAAAAGGCGGCCGTGTAATATAAGCGCCGCTCAGGGGCAGTCGCCGACAGGCTCGGCCGCAGGCATCCCTACATCGGCAGCAGCATTCCTGGGCTATTCGTCTTCGCTCGGAATTGCGCGGCGAAGGACGGCGAACACCGCAGCCAACAGGCATCCTGCGACGATGCCCGCCGTCAAGTCCTCGACGACGGTCAGACCAAATGTGGCGATCAGGACCACGGACGTCCGCCAGTCGCGCAGCAGCGCCACGACCTCGGGCTTTTCCGCCATGTTCCACGAAACGACGACGAGGACGCCGGCAAGGGCCGAGAGCGGAATGAAACTTGCCAGCGGCGCCGCGACCAGCATGAAAATCAGGATAAAGCCGGCATGCATCATCCCCGCGAAAGGAGTGCGCGCGCCGGCACGGATATTCGTGGCCGTCCGCGCGATCGTTCCGGTCACACTGATGCCGCCGAACAGAGCGGACACGACATTGGCGACACCTTGCGCCACCAGTTCCATGTTGTAGCGATGTCGGCGGCCGGTCATGCCGTCGGCAACCTTGGCAGAAAGCAGGCTCTCCATCCCACCCAGCAGTGTGAATGACAGGGCAGCCGGTAGAATTGCGAGGAAGAGCGGCTCGGTTGCCGGAGGAAAATGCGGCGCCGGCAAACCGTGCGGAATGCCACCGAAATGGCTGCCGATTGTCTCGACCGGCAGGTCCAGGAGAAGCGCAGCACCGCTGGCGCACACGACCGCGATCAGCATGGCAGGCCAGGAGGGCCGCCACCGCTGAAGCACGAAGATCAATGCTGCCGACGCTGCACCGATCGTCAATGCGGATGGAGTGATTGTCGACAGCGCGGGTACGAGCACCGCAAGCTTCGGCAACAGCGGGCCCGGTTCCGGCTGGGACAATGTCAAGCCGGCCAGGTCCTTGAGTTGGCTGGCGAGGATGGTGACGGCGATGCCGCAGGTGAACCCGATGGTGACTGCGTGTGGAATGTAACGAATAAGCGAGCCGAGCCTGGAAAGCCCGATCAGAATCAGCATCACGCCGGAGACAAGGATCGTGAGCAGAAGTCCCTCGATACCAAACTTCGCAACGGTCGCCGACACGAGAACAATGAAAGCTCCAGCCGGACCGCCGATCTGAAAACGGCTGCCGCCCAACGCGGATACCAGAAATCCGCCGATGATCGCGGCATAGAGTCCTCGATCCGGCGAAACACCGGACGCGACTGCGACGGCCATCGATAGTGGTAGTGCGACGATCGCGACCGTGAGCGCCGCGATGACATCCTGGCGAAAAGCACGGGGGCCATAACCTTCAGCCAGGACGGTGGCAAGTTTGGGCCGGTAGGTGTGTGCTGTGGCCGAACCGTCGGGCATTTCAATTGAGCCGATCTAAAATCACGTTTGCTGCGATGGAGCCTGATTAAGGCCAAGTCCGCCCGGGGTCAAACTTGCGCTCTGGCGATGGCGTTCCTATGGTCATCGGCGCGACCGTCAGCGGCCGGCTCGCGGACCTCCTCGATACGCCGCCAGCCAGCAGCGGGTTGCGAGTTCCGGCGCGGCGATGGAAATCCGGCCAACATGTTTTACAGCGCGGGGACAGTGACGATGCAGCCAATGGTGCGCGCAGCAATCCTGGCGGTGGCCGCGGTCTGGCCGGCGCTAGGGCCGGTCGCAGGCATGGCGCAGGAGATACCCGAGCTGCAGAACAGCACGGTCGAGATCGCCTACATGGAGCCGCTCAACCCGGCGCACCGGGCGATCTATGACCGCTTGCGGCAACGTCAGGTGCTCGAGCAGTTGCGCCAGTTCCTCGCGCCGCTGGAGCTGCCGCGCAAGCTCCTGGTGAAGATCGAAGGCTGCCGGGGCGTCGTCAACGCCTGGTACAGCAACGACGCGGTGACGCTCTGTTACGAATACATCGATTTCATTCGGGGAGTCGCGCTCAAGGGCGAGCCGCCGCAGGGGTTCGCGCGCGAGGACGCCATCGTGGGGCCGTTCGTGGACGTGGTGTTTCATGAACTCGCTCATGCGGTCTTCGACATGCTCAAGATCCCGATCCTCGGGCGCGAGGAGGACGCCGCCGACCAGGTTGCCGCGTTCCTGCTGATGCAGTTCGGGAAGAACGTGGCGCGCCGCACCCTGAGCGGCACCGCCTATTTCTACGGCGCGATCGCGGCGCAGCAGTCCGTCAACAACGACATTTTCGCCGACGTGCACGGCACCCATGCCCAGCGCTTCTTCAACACGCTGTGCATCGCCTATGGCGGCGATCCCAATACGTTCAACGATTTCGTCCAGAAGGGCTTGCTGCCGCGCCACCGCGTCGCGTCCTGCCCCTACGAGTATCAGCAGGTGCAATATGCCTTCGGCAGGCTGATCCTGCCCAAGGTGAATCAGCACCTCATGAAGCTCGTGCAATCGCGCGACTGGCTGCGGCCGGAGGACGGGCTCGATTCGCCGCCGCCGAACTCGCCCATCACCGGGGACACGCCGGGCCCGGCGCAATGACGGTCCGCCTCGGCACGTCGGAGCGCAACGGCACCTTCAACAGCCAGGGACTGGCGCTCAAGGCCATCCTGGAGCGCTTGCCGTCGCTGGCACCGGTGGAGGTGCTGGAATCGAGCTCCGCCAGCATCGAGAACGCCAACCGGCTGCATGCGGGGGCGATCGAGTTCGGCTTCATGGCGTCGAACTGGATCGGGCGCGCCAGGAACGGCGAGCCGCCGTTTACCGAAGCGATCGACATCCGCATGGCCGCCCCCATGAATGCCGGGCCGCTGTTCTTTATCGTGCGGGCAGAGTCGGACATCGGCACGGTGTCCAACCTGCGCGGCAAGCGCGTCTCGGTCGGCCTCGCCACCAGCGGCATGATCCAGCATGCCCACAACATCTTCGGCGTGCTCGGGATGAGCTTTGCCGATTTCACCCCGGTCCATCTCGACTTCGCGCAGGGCGCCGACGCGCTCGCCGCCGGCGCGGTCGATGCCCAGTTCCAGTGCCCGATTCCCAACCAGGTGATGACCGATCTCGCGGCGCGGCTCGCGCTGCGGGTGCTGCCCTATGCGCAGGGCGATCTCGATGCCCTGATCGGGGCGGTCTCGTATTACCGGCCGACGGTCATGCGCGCCGGGGCGATCCGCGGACTCGAGCACGACGTGGCGCAGGTCGCGGTGGTCAATGTGCTCGCCACCCATGCGCGGATGCCCGCTGCCACCGTGCGCGACGCGGTCGCCACCATCCTGGCGGGGACGGCCGAGCTTGGGCGGCTCAATCCGCTGTTCGCGGGTCTCGACGAGCTGTTCCAGCCGCTGCGCTCGCGGGGGCCGGCGGCGCTCGCGTTCGGCGGCGTCAAGCTGCACGAGGGGGCGCTGGCCGCCTATCGGGAAGCCGGATTGCTGGCGTGAGCCGGGCCGGAGTAGAATTCTCCACGACAGGATATGGATTCACCAGGAATGGAGGCGGCGATGCCCTATACGCTCAAGGACTTCTGCACCGATACGAGCGCGATCCTCAAGGCGCAGCCGCTCGCCGCCGCGCTCCCGCAAGTGGCCGAACGGCTCGGCCATCTCCTGAACAATCCCGCTTTTGTGGCCGAGACCTTCAACGACGACCTGCCGCCCGGCAAGCGCGAGCTCTTCCATGCCCCTGAGCTCGATTACTACGTGCTGGCGCATGTGCAGGAGCCCGGCAAAACCGGCAAGCCGCACAGCCACGGTTCGTCGTGGGCGATCTACGGCAACGCCAAGAACGTGACCGAGATGACCGAATGGCGCCGGGTCAACCCGGACAGCGAGGATCACGCCGAGCTCATCGCCACCAGCAAATACGGCCTCGGCCCCGGCCAGACCCGCGCTTACGGGCCGAATGTCATCCACTCCACCGCGCATGCGCAGAAGGCCTGGGTGATCCGCGTCACCGGCACCGACCTCGACAAGCTGCAACGCTACCACTTCCGCAAGCAGGACAGGATTTTGGAGACGGTGTAGCGGCTGTTCGCAACGGGAGCGGGAATATCGGGACCGATCGAGAGCGGCGCCGACTTGACGCCTACTTCTTCTCCCCGCTGATCGCGTTATAACGCGCGATCACCTCCTTCGGCGTGGCGGCCATCCGCGCCAGCATCTTGAGAATGCCATCGCCGTCGAGCGGGCTCATGTCCATGGCGAGCTTTTCGGCGTCGTCCAGGAAGGCCTTGTCGGCGCACATCGCCATGAACGCGGCCTGCAGCGCCTTGGCGCGGTCGGGCGGCAGGCCGGGCGGCGCCGCGAACGGCAGCGCCATGAAGAATGGAATCTCGGCGAAGTCGATGAGCGCGAGCGTATTGGCGTCCTTCGTCATCTCGCGGCCGATCGGGATGCCGGGATACTCGGGATGCCGCGTGGTGCGGCCGAACGCCATGAGCGCGCGGAACGCCTTCCTGTTGTAGAGATCGCGCTGGCCGCTCTTGATCGAGCTCAGTCCCACATATTGCCCGTCGAGCTCGCCGCTCTGCATCGCCAGGAACAGGCGGGCGGCACCGGTATAGCCGCGCACGATCTTGATGTTGAGGCCGAGCACCTCCTTGGCGATGATCGCGAAGATCAGGTTGCTCGAAGCCGAGGCGTCGGCGCCGAGGGTGACCGACTTGCCGCCGCCGGCCTTGATCTCGTCGATCGACCTGACCGGGTTGTCGGCATTGATGGCGAGCAGGTAGGCGTCATCCGCATAGGACGACAGGCTGCCGAGCCAGAGGTATTTGGTCGGATCGAACTGGGCGTTCGGATCACCCTGCACCGCGAGCTGCGGCACCGCGCGCTCGAGCTTGGCGATCACGGTGCCGTCCTTCTCGGAGCTGTTATAGAGCCGGTTGGCGGTGATGACGCCGCCGGCGCCGGGATTGTTCTGCACCACGGCGCCGGGATTGCCCGGAATGAAGCGGCCGATATGCCGCGCCACCAGCCGCGCGGAAATGTCGTTGATGCCGCCGGGTGAATTGCCGACCAGGATGGTGATGCTGCGGCCCTTGTAGAACTGCTCGACCGATTGCGCCGTGGCGGAGTGCGGGGCGGCCGCGAGGATGGCCATCGCGCATAATGCAAGCGACGGCGTGCAAAAACGTCTTTTCATTGGGTTGTTCTCCATTCCCGTTCCTGCTTGTGGCGCTACGGCAGCGCTTCCAGCATATGACCATAGCCGCTGCGCGGCTCGCGGACGTCGAGCCATTTCTGGAACTCCCAGATGCGCGCCGTCACCGGATGCACGACCGGGACCTGCAGGTCCTGCTCCAGGGTCTTGATGATCTCGAGCGTGCGCCAGCCGGAGCCGAGCATGTAGATGGCGTCGGCACCCTTGGTCTTGAGGAAATTTCGCTTGATGTGGGAGTAGATCTGTTCGCCTGAAAGCTCCTGCACCTTGTTGAACGGAACGTCGATGCCGGCCATGCCGCGCACCTTGAAGCCGGCATCGGTGAAGTATTTCGCGAAGATTGCGTTGAGCTTGTCGGGGAAATAGGTGGCGCCCACGAAGCTCCTGGCCTTGAGCGCCTTGAGTGCACGCACGTGGTTCTGCGCCACGCTCGAAATGCGCGTCTTGTATTTCTTTTCCCAGGTGGCGACGATCTTCGCCTCGCCCTTGAAGCCGTGCACCATGAACGGCGGCGCGCCGTTGGGATGGATGATGTCGCATTTCTGCTCCGCCAGCACGGCGATGAGCTTCTCGTAGTGCGGCATCATGGTCTTGAATTCATCCTGCGTGCCGCGGCTGATGTTGAGGAACAGCGGGATGAGCCCGATGCCCTGCGGCAGCAGCCGGCAGACTTCCTCGGTCATGCCCGGCCGCATGGTCGGATTGACCATGCCAACGATGCCGCGCCAACTGGTGAATGACATCTCGATATTCCCTTTCCGCTTTTCGATCTAGTAGGGCGAGCAAAGGCGCGACTTCGCGCCGCGCCCACGCGGCTATGCTGAAAGTAAGACGCGTGGGCTTCGCTTCGCTCAACCCACCCTACGAACCGTAATCGTTCGTCACTGCATCTTTCGTCACATACCCTTCGGCGAAATCCCGCGCAACCGCGGCGGGGTCGCGGCGCGCCGGATTGCCATAGCCGCCGCCGCCGGCGCTCTGCAGCAGGAAGCGCTCGCCCGCCTGCATCTCGACCCGCGCCGAGGCCGGCGTCTCGTATTCTTGCGGCGTGCCGAGCCGCACCACGAAGCGCGCGCGGCTGCCGTCGTGGCCGCCGGCGACGCCCTGGGGCGGAAAGCGTATCTTGTTGAAGCGCCGGATGACGGTCGCGTTTTCCAGAAGCTGGTATTCGCGCTGCATGGCGAGTCCGCCGCGCCACTCGCCGGCGCCGCCGGTGTCCGGCACCAAGTCGAAGCGCGTGATGCGGCAGGGAAACTCGGATTCGAGAATCTCGATCGGCGTGGCGTGCAGGTTGCTCAGGTGCGTCGCCGTGGCAGTGGCGCCGTCGTGGCCCATGCCGCCGCCATAGGCGGAGCCCGCGATCTCGTATTGCATGTTGGTCTGCCCGGGCCGCGGCTTCGACCAGGCGATCGAAAGCGCGCTCGACGCGCCGGAATGCGCCATGGCGCGGGCGGGGTTGAAATGCGCGAGCGCCTCCAGGATCACATCGACCAGCAGCAGGTTGACCATCTGGTAGCTCGACACGGGCGCGGGCGGGTCGGCGTTGACGATGGTTCGCGGCGCCAATGTGAGCCGCACCACGTCGCGCATGCCGTCGTTGAAATGCAGGTTGGGCCCGAGGCTGCCGATCAGGCAGTAGAACACGCAGGCTTCGACCATCGACGGCCGCAGATTGACCGGGCCCTTGGCCTGCGGATCGCTGGCGGAGAAATCGAAGTTCGCGAGGCCATCCTTGATGGCGATCGTCACCGCGAGCTTGATCGGCCTGTCGACCACGACGCCGTCGCTGTCGAGATGGCCTTCCGCCGAGGAGGTGCCCTCTGGCAACCTGGCGATGGCGGCACGCAACGCGTCGGCGGCGCCCTTGAGGATGGCGGCGAAGGCGCCGGTCACGGTGTCGGCGCCGAAGCGCCCGCACAGGTCCTTGACGCGGGCCGCGCCCATCTGCGTGACCGCGATCTGGGCGTGGATGTCGCCGCGCATCAGTTCGGGCTGGCGGCTGTTGCTGAGGATGATGCGCTCGATGTCGGGCACGCGCTGGCCGCCGTCCCAGATCTTGATCGGCGGCAGGAGGAGCCCCTCGTGGAACATCTCGGTGGCATTGGCCGAGGTCGAGCCCGGCACCGCGCCGCCGACGTCGGCCTTGTGCGCGATCGAGCCGGAGAAGGCGACGATCCTGCCGTCCGCAAACACCGGCGCGATGAAGGCCATGTCGGAGACGTGCGGCAGCCCGCCTTCGTAGGGATGGTTGGAGACGAACACGTCGCCGTCGTTGATGGCGGAAGGCTTGTCGCTTCCTTGCGCGCCGTAGACCTGCAGGATGCGGCCGACCAGGTGCCGATAGACCGGGGCGTGGAAGAACATCGGCGGCGCCACGATCAGGCGGCCATCGCGGTCGAGGATCACGCAGGAGAAGTCGCGCGACTCGCGGATGATGGTGGAATAGCCGGAGCGATAGAAATGATAATGCATCTCATCGACCAGGCTGGCGATCTTGTTGCGCAGGATCTGGATGGTGATGGCGTCCATTTGGCTCTCGGATTGTGGCCCGGCTGAAGCGACAGGATGTAGCCCGGATGAAGCGCAGCGTAGTCCGGGGCCGGCCGTCTCCCGGATTTGTCATCCCGGATTTCGCTGCGCTTCATCCGGGCTACGGTTGAGGATCAGATTGCGGTAGCCGTCCACCCGGCCGGTCCAGCCGGCGGGAATGACCGTGGTCGCGTCGAACTGCTCGACGATGGCGGGGCCGGCAATGGTCACGCCGATGTCGAGCCGGTCGCGCTCGTAGAGCAGCGCCTCAGCCGACTGCGTGGCACCGAAATGAATCCGGCGTTTGCCCTTGATCGCGGCGTTGGCTGGGCGCGGCGATGCCGGCGCCGGCAGTGCATGCGGCACATATTTCGGCACGGTCACGCGCACGCGCACGCGATAGCTCACCACCTCCACCGGCCGCTCCTGGGCGGCGTGCCCGTGGATCTGCGCGTGACGCTCGTCGAACCGCTCGCGCACGGCGGACAGCGATCGCGCGTCGAGGCGCTCGTTGAACAAGCCATCGAGCGGCGTGCGCAGCTCGTAGCCCTGGCCGCTGTAGCGCAGGTCAAGCTCGCGCAGGAAGCGGGCGGCGGCGGTGTCCATGCCCTCGGCCTGCAACTCCTCGCGCGCCTTGCCTTCCAGTTGCCGGAAGATGTCGTCCGCGTGCTGCGCCGTCACGTCGGTCAGCGGTCGCAGCTCGGAGCGGATGTAGTCGTGCACCACGTCGGTGCAGAGGAGGCCGAGCGCCGAGAACGCGCCCGGCCGCGGCGGCACCAGGATCCGCCGCATGCCGAGCTCCTGCGCGACCGCCGCGGCATGCACGGCGCCGGCGCCCCCGAACGGCAGCAGCGTGAACGACGAGAGATCGACGCCGCGCTTGGCCGCAAAGACGCGCACCTCGTCGGCCATGCGCATGTCGACGATGCGCTGGATGCCGGCGGCGGCGTCGAGCACATCCATCTTCAACGGCTCCGCGACATGCGTCTTGAGCGCGGCCCGCGAAGCGGCGACATCGAGCGCCTGCGCGCCACCGAGAAAATAGTCCGGGTTGAGATAGCCGCACACCACGTCGGCGTCGGTGACGGTCGGCCTCGTGCCGCCGCGGCCGTAGCAGGCCGGACCGGGATCGGCGCCGGCGCTCTGCGGACCCACGTTGAGAAACCCGCCGTTGTCGACCCAGGCGATCGAGCCGCCGCCGGCCGAGATCGAGGTCATGTCGAGCGCCGGCACGTCGATCTGTCGCCGCGCGATCACGGCCTCGGTGGTCTCCAGCGGCACGCCGCCCTCGATGAAGGCGATGTCGGCCGAGGTGCCGCCCATGTCGAGGGTAACGAGGCCGGCGCGGGCGTCGTCCTCGGCCAGGTAGGCGGCGGCCTGCGCGCCGGCGGCCGGGCCGGAGAACAGGGTGTGCACCGTGCGGCCGCCCGCGATCGCGGCCGAGAACGGCATCACGCCGCCGTTCGACTGCATCAAAAAGCGCTGCTGGGTGCGCACGCCGGCGTGGTCGAGGCCCTGGTTGAGATGGCCGATGTAATGCACCATCACCGGCTCCAGATAGGCATTGAGCAGCGTGGTCGAGAGCCGCGCCCATTCGCGGATGCGCGGCAGGACTTCGCACGACAGCGAGACATGCACGCCGGGAAATTCCTCCTGGACGAGCCGGCGGGTGTCCTCTTCGTGCGCGGGGTTCATGAACGAAAACAGATACGACACCGCGATCGACTCGACGCCGGCGTCCTTCAGCTCACGCGCGGCCTGCCGCACGGCGTCACGGTCGAGGGGCAGCAGCACGTTGCCGGCGTAGTCGGAGCGCTCGGGGATTTCCCGGGTCAGGCTCTGCGGCGCGATCGGCTGCGGCTTGGCGTAGAAATAGTCGAACAGGTTGCCGTCGCGCGCCTGGTTCTGCACCTCCTGCACCGCGCGGTAGCCCTTGGTGATCAGGAGCCCCACCTTGGCGCCGCGCATTTCGAGCAGCGCATTGGTGGTGATGGTGGTGCCGTGCCCGAAGAATGCGATGTCCCGCGGATCGATGCCGCGCGCGACGAAGCGAGCGACGCCGTCCAGCACCCCGAGCGCAGGATTCTTGGGTGTGCTCGCCACCTTCTCGACCAGAAGTCGGCCGGTGGCGGAATCGAGCAGCACCAGATCGGTGTGGGTCCCGCCCACATCGATGCCCAGGCGGTATTGCGGGCCGCTTCCGCTCACGAATCCCCCTGCGTTGGCCGCGTGTTT
>JAXDOD010000121.1:0-26391 GCA_034669045.1 Alphaproteobacteria bacterium
AGAGGTACGAAAACAGCTTGCCCTGATCCAAAAATGCGCCCCGCATGCAAGCCTCCGCCGATTCGTGATAGAAAACTGAATCATCACTCGCGCGCTGTGGCGAGGGGTTTTTCAGCAGACTGCTAGAGCGCCATCGACGCAAGACGCTCCTGGTGGGACAGAGGCACGCATTGCTTGCTTTAAGAAATCTCTATTTTGTGCATTCGACAGTGTTGCGGGCCCGAACATCATTACAAACATCATTCCGGCTTCAAGCAATATCCGCTTCATCTGATTCTCTTTCAGAATTCACACAGGCGATATACGGTCATCCTCACCCAAGCTTGGTGCCAGCGCCTCGGCTATCCACACCATGCTTCATCGAGCTAAAACTCATTGTTGATTACAACCATTCCTTCGAGCCGGAACTTATCCTCCGGCCGTGACATTCTGCATAGAATCTTAAAATCCTTATTGTTAATCACGGCTGTCTCCTCGGTTTTCCATGCCGCGCCTGGAAAGCTTCCCCAAAAGTCACTAGACGCAGGTTTATTTCTTCGCTCACTAAATTTCGCGATTGCCTGAACAAAGCATCCTTCAACGTCTTTTTCCACGAATCCAAATTTGGACCCGAACTTGTTCAGCGAATCAAAGAATGATTTCAATTCTTCAGTGCGGGAAATGAATTCCACCTGCATCTGAACTTCTTCCTTCTTAAAAAGAAATAATTTTCCCGCCGGAGTTTCCAAGAGGCACCAGGGGCCGAAATTTCCAACTGAGCAGCGTGCCGCTGGAGGCACCGAACTGCGCATTGCCCCCTTCAAAAACTCATCATTTATAAACTTCTGCGCGCTTACTCGTCCCCCAATGATTGCTAGGCACGACAGCAAAACTACAAAAAATAAATTGGATTTCATTTGTAGTCTCCCCGCTACTCTCGCAAGCCGTGTACTGCTACAGGTTTTCAATCTTATTCGGTCATCTGTCAACTGCACAAAGTCCGAACTGTCCTCGGGCGCGCAAGAGCTTAGAACCTCCCGAGGCAACTCAGAAGCCTGAACCTTTTTCATTTTCAAATGCCTCGCCACACATGGGGCAGCGGTTCTCTAACAAATTTTGCCACTCAAGAAAGTTGCTCATATCTGCGCTTGTGGTGAGACGGAGCCATAGCCTGTGCCTTGCACAAGAGCCCGTAGCCCGTAGGGCGCAATAAGCGCAGCGCATTGCGACTTCTGATGGCGGCTTCTCACAAATCGACTGGTCTGCGGATCGGTCTCAAGGCGGCGCAATAAAGCGATTGCGCCCTACGGGTTCTACGGGTTCGCCGAGAGGAACTTGCTACCGCGCCAGAAGCTTCAGCGCGTTGTCATAGTAGCTGAGGTCCAGGTAGCGTTCGCCGGATGATGCGGCGGCGCCCTTGTTCTCGACCTCGGCGCGTAGCGCCATCAGATTCTTGTAGCCGATCGGATCGAACTTGGCGTCGGGCGTGAAGCCGAAGCCGGGATCCTGCAGCAGCGCGTAGGTCCGTTCGGCCACAGCCTGCGGCAGCGAGAGCTTCGCCATCAGGATGGCGATGTTCTCGGCCTTATTGGCCGGCTCACGCACCCAGCGCACCGCCTCGATGTAGGCCGCAAGATAGCGCTCCAGCGTTTCGCGGTTCTTCTCGGCCCAGCCGCGGATCGCATAGGCGCCCGCCCCCTGATAGGGCCCGAGCAGGTCGGTCGTGCGACCGAGGCTCTTCATTCCGGCAAGCTCGGCCTGCACGGTGAACGGCAGGTTGAGGATGCCGCCGGCATTGCTCTTGTCCTCCATCATGGCCTTGAGCCGGAACACGCCGGCACCGACCGACTTGAGCGTGTACTCGCCCTCCTTGACGCCGTTCTGGGCCAGGATCTTCTTGACCTGCAGCGCATAAGCCGTGTTGAGAGCGTCGACCACCAGGGTGCGGCCGCGCAGGTCCGCGAACGACTTGATGTCGCCCTGCACGAAAAACTCGTTCATGCCCTGGTCGCCGCCCGAGAGCACCACATTGTCGAGTTTGAGCACCTCGATGTTGTAGACCGCGTTGTCGATCGCCGAATGCGCGATCTGGAATTTGCCGGCGGCGAAGCCCTGGCGCTGCGCAGTCGCGCCTTCGGTAAGCTCAAGCTCGACGTGGATGCCACGCTTCTCGAAAATGCCCTTGGCGATGCCCGCATGCAGCGGCAGCGCCTTGGCGTTGGGAAAGGCGTTGACCCCGATCACGTCAGCGGCTTCGGCGCGGCCGGCAAACAGGAGCGCGGCCACAGACGAAATAGAACCGATCAACAAGCCAAGACGCGCCAGGCAACGGGACATCCAATCTCTCCATTTTCACAGTCTTTCGCGTGAGTTCCGCGGGCGCCATGCTAGCAGCAACCCGCGCCCGGATGATACGGTCTTGCCATCCGGTCCGGATATTGTCGAACATCGGCGCGGACTTGATGCTTGCAATACTCGACGAAAGGAAGCGAACAGCCCATGCGCGCCATCAGCCTTGCCGAGGCCAACAAGATCATCGCCGGCACCTTTGCCTCCGGACGCAGGCGCAAGGCCTGGGCGCTCGCTGCCATCGTGCTCGACGCCGGCGGCCGCGTGAAGGCCTTCCAGAAGCAGGACGGCGCGTCGCTGCTGCGCTTCGAGATCGCCTATGGCAAGGCCTTTGCGGCGCTCGGCCTCAACCGCTCGTCGCGGCAGGTGCTGGCGAAGGCGAAGGAGAAGCCGCCCTTCATCCAGTCGCTGATCGAACTGTCGGATGGGCCGATCTTCCTCGAAGCCGGTGGCCAGCTCATCCGCGACAAGGTCGGCGAGATCGTGGGCGCGCTCGGCGTCACCGGCGACGTCAACGAGGTTGACGACCTCTGCGCCATGGACGGCATCCGCTCCGCCGGTTTCATGCCCGACGACGACTTCGATGGCCGCGCGGCCAAGCGCCTCAACATCAAGAAAGACCCGCCGATCCGCGACCCTCGCAAGAAATAGCCCGTCCATGCCGTTGGGAGGCGAAACCGCCCTATATCCGCCTTGCATGGGTGCCATGCTCCGGTGCGACTGGGCGCGGCGGCGGACGGGCCGGTTTTTTCTCCCTCAGGGACGGGGTTGCCGAGTCGTTAACCGCGACAGGGTACAAGGGTTAACAGGTTTGAGTTGCCTGCCGGTCTTGCGCTTCGCCTCCAAGCCGCGGGTATGTATCAGGGGAAGGCCTGCCATGGGGACTTTCAGTCAGTTTTTGCCGCCGGTTGCGGCGGTCGCAACGGCGCTCGCGCTCGCCGGTTGCGCGAGTTCCAGTTCCAGTAGTTGGTCGAACTGGGGTTTTGGCGGCTCCTCGCAGCCGGAACCGGCGATGGTCCAGCCGTTGCCTGCGCCAGAAATTCCAGCCACCATCCGGGCCACGGAGGTCATCGGGCGCTGGGGCTATGCGTCGTTCCACGATGCCAAGGACCGTCCACGCACCGAGGCCAATGCGCGCGGCCAGTGCAGCCATCCCTACGTCATCGGCCAGGGCCCGACCGGCGGCGTGATGATGTATCCGGCCGACCAGTCGCAACTGACGGAACTTCGCCTCAAGGGCGGGCCGGCGGGCAAGAACTACATTGGCCCGGCGGGCGAGCCCGGCGGCGGACCGAAGGATCAGGAGATCCTCTCCTTTGATGGGCGCGTGATGTTGTTGCGCTACGTCGATCCGGAGATCGCCGGCCGCTACGGCACCGGAGTCTACGTCCGCTGCGCGCCCAATGCCGGCAACGTCGCGCAGACCGGAAAATCCAAGAAATGACGGTGACGATCTGGCACAACCCGAAATGCGCGGCCTCGCGCAAGGTGCTGGAGACGATCCGCAAGAAGGTCGCGCGGCTCTGCCGCCCGCCGGAGCGGGTCCAGGAGACCCGGTAGTGGCGCCGCGCCTCCAAGTCACGCCGCTCGCCGTGTTCGAGCGCGACGGGCTCAAGGCGGCGCTCAGGAAGGCCGGACTCCCGGGCGAAGACGCCGACGACGGTGGCGCGCTGTTCTGGCGATTCGAGACCTACGAGGACGTGCCGGTCGGTTTCGGCGGGCTCGAGATTCACGGCAAGGACGCGTTGCTGCGCTCGGTGGTGACCCTGCCGCCGCTGCGCCGCTTCGGCTACGGCGGCGCCATCGTGGCGGCGCTCGAAAGCGAGGCGCAGGGTCGCGGCTGCCAAGCGGTGTATTTGTTGACCACGGACAGCAAATATTTTGCCAAGCGCGGCTATGCGATGTGCGAGCACAAGGACGTGCCGAAGGCGATCCGCTCGAGCGCCCAGTTCGCTTCGCCTCGCCCAGAGGCCGCATCCGCGATGGTGAAGCGGTTGGGCTAAATATGCGCTGGCATTGAGTGGCGCGACTGCGGCGGCGCACCGGAATGAGGAGTCCCCGCGCGGAATAACGACAGAACCGATCGTCCGATTACTTGTTCCGCGCCAGAATCGTCTGCACGCGTTTTTTCTGCTCCGCCGTGACGTTCGATACGACCCGCAGCGCGTTCTTGTGGGTGCTGTCGGGATCGAGATACTCGATGATGCGCTCGGTCCGCTCGCCGTCCGCGATGAGCTGGGGATTGTGCAGCGTCTCCTTGACCGCCTCCTGTAGGTAGGCGAGCCGCGCCTTTGGCAGGCCGGGCGGCAGGATCATGATGCGACCAAGGTCCTCGACGCCGGAGAAGAAATCGAACAGCCATTGCTGGTCGGCATCGAGCTCGATGGCCTCGAAGATCGTCGGATGGTCGAGGAACCAGCGCGACTTCTTGCGTCCCATGGTGGCGAGCGCGCGGTTCTGCTTGGCCTTCACGAAGTTGTTGGCCGAGGATTCCGGCACATAGACCGCGTCCATCTCCCCGCGTGTCACGGCCAGGCCGGCCTGGGCGCTGCCGCCGTATCCCGGCACGATCTGGCACTCGAGCTTGAGCGCCTCGCAGGTGAAGGCGGCGCCGTTGCCGAGCCCGTCGGCCGGCCCGCTCGCCGCCCATTGCCATTTCTTCTTGGCATTGACAGCGTCCTTGACCGTCTTGATCGGAGTGTCCGGTCCCACCAGCCACAGGCCGGGTGGCGCTCCCACGGTGGCCAGATAGTCGAACTTGGCGAGGTCGAAGCGCGCCCCCTGCTGGTCGGTGATCTGCGCGAACGCCGCCGCGGTCCCGTTGGCAAACGACATCGTCAGGCCGTCCGGGGCGTTGGCATAAAGACGATTAAGCGAGATCAGGCCGCCAGCCCCGGGCTGGTTCTCCACGATGACGGTCGCGTTGAGCACCCTGGCAAGGTAGGGCGCGATCAGCCGCGAATAGATGTCGTAACCGCCGCCGACCCCGGAGCCGACCACGATGCGGACCGTCTTGCCGGCGAAGAACGCCTTCTCCGCCTCCTGCGCGGACGCCCCCGAGGACATGGCCGACGCCGCCAAGCAGCACGCAAGAGCCGCGAAGACGCTTCTGACCTGGCGTGTCATCGTCATAGGCAAACTCTCGTTGTTCGATTTCGTCGGGGTGCGCCGATAATAGGCGATGCGGCCATGCGTTGGTAGTGGCGCTGGCGGCACGCGCAGACAACGCCCAGGGCCGGCAAGCCGCCGTCACTTCCGCGATTGTTTGAAATATCGCAGGTCCGGCGGCGTCTGGTCCTTCTTGACCGGCATCAGCAGGCCGTCCGCGCTCAGGAAATAAGCCTCGTTGCCGATCACGACATGCATGTTGCCCACGGTGCAGATATTTTGCACCCAATGCGGGTTCTTGGTCAGGCGATAGGCTTTATCGACCGTCCAGGGGCGCGTCAGCGCATTGTCGATCGTCGTCATCTCATCGTGCAGGATCTCGGGGTTCTGCTTGTCACGATAGATGCGTTCCTTGACGACGGTCTGGTTGTCCACGTGCAGCGGAATGCCGGCATTGTCGAAGCTGCGGGGACCCATGAAGTTGCGCGTTTCGGCTTCGAGGACGTCGAAGCGGCCGTCCCCGTCCTCATCGGTCCACTTGCCGGTCGAGTAGCCGTAAAAGGACGGCTCGAGATTCACCGGCCAATCGCGCCCGTCCGTGTAGATCCGGCGCGGCATGGCGTGCACGAAGATGATATGCGTGACCTTCGGCGTGACGACGAATTCCAGCCCCTGGTTTCCAGCCATGTCCCGCGGCATGCCGCCGGGCAGGCATGAATAGGTCTGGTTGCCGCCCTGACCGCCTTCGGCCTGATCCTTGAGGCCGGCCTCGAACATCGCCTGATACTCGGCCGTCAGGGGGGCTTGTTGCCCAAGGCCGCGAGGCTTGGTTTGGTCATAGCGGTTGCCGCCGGTCGCGGTCCAACGCATCGGTCCGGACCAATCCGGATATCTTGACGGGTCGTATCTCGACGCGTCTTGCGATCGCGCGCCGTCACCGACGATGCACAGCGCAGTCAAGGCGATCACTCCGATCGCGCGTCGGTAAAACATGACTGTCCTCCCGGTCATCGCGACTCAAATTCAGGCAACTCGAAGCGCAGACTGCGCTTCGAGCCGGAAAGATGAGCGGCCGCCGATCAGCCGATGCCCGCCGACGTCGCCGTCAGCGCGTGAGCACGATGAAGTCGGTGCCGACGCCGGTCTCGGACCCAAGTCCCTGGTCGGAGACGATGAGCGAGGCGCCGACCGACACCAGTTCGGAAATCCGGTCGACCGCCGCCTGCGGAATGCTGATGCGGTCGAGTGCGGCCGCCGCGCCGGCAGGCGCCTTCGGCATCGTCACGACAGTCCAGCGCAGGGCACCGTTGTCGGCGCCGGCGGCGATTGCCGTGAACACGTGGGTGCCGAGCGGCGCATTGGGCTCCGCGATCGCGACCGGCGTGTCGAACACCGGCTCGAATCCCTTGCGCACGTAGAGCTTGCCTTCCTTGCGGCTGATGAAGACCGAGACCGGCCCCGGCTTGAGCGGGCGCGTATTTGCCGGCGTGTTCGCCTTTGGCGGCTCGATCGCGGGAACGCCCGGCGTCGGCAGGTCGGTCACCGTCATGCCGGTGAGCGGCGACTTGCTGGCGAGCTGGGCGAAGGTCCAGGCCTGTTCGACGGCCTTGAGTGCATCGGCCTGCGACATGGCAGGCGCGGCCGGCTCCTGCCGGGGCGCGAACAGGCTTGGATGCGAGATTGCGACCGGCACCACCTCGCCGCGGGCGATGATGACGCGCGCACCGAGCTTCGTCGTGGTCCACAATTGGCGGGCGAACGCTTCGGGCAAGCGGATGCAGCCGTGCGAGGCCGGATAGTTGGGGACGATGCCCTGGTGCAGCGCGACCCCGGACCAGGTGATCCGCTGCATGAACCACATCGGCGCGTCGTCGTAGAGATTGGAGCGGTGCCAGCGGTCCTTCTGGATGATGCTGAACACGCCGGTCGGCGTCGAACGCCCGGCCTGGCCGGTCGAGACGCGCGAATGCGCAATGACGTCATCGCCCGAGTAGAGCGTGAGCTGCTGCTTGTCGAGCGAGATGATGATCTGGAGCGGACCCTTGACCTTGCCGGCGAGGTCGCTCGCCGCCGGCGTCGGCTTGCCCGCGACAGCCGCTTTGCTGCGCGATGCCGTTACAGTCGCGCGCGGCCGCATCGTGCGCTGCACGCCGGGCTGGGTGGGCTCGGAGCGTGTCACGGGCCGCAGATCGGCCGGCGAACCGGCTTGCACCGCGTGCGCGGGAGCGACCTGCGCGAACAGCGCCACGCTTGCGCAGGCCATCAAGGCCGCGCTCGCGCGCCGCATGCGATTGACCTGTAAAGCTGAACCCAATCCCGTGGGTTGCTGAGCCGTTTGCACGGACGCCCCCTTTTTGTTCGCGACCTGACGCATGACCGCACCCAGGCCGACAACCGCCTCTGCAAGTAGTCGTTCCCTGGCGGAAAAAGGTTCATTTTGGGAGGCTTCGGTGATGTCGGTAACGGCTGACCATGCTAGGGTCGGTCCTTCCGCCCCAGCCCCTCCCGCAAATGCCTGAGCCGCGAGACTTTTTCCTGGGTCCCTGGCGCGCAGTCCTGGTGCTCGGCCTGACCCAGATTCTCGCCTGGGGGGCGATTTTCTATCCCCCGGTGCTGACCGTGCCGCTGATTGCGGCGGACCATGGCTGGTCGATCACCTTCGCCATGGCTGGATTTTCCCTCGCGCTACTGATCGCCGGCCTCGTCTCGCCGCTGGTCGGGCGCATGATCGACCGCTACGGCGGCCATCGGGTGATGCCGGCCGGCTCGCTGCTGGCGGCGCTCGGCCTCGTCGGCTTGGCCTACGCGGACCATCCGGCCGTCTACCTCGCAGTGTGGATGCTGCTCGGTGTGGCGATCGCCGGCTCGCTCTACGATCCGGCCTTCGCGACGCTGGGGCGCATCTTCGGCGCTGCCGCGCGCGGGCCGATCACCGCGCTCACGCTGGCCGGCGGCTTTGCCTCGACGGTGAGCTGGCCGATAACCCTCGTGCTGATCGAGCGGGTGGGCTGGCGCGGCACCTATCTGGTCTATGCAGCCGTGCTCGCGCTGGTCGCGGCGCCGCTTCATGCATTCGCGCTGCCGCGCACGCGCGCCGCGGCGGAACCTCGGCCGGATGCGGCCGCGCCGATGCGAAGACCGCTGCTCCCGCCGAAGGGCTGGCCGTTCGTCATCGTCGCGGCGGCGTTCGCGGCTTATGCCTTTGTGCCGTCGGGGCTCTCCGCGCATCTCCTGGCGATTTTCGGGCGCGCCGGAATCGACCCGACGACGGTGGTTGCGATCGGGGCGCTGTTTGGCCCGTCGCAAGTCATGGTGCGCATTTGCGAGCTTGTGTTCGCGCGCGGCATTCATCCGCTGCTGGTAGCTCGCCTTGCGGTCGCGCTCTTGCTCGCGGCGTTCGGGCTTGTTGCGCTGTTCGGGCTTTCGGTCCCGGTCGCGGCCGCCTTCATGGTGATGTTTGGAATGGCGAACGGTCTCATCACCATTGCGCGCGGGACCGTGCCGCTCGCCCTGTTCGGGGCCGCAGGCTACGGCGCGCTCCTCGGCCGCATCGCCGGCCCGTTCCTGATGATGCAGGCAATCGCGCCGCTGGTGCTCGCTTATGTGGCCGAGCGCGCGTCCGATACTGCAGTGCTGATGGTGGTCGCGGCGCTGGCGTCAGTCGCCTGCGCCGGATTCATCGCGCTACGCCGCCCGCGGGCTTAGCGGTCGCGACGAGTTGTGAACAAAAATCATCCGACGGCGAACAGCGCATCGATCTCGTCCTGCGACGCGTGACCGGAAGCGCCGTCGAGCTTGGGTCCGTGCATGAGCTCGCCCTCATCGGTGTGTTCGGCGAGCGCGGCCGCCGTATAGGGCTTGAACGCCTCGGTGCCGCCCCAGATTTCCATCATGCGCGCGACGCGGTCCTCGACGAATTTCAGGGTGGCGAGCACCTTTCCGATGCGCTGGCCGCTGAGATCCTGGAAATTGCACGCCTCGAAGATGCGCACGACATGATCCTGAATGTCCTGGGCGAGCGCCCGCTGCTGCTGCTGCCGCAAGCTCGCCGAGAGCGTATCCGCGGCTTCCTCGATGGTCTCGGCGGCATCGATGATCTGCAGCGTCGCGCGCTCCGCACCTTCGACGACGGCATCGAGCTCACGGGTGACTTGCGTGTCTCCGACGCCGTTGAAGGCGCTGACATGCAAGGTCGCGATTTCGTGCTTGGTGCGGCTGATGGCGTGATGGATGCTGTCGGTTTCGTCCTTGAGCGCCTGCAGTCCTCGGAGGGCGACTTCGCCGCTCTCCATCTCGCGAGCGCTGCCGGCCCGGCGTTCAATCAGGTCTTGGAGCGCCTTGAGCTCGGCGAGGATTTCCTGCTGGTGCCGGGCCGACACCGCGCCGGACAATGCGCCGGCCGCAGCCGCGCTGATCGCAGTCATCTGTTCGATGCGAAAGACTTTGCGTTGCACCGGCATGGTGCGCTCCTGTCCGCTGGCGGCTGACGAGTTGTAGGAGCGCGGCGCTTAACGCGCGGTTCATGGCCCGCAAGCGCGTGTCGGGAACCATCGGTTAACCATATCGCATCGGCCTTTACTCAAAAAAAACCATGACTTGATGAACAACCTATTTCTTACCGCGTTAGTTAAAAATCTCGCTTCGGATTTAACCAAACCGACCATGGTTGTGGACTAAGTGTGGCGCAGTTGGAACGACTTCCACTGTACGTCGTTCCGTGTGGTGTAATCAGTCAAAGAGTACATCGATGCAGCGTATCGCCTTCCCCGCAGTCTTCACCGTTCTTGCTCTCACTACGGCTTCGGCCGGCCCCCTCAACCTCAATCCCGACACCGCTGCGAACTCCGCCTATGCGGCGGCGCGCGGCGCAGCACAGCAACCGCAACCCTTCGCCGAAGCCGCGCCCGCACGCCCCCGGCAGGCCGCGGCGGACGGACAAAATTACGGCGGCGGTTTCCTTGAACTTCTGTTCCGCGGTCCCGGCCCGCAGCCGGGCGCCGCGCCGCGCTACTACGAGCCGCAGCCGGCGCCTCAGCCAGAGCGGCGCTCCTACCGTTCGCCGGGCGACGACCAGTACGAGAACGGCCCGGAATTCCTCCAGCCGGCGCGGCCCTCGATGGAGCCGGCGCACCCAGCGGTGAGCCAGCGCTTCATGCGCCAGGTGGTCGATTACGACGGCAGGGAGAAGCCCGGCACCGTCATCATCAACACCAAGGAGCGCCTGCTCTATCTGGTGCAGGACGACGGCAAGGCGATCCGCTACGGCATCGGCGTCGGCCGCCCCGGCTTCACCTGGGCGGGCGTCCACCACGTCAGCAACAAGCGCGAATGGCCGGATTGGACGCCGCCGCCGGAAATGCTCAGGCGCCGGCCCGACCTGCCGCGCCACATGGAAGGCGGCCCCGACAATCCGCTCGGCGCGCGCGCCATGTATCTCGGCTCGACGCTCTACCGCATTCACGGCTCGAACGAACCCTGGACCATCGGGCAGGCGGTGTCCTCGGGCTGCATCCGCATGCGCAATGACGACGTCGTCGACCTTTACAGCAAGGTAAAGGTCGGGACCAAGGTGGTGGTAATCTGACGCGCAGCGTTTGCGCCGTGCAATGCAAGGCCGCCGTTGGCGGGGCTACGACGGGGAGGAGGTGGTCGGCCGCTCAGGGGCCATCACCATCCCCGCCGTCGTCGCCACCACCATCGTCGTCGAAGTCGCCTTCGTTTTCGTCCTGATCATTGTCTTCGCCCGCAGGGTCGGCGCTGTCGTCGAACAGGCCCTGGCGTTGACCCTCGCCGCTGTTTTCGGTGCCACTGCCGCCTGATGGGGAACGGCCGATGTCATCGAGGCCTGCATCGTGCGCGAGCTTGCCCCCCGACGCGTCCCCCCAGGGCGTCGCCGGATTGCCGCTGGCGGCAGAGCCGGGATTGATGAGGCCATGGCCGGCATGAGCCTGGCCGGTCATCGAGCGCAGCCCGCTCATGAGCATCGACCCGCCGATCACGCCCGCCGCCGCCGCGGCAGCGGTGCCAAGGAAGGAGCCGCCCTGCGGCGCCGGCCCAGGGCCGCCCATCGGCTGCGCGCCAGCCCCATAGCCATAGCCGGCGGGTGCGCCCATGGCCGCGTCAGGTGGCCGCACCGGCGGTACCGAGGGAACGGAGCCGGCGCGCGGGGCATCCCGGCGTCCCCACACGCCGTCGCGCGCACGGTCAAGGAAACTGGTGGGGCGCGATGGCTCGCCGGCGGCCGCAACCTGGGCTTCGAGTTCGTCGATGCGCTGCTGCGCGCGCTTGAGCGCTTCGTCCTGCACCAGCACCGTCTGCACCAGCGCATAGGGCGCGTTGGGCGCTCGGCGCAGTCCGTCCTTGATGGCGCGTTCGGCCTCAGGATCGCGCTCGGCGTCTTCCAAAGTGGCCAGGCGATCGAACAGTTCGTTGATGAGATTGCGTTCCTCGGGGGTCATGCAGTCCTCCCATGGCGATCGCAGTCATGTAGGCAGGCGCAGGTCGCGGCGGAAGAGGGTCAGGCCAGTGCCACCCCGTGGCGCGCGAGCACGGCCGGAAACGATTCGTCGATCAGGAAGGCGTATTCGCGCTCGCGCAAGCTGGTCAGCGGGTCGAGCCTGCGCAATTCCTCGTCGACGAAGCCCGGATGACACATGACGACCGCGCCGTCCGGCAGCCGGTCGAGGAACCGCGGGAACAGCCCGGCGAAATCCGCCCGCTCGTTATAGTCATAGGTGCCCGCAAAAGCCGGATTGGTATGCACGCCGAGTGCCGTGGCGCGGCGGCGGAAGCCGCGGCTGAGGGTGTCGATGAACAGGCCCTTGCGGTCGCGCAGCCTGCCCGCATACGGCATGACGCCGCCGCACTGGCGCACCCAGGCGTCGGGCGCTTTCTCCCTCATGACCTTGAGCAGCGCGTCGCGCACTTGAGGGAACAGTTGCACGTGCTGGTGCCCGTCGATGAAATCGGGCGCACGACCGAAGCTGTCGACGAAGGTCTCGATCTGGGCCGCGATCTCGGCTTCGAGCGCCGGCCGGTCGAGCCGATGCAGGAGGGCCCGCATGAGCATCGCGCCGAGCGGAAGGAAACTCCCGTTCTTGAGCGGCGTGAAATGCCGGCTGAGCGGACGGAAGGGCGCCGAGAGCGTGAGATGCAGGCCGATCGCCACGCGGCGTTCGCCGGAGTTGAGGATCGCGAGCGAGAGCGCTTCCGAGCGGTGGAAGCTGGGCGCCACCACCATGACCGACGTGGCATTGATGCGCCCCCGCACGACCAAGTCTCGGATCGCGGTATTGATCCCGGCCGACATGCCGTAGTCGTCGGCGCAAAGCCAGATCGGGCGGCACCCGGACGGCTGCGCGTCGCTCATTCCGCCGCCGACCGCGCCTGTGGGTCATCCGCCCGGCCCGCGCCCTCGGCAGTCTTGAGGTCGTGCTCGGCCACGAAATAGACCGGCCGCGCTTTGAGCTCGGAGAGGATCTTGCCGATATATTCGCCCATGATCCCGATCATGATGAGCTGCACGCCACCCAGCACCATCAGGCCCACCACCACCGACGGATAGCCCGGCACCGATTGTCCGAAAAATACCGTCTCTACCAGGATCTGCACGCCGAACACGAAGGCGGCGCCGGCCAGCAGCAAGCCCAGGAGACTCGCCAGTCGCAACGGCGCGACCGAAAACGAGGTGAGCCCTTCGATCGACAGGCCAACGAGGGAATAAAGATTCCACGTGCTGCTGCCATGCGCGCGCGCAGCCGGCTCATAGTCGACCCTGATCTGGCGAAAGCCGATCCAGCTCGCGAGGCCCTTGAAGAAGCGGTTGCGCTCGGGCAGTTGGCGCAGCGCCGCAGCCGCGCGCGGCGAGAGCAGGCGGAAGTCGCCGGCATCCTCGGGGATTTTCTGGCGCGCGCCCCAGTTGATGATGGCGTAGAAGCCCCGCACCGCAACGCGGCGCAGCCACGATTCGTTTTCGCGGTGGGCCTTGGCGGTGTAGACGACGTCATAGCCCTGATCGAGCCAGTAGCCGACCAGCGTTTCCACGAGAGATGGCGGATGCTGGCCGTCGCCATCCATGAACAGGACCGCGCCGAAGCGCGCATGATCGAGGCCGGCGAGCAGCGCCGCCTCCTTGCCGAAATTGCGCGAGAGCGACACCACCTGCACGTCGAGCACATCGGCGGCTAGCCCGCGTGCGACCGTCAGCGTCGCATCGCGGCTGCCGTCGTCGACATACACGACTTCGGCCGTCAGCCGGCGCGTCGCCTTGAGGGTCCTGGCGACCTCGGCGATGCGGGCATGCAGCGCCGGCAGGTTGGCGGCCTCGTTGAACAGGGGAACGACAAAGGACAGGCCGGCGTCCGCGCGCCCGCGCGCCCTTGCCGGGACGCCGCCCGTACCCAAGCTCGTCGCGCTGGCCGCCATCCTGTAAGCCTTTCGAACCCTTGGGCCCGCCGCGACCCCGTTTATAGCGCATGCGCCGGGCGCTGTCGCGCCGGGGAAAAGCGGCGGTTTATGGCCATTTTGCCGCACAATCGGGGTGCGATGGAACCCCTTCGCGGCGGGCAGACGGGGGGAGGCTCGGCTGAGCGCGCCAGCCGTGCTAAGCGAACCAGTCATGAATGCCCCCCCGCCATCCGAAGGGTCCGGCCGCCGCCTGCTTGCGGCGTGGCGCCAGCGCGCGTTCGCGCTCAAGGCCATGAGCTTCGCCCTGGTCGGGCTCGTCAATTTCGCCATCGATTTTGGCGTATTTTCGCTCGGCTATTTCTATCTTGGGCTGCCGATCATCTTCGCCAACGTCGTCGCCTGGCTCATTGCGGTGAGCAACTCCTACGTCATGAACTCGCTCACCACCTTCGCGGCTGAGTCGGGCCGCCAGTTGCGCCTCAGGGACTATGCGACCTTCGCGGTCTCGCAGATCGGCGGACTGGTGACCAATACCGCGACGGTGTTCATCGCGTCCTATGTCATGCCCGTGCTAAGCGCCAAGCTGCTCGCCATCGGGGCGGGTTTCCTGGTCAACTTTACACTGTCGCATTTCATCGTGTTCCGGCCGCGCGAGACGCGTCATTGACCGACAGGAGACGATCGCGTGCCGCACGACGAGAACCTCACGGCCGAACGTCCGACCTTCGTCACCCATCTCGAATGTGCCTATACGGGCGAACACTATCCGGCCGACGCGGTGCACAACCTCTCCAAAGCCGGCAAGCCGCTGCTGGTGCGCTATGACCTCGACGGCGTGAGGAAAGCGCTGAGCAAGGAGATGCTGGCGGGCCGGCCGGCGGACCTCTGGCGTTATCGCGAGCTGCTCCCGGTGCGCCGCGCCGCCGATATCGTGAGCCTGGGCGAGGCCGTGACGCCGCTCGTCGGGCTGCCGAAACTCGCCCGCAAACACGGCGGCGGCGAGCTGATCGTGAAGGACGAGGGCCGGCTCCCCACCGGCTCGTTCAAGGCGCGCGGCCTGGTCATGGCGGTGTCGATGTGCAAGGCGCTCGGCATCCAGCACATGGCGATGCCGACCAACGGCAACGCTGGCGCGGCGCTCGCCGCCTATGCGAGCCGCTGCGGCATCAAGTCCACGATCTTTTGTCCGGAGGATACGCCTGAGGTGAACGTCAGCGAGATCGCGCTGCAGGGCGCGACCGTCTACCGCGTCAATGGCCTGATCGACGACTGCGGCAAGATCGTCGCCGAGGGCAAGGCCAAGGTCGGCTGGTTCGATGTCTCCACCCTCAAGGAGCCGTATCGGATCGAAGGCAAGAAGACGATGGGTCTCGAGCTCGCCGAGCAACTGGGCTGGGACGTGCCCGACGTGATCCTCTATCCGACCGGCGGCGGCACCGGCTTGATCGGCATGTGGAAAGCTTTCGCCGAACTGGAGGCGATCGGGTTCATCGGCAGAAAGCGCCCCCGCATGGTCGCCGTGCAGGCGGCGGGCTGTGCGCCCATGGTGCGCGCCTATGAGGCGGGCGAGGAGCACGCGCCGCGCTGGGAGGACGCGCACACCATCGCGTCAGGCATCCGCGTGCCACAGGCGGTCGGCGATTTCCTGATCCTGCGCGCGGTGCGCGAGAGCCAGGGTTTTGCGATTGCGGTGACCGATCAGGCGATCACAGTCGCGCTTGAAGAGCTCGCGCGCGAGGAGGGCTTCCTGATGTGTCCGGAGGGCGCGGCGACCTATGCGGCCTGGAAGCAGGGCCTCGCCGACGGCCGCATCGCCCGCAACGAGCGCGCCGTGCTGTTTAACTGCGCGACCGGCCTCAAATATCCGCTGCCGCCGGCGCGTCGCACCCTCGACCGCCACAAGCCGATCGACTTCGCGGCGCTGTGATGAACGCGGCCGGCGCGAGCGCGCGGGTGCCTACGGCAGCGTGAATGCAAGATTATCGTCGACTTTTCCGCCGCTGCCGCATGCCGTCGATCCACCCAGGACATAGAGCGTGTTGCCAACGGAGGCCGCGGCGAAACCGTGACGCCCGCTCGGCAGAGCGGCGAGCTTGCGCCACGTGTTGGTTTTCGGATCATAGGCTTCGTTCTCATCGAAACTCGTGCGACCGGCATTGGTGGTCTTGCATTCGCCGCCGGCAAAGAACAGCAGGCCGCGATATTGCGCGTAGGCGCTGCTGGAACGCGGTGTCGGCATCGGCGCCATCGTCGACCACTTGTCGCTCTTGGGATCGTAGACCTCGTTCAAGGCAACCGACGAGGCGGAGTCGCCCGTGCGACCTCCGAAGACAAAGACCTTGCCGTCCACCGTCCAAAGGCCGGCATGGTCGCGCGACGACGGCATGGGCGCGCCCAACGTCCACTTGTCGGTCTTCGGATCGTAGACCTCATGCGTGGGGAGGGAACTCTCTTCACCCATGAGGCGGCCGCCGAAAGCATGGATCTTCCCGTCCACCGCGGCGAGCGATATCGATGCGCGCGGACTGCTCAGCGATCCGAGCTTCCGCCAGGTATCGGTCGCCGGGTCGTAGGAATACGCGGACGCTGTCGGCAGCGTGTGCTGGCGCCCCGCAAAACCGCCCGCGACATAGATCTTGCCGTCCAGGACCGCGATACTATTGTGAGTCCCGCCTTCCGGCATCGGCGTGCGTGCGCGCCAGGTGTCGGCAACCGGATCGTATTCGTCGTTATCGCCGTTGGTGATGTTTTCGAACGGCTTGCCATCCCGCATTTCGGTGCGCCCGCCGCCGACCACATAGATTTTGCCGTTGACCACCGCCGCCTGGAACTCGCTGCGCGCAAAGCGCATGGGCGCTTTCTTCGTCCACACGCCCATCGCCGCCTCCTGCGCGTCGGCATTGTGTGCAGCCAAGGCAAGCGAGAAGGTCAGTACGGCAAACCCGGCCGATTTGAAGATCTGCATCATTGTCTCCCTCTGGTTTCGTGACCTCGCGCGCGGGGCATGGACTGCCATCATCCCACGCTAGCAGGAAGGAGGCATGGGGTTAATCCCGCTGGGCGCCGCATCTTCTTGAACGATCGTCAACTTGCCTTCCAGTCCTTATACTCGTTCGTGATTGCGTCGGAGGCCTTGCGCGCGTTTGCCGTCAGCCAATCGCGCTTGCGCTTCTGGAGGTCCGCCGTGATCGCGTCGCGCCGATCGGCTGTTCCGAGATGCACATTGGCGAGTTCAAAGCCCATTGTTTCGAGGATGCCGCTGGCGAACAGGGCGGACTTGCTTTTCTCAACTTCGATCTTGCGGTTGTTTGGGGACAGGCGCCGCACGATCACGTTGTTCTGGACCCGATACCACGGGTCCTGCGGACGAAATCGACCGCTCGCAATTTCGCCAGCACGGACATGGTGATTGTTACGCTCGTGAACACGGCACCAAGCCGAGGTAACGAGTGCCTTGGCTTCGCGAACAACAGGAGCGCCGCGCCACTCGGCAATACCGACCCACCTCGGCCGGCCGAGGCTTCCGGTGCCGGCCTGCCTTCGCGCCGTCTTGATTGAAAGGCCTGGCTCCGGCATGGCCGCCGCGATCGCTACCCGGTAGCGCTCGGGGGCAGCGGTTCCCTTGACGTGGTCCAACTTCTTCCAGAACTTTGCGCGTCCCGCTTCGGGTACGACAGTAAGTTTGCGCAACCACAATCTGTCGCGGTCCAGCACCACCGGCTTCGGTGCATGCAATCCTTGGCGATATCCACGAAGAATCGCAGCGCAAATCTCTTCATCCGCAATGCGGCGAGGATCCCGTCCGAGCAGGGCGCTGGCGGCAAGCCGGACGATATCAAGCACGTAGGGCATCTCTGCCGCCTCGTCGAAGTCATTGACGCCCCAGGCCAGACGTCCGTCGGCATCGCGCCAGGTCCCGTAGTTCTCGAGATGAATGTCGCCGACGGCGAGAACGCGGGTGGCGCCTGCCAGGTCAGGACAGACGTCAAGGATGGTTTCCGCCCAGCGCCAGTAAGTCGCGCGCAGGAATACAAACGCGCTTTCCCGCATCTTGTCGTGTTTCTTCGCGAGATCTTTTGCGACGACGTCACCCTCGAGCTGCTCTCGCAGCCAGTCTTCATACTGGCGCGCGGACTCGCGAATTGTTGCCATCGGTCACCCACTTTGCCGCGAGGTATGCTGACAATGGCGGTCAGATCGCGCCGCCAGACCGCAAGACGTGCGCCTTCTTGTGGATGCGCTCGCCCCGCTCCTTGCTGCCCACCATCTGTTGGCCCGAGCTCACTTGATGACTTCCCTGGCGCGGTCTGCCACGGCTTTTGACGCGGTGAAGATTTGCGCGATGATCTCTTGCGCGTCCTTGCCGCTCACCGGACTGACGCTGAGCCCGCGCTTGGCGGCGAACGCGAGGTAATTCGGATCGCGCATGGTGGCGTCGAACGCCGACCGCAGCATCTCGATCTGCTCGGGCGGCACCTGCCGGGAGGCGACGATCGGCCGGCCGAGATCGTTGGCCGCGATGAGAAGCCGGAGCGCCTCCATGTCCGCTTGTGAATTGACGAATTCTCCGACCCAGGGAACATCGTCCGGAATCTCCGGCGTCCTTGATTCAGACATGCGCAAGACCATGTTGATCTTCCGGTCTCGAAGCCAGTTTTCCGGCAGCCCTTCCGTGGTGCCGCATTCGCCGTCGACCTCGCCGCGCTCGGCCGCGAGGTGCACCTCGGTGCGGCCGGGATAGCCGGCGATCGCGCGTACATTCTGCTTCAACAGGTTCTTCAGGATTGCGGCGTCGTTATAGGATGCGCTGTTGAGGCCGGTGGCGCCCAGCGTCACTTCCCTGCTGCGGCTGAGACCGGTCCAGGTCTTGATGCCCGTGCCGTGCCAGAAATAGCACATGCGGAATGAACGGGTGGCGCTGCCGATCCATGCCATCTTGGTCAGGTCGACCCTCGCCTGGGCGGGGTTGCTGACCGCCTCGGTGATGATGCCGGCATTGAAGATGGTGATCGTCGTGCCGTCCTTCGGCGCATTCGCGTCGAGAAAAAGCACGGACGTCATGCCGCCGCCGCCAGGCATGTTTTGAACCACGACCGTCGGTTTTCCGGGCAGATGCTCCGCGAGGAAGGGCGCAATCGCGCGGGCGTAAATGTCGTAGCCGCCGCCGGCAGTCGATCCCACGATGATCCTGACGGTCTTGCCGGCATAAAAGCCCGGCTGTGCCTGCGCGCCTTGCGGAACCGTGGCGATCAGGGCGGCAACGAACGTCCCGAGCGCAATCGGGACGAGGCTTCGCCGCCTGCCCGCAATATGTGCCGTCATCATTGACCTTCCGATGTCCTGTTGGTGAGAGGATGGCCCGGGTCCGGCACATAGATGATAATGGATGATAGACAAAAATTCTCGAAATCGTCCAGCAAGCACATTCAAGACGTCGTGAGGCCGCGCCCCGGCTCCGATGGCCGCTCTCGCCGCCTGACGTATCGTCGCAACAGCAACCGGGTCCGCGTCGGCAGCGGACGTGACGCGCGCTTGCGGTTGCGGAGACGGCCGGAACACCGTCCTCCGAATTATCGAAAGACCAGCGCAGTCGTCATCTCTGCGTTTGCTTGAAATATTTCAAATCCGGCGGCGCCTGATCTTTCTTGGCGGGCATCAAAAAGCCATCCGCGCTCAAAAAGTAGTTCTCGTTGCCGACCCGGATCTGCGCGTTGTTTTCCGAGCAAACGTCCGATTTCCAGACCGGACGGGCATTTGGATTGCGGAAGGCCGGCTGCTTCTTTGTGTATGGCCGCGTCAGTGCGTTGTCGATGATGGTGATCTCGTCAAAGAGCTTGTTGCGGTCGGCCTTGTCGAGATAGATCCGCTCCTTGATGATGGTCTTGCCGTCGCTGTGAAATGGCAGACCCGAGGTGTCGTATCCGCGCGGGAGTTTGAGGAAACGCGTCTCGACCTCGAGCACGTCGTATTTGCCGTCGCCGTCTTCGTCCACCCACTTTCCGATCGAGTAGCCAGCGAAAGTAGGCTCGGCATTCGCCGGCCAGTCGCGGCCGTCAGTATAAATCCGTCGATACGAGTCGTCGTTGTGGCTGATCAGGATGTAGGTGATTTCGGGCATGACGATAATTTCCGCTGGATCATAGAGGCTCATCATCGCCGGCATGCCCGCCGGGATGCAGAAGGTCGACGGCCAATTGCCGCCACCGCCAGCCTTGAAGTCGGCCGTGATGTCCTGGAATACCTTCTGATATTCGGGCGTGAGCGGAGCCGGGCCCGCAAGCTCACGCCAATTATTCGGGCTGCCTGGACCGCGAACCCATTGGCCCTTGAAGTCGGGATATTTCCCGAAATCGACCACCTGCGCGGCGCAAGGATTCGCCAACAACGCGCACATCACCGCAAATGCCCCGATCGAGCTTCGGTACAGCATGATAATCCTCCCTCGACAGGCCGATCGGCCGCGCGGCCGCCGCCAGCATTGATGCGATTGCGTCAAGCGCACCTTGTCTCCACGATACACCCTCCGCCGGTGCAGACGGAAGGGCTCGCGGCGGTCGTAATGCCTCCGATCCAGCCGATCTGGCCAAACGCACGACGCCAGTCCTATGGTGATATCGTGCTAGAGTGCCACATCGGCGACGCTCGGAGCGAGCCATGAAGACTTTGATAGGCGCTTTGGCTTTCGCTACGACACTCGCAAGTGGCTCGATCGCGGCGGCGCAGACCTATCCGTCCAAACCGGTCACCATCATCGTGCCGTTCGCGGCCGGCGGACCTTCCGATGCGCTCGCGCGCATTCTCGGCGAGCGGATGCGTGCCACGCTCGGTCAGACGTTCCTGGTGGAGAACGTGGTCGGGGCCGGCGGCTCCGTCGGCGTTGGCCGCGCCGTGCGTGCGGCGCCGGACGGTTATACGCTCAGCTACGGCCATCTCGGCACGCACGTCTTCAACGGTGCGATCTATCCGCTGGCGTACGACATGCTTGCCGACCTCGAGCCGGTCGTGCTGCTGCCGAGCAACCCGATGGTCGTCGTCAGCAAGAACGCCACGCCGGCCAAGAACCTGCAGGAATTGATCGCCTGGCTGAAGGTAAACCAGGACAAGGCGACGGCCGGGACGGCGGGTGCCGGGTCCGGCTCGCATGTCGCCGGCGTGTATTTCCAGACTGTCGCCGGGTTGCGCTTCCAGTTTGTGCCTTACCGCGGCACCGGACCCGCCCTGAATGATCTCGTCGGTGGCCAGATCGACATCATTGTCGACCAGGCGTCGAACTCCATGGCGCAGATTCGTGCCAGCACCATCCGCGCCTATGCGATCAGCGACCGCAAACGCCTCGCCGCCGCGCCCGACATTCCCACTGCGGAGGAGGCGGGTCTGCCGGGCTTCCACATGACCTTGTGGAACGCCTTGTGGGTGCCGAAGGGCACGCCGCGGGACGTGATCGGACGGCTCAATGCGGCGGTCGTGGAAGCGATGGCCGATCCGGCGGTCCGTCAGCGCCTCAACGATCTCGGCCTGGAGCTTCCGCCGCGCGATCAGCAGACGCCGGAAGCGCTCGGCGCTTCGCACAAGGCCGAGACCGCCAAATGGTGGCCGATCGTCAAGGCCGCGAACATCAAGCCGGAGTGACGGCGCTGCTCGCGTAGCGGTGCCGTGCCATCAGCGTCACCAGGACCACAAGATTGAGCAGGTTGAAGGCGACTCCGGCCGCGAATGCCGGGGCGTAGTAGCCGAAATAATCGTAGAGCACGCCCGCGAGCCAGGTGCCGGCCGCCATGCCGCTGCCGCTCATCAGCATCAGGGCCGGCACCCGCCAGCCCGCCTCCCGCGCCGGGAAATATTCGCGCACGGCAAGCACATAGGCGGGAATGAGCGCGCTGAAGCCGATGCCGAAGGCGCCCGCGACCGCGAACAGGCCGGCCTCGTCCTGCGTGAGCACGAAGGCCGTCATGGCCGTGGCCTGCAACACCGAGCTGATCAGCAGTGTCCGCAGCCCGCCGATCCGGTCGGAGATCACGCCCCAGCCCTGCCGGCTGAAGAATCCGATGCCGAGCAGGAGCGACAGCATCGCGGCGCCATGGCTTGCCGAAATGCCGAGGTCGGTGCAGAGCGCGACCAGGTGAGCCTGCGGCATCGACATCGTCACGCAGCACAGGAATGACGCGCCCGCGAGCAGCGCGAACACGACGTTCGGCGGCCAGCCGAACACCTTTGGCGTCGCGCCTGCGGCCGCGGAGCCCGCGCCGAGCGTCGGCAGTTCCGGCGGCGCCCGCAGGAAGGTCAGCGCGAGCGGCACGATGAACGCCACCGCGAAGATCCCATAGGCCATCATCGTGTATCGCCAGCCGAAATGCTCGATCGCGCGTTCGAAGATCGGCGGCCAGACGCTACCGGCAATGTAGCCGCCGCTGGAAATGAGCGCGAGCGCCGAACCGCGCCGGCGGTCGAACCACCGGCTCACGTAGACATAGAGCGGCGCGTTGAGCCCGGCATTGCCGAGCAGTCCCATGAACACGCCGTGGCCGACATAGAGCTGCCAGGGCGCGCCCAGCGTCGAAATGAACAGCCCGATGCAGACCGCGACCGCGCCGAAGATCACCGTCCAGCGGATGCCGTACCAGTCCGCGAACCGCCCCATCATGACGCCGCCGACCGAGGAGCCGAGCCAGGCGAGCGAGCTCGCCAGCGACGGTGCCGAGCGGGCGCCGCCGAGGTCGGCGGCGATCGATTTCAGGCCCACGGCGGTAATCCAGAGCGCGCCGAAGGAGGTCGCGAGCAGCGCGACCGACACGCTCGCGACGATCCAGGAGGATCGCGTCTCTATGCTGGGCGTGAGCAAACGGAGTCCCGGGTTGCTGCTGCGGTGGGGCGGCGGCGGACAGAAGGAACGTGATGCGGTTGCGAAATTCCGAGGCAATCACACCAATTCAAAGCGGAGTTGGCGCCCGACCGCATGTGCGGCGCGGGTAAGGGTTGCGAGCGTCACAGATTCGTTCGTGGGGTCAAGCAGGCGGTCGAGCTGAGCCCGACTGGTCTTCATGCGCTCAGCCATGTGTTTCTTGCTGAGCTTTTTCTTCTTCATTTCCGAGGCCAACATCCGTGCAATCACCGCCTTCAGAGCGGCCGCGGTCACTTCTTCATAGATTCCTTCCTCTTGGAGGAAATCATCGAACGACGACCCGATCCGACCCTTTTTTCTCATGTGATTTCCTTCATTCTTTTCAGGGCGAGGTTGCGGTCGGCTTGCGGCGTCTTCTGCGTTTTCTTTATGAACGCGTGGAGAAGCACCATCTGGCCACCAACCGGACAGAACAGCACGCGCGAAATCCGTCCTCGCGTAAGGTCGCTGCGGACTTCCCAAAGGCCGCCGCCAAGACTGCGACACAGAGGCATGCCGATCGGCCAGGAAAATTCTACATCTTTGATGTCCTGCCCAATGATCTTTCGATCGGCCCGTTCCAGATTCTTGATCCACTCGCGTACCGGCTGGCGGCCCGAAGGCAATTCATAGAATGCGGCCGGCAAACGTTTCAAGCCTTGCCTCTCCTCCCGAGAGTATCAAAATTGGTACAAGCGAAAGCGCCGAAAGTCAAGAAATTCAAGGAGTCGTGACACGGCAAGCATTCAGCCGACTAGTCCTGCTTCGAGCCTGGCGTACAGCGAATTCTCACGCGCGAACACATAGCCGAGGTCGATGACGGTCACCGCCTCCGCGCCCTTGTCGCGCAGGAAGCTCGCGAGCGCGTGCACCTGGGCGGGCGGGCAGTGCAGCGTGAGCATCCCCGACGAGGTCGGCCCGCCGAACGGCGCGGCGACGCCGAAGCGGTCGCGCGCCTCTGCGAGCAGCGCGTCGCCAAGGCCCGCAAAGCGCGTGCGCACCTCGCGGAACGCCCGCGCTCGCGCCTGCGCGGCAATGCGGTCGAGCACGGTGCGTGCGATCTCCCGTTCGGCCGCGCCCCAGGCCGCCGCGCGCGCGGCGACCAGGTTCGCCTGCGAGCGCAGGATGACGCCGTCATCGACCACCTTGAGCCCGTTTGCCGAGAGCGTCGCGCCGCTCGAGGTGATGTCGACGATCAGCTCGGCGGTCCCGGCGGCCGGCGCGCCTTCGGTCGCGCCCGCGCTTTCCACGATGCGGTAGTCGGTGATGCCGTGGGCGGAGAAGAAGCCGCGCGTGAGGTTGAGGTATTTGGTTGCGACGCGCATCTTGCGCTCGTGCTTCATGCGGAACGCGGTCGCGACGTCGTCGAGATCGGCCATGCTGTGCACGTCGATCCAGGCCTGCGGCACCGCCACGACCACATTGGCGTGGCCGAAGCCCAGGGCCTCGATGAGGACCGCCTTGGCGTCGACGTCGGGGATCATCTCGCGCACGAGATCCTCGCCGGTCACTCCGAAATGCACCGCGCCCTGGGCGAGGAGCTGGGTGATCTCGCTCGCCGAAAGATAGGCGACCTCGACTCCCGGCAGGTCCGTGATCGTCCCACGGTAGTCGCGGGCGCCGCGCGGCTTGGCGAGCGCTAGCCCGGCGCGCGCGAAGAAGGTCTCGGCGTTCTCCTGCAGCCGGCCCTTGGCCGGCACCGCAATGACGAAGGGCGCGCTCATGCGGCGCCTCCGCAGACTGCCAATCGTTCGATCCAGGCGGCGAAGCCGACTGCGGGGATCGGCGTCGCGCTGCCGAGCCGGGTAAGTAGGCCATCGTAGCGCCCGCCGGCGACGAGCTGCCCGTCGGTGCGTCCCGCCGGGTCGTGCAGCTCGAATACGAAGCCGGTGTAGTAGTCGAGCCCGCGGCCGAAGGCGGTGCTGAAACGGACGCGCGCCACGTCGATGCCGCGCGCGGCGAGAAAGCCGGTGCGGCTCTCGAACAGGTCGAGCGCGGTATCGAGCTTGAGCTTCGCGCTATTTGCGAAGCTACGCAGTTGCGCCGCAGCCTCGTCGGGCTCGCCCGCGATCGCGAGGAAGGTCTCGATCAGCGCGCGCGTCTCCTGCGGCAGCGAGGTCTGCGCCCCGAGCGCCGCCTGTTCCAGGAAACGGTCGGCGATCTCGCCCACCGAGCGCCCGCCGACAGCGTTGATGCCGGCGATCGACAGGAGGTCGGTGACCAGCGCGTGGGCGGCCTTGGGATCCGAGCCGGCGAGCGCGGCCAGCACGCCCTGATATTCAGGGCGCGCGTTCGAGGCGCTGATGGTGAGGCGCTCGAGGTCATGTGCGAGCGAGGTCTTGCGGTTGAAGTCCTTGATCAGCCGGCGCTTCCAGGCCGGCGCCAAGTCGAGCGCGGCGGCCAGCGCGGTGAACAGCCCGATATCGCCAATGCGGATTTCAGGCGCGGCAAGGCCGTAGTGGGCGGTCGCTTCAAGGCCAAGCGCGAGCATTTCCGCGTCCGCCGCCGCGATGTCGGCGCGGCCGAAGGACTCGATGCCGGCCTGCAGGAATTCGCTCGGCTGCTGCGAGCGGTGCCGGAACACGGTGCCGAGATAGCAGAAGCCTTCCGCCCGGCCGGCGTTGGACGAGGCGAGGTAGTCGCGCGACACCGGAATGGTGAGGTCGGGCCGCAGGCAGAGCTCGCGCCCTTGCGGATCGGTGGTGAGGAACATGCGCTTGCGGATGTCCTCGCCGGAGAGGTCGAGGAACGGCTCCGCCGGCTGCAGGATCGCGGGCGCAACGCGCGCATAGCCCGCGCGCTCGTAGGCCGCCACGAGCGCGTCGGCCCGCGGGTCGGGCTCCGCCTGATCCTTTGTCGGCGCACTCGTCATCACACCATCAAATACGATTAAGCCTTTGGCCGCGGGGCTTTAGCACGGGCGCGTTACGATTTCGATGCCATTCGGCGGGTGCGCTTAATGGGATTCGTTCACCATGTTGAAGGCGGCGGCTTCAGCGCTCCAATCGCCGAGCACGGCCTCCACCAAGGCCAAAGCCGCGACCGCGGCGGTGTCGGCGCGCAGGATGCGCGGACCGAGCGCCAGGCGCACCGCGTTCGGCAGCGCGAGCAGGATGGCACGTTCGTCCTCGGCAAATCCCCCCTCCGGGCCGATGAGCACGGCCAGCGGCCGGGCGGCGGGGACGGCGCGCGCGGCGACGAGCGCGGCCACCGGATCCTTCACCTCGGCGGCCTCGTCGCAGAACACCAGCAGGCGAGCGGGGTCGCGCGCGGCCAGCACGTGGTCGAGGGTGGCGGGTGCGGCAACCTCGGGTAGCGTCAGGATGCCGCACTGTTCGGCGGCTTCGATGGCGTTCGCGCGCATCCGGTCCAGATTGACGCGCGCGACCTGGGTGTGCCGGGTGAGCACCGGCTGCAGCCTGGCGGCGCCCATCTCGACCGCCTTCTGCACCATGTAGTCGAGGCGCGCATGCTTGAGCGGCGCGAACAGGAGGTGCAGGTCGGGGGCCGGCGTTTGCGCCCGCAGGCGTTCGCCGATGATGAGCGAAAGTCCGCGCTTGCCGGCGTCCGCAAGCGTTCCACGCCACTCGCCGTCGCGCCCGTTGAACGCCAGCACCGGCGCGCCCGCCTGTAGCCGCAGCACGTTGCGCAGGTAATGGGCCTGGCCGGGA
>JAXDOD010000122.1:0-25679 GCA_034669045.1 Alphaproteobacteria bacterium
GCCTATGGACGGGCGCTGGGGCGCCATCTTGGCCGACACCTGCCCGGCAATCCGGCCATCATCGTGAAGAACATGCCGGGCGCGGGCGGCATCGCCCTCGCCAACCACCTCTACAACCGCGCCCCTAAAGACGGCACGGAGATCGCCACCGTCCAGAACGGCCTGCCGTTCGAGAAACTGTTCCACATGCTGTCGCCGGGCGGCGCCAATGCGCTGTTTGATTCGACGCGGTTCGGCTGGCTCGGCAGCATGACCCAGACCGTATTCGTCACGGTCACCTGGCACGACGCGCCGGTGAAGACGCTGCAGGAGGCGATGGCCAGGGAAGTCATCCTCGGCGCCTCGACGACAAGCGCCGACAGCTATGTGCTGGCGATGCTGAGCAACAACCTGCTGGGCACCAAGTTCAAGGTTGTGCACGGCTATGCCGGCGCCACCGAGGTCGATCTGGCGGTCGAGAACGGCGAGGTCGAGGGCGAGGCCGGCAAGGACTGGACTACGCTCACCTCGACGCGGCCGCAGTGGATCAGGGACAAGCGCGTCAACATCCTCGTGCAGATGGGGATAAAGCCGCATGCCGACATCCAAGGCGTGCCGATGGCGATCGATCTGGCGAAATCGCCGGAGGACCGCCGGGTGATGGAGGTCATCTTCGCCAAGTTCGGCATGTCGCGCCCGTTCATGGCGCCGCCCGACCTGCCGGCCGAGCGCCTCGCCACGCTGCGGCGCGCCTTCGACGCGACCATGAAGGACCCGGTGTTCCTTGCGGAGACGCAGAAGCTCGGCATGGAGATCAACCCGGTGAGCGGCGGGGATCTCGAGGCGCTGGTCGCCAGGATGATGAATACGCCGGCCGCCCTTGCGGAGCGGGCGCGGAACGTGTTGAAGCCGCAATAGGCGCGGGCATCAGGGGGAGCTTGGGAATGCACTATACGATGTGGCGGGGCGTTGCCGGGCTGGTCAAGCCGACGCGGCGGCCGGGATCGCTAGAGACGCTGATCAGGCTGCTGCCGGAAGGTATCGGGGTGGTGCCGCTCCTGCTCAACGTGCGCCAGGGTGACCAGCAGGAGTTCAGCTCGGCCATCCCGCACTACGAGAAACATGTTGCGGAGCTCGCCGAGCAGGGCATGGACATGATCCATCCCGGCGGGACGCCGCCGTTCATGCTGCAGGGCTACAAGGGCGAGGACAAGCTGATCAAGTCCTGGGAGAAGAAGTACCAGACGCCGATCTTCACGTCCGGGCAGAACCACGTGAACGCCATGCGCGCGCTCGGCATCAAGAAGTTCATTGGCGCGAGCTACTCGGCGCTGCAGAACAAGATCGTCATCGATTACATGACCGAGGGCGGCTTCAAGGTCGTCTCGATGGAACCGATCGACGTGCCGTTCAACGAGGCGCAGAATATTTCTCCGGAAACGCTCTACGCCCACATCATGAGGCTCTTCCGCAAGCACAAGGGTGCCGACGGCATCTATATCCAGGGCGGCGCGTGGCACACGGAGAGCATCGTCGAGCCGCTGGAACAGGATCTGCAGATCCCCGTCGTCCACGCCAACATCGCGCCGGCCTGGGAGATCATGAAGCGGTTGCGCGTGCGCGAGCCGCGCACCGGTTTCGGGCGGCTGCTGCGGGAACTGCCGGAGATGGTGTAACGGACGCCCGGCCTGAGGCGACTACCCCCCGCTGCCGTTGAATTCCGCGGCGCGCTGGACCAGGTCCTTCGGCGTCGCGTAGGCGCGCTTGAGGATCTGCTCCATCTCCTCTCCGCTGAGCGGGTCGACATCGAACAGCGACTTTGCCGCCTCGGCGAGAAACACCGGGTCTTTCATGGTCGCATCGAAGGCGCGGCGGATCGTGTTCACCAGCTCCTTCGGCGTATCAGGCGGCATGATGAAAGGCCGCCCCATCTCCTGCGGGAAGAACAACAGCTCGATCAGCTTGCGATCGTCCTCGTTCGAGGCCTGATCGATCACCAGCGGCACATCGGCCAACCCGGCCTGCGGCTTGGCGCCGGCCTGGATCATCACATTGAGGCGGTTGTTCTGCACCCAATCGGGGTTCGAGACCTTGAGCGTCGACCATGACACGCCGCACATGCCGTCGACCTCGCCGCGCTCGACCGCGAACATCGATTCGACCGTGCCGTAGCCATTGATGACCTTGAATTTCGTGCCGAGCAGCGCGTTGAGGATGCGCGGCATGGTGGCGCGGTCGCCCGACGCGCCGGTCGCCGACACCGTCACCTCCTGCGCCCGCGCCTGCGCGATGGTCCTGATCTTGCTGGCATGCCAAGTCGCGCAGACGGTCTGCTGCTTGGCGATGCTGCCGATCGACGCGAATTTCAGCGGATCGAAGCGCGCGACCGGACTGCCGTACAGGGGATCGTCCAGGAGCGCATTGTAGGTGGCGACGATCACCGTGCCGTCGCGCGGCGCCAGGCTGGAATAGGCCCAGTTGGTCGCGGCGAGGCCGGATGCGGCCGGCATGTTCTGGCTGACGATCACGGGATTGCCCGGGACGTGCCGGCCAAGATGGCGCGCGAGGAAGCGCGCATAGACGTCGTAGCCGCCGCCCGCGCCGCTGCCGATCACCATGCGGATCTGCTTGCCGGCATAGGGCGCCGGCTGCGCCGCGGCGGTTTCGATCGTGCCCGCGAGCGCAGCGAGCGCGACGAGGATAGCGAGGCCGCCGATGCAAGCGCCGCCGAGCCTATCGAGGTTGCGGCTGGACATGGGTTGCGCTCTCTGCTTCACCGGGGCCTCGGCAGCAAAGGATCAAGACTAGCAATGCCCGTGAGCCGCGCCAACGGCCTCGACATCTACTACGAGACGGCAGGTTCCGGTCCGCCGCTGGTTCTCGTCCATGCGCTGCCGTTCGATCACCATCTGTGGCTCTACCAGGTCGAGCGCTTCTCATCGCGCTTCCGCACGATTGCCATGGACTTGCGCGGCTGGGGCCGCTCGGAGAAGCCGCGGACGCCATTTTCGCTCGGCGACATGGGCCGTGACATCCTGGGCGTGCTGGCTGACGAAGGCGTCCGCGAAGACGCGGTCGTGCTCGGCTGCAGCATCGGTTCCAAGATCGCGCTGATGCTCGCCTGCGAGCAGCCGGCAATCTTCAAGGCCGCGGTCCTCGTCGGCGGCAACAGCGGGCCGCAGCCCCAGTTCGGCCACCGCATCAGGGACTATCGCGCCCATCACGCGGCCGGCACCTTGCGCGACTACCACCGCGGCCACCTGCGTTATGGCGTGACGCAGACCTGGGCCGACAGCCAGGTCGGTCGCTACCTGATCTCCGGTTTCGTGGAGCGCGGCACCTCGCTCGATCCGGAATGCATCGCGCAGGTGTTCCAGGCGCTGACCGTGTCAGACCTGACGCCGCAGTTGCCCGCCTACAACAGCCCGACCCTGATCGTGAACGGCGAGCACGACGGCGCGCTGGCGGGCGGCACGCGCACCGCGGCGCTCATCCCGCACGCCGAGCATAGGATACTGCCCGGGACGGGGCATTGCTGCTTCCTGGAGGACCCGGGAAATTTCAACATGCTGGTGGAGGAATTTCTTGCTCGGCGTGGGCTCTGGCGCTAGGCGCGGGCGGACGCGATCGATGGTGCCGAGGCGACGACCTGCTCGTAGCCGACGTCGGTGTCGAGGATGCCGACATCACGCGCGAAATGATTCATGCCGGCGACGACATCGCGCGGGATCGCGGTGTCGTAATAGGGCAGGTCGCGGCGGATCAGTTCGGCGATCAGCGCGGCTTCCTGCGGTGGAAACAGCTTTTGCCCGACCTGGGTCGCGAGCGTCAGGTCGCCCTTGAGCGCGGCGTGCGTCTTGGTGATGGCGCGGACCGCGGCCGCCGCCTGCTCGGGCGCTCGCTCGATCAGCCGGTCGGTGGTCGCGAGCGAGGCCATGGTGTAGTTGAAGCAGCCTTTCGGCCCGTCGCCGCGCCGCACGTCAAGCACGATCGTGCCGATGCCTCGGCGCACCGCCACCTCCGCGCCCATGCCGTTCGCCCAGAAGCCGTCGATCCTGTGCTCCTCGAGCGCTTTCGCGGCGGTGACGCCGAAATTGACCCCGGCTGCGAGCGCACCCGGCACCGGCGCGATCTTCACGCCGTCGCGTTCAAGATCGATGCCGGCCTCGGTCAGGAGCCGCCGCAGTCCCATCTCCACCCAGGGCGCCGCGCCGATGCTGCGGCCTTTGACCACGGCGACGTCATTGCGGCGCGCGGCGAGATCGGCGTGCATCACCAGGAACCAGTACATGCCCTGCGCCTGCGCGCAGAGCAGCTTGACGCCCTGCCAGCGCGGGAACGCGGCCAGCGCGGAGTGCGCCGAGCCGCCGACGAAATCCACCGCGCCGTCACGCAGCGCCGTGTAGGCCTTGTCGACCGGAAAGATGAGCTGCGAGGAGATATCGAGGCCCTCGTCGCGAAAGAAGCCGAGCTCGACCGCGGCCAGCGCCGGGAAATAGGAGTTCGAGATCATATCGGGCACGGCGAGCTTCATGAATTACGCCTCAATTTTCTATCGAGTTGAACACGGAGCGAGCCGCTTGCTCCACCTCTCCCCAACGGGAGAGGGAGCGCACCGAGTTCGCGGCGATATCAGCGGCTCAAACAGTCACACCATTGCAACTCACTTCCCGACCACCACCAGCGCCTTGTCACGCGCGCTGCCATCGGCGAGTTTGCCGAGATCGACCGGCTTGGTCAGGTTGCCGGTCTTGGTCAACAGCTCGCGCATCCATGCAAGCTTGTCCATCGGGATCGGCATGTCGGGATCGATCGCCGAATATGTCTTGACCTCGTCGTAGATATAGGCGGCGCGGGGATCGTCGGGCTTGGCCTCGGTGATCCTGGTCGCAAGCTCGACCGTCTTGTCGCGGTTTGCCATCGCGTAACGCAGGCCCGCGATCTGCGCGGCGAGGAACGCCACCACGTCGGCGTTGCGCTGCGCGAGCGTCTTGCCCGACACATAGCTGCAGAAGCGCAGATAGTTCGGCACCACGTCATGCGCATGCACGATCAGCTTGACGCCGGCCTGCGCGGCGAGCGGCACGAACTCGGTCGAGGCGGCTGCGGCGTCGACAGTGCCGACCGTCACCGCGCGATAGCGGTCGGTGTCGCTCCCCATCACGGCGAAGCGCACCTCCGTGGAAGGGATGTTATTCTGCTCCAGCACCGCGCGCGCGAGCAGGTCCGGCAAAGCGCCCGGCGCCGAGATCGCCATCGACTTGCCCTTGAGGTCCTTCGGTCCGGCGATCGACGACTTGCCGTAGATGCCATAGGTCAGCCCTGGCCAGTAGCAGCCGAGCAGCTTGATATCGGCGCCTTGCGAGGCGGCGAGCATCGGGCCGCCCGGACTGCCCTCGTAGCTGTCGAGCTCGCCTGCGAGCAGCGCCTTGAGCGCGAGCGCGTCGCCGGTGAACTGGACCATCTCGACCTTGAGCCCCTGCTTCTCCATGAAGCCGCCGTTCACCGCCATGAAGACGAAGCCGGCGTCGCTCTTGGCCTGCACGATGCCGTGGCGCCAGGCCTTGAGCTGCTGCGCGTCGGCGGGCACCGCGATCAGAAGCGTCGCCATGGCCGCCGCGGGGAACGTGGCGTTGAAGAAGCACCTTCGCGTTTTCATGGTCATGTTCAATCCTCGCTTTGACGATACGTTATCGTTATTCAATTCAAGATTCATGCCGGTTTCACGGCCACGGTGTCACGTGTCATCCCGCTCGACCGGCGTGTTCATCGCGACGTCGCCGCGCCGTTTCTGCGCCTGCTCGCGACCGAGCGCGAAGTAGTCGCTTTCGACGGCCATGCGCGCCTGGCGCTCGAGGTGCTCCGGCCAGTAGCCGAGGTCGTAGCCGTGCCACGGCGGTTCCGGCTTGAGCGGCGGCAGGCCGAGCCGTTCCCAGATCGCCTTGGCGTTCTCCATGAACTCGCGCTTGGGCAGCGCGACCGGCGCAAAGGTGCCCTTGAGCATCGCGTTGATCAGCACCGCGGCGGTCTCGCCCTCGTCGCGCGGGCCGCGCGGGCCGTGGCCAGGATCCTTATGCGGCAGGAGGTGCAGATCGTGCTGCGGTTGGCAGCGATACGACATGGCCCAGAACAGCGCGTCCGCATTGCCGGGATCGATGTCCTCGTCCACGGCGATGATCCACTTGCCGGCGAAGCGGTGCAGCGACGCCGCCCCGTGCAGCGCGCGCCAGACTTCGGTGTCGGGCGTTCCGCGTGCAAACTGGATGCCGATGACAGCATAGAGGCTGGTCAGCGGCTCGTGCATCGCCACCCGCTTGACGCCGCGGATCGACAGCGTCGATTTGAGGTGATCAAGAAACACCGGCTCCATGGCGGCGCGGCGGATCACGCTGGATTCGCTCGGTGTCACCTGGCTGATGAACGAGGTCAGGATCGGATTACGCCGCCGCGTGATCGCGGTCACGTCCATGAAGGCGTTGTATTCCTGCAGGTTCACATAGCCGTGCGATTCACCGAACGGCGCCTCCGGCTCCAGCACCTCGGTGTTGATGAAACCCTCGATCACGATCTCGGATTCGGCGGGCACCAGGAGATCGACGGTCTTCGCCCGCACCACATTGATCGGGCCGCCCGCGATCGCGCCCGCCACCGCGATCTCGTCGAGGTCGTCCGCCATCTTCTGCACCGACGCGTAGGAGATGACCGGCGGGCAGCCGACCACCACGGCGCAAGGCATCGGCTCGCCGCGCGCCTGGTATTTCCGCCAGTGCGCGTAGATGCCGGCGCGCAGCTCCACCGACGGGTTCATGCCGAGCCGGCGCGGCGCCTTGAGTTGCCCGCGGTAATTGCCGACGTTCTGGATGCCGGTGTCCGGGTCCTTGGTGATGTAGTGCCCGGCCGAGAGGTAGGGCGCGTTGTCCCAGCCCGGCGTCGAGATCGGCACCGGCAGGCCGTCGAGCGCGGCGCCGTCCCGGTCGAGATCGCGGCCGGTGGTCACGACCTCGTGGCAGGGCGCGTCCTCGACGATGCGCGGCCTGATCGGCGCCGCCATAGCGGCCAGCCAGGTGCGGCCGATCTCATCCAGCGGCTTGCCGAAGCCGAGGCGATAGACGTCGCGGTTGGCGGCGAGGCCGGCGACCAGCACCGAGGCCTGGAAGCGGCGCCCTTTGGAATCGGTCGGCTGCGTGAACAGGAACGCCTTGCGCTCCGGCTCCGGGATGCCGCCACGGAACTGCCAGCGCACCAGCGGGTGCATTTCCGTGTCTTTGTTGATCGGCTCGTCGACGACGACGAGCAGGCCCTCGCGCGCGAGCGCGAGCACGTGCTCGTGCAGGTCCGGATAGCAGCGCTCGTGCTTGCCTGCGTCGTCGCGATATCGCGCCAGCGCGGGATATTTGGCGCGATCGTCCATCAGGCGGCGCCAAGATGATCGCGCAGCCAGGCGCCGATCGCGAAGGCGGCTTCGTCGCGGTTGGCGTAGCCGAGCACCTGCAGGCCGAGCGGCATCCCGTCGAGCTGGAACAGTGGCAGCGACAGCGCCGGGATGCCGAGGAGCGACGACGGGACCGCGAATTGCGGATTGCCGGTCGCCTGCAGCCCGGCCGGCGCGCCGCCAGGCGCCGACAGCGTGACGCAGGCGTCGCACGATCCCGCCAGCTCCGCGTAAAGCCCGCGGATACGCGCCCGCTCCTTGAGCGCTGCGCGATACTGGGCGAGCGTCATCCGTCTGGCCTGCTCGAGGCGCTCCAGCATGATGCGGCTGAGCTTGCTGGCGTCGCGCTCGGCGCAGCCATCGATGAACCAGCGCGTCTCCCAGGTGTTGATGCGGTTGGACAGCGCGAAAGCGTCCGCCAACTCGCTCTCGATCGCGCCCACGTCGTCATCGTCGTGACGGGTGCGGATCTCGATGCCGGCGGCGCCAAGCCGCTGCAAGGCATCGTGCATGCAGCTTTGCGCAGCCGCGGTCGCGATCCCCCAGCCCGAGGTTTCGACAAAGGCCAGCCGTCGCGGTTTTGCGGCGGCCGGCGCCTGGCGCGGACCGTTCAGGCCCGGCGTGCCGGCATCGCCGCCGACGCGCTGCGCGATCTCGTAGGCGACCTGCCAGGTGTCTTGCAGCGTGGCGGCCAGGATGCCGGTGCAGCTCTGGCTCTGGTAGTCGTGGCAGCCTTCGCGGTTGAGCGCGCCGACGGTCGGTTTGAAACCGAAGGCGCCGCAGAAGCTCGCCGGCCGGATGGTCGAGCCGATCACCTGGGTGCCGAGCCCGGCGCTGATCATGCCGCACGCGACCCCCGCCGCCGAGCCGCTCGACGAGCCGCCCGGCGTATGGTCGAGGTTCCAGGGGTTGCGCGTGCCGCGCGGCTCCGACGCCGCGAACTCGGTGGTGACGGTCTTGCCGACGATGACCGCGCCGGCCTGGCGCAGCGCCGCCACGCAGGCCGCATCCTTTTGCGAGCGCCAGCCGGCGAACAGCGGCGAGCCCATCTCGGTCGGCATGTCGGCGGTCTCGATGATGTCCTTGATGCCGACCGGCATGCCGTCGATCGGCGACAGCGGCACGCCGCTGCGCCAGCGTTCGGTGGACCGGTCGGCGGCGGCGCGTGCCGCCGGAATGCTGGTGGTGACGAAGGCGCCGACCTGCGGCTCCCGGGCGTCGAATTCCGCCAGGCATGCTTCCAGAAACGCGCGCGGCGTCTCCGCGCCGGTCGCGAAGCGTTCGGCCGCCGCCAGGAACGCGCGCATGCGCGGGGCTTTCTTATTGTCCGGCGCGTGCATTCATGCCTCCGCGAGTTCGAGCGACGCGGCGCGGCGCTGGCTGGCGATCATCGACGTGCGCAGCAGGAACGCCCGGCTGCGCTCCGTGTCGGCGGCGATCGCCCGCAGCTCATCGAGGTTCTTCTTGCGCACCTCGGGATCGCTCGCTTCCAGCCGCTTCTTGTTGGCAATCGACTGCTCCTGCACGAACTCGACCGCCACGGTGCGGCGCTGCAGGTCGTAGAGATCGAGCAGCCGCTCCGGCGCGCCATAGAGCAGCACTTGCGCGAGCTTGTCGCAGAGATTGACCGCATCCTGGATGCCACCGTTGAGGCCCATGCCGCCGATCGGGTTGTTGACATGCGCGGCGTCGCCGGCAAGCAGCGCGCGCCCCTTGCGGAAGGTCGCCGCCACGCGCTGGTGCGTCACATAGAGATTGCGGTGCACGATCTCGTAGGGCTGCGGCGACGGGAAGAACTTCTGCATCAAAGCCTGCGCGGCGGCGTCGCTGGTCAGGTCCGCCTCCGGCTGCGACGGGTCGGTCGGGTAGACCGTGCGCCACAGGCCGGGCGGGCCGTCCGCCGAGACCTTGAAGCAGTTGCACCACGAGCCCGGGTCGGCGAAATAGCTGCGCGGGCAATAGCCGCGGTTGGCTTCGAAATCGTACGGCGTCGTGAGCACGATGAAGCGCTCGGGCCACGTGAAGCCGTCGAAGGCGATGCCGCACTGCTTGCGCACGGCACTGCGGGCGCCGTCGGCGCCGATGAGATAGCCGCCTGTGTAAGTCGCGATCCCCGTCGGGCCGCGCACGTCGACGCTGATCGCGCGCTCCGTCTGCGCGACGTCGACGACCTCGTGGCGAAAGCGCACCTCGACGTTGCCGAACGCCCGCAGCCGCGCCAGCAACAGCCTGGCGGTCTTGAACTGCTCGCACTGGACCACATAGGGATAGCGCGTGTCGTCCTTGAGCACGGCGTGATCGAACTCGGCGACGAGCTGCCCGCTCGGCCGGTCCCAGAACTGGAAAATCGGCGCAACAAGTCCGACCCGCGCCATGTCGTCGGCAAGCCCATCCTCGCTGAGGAGTTCGAGCGTCGCCGGATGCGTGGTGGCGGCGCGCGGATCGGCCTGCGGTCCGTCGTTGCTGTCGAACACGGTGACCGGCACGCCGCGCCGGCCCAGGAGCCATGCGCACAGCAGCCCGACCGGGCCGCCGCCCGCGATCAATATCTGCTGGTTATCGGCGGTCATTTGCCTTTTTCGAATTTTCGTAGCGGGGTGCTCGTCCCGGATTTCGCTGCGCTCCATCCGGGCTACGATTTCTTGCTCTCGTCGTAATAGTGGATCTCGAACAGCAGGCAGCCGCGGTCGGACTTGAACGGCCCGTGATGGACCCCGGGCGGGCGGCACGCATAGGTCGGAGCCTCGAACGGCTCGCCGCCCTGGCCGCTCGCGTCGTTGCCGACGATGAGATCGCCGGACATCAGATAGACCTCCTCCCAATGATCGTGCACGAACGGCGCCGTCGTGTAGACGCCGGGATCGAAGCGCAGCAGCCGCGTGCGGCCGCCCATCTTGCGCGTCTCGTCGAGGTCGCTGGCGAGGATCTTCTGCTTGATGCCCGACGGATATCCCGGCGGCGAGGCCCAGCCCTCGCTCATGTCGACGCGCAGGAACTCCAGGTGTGGCTTGTTCATCGGCATGTGCTGGTTTCCGATATCGTCGATGACGGTAGCAGGCGCGGCCGCAGTGGCAAAGCCGGTCATGCCTGCGATAATGCGCCTCAGATCCAAAACCGCGGGATGGCGAGCGAGACCACTATCGGCCCGACCGCAAGCGCGTCGCTGCTAGCTGAGCAGCCCGTGCAGCGCCGGGGCCACCGGCAGGTCGCGCCGCAGCACCCGATAGCGATCCTTGGGCACGCCGAAGAGGGCGTAGATGGTGTTCACGACCGAGCCGATGGTCAGATAGTCCTTGAGGTTGAACACCTCCGGCATGTCCGGGCGCGGACGCAGGGTCGCGAAATCGAACGGCCGGCCCATCGATTTTTCCAGCATCGGGTCGCAGGAGAGATGCGCCTGCGAAGGCTCCTCGGTCTCGTGCGCGAGATCGGACGCCCCGATCACCAGGCCGCCGCGGATGCCCTTGCCGCCGATCAGGATCGAATTGGAATACTGGTTGTGATGGGTGCCGGTGTCGTCGATCGGCGAGTCTCCCCCCCGCAGCGTGCGGCCGAATTCGCTCGCCACCATGACGGTCGTCACGTCGAACATGGAGCGCTGCTTGTCGAACGGCGTCTCGGCTAGTCCCTGCAGCAAGGCCGCAATCTTGACGATGGCATCGGCAAACAGCTTGGGCTGCTCCTTCGCCTTCTCGGCGGCGTGCACGTCGAAGAATTCGGTCGGAACATAGATGGCGGAGCGTGAGATCGAGAGCCGGAAGCATTCGGCGATCAGGGCCATGGTCTGCTGTTCGGGCGTGCGTACGGTCCACGGCCGCGACAAGCGCGCGAGCTGGCGATGGACCCGGGGCGAGAGATCGAGGCCCGACAGCATCTGCCTGGTCGCCGCGGCCATGCGGCCGGGGCCGGTGGAATTCGCGGTCATCCGGCCGCGAATGTGGTCCGACAGCTCGCTGCCCGCTTCGAGCGGCTCGACCTGCTTGAGTGTCGCAGTCAGTCCACCCACCGAGCCGGGGTGCAGCGGCACGACGCCGGAATGATTGTTGACGCTCATCACCACCGAGTCGGTCGACATGATGGAATCGAGCGACTGCGGCTCGCGGCCGGTCTCCGCCAGGTTCAGATGCGGGACGAAGGAGTCGCCGCCGAACGGATTGCCGGTGAACAGGAAGTTCATGTTCTGCAGGTGGCCGTCGAAGCTCGGCGTCATCAGCACGCCGTTGAGGATGCTGAAACGGTCGCGGAAGATGGCGAGCGGCTTGGTCAGCGAGGTGGCGAGCGCCGTGGTGCCGTTGCGGCCCGCCCAGGGGGCCGGTGGCCGGCCCAGATAGTTCTGGATCTTGTGGGCTTGCGTCATCGACAGCGGCCGCGCGTCGAACATGTAGGACGAATCCGCGCCGCCGTTGAGCACGATCATCAGGAAGAAGTGCGGATCGCCGGTCGGCTCCGCGGCCTGCAGGAACGTCTGGCCGGGAAGCAGGATTGTGCCGGCAGCGCCCAGGCTGACCTTCAGGAAGTCGCGGCGTGAGGCGTTCATCGCGGCGTCACCGGTGCAGGAGGAAATAGGGGTTCATGGTGATCGCAAGCGTCATGGCATCGATCGCTTCGGCTGCCGGACGATGTCCGTAGGAGGACCTCAGGAAGAAATCGCGCCAGGCAAGATATTCGGATTCCGGCGCGTTGAACCCCATGACGCTGAGCCAGAAGTCCTGCAGCACGGCATCGGCCTTGGCCTCGGCGGCCGGCCAGGAGCACAGCGTCTTCAGCGTCGCCAGGAAGCGCGGATGGAAATTCAAGCGCGGCGATTGGCAGGACCCCGCCACGCTCTGCGCAAAGCCCGAGAGCACCACCCGCCAGATCACCATGTTCACGGAATTGGGCGAGCCGTTCTGGAACGTGTGCTCGTCACCGAACCGGTTCCAGGTGCCCAGGAGAGTGTCCATTTCCGCGGCAGGGACGAATTGGTCGAGGTTGAGCGGCGCTCCGGGGGCGGCGAGCCGGATCGAGAGCTCGCGCGAGACCGCCGTCCAGCCCTTGAATTGCGAGGCCGCCGAGGTCCCCGCCGGCAGCAGGAAAATCCCGATGGCCGCAACGGCTGCGAGCGCGCGCGTCATTGCGGCGGCTCTTTCGAGGCGCGCGCGAGCTCGTCCTGCGCCCAGAGGAACAGCTCCTGGCGCTCCTGGCTCGACATCGCCGTCATCTTCGGCATGCGGACCGCGGGATCGGTGGCGGAGAGCCGTTCGGCGATCCGCGTCAACGTGTCCTGGGCCGCGGTTTGCTGGCGATCGCGACCGAGGTGCGGAAAGGTGCGCGTCCGTCCATCGGGCGCGGTCACCCAGTTCGTCAGGTCGAGACCGGCGCTGGGATCGCCGCCGCTGTGGCACTGCGCGCAGTTCTTCTGCAGGATGAAAGCGACCCGGCAGGGCGGCGCGTTGTCGACCTGGGCGCCAGCCGCATGGTCATAGCATTGCTGCGGATCGGCGTTGATCTCGCGATAGGTCTTGCTCAGGACGATGCGCGTGACCGCGTTCTTGAACGCCGTGGATGAGTTCACGGCCGCCTCGCGCTCGAATTGCCGGGTGAATTCCTCGAGATAGCCGCCGTCGAAGGTCTGATCTTCGGCAATGAAATACTCGAACATCCGCTTGGTCAGGCAACGCTTTGCCTCCGGCGCATTGCGGATGATCCGAGACAGGTCCGTCAGCTTGTCGCCGTAGCTGTTCTGGTCGTCCCAGCGCGCCGAGCGGATATAGCCGACGCTCCATTTGCGCGGTGAGCCCTTCTGGGCCAGCCAGTTGGCTTCGTACTTCTTGCGGTCGGAGCTGGCGTCATCGTCGAACACCACGACCGTATCGTTCGAGTAATTGAAGAAATCGGCGCCCCGGTTGCGGAAGAAGCCCGACATCGGATCGAGCTTGTAATGGCAGGCGAAGCAGGGCGTGTCCGAACCGTGCGCTCCCGCCACGTGCTCCTGCGGCGTTTCGAAACCAACCGGGGTGAGGTCATCGCAGAAGAAGCGCTTGAGGACATAGGCTCCGCGCTTGCGATTGAAGTTGGTCGATGAATTCTTCAACGCGGTGCTCTGCTCGAAGCCGAAGGCGAGCCATGAATCGGTCCGGAATGCGCGCAGGTCGAACGGCTTGAAATCGCGCACCGACCGCGGCTGGTAAACCGAGGGCTCGAATTTGAGGATTTCCGTGACTGCGCGCCGGAACTGGTCGTAGGCGCGCTTGGTGCCCGCGGTCAGCCGCTTGATGTTCACCTTGGCGGGCGGTCTGCCGTCGCATTCGGCATCGACGACCTGCTCGAGGATTTCGAGCGGGCCGGAAATGACACGTCCGCGCAGCAGGAAGAACACCTCCGGGTCGTTGAAGGCGCGCACCAGCCGCACATGCAGCGAGACACTTTTCGACAGCTTCTCGACCTCCGCGCAATAGGCCGCGGCCGACGGCGGGACCCGCCCCGATCCCATCAGGACGAGATCGAGGAACTCATCTTCGGCCTCCTGGATCGCCTTCCGGCGCGCCGTTTCCGGCAGCATGTCGACCTCGTCCGGCGGCAGCGGGTCGTCGAATTCCAGCGGCAGGGGGGCCATGTAGAACGGCCCCTCGAGATCGAACAGCTTGAAATAATCGCCGCCTTTCAGCAGCTCCTGGGTCGAAGCGATGGCATTGGCGAAGTCGAATACGTTGCGCTTGTAGACGCCGTTCGCCTTCAGCGCGTCGATCTTGAAGCCGAGATAGAACATGTTGAAATCAAGAACCGTATCCCCGAAACGGGGATCGTTCATGAACCGGCGGACGATCTCATCCTCGGGCAGCTTCAGCAGCGCGTCGACGTCGTCGGCGGTGCCGAGCCCGTCGCCGCCGCGCAGCAGGCGGGCGGTTTTGTCCATCCACCAGCGCTTTTGCCAGGTCGCGGCCTCGCCGGAGGCCGGAAGGCCGGAAGGGTGCTCCGCGGAGCCCGTCGAGGGCGCCACCGGCTGCGCCAGCGCCTCGGCCGGCTGGCCGAGGGTGCGGGAAATCGACGCGGGTTCGCTGACGGTGAACAAGACCGCCGCTGCGACCAGCACGATGGCACGCGCGACGCCAAATCGACGTGCGTGTCCCCGAGTGGATGGCACCTTAGACTCCCAATGGCCTGATGATGAAGATGTGGTGGGCTTCCAGGCCTGTCAACGGCGCAATCGAGTCAACGGAGCGCGGCGGGATGCCGGCCAAGCCTCGCAACCGACAAATGCGTGAGCCCGCCCGAGGGTTCCCCCTGCGGCTCGAACGAGCATGCAAGAAGGGCGTTACCAAGGCAGCCGGCCGTGTCTACAGCAATCGCTTGTGCTAGGGACTGGGCCGTCAGTTCAATGGAGTATCGCCGATGCAAGCCCATCCCGGCAGCGGTGAAACAGGTACGGGTCGAGGCCCGGCGCGCAGTTTCCTCTCGGCCAAGGTCGGGCTGGTGCTCGCTTCCGCGCTGGTGTCGCTGGTGATCATCGAGGTCGGCTTCCGGCTCGCTGCCGGGCTGCCGGTCTTCAAGCTCGCCAATTGGCGGACCGAGCAGGTCGTGATGAATACGCTCGGCGAACGCGCCCTCGTCGATCCGGTCCTGGGCTGGACGTTGAAGCCCTGGAACCAGTCGGACGATTATTCGACCATCGATCACGGCATCCGTCGCAGCTTCGATGAAACGGCCGTCCGCACCGGCGCCATCCTGGCGGTTGGCGATTCCTACACCGAGGGCTGGGAGGTCGACGACGACGAAAGCTGGCCGGCCTATCTGGAGAAGCTCACCGGCATGCCGGTCGTCAACGCCGGCGTCGGCGGCTACGGGACCGATCAGATCGTCCTGCGGGCGGAGCAGATGCTGGCGGTCGTGAAGCCGAAGATCCTGCTGGTGGGCTTTCTCGAATACGACATCTTCAGAGCCGGCCACTCGGTGTTCGGCGCGCCGAAGCCCTATTTCACCCTCGCAAACGGCGAGCTGCGCTACCATCCGCCGGGCCGGATCGAACTGCGGCGCCCGGGCGGGCCGTTGTCGTCACTCGCCAAGACGCTCCGCGACCCGCTCGGCTACTCCGCCGCCGCCGACTACGTGCTGGCGCGTCTTCATCCGAGTTATTGGTACAGCACGAGTTCGCGGGCGCAGGACCGCAAGGTCGACATCGACGCGGCCGCGGTCACCTGCGCGCTGCTGCGGCGGCTGAAGACCGCGACGGATCGCGACGACGTCAAGTTGATGCTGTTCATGCAGTACTACGCGCCGGTCGTTTTGGCATCCGACAAGCCGTCCTATGACGCACAGCGCGTCCTCGACTGTTCCCAGGCGATGGGGATCCGCGTGGTCGACCAGTTTGCGTCGCTGCGCACCATCGCGGCCGCCGATCCGGGCGCCCTCCGCGACTACTACATGTCCAACGGCGCGCTTTACAGCCACATGTCGGCCATCGGCAACGAGCACGCGGCCAATCTCCTGGCTCCGGCATTGCGGGACTGGCTGCCGCTCGTCACCGGCTCGTCGCAAACCGCGGCGACGCCGCCCTCGGCAGGCGAGGCGTCGAACGCGACCGAGTAGCCCTGCGCCGGCCGCCGCGAAGCTCACGCCGGCTTGAGCCGTGGCCCGGTGCGCGTAAGCGGCCGCGCCCGGCCGGCGTGCCAAGCGCCCCGGGCGAGCGCCGCCAGCATGATCAGCCCGCCGAACAGCCATAGCGATACCAGCGTGCGGGCGATCAGCGCCGCCGGCCAGCCGGGTTGCAGTTGCGGCATCACGACCGGCAGCGACGTGAGCGCCAGGCCGGTCCACATCAGCCGGCGTGTGACGGGATCGTCGGGCAATCCCAGGCACCCGCCGAGATGGAGCGCAAACGGCAGCAGCAGGAGCAGGTAATAGTGCGTCCAGGCGATCGGACTTGTCACGAATGCCAGGGTCAGCACCAGCGAAAACCCCAGCAGGTCGCGCGCCTTAAGTGCGCCGCTCACCGGCGGGCCCGGCGGCTTGCGGTCGGCGCGCCAGATCAGCCAGAAGGTCGCGCCGAACATCGCCGCCAGCACGATCGTGCGCGCAGCCTTGGAGGCGACCGGCAACTGCGTCGGAACCCAGCTCCACAGCAGCGCATCGCCGGTCGTGAGCCGGAGCATAAATCCGTCGATCGACTGCACGTTGAAGGCGGGGATCACGCCGAAGGCAAACGGTTCGACGCAGAAATGGTACCAGCCGATGTTGATGTTGATGCCGAAGTACCACAGCGACAACAGCCCGATCAGCGCGACCATGGTGGCGCCGCCGGCGACCACGCGCCAGCGTCCGCGCATCACGAAATAGGCGCCGAACAGCAGCAGCGGCAGCTTGAACGCCGCGCAGGCTCCGAGCACCAGCCCAGCCGAATAATCGCAGCCGGCGCGCCACAGCAGCAAGGCTACGACCAGGAACAGGAGAATGAAATGTGTGGTGTTGCCTTCACGCAGGCTGTTCACCATCGGCCCGCTGATCAGAAACAGCAGCAGTAGGAGCGCGCGCGCCTGCATGTCGAGCCGGGCGACCCGCGACAGCAGCGCCCAGGCGGCCAGCGCCGCGGCGATGCCGAGCGCCAGAAACATCCACGACGCCGCGTCCTTGTCCAGAAAAGACAGCGGCACGAACAGCCAGGCAAAGATCGGAAGGTTGACGAAGGTGACGGCGCCGGTCTCGTCGTTGGACCAGGGCTGAGCGGCGCCGTACCGCCAGATGACCTCGCCGGCCGGATAATAGGCCTTGAAGAAGTCGCTGAAGATGTCGGCCGGCTCCGAGATCTGCCAGAGCAGCAGGTGGATCGTCATGCCGGCGAGCGCACACGCGACCACGGCGGCGCGATTGCCGATCAGCCGTCGCGCCGCAGTCGCGAATTCCATCAGCGAGATCCGGGCTCCGGTATCCGCGCCGGCAGACAGGCCGGCGCCATGGCAGTACCCAGGTTCACGCCGAGGTCCTCCGTGCCTGCCATCACCGCGCCAGTGGATCGGGGCGCACCTGGAACTTCACCACCTTCGGCTTCGTCCCCTTGCCGCCTTCGTTGTGGAACGGGGTGCGATTTCCGTAGGTCGACCACAGGCCGCGTCCCTTCCAGCCGGCGTTGGGATCGTCGATGCGTCCGTCCGCGCCCTTGGCGAAGAAGCCCATCGGGTAGGGGACGCGGAGCTGGATGAACTTCCCGTCCAGCAGAACATGCAGCGAGTCGGAATTGTTGCCGGTCGCGATCGGGACGTCCTTGCCCAGGCCGGACGTGTCGTGCTGGTCGACGAAGGTGTAGTAGCTGCCTTCGGCGCTGCCCGTTTCCGGAGCCGACACGCTTTCGAACTGCGGTCCCGGCAGCGGATAGAGCGTCCAGCCGTCGGGGCAATGCTTGCCGGTCGCCTCCGGGCCGTTCAGCGGTCCTTTGCACTTGCGGCGGTCGAAGCTCGCCATGTGGCCGCTCGCCAGCGGCGTCCACACCACCCCGTGGCTGTCGATGTCGATTCCGCGCGGCGAATAGCCGGGGAGCGGCACGTCATAGACTTCCGAGAGCAGGGTGTCGGGATCGAGACGGATCACCATGCCGGGGAAGCCGAGCACCGATCCCCAGATCGTGCCGTCCGCCGGGCTCGGCGCGATGCCATAGAAGCCGGCCTGCACGCGCTTGTCCTTGGTGGGATCGACCGGCTGGTTCGGATCGGTGAAGCCCTCGTCGCGTTTGCCGTTGCCGTTGGTGTCGAGGATGATCGGCGTCCAGCTTTGCGATTTCGCCTCGTCGCCGGTCTCCTCGAACTTGTTCAGGTCGAGCCAGCCGACGACGTCGCCGTTGCCGGCGCCGCCCACGCCGCTCGACGCCCACAGCCGGTTCTTGGCATCGAACTGCAGATGGTGCGTGCTGAAGCAGGTGTCGATGAGGGTGAACTTCTCCGTCTTCGGATCGTACATCGAGAGCTGCCGCCCGGCACGTTCGACCGGGTAGGTTTTCGCCGAGGGATGGTCGGAGCCTTTGCGGCAGAAGCTCGCGGTCTGCGGCCCGTGGATGCGTGAGGTGAACCAGGCGCGGCCCTTGCCGTCGATCATCGGGTTGTGCGGCGACGTCTGGCTGTCCCAGATCGGCTCGGCGCCCCAGTAGGGCGACGGCGCGAACATCGGGTCGGTGGCCGAAGACGGCGTCTTGGGATCGCGGACCGGGACCTTGATGTCGTAGGCCCTGTGGTTCACCGGATCGAGCACCGGAACGTAGTCGGTGCTCCATTCCGGCGAGCCGTAGATCGGGCCGTTGGCATTGATCGTCGGATTGCGCCGGTCGGTCGAGATCTGGTCGTGCAGGTACATCTTGGGGCCGCCCCAATCCCACACGGTCACGACCACGTTGCGCTCGACCCCCTGCGGGCGTTGCGGCTTGGCCTTGGGCAGTTCGCCGGCGGCGATGCGGTCGGTCCAGTCCGCGAACAGCTTGAAGGCGCGCTGGGTATCGAGCCGGCCCATGTTGCGGACCATGGTCTCGCTCGCCTGTCCGGACTGAACGCGCCGGACCCAGGCGGAATAGGAATCGGGTTGCGCGAGCTCCGGTGAAAGCGTCCGCGTGGCCTTGTTGCCCAGTTGGTGGCAGCCGATGCAGCCGTCGGTCTTGAGGGCGGTCAGCCAGTGGCTCTGGGTCCGCATCGCGGTCGGAATGCCGTTGCCCTTTTCGCCGGTGCCGGGGAATTCGCTCTTGTCCGGCATCTTGAGCATCGACCACCAGTAGATGGCCGGATAGTACTCGGCCGCCGCCGCCGGGGTCGGCGCTGGGACTGCGGTGAGGTTGAGGATCTTGCCGGGGGCGGTGTTGACCTTGGGCGAATCCACCAGCCCGTAGCCGCGCACCCATACGTTGTAATTCGCCTTCGGCAGTTCCGGCAGCACGTAGCGGCCCTGGTCGTCGGTCACCACGATCTTCGCGAAGCGGGTGGGCAGGTCGTTGGTTTCAGCGATGACCCAGACGCCGGCTTCCGGGCCGTTCGGCCCGCCCACCACGCCGCCGAGGTCGGTATCGCCGATGCGGATCGCCGGATCGGTGGCCGGCTGGGCCTGGAGTTGCGCCGGCGGCGCCCCCAGCAGCATGGCCGTGCCGGCCGCCATCAGACTCAGGTACAACCCGTTGGTCGTCCTCATGTCCTGTTCCTCTCGTCTTTGGACCCGCTGCAAGTCCGGGGGGTGTCACGCCCGCGGCAGTGATCGCGGCAATGCTGCCGTGCGCCCAGGCTTCGGCTGATATCCATGCACAAACCACCGCGGTCTGCAATAATCCGCGGGAGCGCACCCGTAATCCCCGACCCCCACTGGAGACCAGCATGGCTGAAACGCTGCACGCCGCGCAAGACGCTGCCGGAACCGCGCCGCGCGGCTCGTCGAACATCCGCCATCTCAGCCGCATGGAGCTGCCGGGCGGCGGGCAGGTCGTGATCCAGGGCCATTACGCCTTCGTCGGCCATCAGCATCGGCCGGACGGCACGACGATCCTCGACATCTCGGACCCGCGCAATCCCAAGATCGTCAGCAAGCTGATGACCACGCATCCCTGGACGCATTCGCACAAGGTCCGCGTGGTGGACGAGATCATGGTGGTCAATTCCGAGATCGAGCCGGGCGCCGGATCGTACCGGGATTATCCGATGGGCGGATTTCACATTTATGACGTCAAGGACAAGACCAATCCCAAGCTCATCACCTTCGTCAGGACGCACGGCAAGGGCACGCACCGCTTCGACCTCGACGAGAACTACGCCTATATCTCGACCGAGATGGAGGGCTTCGTTGGCAACATCCTGGTGATCTACGACATTCGCAGCCCGTCGAAGCCGGTCGAGGTGTCGCGCTGGTGGCTTGAGAACCAGAACACGGCCGCGAGCGACACGCCGCATCGCAAGGGCGCCGAGCACCGCCTGCATCACGCCATGCGCTGCGGCAACGAGATGTATGCCGGCTGCTGGATGTCGGGCCTCTCGATCATAGACGTGAGCGATATCAACAAGCCGCGCACGCTGTCGCGCTACGAATACGATCCCGCATGCCCCGAGCCGACCCACACCTTCCTCAGGGTGCCGGGTCCGATCGGCGGCAGGAGCATCGCGGTCTCGACCGAGGAGGAGCGCGCGCACCGCGGTCCCGATGCCGGCAAGCCGCATGCGCCGCTGCGCACCTGGGACGTCACCGATCCGACCAAGCCGAAGCTGCTGTGCTCCTACCACGTGCCGCATTCGGCCTCCCCCTACGACGGCGACAAGCATCGCTTCGGTGCGCATCAGCTCCGCGAACAGGTGGACAAGGACGGCCTGCTCTACGTCACCTGGTTCGGCGGCGGCCTGCGCATCATCGACATCAACGATCCGGCCGATCCGCAGGAGCGCGGCTACTTCATTCCTAAGCCCGGCATCGGGCTTGCGGCGCCGCTCACCAACGACGTCTACCAGGACGACCGCGGCTTGCTGGTCGTGACCGACAAGGCTTGCGGCATGGACGTGATCGAGTTCAAGAGGTGAGTCGCTGCCGCGGTTCGACCCTCAAAAACGCGCCTCCGATAGATGCCAAGCCGATGACCGTCAGCAGACAGCAGCGCATGAAAGCCACCAGGCCCTTGTGGGCCGCCGCGCTCGCGCTGGTGCTGTGCGCTGCAAGTCAACACGCGTTTGCGCAGGACGGTTTCTATCGCGGCAAGACGGTGACGATCGTCGTCGGCTATTCGGCCGGCGGCGGCTACGACCAATATGCGCGGCTGCTCGCGCGCCATATGGGCCGCCACATCCCGGGCGCGCCCAACGTGATCGTGCAGAACATGCCGGGTGCCGCCAGCATGACCTCGGTCCGCCATCTCGACGCCAACGCGGCGAAGGACGGCACCGTCATCACCACGTTCGATCCCGGGCTGATCCTGGAAACGGTCGCGTCGCCCGAGGTCTACAAGGTCCGCTTCGCGGACTTCCAGTGGATCGGCACGCTGCTGCGCGACATCCGCATCTGCTACGCCTCGACCGCGAGCGGCGTTCGCACCTGGGACGACATGATGAGCCGCAAGGAGTTCCTGATCGGCAATACCGCGAAGGGCTCCAACGCCTATGTCAACGGCGCGATCCTGCGCAAGGTGTTCTTCGCCCCGGTGCGACAGATCTCCGGCTATCCCGGCAGCAACGAGCAGCGGCTAGCGCTCGAGCGCGGCGAGCTCGAAGGCAATTGCGGCTCCTGGACCGCGATCCCGCAGGACTGGATCCTCAATCACAGGATCAGCGCGCTGGTCCGCTTCTCGCCGAAGCGGCCGGCGGACATGCCGGCGAGCGTACCCTTCGTCAACGAGCTCGCGAAATCGCAGGAGCAGAAGGACCTGCTGGATGTCCTCAACGGCTCGGGCGAGCTGGGCCGGCCGTTCATCGTCGCCAAGGCGGTGCCGGCCGACCGGGTCAAGGTGCTGCGCAGCGGGCTGGACGCCACGCTGAAGGACGAAGGCTTCCTCGCCGAGGCGCAGAAGCAGAACCTGCTGCTCGATCCGGTCAGCGGCGAGGAAGCCGAGAAGATCATCGCGACGATCTACGCCGCGCCGCCGGAGCTGGCCCGGAAGGTCAAAGAGGTACTCGAATAGCGCGCTCCGGAATGACGGATTGGCGAGAGTCCGTGTTAGGCTTGATGACGGAGAAGACGATGGGTGATTTCCGCAGCTTCAAGACCGCCAGCCGGCTTCCGGCCGAGCCGATGCAGCCGGTCGTCGATCCCGCCGGCTGGAGCGCCGCGCAACTCGCGGACGTGGCGAACTGGAGCTATTCGGTCACCGGCCGCGATGCCGACGATCTCGCGCAGGGGATCGCCGCCTTCCGCCGCACTGGCGCGCCGCTCGTGGACGTGAGCCGGGAAAATTTTCCGCTCGGGGACTTCGCCGACGTGCTGGGCGACGTGCGGCGCGAGCTCATGGATGGGCGCGGCATCGTGATGATGCGCGGCTTCCCGCTCGAGCGCTTCGACCGCGAGGAGACCGCGATCGCCTATCTCGGGCTCGGCTCGTACCTCGGCATCACCATGTCGCAGAACAAGCACGGTCACGTCCTCGGCCATGTGAAGGACCTCGGCGGCGATTACGGCGATCTCAACACGCGCGGCTACATGACCAATGCCGAGATGCGCTTCCACACCGACGCCTGCGACTACGTCGGCCTGCTCTGCCTGCAGACGTCGAAGTCGGGCGGCGCCAGCCGGATCGCCAGCTCGGTGACGGTCTACAACCACATGCTCGCGACGCGGCCCGATCTCGCCAAGCTGCTCACCGAGGATTTCTATCGCTCGCGCAGCGGCGAGGTGAGCCCCGGCGATCTGCCCTATTTCAAGCAGCCGATCTTCTCCTTCATCGACGGCTATTTCAGCGCCACCGGTCTCGGCGCCGCCGTCGACAAGGCGCAAAAGCTGTCCGGCGTGCCGAAATACACGGCCGCGCAGCAGGAGGCGATCCAGCTCTACCGCCGGACCATCGACGAGACCGCGCTCGACATCGCCTTCCGGCGCGGCGACATCCAGTTCCTCAACAATTTTGTCATGCTGCATACCCGCCGCGGCTATGAGGACTGGCCGGAGGCCGCGCGCAAGCGCCACCTGCTGCGGCTGTGGCTGCGCGATTCGAACGGCCGTCCGATCCCGCAGGAGCAGCGCGAAGGCCGCTTCGGCCGCGGCGTCAACATCAAGGGCGTGGCGCGCATCGTGCCGCTCGAGGCGGCGTAATTCTGGCCGTTATTTCGGGGCCAAGCGAGCGAGAGCCCGGGGAGCGGGCTGGGGTTAATTCATGACCGGCGAAACCGTGCTCTACGAGGCCGACGGCAAGGTCGGTATCGTTACGCTCAATCGTCCCGACAAGCTCAATGCGCTCACCATGGACATGCGGCTTGCGCTCGAAGCCGTGCTCGAGCGCGCCGACGCGGACGCCTCCACCAGCGTGATCGTGCTGCGCGGGGAGGGCAGGAGCTTCTGCGTCGGCTTCGACGTCGGCGGCAGTCACGAGCGGCCGTGGCGGCACGATGCGCTCAAATATCGCGAGCGGCTGGCGACCAGCATGCGCTGCCTGATGACGCCATGGACGCTGCGCAAGCCCGTGATCGCGTCGGTCAAGGGGCACGCGCTCGGCGGCGGCTGCGAGCTTGCGATGTTCTGCGATCTCACCATCGCGGCCGACGATGCGCTGTTCGGGGAGCCCGAGGTGCTGTTCTCGCAGGTCGGGCCGGCGGTGCTGATGCCTTTCATCATCGGACACAAACGGGCGCGCGAGCTGATCTACTTCGGTGACAAGATCGACGCCAGGCGGGCGCTCGAGATCGGCATGATCAACCGCGTGGTGCCGCCGCGCGAGCTCGCCGCGGCGACGATGAAGTATGCGCGACGTCTCGCATTGATCGCGCCAGAGGCGCTCGCCGCCGCCAAGCTTGCGGTCAACCGCGGCCTCGACGCGGCGGGCTTGCGCAACGCGCTCGACGCCGGCCTCGACGTGCTGGCGCCGCTCTACGCCGCGACGACCGAGGTCGGCAAGCAGTTCGACGAGATCAAGGCGAAGGATGGCCTCAAGGCCGCGCTCGCGTGGCGCAAGGCGCAGTTCGAGGAGTGATCGGGCTTCTTGGCGGCCGCGAGTGAGCCGCTCCCGTGCTGCGAACGCGGCCCGATTCCTCCGCCGCTTGCCTCACCGCGCCGGCGGCTTGGCGGCGAACTGCGAGCCGCGCACGCACATGCGGCCGCGCGGATCCTGCCAGAGCGTCTTGGTGGCGTGCAGATGGCCGATCGCGCGCGCGACGGTGCGGAAGTCGTAGGCCGCGAAGCGCTCCGCGATATCGGTGTAGTAGAGCGGAGTCTTTTCGATGGCGGCGAGGATGTCGTTCGCGAGCGCCGCCACCTCCAGTTCGCCGGCGGCCTTGCCGGCCGCGTCGGCCTTGCCGTTGACGTAGTCATCGATCTTGGCGCGTTCCGCATAGGCATAGGTGATGCGCTCGTAGTGTTCCTTCGGGATGCCGTCCGGGATCGTGGCGTCGATGCCGACCTTGGCGCCGGTCGGCACCACGCCGAAGCCTTGCGGCAGGCTGGGGTCGAGCGGCTTGGCGCGCGCGTTCGAGACGATCATCACGTCCTTGTCGCCCTGCACGCGCGTCGCAATGGCCCATTCCACGTCGGCCGGATCGAAAATGTCGATGTCGTCGTCGACCACGACGACGTGCTTGAGGTCCATCACCGAGAGCGCCGCCAGCAGCGCGTTCTTGGCCTCCCCCGGCTGTTTCTTGATCGAGATCACCGCGTGCCAGAAGGCGCAGCCGCCGAGCGTGACGTTGATGTCCTTGACCTGCACGCCGGCGGTGCGGAGCGCCGTGCGGATCGCCGAATAGCGCGTCGGCGCCGCCAGCCAGGTATTTTCCCAGGGCATGTGCAGGTTGTAGTAGACCGCATCCTTGCGCATCGAGATCGCCTTGATGCGAACGAGCGGGTTCCAGTGCAGGCCGCCCATCAGCCGCGTGAACTCGCCGAAGCGGCCCTCGGGGAAGGTCCAGCCGGTGGGCAGGATTTCCGCCTCCAGCACGATCTCGGCGTCGGCGATGTAGGGCACGTCGATGGTGGAGCAGGGGGCAAGGTCGACCGGCTCGCCGCGCAAGCCTCCGGCGATGGCCATCTCATCGACGCCGAGCGGCGCGCGGTAGCCCGAGCCGGTGATCTCGATCGGGTGGGTGCCGATGCTGATCGAGATCGGGCAGGGCCGCCCGGCCTCGAACGCGCGTTGCGCGAACAGCCGCATGTTGTTGGGGGTGACGATGTCGATGCCGGTGAGGTTCTTCTCCTTCACGATGAAGCGGTAGTTGCCGCTGTTCATGCCGAGCTCGGGATCGCGCGTGATCACCACGCCGGCGGTGATCATCGGTCCGCCGTCATAGATCGACGACATCGGGATCGGCAGCTTGTAGAGGTCGACATCGTCGCCGACCATCACCACCTCGCGGGTTGGCGAGGTCTTCACGTATTTGGGCGGGATCGGCTTGTTGATCGCGTTCTGAAGCTTGTCCTCGATCTCGCGATAGGTCTCGCAGCCGAGCGACATGATGGCGCGCTCGCGCGAGCGGATGATGCCGGAGACGACCGGCATGTCGTAGCCGATCACGTTGTGGAAATAGAGCGCGGTCTGGGCCTGGTCGACCAGCGTCGCGATGTGGCGGATGTCGACCGGCTGGTGCATGTCGACGAGCTCACCGGTCTGCCGAGGCCGGTCGAGGAACTGGCGGAAGTTTTCTTGCATGCGGGTCTCCGAGGC
>JAXDOD010000123.1:0-51374 GCA_034669045.1 Alphaproteobacteria bacterium
CATGACGCAGGAATCGCTGCGCGCGCAGATCTCCGTGGTCACGCAGGACACCTCGCTGCTGCATCGCTCGATCCGCGAGAACATCCGCTACGGAAAGCCGGAGGCAACCGACGCCGAGGTCGAGCGAGCCGCCGGGCTCGCGCACGCGGACGAGTTCATCGCCGCGCTCGAGGACTGGAAGGGCCGGCGTGGCTACGAAGCGCAGGTCGGCGAGCGCGGCGTGAAGCTCTCCGGCGGCCAGCGCCAGCGCATCGCGATCGCGCGCGTGATCCTCAAGGACGCCCCGATCCTGGTGCTCGATGAGGCCACCTCGGCGCTCGACAGCGAGGTCGAGGCCGCGATCCAGCAGAGCCTCGGCACGCTGATGGCTGGCAAGACCGTGATCGCGATCGCGCACCGGCTCTCGACCATCGCGCGCATGGATCGCCTGGTGGTGCTCGACCGCGGCCGCATCGTCGAGCAGGGCACGCATGACGCGCTGCTGCGGGCGAGCGGCCATTACGCCGCGCTGTGGCGCCGCCAGTCCGGCGGCTTCATAGACGCCGGCAACATGCAGGCGGCGGAGTAACGCACACGGTCACGTCGTCGCATTTGCCGCAGGAAAGATCGAGCCCAGAACCAGCCCTCTCCCCGACCCTCCCCCGCAAGGAGGAGGGAGCCGACCGCATGTCGCCGCCCGGGGAGTGGGTCCGCAACAACCGCTTACCGCGCCGGCGGCTCCATCGCGCTCTTGCGCACCAGGGCTGCGTTCGCCGGGTCGACCATGAACTTGATCAGCGCCTTGGCCGCATCCTTGTCCTTGGAGACCGTCATCACGGCGGCGGCGAAGCGGCCATACTCGATCAGGTCGGGCGGCAGCGGACCCAGATAGACGGTTCCCGGAAACGGCTGGATCACGTTGGTCTGCTGAATGCCGATCTCGACCTCGCCGGAGGCAACGTAGGAGGCCACGGGCCGGCCCTCGGAGATTTTGATCTTGTCCTTGATCTGATCGTAGATGCCGAGCTTCTGGAACATCGGGGTGTTGTAGGGCCCGGTGCCGGCGTTGCTGTGCATGATCGACTTCGCGTCGAGCATCGCGCGCTTGAATCCTTCGGACGTGCTGATGTCCCACTTGCGCGCGCCCTCCTTCACGGCGACGCCGTTGCCGGCGCGCGCGAACTCGACGACCGTGCCGTCCACCGCCTTGCCGCGCTTGACGAGATCGTCGAGGCCGGCGGGCAGGAACCCGGTGACCACGTCGCCGGGCTCATTGGCGTTGATCTTGTCCATAAACGCGGCCCCCTGGGCCGTGACGATGACCACCTTGTTTCCGGTCGCCTTCTCGTAGCCGGCCGCGAGATCCTTGATGCCCGACGCCGCGCCCTGGTTGGCGTAGATGATCACGTCGGCCGCCTGCGCGGCACCTTGGCCCCACAAGCCGAACACAGCCACGAGACCTGCGCCCAGCATGTTTAGTCGTTTCGACATTGCAACCTCCCGATTTCTGGCGTTTCATTGCGTGTGAGTAGCACAGGTTGCGGGCTTTCCGACAACCGGTTTCCGCTGTCAGGATCATGCGTTAACGGGCGGGCGGCTCCAGCCCGCTCTTGCGCACCAGCGCCACGTTTTCCGGTGCGCCCATGAACTTCGCCATCGCGGTCGCGATGTCGCGCTCCTTGGAGACCGCGAGCACGCCGACGGCGAAGTCGTTGTATTGCTGCAGCTCGGGCGGCAGCGGACCGGCCAGCTCGGCGCCGGCGACCGGCAGGATGACGTTGATCTGCTGCAGCGCGATCTCGACCTCGCCGCGCGCCACCGCCTCGGCGGCCGGGAAGCCGTCGAGGAATTTCGTGCGCGCCTTCAGCTCTTCCGTGAGGCCGAGGCTCTTGATGACGTTGGCGGCCATCAGGCCGGACCCGACGGTCGAATAGCCGATCGATTTGGCGTTGCGCAACAGATTGACGAAGTCTTCGGTGTTGCGCAGAGGAGGCTTCGGCGCGCCCGCCTTGATGGCGACGCCGATGCCGGCGCGGGCGTAGTCGACGCGCGCGCCCACGACCTTGCCCTGTTTGATGAGGTCGTCGATCACCGGCGGGTTGGCGACCACGAGGTCGGCCGGGGCGCCGGCATTGACCTTGGTCATCACGTTCGCCTCCTGGACCGCGGTGACCTTGTGCCCGGTCGCGCTCTGGAACCCGGCCGCCAGATCGCGCGCGCCCGAGATGGAGCCCTGCGACGCCAGGATCGTGATCTCGGCCGAATGGCCGGCATCGAGGCCGAATACCGCGAAGATACCTGCAGCCGTCACGCTCAACCATTTTGGCATGTCGTCCTCCCGATTTTTTCCAGGCTAGCGCTTGACCGGCTCGACATGGGTCTTGCGAACGAGCGGCGCGGCCTCCGGCGAGGCCATGAACTTGAGCAGTGCGCGCGCGGCATCCTGCTCTTTCGAGACGGTCATCAGGGCGATGCTGGTCGGGCACTGCTTGTTCAGGAAGCCGGGCGGCACCCCGACATAGTCGGTCCCGGACGCTCCCATCATGATGTTGGTCTGCTGGATGCCGATCTCGAAGTCGCCTTTCGCCAGGAATTCGGTGACCGGCCCGGTACCGCCGCCGGTGCGCACGGTCTTGGCCTTCAACTGCTCGGTGAGCCCGAGCTCCTCGATGCCCTTTGCGACATTGCTGCCGCTGCATCCGTAGGAATAGCCGATCGACTTCGCCGCCAGCAGCGCCGCCTTGTAGGCCTCGACGGTGCTGATGTCGGGCTTCGGCGCGCCGGCGCGCACCGAGACGCCGAGGTCGGCGAGCACCCACGGCACCACGGTGCCGGCCACGACCTTGCCGCTCTTGAGGAGATCGTCGAGCGGCTCGGGACTGCTGGCGATGACGTCGGCGGGCCCGTTGTTGATCCTCCGCTCCAGCACGGCGCCGGTTTCCTGCACGACCGTCACCTTGTGCCCGCTGGTGCGCGCAAACGCGTTGGCGACCTCGATAACGCCGGGCGTCGAGCCCTGGCTGCTCAGGACGACGAGTTCGGCGGCCGCAGCGGCGCCGGACACGGACAGAATTCCAACAACGCCGATGACGGCAGATGCGGCGCGTAGAGCCCGCGCTCCCATGGCTTCCTCCCGTTTGTTTCTTCTCGGCAGCCTGACGCTGCTCGGCGAAAGCTTATGCGGTCTTGCGGCTGTGGGCCAGGGGCGTGCGGCCGCATCAGGCGGCAAGCTCGCGCATGACGCGATGGAGCCGCGCCTGGCCCTCGAAGCCGATGCCCGGACGGTCGGAGAGCGGCAGAAAGCCGTTCTCGACCGTCGCGTCGTCGGCGAAGCCGCCGAAATCGCCGAACACGCCCGGGTACGACTCGGCACCGCCAAGCCCGAAGCCGCCCGCGATCGCCAGCGACATCTGGTTGCCGCCGTGCGGGAACAGGGAGCGGCGCGGCCAGCCGTGGTGCGCCAGCATATCGAGGGTGCGCCCATAGTATACGATGCCGTAGGCCTGCGGCGGATCGACCTGGATGACATCGTTGCGCTCGGGCCTGAGGCCGCCGAAGCGCACCAGGTTCTCCACGTCCTGCGTCGAGAACAGGTTTTCCCCGGTCGATAGCGGCTCGCCGTAGGCGCCGGCGATCTCCGCCAGGGTGGCGAAGTCGAGCGGGTCGCAGGGCTCCTCGAACCAGCGCAGCTTGAACGGCGCCAGCGCCTGCGCATAGGCGAGCGCTTCCTCGCGCCCGAACTTCGAGTTGGCATCGACCGCGAGCTCGGCGCCCCGGGGCAGGATCGACTTCACGGCCTCGACGCGGCGCAGGTCCTGCGCCAGCGGCAGGCCGCCGACCTTCATCTTCAGCATGGTGTAGCCGGCGTCGAGATGGCCGCGCATCTCGTCCTGCAGGTCCGCGACGCTCTGTCCCGGCCGATACCAGCCGCCGCCGACGTAGCAGAACACCTTTTCCGCCACCTGCCCGCCGTTGTAGCGCTCGGCGAGCAGGCGATGCAGCGGCTTTCGCGCGATCTTGGCCACCGTGTCCCAGACCGCGACCTCGATCGTGCCGATGCCGATCGAGCGCTCGCTGTGGCCGCCCGACTTCTCGCGCTGCATCATGGCGGCGAGGATCGTTGCCGGATCGAAGTTCTCGCCGCCAGCATCGAGCAGCGAAGCCGGATCGGCGGCAAGGATGCGCGGAATGAAGCGTGCGCGCATCTGCGCGCCGCGGCGTAGCGGCCGGTGGAATTGAAGGCGAAGCCGGTGACCGGCGCGCCCTCGCGCATCACGTCGGTGATGACGGCAACCACCGACGTGGTCATCTCGGAGAAATCGAAGCTCGAATTGGCGAGCGACGATTTGAGCGGGATCGCGGTCTCGCGGATGTCGACGATGCGCATGGTCACCCGGCTACGGTGAGAGTTTGCGTGCATGCGCGGCTCAACCCGCCCGCTGCCCCCCACCCTCGCCACACATTACATCGTTTGCGTCCGCAAATGCCGCGGTCTTGTCGCAGTGCCGGCCACGCGCGGCCCTTGATTCGTCTTTTTGCCCGTCATGCTGCGTGGCGGTGGCGATTTGGGAGGATCACACAATGCCGCGCTGGCTGCCGCGTGAGTTCTGGTCCGACGCGCGCCACTACCAGATCGCCGCGCTCGCGACGCTCGTCGTCTACAACATCGGCTGGCTCGACTTCGGCGCGCGGCCGGTCAACAGCGTGCTCGCGATCGGCGGCGCGCTGCTCACCCAGACGATCTGCTCGCGCTGGTTCGCCCTGCCGGGCGTCGACCTGCGTTCCCCGCTCATCACCGGCCTGTCGCTCTCGCTGCTCCTTCGCGCCGACGAGCCGTGGCTGCACGCGCTTGCCGCCGTCATCGCCATCGGCTCGAAATTCGCGTTCCGGATCGACGGCAAGCATGTCTGGAATCCCGCCGGCTTCGCCATCGTGGTGCTGCTGTTCACCTCGAATGGAGTCTGGATCTCGCCCGGATCCTGGGGCACGGCGGTCTGGTTCACCGCGCTGTTGAGCTTCTTCGCCATCCTGGTGCTGGGGGCGGCGCGCCGCTCCGACATGGCGATCTTCTTCCTCGGCAGCCACGCCGCGCTGCTGTTGGCGCGCGCCTGGTGGCTGGGCGACCCGCTGGCGATCCCGCTGCATCAGTTGCAGAGCGGATCGCTGCTGATCTTCTCGTTCTTCATGATCTCCGATCCGCGCACCTCGCCCGACTCGCGGCTCGGACGCTTCATCTTCGCCGCCTCGGTCGCGCTCGCCGGGCACTACATGGCTTTCTTCATGCAGATGCGGCCGGCGCTCTACGTCGCGCTGATCGTGCTGTCGCCCTTCATCCTGCTCATCGACAAACTCATTCCGGCGCAACGGTTCGCATGGACCAGGCCGGCCACCCAGGGAGCACCGCAATGACCCGCCAGCATACGTCCCGGCTCAAGACCACGGTAGCCGCGCTCGCCGTCCTTGCCGCTGTCGGCGGACCCGCCGCCGCGTTCTGCGGCTTCTACGTCGCCAAGGCGGATTCCAAGTTGTTCAACAAGTCGTCGAAGGTCGTGCTCGCCCGCGACGGCAACACCACCGCCATCACCATGGCGAGCGATTACGAGGGCGAGCCGAAGGAATTCGCCATCGTGATCCCGGTGCCGAGCTTCATCGAGCGCAAGCAGATCGGCGTGGTCGAGTCGAAGACCATCGACCACCTCGACGCCTTCACGGCGCCGCGCTTGGTCGAATATCGCGACGATGATCCCTGCCGGCCCGTGGTGGCGATGGCGCGACGCTCGGGCGCGCTGATGGCGCCGGGCTCGTCCGCGCTGATGTACGACAGGCTCGAGCATAAGGGCGTGACGGTCGAAGCGACCTATGACGTCGGCGAATACGACGTCTCGATCCTGTCCGCGCAGGAGAGCGACGGCCTGGTCAACTTCCTCAACGACAACGGCTACAAGATACCGGCCGGCGCCGATGCCGTCCTCGGCAGCTACATCAAGCAGAAGATGCGCTTCTTCATCGCCAAGGTGAACCTCGAGCGCATGGACAAGATCGGCAACGGCTACCTGCGGCCGCTGCAGGTGCGCTACGACACGCCGAAGTTCATGCTGCCGCTGCGGCTCGGCACCGTCAACGCCAACGGCCCGCAGGACCTCATCGTCTATGCGCTGACCCGCAACGGGCGGGTGGAGACCGCCAACTACCGGACCGTCAAGCTGCCGTCGGACCTCGACGTGCCGCTCTACGTGAAGAACGACTTCGGCAACTTCTACAAGGCGATGTTCGACCGCGCCGTCGAGCGCGAGAACATGCGCGCGGTGTTCGTCGAATATTCCTGGGACATGGGATGGTGCGATCCCTGCGCCGCCGATCCGATGTCGAACAAGGAGCTGGTGGAGCTCGGCGCACGCTGGATCGCCAACGACGCCGACACGCCGGTCAACCCGTTCGCGGCCGGCGGCTCGAAGGCCTACGTGACGCGGCTGCACGTGCGCTACGACGCGCAGTCGTTCCCGGAAGACCTGGTGCTGACGGAGACCAAGGACAAGACGAACTTCCAGGGCCGCTACGTGCTGCGCCACCCGTGGAAGGGCAGCGCGAGCTGCGAGGCCGGCGCGCGCTATCGCGCGTCGCTGCCGCAGCGATTCCGGCAGGAGGCGATGAACCTCGCCAACCTCACCGGCTGGTCGCTCGCCGATATCCGCGCCAAGATGGAGGTGAACGGCCAGTCCCTGCGCTACCCGCAGCCGCGCCTGCCTCCGCGGCTGTAAGCTGCGGGCGCGCGAAAAACGCGGCTCAGAACTCGATCTCATCCAAATCGCGCGCGCCATGAAGAACCCGCACGATGTCGATGAATTCCGGGTGAGCTCGGTAAAAGATGACCCAAGACATGACCGCAAAGCTGCGAATGGCGGGAGCAATTTCGGGCCGTTCGCGTCCCATCTGCGGATGGTGTGCAATGAGGCCGCAGACCCGCTCGATTTCGTCAAGAACTCGATCCGCTGCGTCAGCGTTGCGTTCGGCAATATATAGCCAGATGTCCAGGAAGTCGGCGCGCGCTCTTGACGATCGACGGGTCGCAAGGGGACGATCGGACGTCATTCAGCGGCTTTGCGAGAGGCCAGCAAAGAACGCCCCTCGCGTTTGATCCGTTCGAATTCGTCGGCTGCCATCGGCTCGGAGCCCGACGCGAGTCCTTCTTCGACCATCTCGCGCAAGCGCTGAAGCTTCGCCGCGCGGAATTGCCGCTTGAGCTGCCAGTCCTGCAGGGCGTCCATGACGACGTCGCTCTCGACCACGTAGCGTTCGCCGTCGAGCGCCTCGCGAACGAGCCGCGCCAGATCGGCCGGCAGCAGCACTGACAATCTTTCGTAATCGGCCATCGTCGTCTCCCCGCGATGAGATTACCACAGCGCCGGTGGACGATATACCCGCGCGCAGAGACCGGCTTACGCCAGCAGCCCGGCCATCGGCTTCACGGCGACGCTCTCGGGGAAAACCTTGGCGGCGAGCGACGCGTCGTCGACCCGCAGGTGGTCCTTGAGCAGCCCTTTGAGCACGGCGCGCAGGTCGGTCGTCGCCTTGAGGTCGCGCTTCTCGTGCAGGTTCGCGTCCTTGAGGCCGGGCCAGTCGGCCACGACGCGTCCGCCCTTGAGCGCGCCACCGGCGAGCAGCGCCACCGTGGCGGTGCCGTGGTCGGTGCCTTCGGTGCCGTTGATGCGCGCGGTGCGGCCGAACTCGGTCACGACCGCCACCACGGTCTCGCGCCAGGCCGCCCCCATGCTGGTCTCGATCGCCGCGAGGGCGCCGTCGAGCGCGCCGAGCAGCGTCGCCAGCCGGCCGCCGACCGCGCCCTCGTCCGCGTGGGTGTCCCAGCCGTCGAAGGCGAGCGCGCCGACGCGCGGGCCGTCGGGGCGCGCCAGGAATTTGGCCGCGGTGCCCGCCGATTCCGCGAAATAGGCGCGCACCTGGGCGCCGGCCACCGCCGGCCGCTGCGGCTGCGGCTGCGGCTGGCCGTTCTGCGCGGGCTTGCCGTCCATGCCGCCGGCGCGGGCGATCGCCGCCAGCCCCATGCGCTCTTCCAGCACGCGCGCCAGCGCCGGATCGGTATGGCGGTAGAGGTCGAGGAGCCGCATCAGCGTGTCGTCGCTCGCGGGCGGCAGCCGCGGCGGCGTCCACGACAGCACCGGCGCCGGACCGCGCACGACCAGCGGCGCGATCGGTCCGACCGCGAAGGCCTCGCGCGCCTTCGGATTGGCACGGCCGGCGGCCTCGAGCACGGCGAGCGCGCGGTTGAGCCAGCCGGTCGAGACCGCGCCCGGCCGCGTGAGGCCGCTTTCCAGCACGTCCTGGCCGTCGAAATGGGAACGCTCGCGATAGGGCGTGGCGGCGGCGTGCACGATGGTGGCGGCGCCGGCCTTGTAGAGCCGATGCAGGTTCGGCATCGCGGGATTGAGCGCGAACATGGAATCGAGCGGGAGCGCCGGCGTGGCGCCGTCGAGCGCGAGCGCCTTGTCGCCGCGCAGCTTCGCCCAGTCCGGATCGCCGACCGGAGCGACCGCGGCGAGGCCGTCGAGCGCGCCACGCAGCACGATCACCAGCAGGCGCGGATCGCGCCCTTCCGCCAGCGCGACTTTCGGCAGATAGGCCCAGGCGAACAACGTGCCGGAGGCGAGGAGCAGTTCGCGGCGGGTCGGGGCATGGAGACTCATCGTCATCTCCGCTGAAATTCCGGCGCCATGAGCAGCAGCGCCAATGCCTGCGGGCGGCTCTCCGCGCGCGTGATGGTCGCCTTCGTCTCGGCCGAGGCGATCGGCGCCAGCACCTCGTCGAAGATGGCCTTGGGATCGGCGGTGCCGGCGATGCGGCGCGCGATCTGGTTGGCGACGTCGAGGCGCTGCGACAGGCCGTCGAGCCAGGTCGCGTCGTCGTCCGCAAAGCCGTTGGGCGCCGGCGGCCGCCACAAGGGCTCGCCCAGCAGGTTCTGCGCCTGGATGACCGGCCGGATGTCGGCCGGCTTGACGCCGATGGCGCGCAAGGCCCCGACGATCCATTCGCCCGGACGCTTGAGCTTGCCGCGCGGCTCGGCCCAGGCTTCCGGCGCGGCGACCAGCGCCTTCGCCATCTCCTTGAGGTCGCCCTGGGTATCGAGGAAGCGTTTGGTCAGCCGTTCGACCAGCGCCAGCGGCGGATCGTCGGCGATGAAATGGCGCGCGAACTTGCGGGCGATGTGTTTGGCCGTCGCCGGATGGCGCGCCAGCGCCGTGAGCACGCGGCGGCCCTGGTCGAGGCCGGCATCGGCGTAGCTTTCGCCGACGACCTTCTGGGTGCCCGGCTCATGCATGCGCGGATTGAACGTGAACTCGCCGCCATGCACCGGGTCCTGGCGCGCCGGCAAGATGGTCCAGCCGGTGATCACCTTGGCGAAGCTGGTGACGTCGTCTTGCGTGTAGACGCTGCGCACGCCGAGCGTATGCAGCTCCAGGATTTCACGCGCGAGGTTCTCGTTGAGGCCGCGGCCGCGGTTCTTGCCGGCCTGCGAGTTGGGACCGACCGAGCGTCCATTGTCGAGATAGATCAGCATCGCCGGATGCGACTCGACCGCCTGCAGCATGTCGGCGAAGCGGCCGAGCACATGCGCGCGGACCGCCTCGCGCTCGTAGGCGCCGGCGATCGGCCGCACGCCGGCCTTATCGGCGGAAACGCAGAAGTGGTTCGACCAGAACCAGGCGAGACGTTCGGCAAAGCCGATCTCGGCATCGAGCGCCGTCGCCAGCCGCGCCTTGGCCTCGTCGAGATAGAGCTGCTGGGGCGCCGTGCCCACGGTCGGCCGCGCCGGCGGCGTGTTCTGGTCCGACGCGTTCGGCGTGGCCGGCGCCGCGCCCTCGGGGTTCGGCGGCGCGTCCTTCTTGGCTGCATCCTTGCCGGCGTCGCTGGCCGTGCGCGCCGCGCGCCGCATCTCCCGCTGGGCCTGCTGGAACCTGACGGCGGCGCGCGTGGCCTCGCCGCTGGCGAGCAGGTCGGCAGCGGCGATGCGGCCGGCGCCCGGCTTCTCCAGCTCGGCGATCAATGCGCCGCGCGGATCGGACGAAATGGCGGCGATCGACCCGGCGCGCGGGCCGAGGCCGAAACGATGCAGCGCGAGCGCCGCCTGTGCTGTCGGATCGAGAGCCATGCGTCAAATTCCGCTCGACTCGAAGTCTTCCCCGGCCGGGACTGTTTGCTCACACTCGTGTCGAGAGTGAGGCGGCGTCCGTTAAATTACTGCAATCTATGAACAAATCGTCAGGAACACATCACAGCGGCCCGCGAAAGATGAAGAACGCCCCGGCTCCGACCAGCGCAAACCCGACCGCATAATTCCAGGTCATCGGCTCCTTGAGATACAAGACCGAGAAGCCGGCGAACACCAGGAGCGTGATCACCTCCTGGATGGTCTTGAGCTGGGCGGTCGTATAGACGGCGTTGCCCCAGCGGTTGGCCGGCACCGCCATGCAATATTCGATGAAGGCGATGCCCCAGGCCACCAGGATCACGGCGGGCAGCGGCGCTTCCTTGAAGCGCAGGTGCCCATACCAGGCGAGCGTCATGAACACGTTGGAACCGATCAGCAGGAGGATCGGCAGCACGGCAGGCGAGACGAGCATCGAAGGCATGGCGGCACCGCGGGCTGGAGGGATCGCACGCCCACATTTCGGTCGGCGCATGCGCCGGTGCAACCCGGGCCATCCACAGCCCGGTCCGACCGTCATGCCGCTGCAACACTCCTGCGGTAGCCAGGGCGCTGCCTGATGTGCCGCGTAAATCCCACATAAACCTGTGTGGCGTTGCAACCTGTGTGGCGTCGCGTTTGCGTTTCCTGACTTCGCGGTTCCAGCGCCGGTCTGCCCCGACCTGGAACCTTTTTTCCATGCGCCGATGCTGCGAGCCGCCTCCCCCCGCGCAGGCTTTTCGCCTCCTCGTGGCCGGCCGCGGACATGCTAGCGTCGCGGCCTTGATTCGCCGATCCGGCCATGCGCCGCGCGCGGCAAGCTTGCAGCCATCCGCCGCAGAGCCGTCCCAATTGCGCGCTAATTCGCCGGTGCCGGCAGAACTCTGGAGAGACTTCGCGATGCGCACGTCACGCCTCACCCCCACCATCCTGGCCGCGGCCACATTCATGCTGATCGGTGCGCTCGCGGCTCCGCCGGCCCCGGCGCAGCCCACGTCCCTGCCACTGGCTGCGCCGCTGGCGTACAAGCCGGTTCCCATCAAGCTTCCGCAGCCGATCAAGGAGGCCGGCTTCGAGGCCTTCCTCAAGCAGCTCGCCGGCATCGCGGCGAAAAAGGATCGCCCGGCGCTCGCGCGCATCGTCGCGCAAGGCTTCTTCTGGGTCCCCGAGGACAAGGATGTTGCCGACAAGAAGAAGCCCGCGATCGAAAACCTGTCGACCGCGCTCGGGCTCGAAGACCGCGACGGCCCCGGCTGGGACCTGCTGACCGGCTACGCGGCCGAACCGACCGGCGGCGCACATCCGGAGCGCAAGGGGGTATTCTGCGCGCCCGGCGAACCGGCCTTCGACGACAAGGCCGCCGAGGAGCTTGCGACCGCGACCCAGACCGATCCTTCCGAATGGGGCTATCCGACCGTGGACGGCATCGAGGTGCGCTCCGGACCGGAGCCGACCAGTGCCGTGGTCGAGAAGCTCGGCCTGCACCTGGTGCGCGCCTATCCCGACGACTCGCCGGCGAGCGCGGTGCATGGCGACATGATCCGCATCGTGACGCCGTCCGGCAAGCTCGGCTTCATATCCCTTGACCTGCTTTCGCCGCTGGTCAGCGAGCAGCTCTGCTACGTCAAGGAAGGGAACGCCTGGAAGATCGCAGGCGTCATCGGCGGCAACGTCGTCCCCGGCCAGTAGCGGCGGAATAGCCCATTGCATTTTGCGTTGCGGCGGGGGACGGTTGTCTCCGGCGCTGGCGCGCGCGCAAAAGGTGTGCCGGCGACGCGAAAGAAGACATTCAGGGAGGACAACGATGTCTCGGGTTCATCTCGCAGGGCTTGCCGCCGCGTTGGTTTCGGGCGGCTGGGGCACGATCGCAACCACGCCTGCCGCCGCGCAGCCGCAGCGCCCGGCGATCGAGACCACCAAGGTCGAGGGCACCAACAACGTCTACATCTTCCGCAACGGCAACCATCAGGCAATGTTCGTCGTCACCCGCGACGGCGTCATCGCCACCGACCCGGTCGCCTATGGCCGGCCCGACGGCGGCGCGCAATATGTGGCCGAGATCAAGAAGGTCACCGACAAGCCGATCAAGTACCTGGTCTACAGCCATCACCATTTCGATCACATCGCCGGCGGCAAGGCATTCAAGGATGCCGGCGCCACCATCGTCGCGCACAAGCGCGCCAAGGAGCGGCTGTCGGTGCTGCAGGATCCGCACACGCCGCTGCCCGACGAGACCGTCAGCAACCGGGGCAAGGCGCTGCGCCTCGGCGGGACCAGGCTCGAGCTGAAATATGTTGGTCTCAACCATTCCGACTCCACGCTGGCGATGCTGCTGCCGAAGGAGAAGATCATCTTCGTCGTCGACCTCATTCCGGTCGGATCGATGCCGGGCCGCGGCCTGATCGACTTCCATCCCATGGAAGCCGAGGACTCGATCAAGAAGATCATGGCGATGGACTGGGAGCGGCTGATCCCCGGCCATCCCGGCGCGCCGAATGGACGCCTCGGCAGCAAGAAGGACGCGCAGGACCAGCTCGCCATCTTGCAGGAGGCTTCCGCCGCCATGAAGAAGCTCGGGCAGGACGGCAAGTGCTGGGAGCCGGCCGAGAAGGAGCTCAAGCTGGACAAATACGCGAGCTGGCCCGGCTATGCCGGCAGCATGGAATTCCTCGGCCGGCGCTATTGCGGGCTCTGGGGCCGCGGCACCTGAACGGCGCTCCAGGATTGTCCTTGGCGCTTTCGCGCGCACGAGCGGAACAGGAACGATCCCACGCACGCGTGATACACGCCAAAAAGATCATCGCAGGGGTTGACGTGGGGGACGCAAGTCTCCCACGCTCGTTTCGCCGTGTCGTCCGTCGCCCGCACAAGCCGGCGGCGTCCAAGAATCAGAAACAGGAGGAAATGACGATGTCGCGAATTCACGCCGCTGGCCTGGCCGTGCTGGCTCTCGCCGCATTCACGGCTGGCGCGCAGGCGCAGCCGCCCTCGCCGCCACCCGCACCGCCGCCTGCCCAGCCGCCCTTTGCCACCACCAAGGTCGAGGGCACCGACAACGTCTACATTTTCCGCTATGGCGGCCACCAGTCGATGTTCATCGTCACGCCGCAAGGCGTGATCGCCACCGATCCGGTCAGCCAGCGGCGGCCGGCGAAGCCCTACATCGACGCCATCGAGGCGGTGACCAAGGCGCCGATCAAATACGTGGTCTACAGCCATAGCCATTTCGACCACATCGCCGGCGGCAAGCCGTTCAAGGACAAGGGCGCGATATTCGTCGCGCACGCCAACGCCAGGAAACGCATCCTCGACGTCAAGGACCCGGACGTGGTCGTGCCCGACCAGGTGGTCACCGGCGCCAAGCGCAATATCACGCTCGGCGGCACTACGCTCGAACTCAACTACGTCGGCAAGAACCATTCGGACAGCACGCTGGTGATGCGGCTGCCGAAGGAGAAGATCATCTTCACGGTCGACTGGATCCCGATCAATGGCGTGCAGTTCCGCGGCATGGCGGACACCTATGTGCCCGACATCGAGGAGTCGCTAAAGAAAGTGATCGCCATGGACTGGGATCGCATGATCCCCGGACATCCCGGCCCGGGCGGGCGTCTCGGCACCAAGGACGACGCCCGCGCGGACCTCGCCTACCTGCAGGAGCTGTCGGCGGCGGTGAAGAAGGCGGTGGGCGAGGGCAAGAACTACGCCGACGCCCAGAAGGAGATCAAGCTGCCGAAGTATGAAACTTGGCCGAACTACAATGCGTTCATGCCCATGAATGTCGAGCGCTATTTCGACTACTGGAATCGCGGGATCTGATCGCCGGCCTGACCTGGAGACGCCGCCGGCAAAACCGGCGGCGTCTTGCGTCATTGCTTCGGCTTGCAATAGCGCGATAGCCTCCGGAGGCACGCCGTGACTGATCGATCCGCCGCCGCGGACAGCTTGGGCCCGCCGCCGGGACGCCGGTTGACCTGCGCGCGTTGCGGCGCCTTCTTCGGTTGCAGTCTCGACGGCGGCTGCTGGTGCGCGGCCGAGCCCTACCGCCTGCCGATGCCGGAGGCCGGGATGGAGACTGAGGACTGCATGTGCCCGACCTGCCTGCGCAGCGTCGCGGCAGCGCGGCGCAGTTGACGGCGATTGGCGCGCCGCGCCGTATCCGCGGCGGGGGAACGAAAACCGGACGAACATCATGATCATCGAAACCGAAGAAGACGTCACCCAGGCCGTGCTGTCGGAATTGCAGCGCGCCCCGAACCCGCGGTTCAGGGAGATCATGTCGGCCTTCGTGCGCCACCTGCACGATTTCGCGCGCGAGACGAAGCTCACCGAGGAGGAGTTCCGCGAGGCCATGGCCCACGTCGTCAGGCTCGGCCAGCATTCCAATGAGACCCACAACGAGGCGGTGCTGATCTCGGGCTCGCTCGGCTTCTCGCAGCTCATCGTCATGCTCAACAACGGCGACAACGGCGGCGACACCGACGCGAGCCTGCTCGGGCCGTTCTGGCGCATGCATTCACCGCCGACCGCGAACGGCGGATCGATCGTCCGCTCGCCGACGCCGGGCGAAGCGCTGTTCGTCAATGCCTGGTTCAAGGATGAGAGCGGCAGGCCGATCGCCGGCGCCGAGGTCGACATCTGGCATTCCTCGACCGAGGGCTTCTACGAGAACCAGGACCCGGTCCAGGCCGACATGAACCTGCGCGGCAAGTTCACGACCGGCGAGGACGGCCGCATCGCGTTCCGCAGCGTCAAGCCGGCCGGCTATCCGATCCCGGTCGACGGGCCGACCGGCGACCTCCTGCGCGCGCAAGGCCGCCACAACATGCGGCCCGCGCACCTGCATTTTCTCGCGAGCAAGACCGGGTTCAAGACGCTGATCTCGCAGATCTACGTACAGGACGACAAGTTTCTGGACAGCGACGTGCAGTTCGGCGTGACCCGCCGCCTGATCGGAGACTACGTGCGGCACGAGAGCGGGAAGCCGCCGGCGCCCGACGTCACCGGACCGTGGCATTCGCTCGACCACACGTTCGTGATGGCGCCCGGTACGACCCGGCTGCCGAAGCCGCCGATCACCGGCAAGGCCGGCGGCGAGCGGCCGAAGATTCCGCATCTGGCATAAAAGGATCCTTCCTTATTCGGCGTGAGCCTGCTTGTATTTTGTTGCGTGACTCTGTCGCATTATTTTGCGTGAGCCCACAGCCGCAAATTCGGTGGGCTCCCTCTCCCGTCGCGGCGCGTACGTCCGGCTATCGACACGTCCGAGGTCGTTGAAGCAAGCACTACCGCTCCGCCGCCTTCACCGACGCCGCGGTCTGGCCGAACAGGACCGCGCGCTCCTCCGGCGTGCGGATGCCGCCGGCGTTCGGATTGACCTCCTTCGCCTTCGCATAGGCGCGCACCACCGCCGGCCGCGCCTTGATCGCCTCGAGCCAGCGCTTCACGTTGGGGAAGTCGTCGATGCTCTGGTGCTGGCGTTCGTGCAGCGTGACCCAGGGATAGGTCGCCATGTCGGCAATCGAATAGCCGCCCGCCATGAAGGCGCGATCGGCGAGGCGCCGCTCCAGCACGCCGTAGAGCCGGTTCACCTCGTTGCGGTAGCGATCCATGGCGTAGGGCAGCTTCTCGATCGCGTAATTGCTGAAATGGTTGTTCTGCCCCGACATCGGCCCGAGATTACCCATCTGCCAGAACAGCCACTGGATCACGTCGGTGCGGCCGCGCAGGTCCTTGCCGATGAACTGCCCGGTCTTGTCGGCGAGATAGAGCAGCATGGCGCCGGATTCGAACACCGCGACCGGCTCGCCGCCGCCCGGCGGATCGTAATCGACCAGCGCGGGAATGCGGTTGTTCGGCGAGATCGCCAAGAACTCCGTCTTGAACTGCTCGCCCTTGCCGATGTTCACCGGGAGGATGTTGTAGGGCAGCGCGGTCTCCTCGAGGAAGATCGTGATCTTGTGGCCGTTCGGCGTGGTCCAATAGTACAGGTCGATCATGCAGATACCCCTGGTGCGAAGGCCGGGCGCCGGCGCCGCCATCGTGCGCCGTTCCATTAATCCGCCGTTCGATGGTCCGTCGCGGCCGGTCGCTGCGCCGGTCTGGCACCGTGCGCGCCGGCCACCAAGCGGGCCGCGCGGCTGGGGCGCGCCCTGGCCGCCGAAATTAAGGTTGATTCAGCTCCGTCGCGTCCAGGGCCGAGTTGCAGACAATCCTAGCGATCTTCTTTACTCATTCGCAACGCGCAAGAAATAATTTGCAAACAGATTGAGACGAAAGGTACCGCAATGAAACATCAAATTGTGAAGTTCCTGACGGACCAGACCGGCGCCACCTCCATCGAATACGCCATGATCGCCTCGGGCGTGGCCGTCGTCATCGTCGGCGCCGTGCAGGGCCTCGGAACCACCCTCAAGAGCTCCTACGTCTCCGTGCAGACCGCGCTGAAATAGCTGCTGCGCGACGCGCGGCCGGCCCAGGCCGGCTGCCAACGAACGAAGCGACGCCCTTCCCTCGCCGTCCGACTCTGCCCATATTTCACCAATGGTGAAATCACCCGACCAGCCGCCGCGCGCGCAAAAACCCCGCCGCGATCCGGCCAAGCATTCCCAGAAGGATCCGGCGCGCCCGACCCGCGCCAAGGCCTCGCGGCCGGACCTGGCGCCGATCGAGCCGGCGTTGGAACAACTGCTCAATCCCGGCATCGGCCAGGGCACCGCCGGCCCGGGCTCGCAGACCGGCCTCAAACCGCCGCCGGACAATTCATTCGACCGCCGCGCCGATTTCGCCGCCGCCCACACCGCGCGCAAATCCACGCCGAAAGGCTTCGAGGAACGGCCGCAGTCGGGCTACGTCACCAAGAACCCGGTCGAGCCGCCGGCGATCAATTCCAAGCTGGCGGAAGCGCTCGGCTACCGGATGCCGGGCGACGATGAGGAGGACGCGGCTTCCCCCGCCGGCGGAGGCGGGCGGGATCTGAGCGGCGTCACCGCGACCGCGCAGGCGCTCGACCGCCTGCTGCGCGAAGGCCGGCCGGAATTCGCCGAACGGCCGTGGGTGCCGCACCGGCCGCCGCGGCCGGAAAAGAGCGAGGGCGGCCGACGCCTCGTGATCAAGTCGGAGTTCGAGCCCAAGGGCGACCAGCCGCTGGCGATCGACGAACTGGTGGAGGGCGTCAGGCGCCACGACCGCAACCAGGTGCTGCTCGGCGTCACCGGCTCGGGCAAGACCTTCACCATGGCGAAGGTGATCGAGCGCACCCAGCGCCCGGCGCTGATCCTGGCGCCCAACAAGACGCTGGCGGCCCAGCTCTACGGCGAGTTCAAGAGCTTCTTCCCGGACAACGCGGTCGAATATTTCGTCTCCTATTACGACTACTACCAGCCCGAAGCCTATGTGCCGCGCACCGACACCTATATCGAGAAGGAATCCTCGATCAACGAGCAGATCGACCGCATGCGCCACTCGGCGACGCGCGCGCTGCTCGAGCGCGACGACGTCATCATCGTCGCCTCGGTGTCGTGCATTTACGGCATCGGCTCGGTCGAGACCTATTCGGCGATGACCTTCTCGCTCAAGCGCAAGGAGCGCATCGACCAGCGCCGCCTGATCGCCGACCTGGTCGCGCTGCAATACCGCCGCACCGCCGGCGACTTCGCGCGCGGCACCTTCCGCGTGCGGGGCGACACCGTCGACATCTTCCCGGCCCACTATGAAGACCGCTCCTGGCGGGTGAACCTGTTCGGCGACGAGGTCGAGTCGATCGAGGAGTTCGATCCGCTCACCGGGCACAAGACCGACGAACTCGAATTCATCAAGGTCTATGCCAACTCGCACTATGTGACGCCGCGCCCGACGCTGCTGCAGGCGATCGCCGGCATCAAGGACGAATTGCGCTGGCGGCTCGGGCAGCTCAACGCCGCCGGCCGGCTCCTGGAGGCGCAGCGGCTGGAGCAGCGCACGCTTTATGACCTCGAGATGATGGAGGCGACCGGGAGCTGCGCCGGCATCGAGAACTATTCGCGCTATCTCACCGGGCGCAAGCCCGGCGAGCCGCCGCCGACGCTGTTCGAATACGTGCCCGACAACGCGCTGGTGTTCGTGGACGAGAGCCACGTCACGGTGCCGCAGCTCGGCGGCATGTTCCGCGGCGACTTCCGCAGGAAAGCGACGCTCGCCGAATATGGCTTCCGCCTGCCGTCCTGCATGGACAACCGGCCGCTGCGCTTCGAGGAATGGGACGCCATGCGGCCGCAGACCACCTGCGTGTCAGCGACGCCGGGGCCGTGGGACCTCGACCAGTCCGGCGGCGTCTTCGTCGAGCAGGTGATCCGCCCGACCGGGCTGATCGACCCGCCGGTCGACATCCGCCCGGCGCGCACGCAGGTCGACGACCTGGTCGGCGAGGTGCGGGCGGTGGCGGCGAAAGGCTACCGCGCGCTGGTCACCGTGCTGACCAAGCGCATGGCCGAGGACCTGACCGAATACCTGCACGAGCAGGGCATCCGCGTGCGCTACATGCACTCCGACATCGACACCATCGAGCGCATCGAGATCATCCGCGACCTGCGGCTCGGCGCCTTCGACGCGCTGGTGGGCATCAACCTCTTGCGCGAGGGGCTCGACATTCCGGAATGCGCGCTGGTCGCCATCCTCGACGCCGACAAGGAAGGTTTCCTGCGCTCGGAGACGAGCCTGATCCAGACCATCGGCCGCGCCGCGCGCAACGTCGACGGCCGCGTGATCCTCTATGCCGACCAGGTCACCGGCTCGATGGAGCGCGCCATCGCCGAGACCAGCCGCCGCCGCGAGAAGCAGGTCGAGTACAACACCGAGCACGGCATCACGCCCGAGAGTATCAAGCGCTCGATCCACGACATCATGTCGAGTGTCTATGAGCGCGACCACGTGCTGATCGCGACCGGCGCCGGCAAAGGACTCCTAGGTGCCGGCGAGTTCGAGGATGCCGCCACCATCGGGCACAATTTCGAGGCGGTGATCGCCGACCTGGAGACGCGCATGCGCGAGGCCGCCGCCGATCTCGACTTCGAGGAGGCCGCCCGCCTGCGCGACGAGCTCAAGCGCCTGCGCGCCACCGAGCTCGCCGTGATGGACGACCCGACCGCGAAATATCCGGACGCCCGTGGAACGGCGCGCAGCACACCGCGCGCCAGCGCGGTTGCCTCCCCCCTTGCGGGGCAGGCCGGCGCGAAGCGCCGGGAAAGGGGTACTGCGCAAGGCCCGAGCAAAATCCACAAGCCCGACCTCGACGAGATGGGCATCGCGCTCTACCACGAGACCCTTCCGCACCGCCCCGGCGCGAAAGCCTCGCGCGACGCCCCGCGCAAACCCACCCTCGACGAAATGGGCCCGCAACCCGAATCGCGGCCCTATCGCCCCGGCCCGCGCTCGACCGGCGGCAAGGCAGGCATGCGCGGCGGCTGGAAGCCGCGCGGGCGGTAAGCCCGCGCACCGTCTTCGGCCTGCTGTTTGCGCTCTGCTTGGGCTCACGCTCTATGGCTGGAGCGGCTTCACCCTCACGGGCAACGAGCCGGCCACCGGCGGCTTCGTCTTCCGGCCGCGCGCCGGAAATCCGAGGGCGTAAAAGTGCGAATGCGAAAAGCCTCAGCCCGGCTGGCGTTGCGGCTTGCGCTCAAGCTCGAGGTTCAAGGCGTCCCGCATCGCCTGCAGCAGCGGGGCGACATCGCCGGCCTCGAGCTGCAGCTCCTCCTCGGCTTCGCGCGCCCAGGCCGCGGCGAGCCGCTTCAGCTTGATGGCGCGCGATTTCCCTTTGACCGCCGACAACGCGTTCGTTGACATCGAGGCCGTCCTTTCGATGGTGTTGCCGCGTTCCCGGTGGCAGCGCCGGCGCCGCGCTCAATCGCAGATTTCCCGCTCGCGCACGATCACGCGGCGGTTCGGCCGGCGGATGCGCTCACGAATGACGCGGCAGTGGGGCACCACATAGGCATAGTCGCGGACCCAGCGATGCGGGCGCCAGCCCCAGGCCGGCGGCCCGACGCGCACGGCGACCGGTCCGGCATCGAACCAGAACTGCGCGCTCGCCGGCGTCGCGCTGACCATGGCGGTGGCTGAGATCAGGCAGAACAGAACATTCTTCATCGCGTCTCTCCTGGCAGTTCAGGTCGTCCCTGACGGAGCAACGCGGAACGCGCGCGATCGTTGGCGGGCGTTGCGGAAAACGCAAAAGAATCCAGCAGAAAATTGCCGGTCGTCAAATCCACCACATTATGGCCGGACCGCCGGCACGGCGGCGTCGCAATGTCCGCCGGCCGCAGCTCTAAAGCTGCCCCTGGTCGCGAAACCGGCCCTGCCACTTCGCCCGCAGGCCGGCGCGATCGACCTCCTGGCCGCGCAGGTAGACCTTGCCGATCTTGCGCATGTTGGCGACGCTGTCGAGCGGGTTGGCGTCGAGCACGACGAAGTCGGCGCTCTTGCCGGCGGCGACCGTGCCGAGTTGCGCATCGAGCCGCAGCACCTTGGCGGATTCGCGCGTGGCGGCGAGGATCGTCTCCATGGGCGTGAAGCCGGCCGCGACGATGTTCTCGAACTCCACCAGCGAATGCAGCCCGAGCCAGCGGTTGGCGTCGCCGGCCGAATCGCCGCCGAGCACCTCGCGCACGCCGGCCGCGTGCAGCTTCTTGGTGTTGATGGTGTCGTACACCCGTCCGAACGTGCTCACCGCGGTGCCTTCGCGCTTGCGCTTCTCGTACAGGTCTTCGCGCTCGCGGATCAGCGCCGGCGCCATGGTCTCGCGCACCAGCGGCTCGTCCAGCCAGGCCGGCCGGCCGTCGTCGCGGATCAGGCTCGCGCGGTTGACGCCGCCGAGGTTGGGCGTGATCCAGATGTCGTGCTCCTTCGCGAGCCGGATGTATTCGTCGTCGACCTCCTGGTCGCGCACGCTGTGCATGAAGCCTTCGACGCCGGCGCGGATCAGCAGCTTGGCATCGGCGAGGTCGAAGACGTGGGCCATCGAGCGCAGGCCCTGCTTCTTGGCCTCGTCGGCCGCCGCCGTGAACATCTCCGGGGTCAGCTTGGTCGCCCGGCCACCCCGGTCGTCGACCCAGATCTTGACGAAATCGGGCTTCAGCGGCGCCAGCTCGCGCACGGCCTTGCGCGCCTCCTCGGCGCTGGTGACCGCGAACGGCACGTCGTTGCGCGAGCGGTCGGCGGGTCCGGAGCCCGGATAGGCGAGCCCGCGCCCAACCGTGAGGATGCGCGCGGCGTTCGGGATCGCTTCGTCGCGCAGCTTGAAAGCAAGCTCGCCGAAATCGGTGCCGGTGCTGATGACCGCGACGACGCCGTGGTAGGCGAGGCGCTGCAGGTGGTCGATGTAGTTCTCGCGTGTGAAGTTCGCCTTCGACATCTTGCCGGTGACGGCATCGAGGAAGCCGGGATGGCCGTGCGCGTCGACCAGACCCGGGACCACGGTCTTGCCGGTCAGATCGACGCGCGCCGCGCCCGCCGGGACACTGAGCTGGCCCTTGCGGCCGACCTGGGTGAAGCGGTTGCCCTGGACCACGAAGGCGGAGTCTTCGATCGGCGCGCCGCCATTGCCGTCGATGAGCCGCGCCCCCTCGAACAGGGTCACTCCTGGTCCCGGCTGCGCCGCGGCCGGCGGCGCAGCCAGCGCGCCCAGGAGCAAGCCGGCGCAGATCAGCCGGCAGGAGATGTTGATTGCGCGCATGGTGCTTCTCCCGGAAAAACTCACCAAATCCGACACGAGGGCGACCGCTTTCGGCGCGGCGTCGGCGACGCTCTAAGTCCCCGCCGGCGGCGCCACCGTGGCGTCCGGCTGGTTGCTGCGCTTGAGCGCGTCGGCGACGAAGCCGGAGGCCTTCACGTCCTCCACGAAGCCGCGCAGGTATTTCGCGGCGGCGGTGCGGCCCTTGGGCACGCCCATGGCCTGCTCGATCACCATGAAGCGGCCGTCCATCACCCGCATGGCCGCATTGGTCCTGGCGTATTCGACCAGCACCGGCTTCACGCCGGCCACCACGTCGAGCTTCTCCTTGAGGAACAGCTCGACCATCGCCTCGCCGCCGCCGGCATGCGCGCGCACGACCTGCGCGTTCTTGATCGTGCGCGTCAGATAGAGGTCGTAGGCGGACGCGAGCCCGACCGCGATCTTGATGCCGGGACGATCGACGTCGGCGATCCCCTTCAGCGGGGAATCCTTGGTCACCATGTAGCCGCCCTCGATGTTCACGTAGGGCGCGGTGAATTCGATCTCGGCGGCGCGCACCGGCTCGATCGCGATGAAGACGAGATCCACCGCGCCGGCCTTGAGCGCCTCGAAGGTCTTGCCGGCGGCATCGAACGGGACGAGCTCGACCGCAACGCCGATGCGGCGGCCAAGCTCGCGCGAAAGATCGGGCGTGATGCCCTTGGGCAGGCCGGCGGCATCCTTCTGCGCAAGCACGGCGTTGCCGAGGTTGATCGCGGCGCGCAGCTTGCCGGTCGGGGCGAGCTCCTTCAGCGCCTCGGGCGAAATGGCGCCCTGCGCCGACGCCGCGGCGATGCCGGCGGCCAGCAGGATCGCGGCGCAGAGCGCCTTGCAGAGTCTGTCCATGGGCTTCCTCATGAGTTTTTGTTGTCGAGAGACGCAAGTCGGGCAAACGGTCGTGGCAGAGTCAAGCCGGAAATCGCGCGGTGCAGGCCCGTGCGGCGTCAACCGCCCGCCGGCGCCACCGCCGCGTCGGGCTGGTCGCTGCGTTGGAGCGCGTCGGCCACGAAGCCCGAGGCCTTCATCTCCTCGATGAAGCCGCGCAGATAGGAGGCCGCCTTGTCGCGGCCCTTGGGCATGCCCATGGCTTGGCGGATTTCCTGGAAGCGGCCGTCCATCACCCGGAACTCCGGATGCGCCTTGGCATAGAGCACCAGCGGCTGCTTCACGCCGGCGGCGGCTTCGAGCTTCTCGTTGACGAACTGCTCGATCGCGGCATCGCCGGTGTCGCCGCGCACGATGGTCGCATTCTTGATGTTGCGCGTCAGGTAAAGGTCGTAGGCCGAGCCCTTGCCGACCGCGATGCGCGTGCCCGCGCGGTCCACGTCCGCGACGGTCTTGAGCGCCGAATCCTTGCGCACCATGTAGGTGCCCTCGATCAGCACATAGGGCGAGGTGAAGTCGATCTCGGCCGCGCGTACCGGCTCGATCGCGAGGAATGCCACATCCCACGCGCCGCTCTTGAGCGCCTCAAACACCTTGCCGGCGGAGGGAAAGATCACCAGCTCGATCGGCACGCCGAGCCGCTTCGCCAGCTGGTGCGCCAGGTCTGGCGTGATGCCGCGCACCGCCTTGGTCGCCGGATCCTGCTGCACTAGGACGATGTTGCTGACGTTGATCGCCGCGCGCAGCTTGCCGGTGGGGGCGAACTCCTTCACGACGTCGGGCGGCACGATACTCACGATGTATCCTTTCTACGAACGATCGACGGTGGCGCACGAACGGGAGCGATCGGCCGGGCCAATCTAGGCAGTTGCGGACCAAGGTCAATCGGGCCGGGCCAAAGCGCAACGCCAAGAGGCCCATCGCGAATCGCGGCAACTGCGATAGGATGGCCGTGTCCCTTATCGAACGCCAACCCATCAATCCGCAGGAGGACGTCATGGCGAAAGGTCAAATGCGCAGCAACAAGGAGAAGAAGAAACCGAAGGCCGAGCACAATAAAAAGAAAGGCGGCGCGCCCGTGCCGTCCTTCGGCTCGGGGCCGGGCCAGTCCAAACCCGGCCAGAGCAACCCGTTCGCGAAGAAGAACCCCTGATGGTTTGAGCGGGGCGCGATTGAGAGCATTTTCAGGCAAAGTGGATTCCGGTCTCCCCTCCGAAAATGCGACCAATGCAAGAGCCGTAAAGCGCCGCCATTATTCCGCCAAGGCCGACGACGACACGTGTAGGGTGCGCGCGGGGCCCGATTGGCCCCGCGAGCGGTCAGGAGCGTGGAATGAGCAGTCGATGGATTCTCGCCTTGGTGGCGGCGGGTGTCGCCGCCGCGCCGCTGCCTGCGGTGCAGGCTGCGCCCAAGCAGACGCAGCGCCCACAGCCTCCCGACCCGGACCTCGACGTCGAGGAGCTGACGCCCTCGCAGATCCAGCGTGCGCAGGAGCCGGACCGGCCGAACCAGACCCCGCCCGGCAAGGGCACGCCCAAAGCAGCGATGCCCAACGCGAGCGAGCCGAAGTCCGCCGCCCCCAAGTCCTCGCCGCCGGCGCCGACGGCCCGCGCGGTCGCCTGCAGCGGCGCGTTCGGAAAGGACTCCAGCCATATCAAGCTCGCCACCGCGTTCAAGCTGGACAACGTCACGTTCGCCGAGGTGGACAACGGCCAGGGCGGCAAGGTCATGGCCTCGGTGCTGTTTCCCAAGGATCCGAAGCGCCGCCTCGAAGTCTGGTGGGAGAACCCGGCCTCGCGTTCGGGCACTTATCTGATCGTGATCAACGGCCAATCGACCTGGACGGCGCCGAAGGGATTGCGGCTCGGTATGCAGCTCGCGGCGATCGAAAAGCTCAACGGCAAGCCGATCAAGCTCAAGGGATTCGGCAGCGACAACACCGGCCAGATCAGCGACTGGCAGGACGGCGCGCTCAACAACCTGCCTGGCGGCTGCAAGCTCGGCGTGTTCATGCGCCCGGACGCCAAGGCGCCGCCCGAGGCGCGCGGCGAATTATCCGCCAACAAGGAATTCGTGTCGAGCGAAGCCAATGTGCGGGCCGTGAAGCCGGTGATCGCCGAGATCATCATCGGGTACTGAAGCATGATCCCGAACAGTGGCGGAGTTTAGCGGCGCCGCGCACGCACCGGCGTGCTCCGCCGCGGCAAGACTCTGCGGGCGTGGGAGGCTGCCATGGGGCAAGTGTTCGCTGCCGGCTGCACCGGAGCCGTGTTGCTCGCCGCGGCCGTGATCGCTGCGCCCGCGGACGGCAATGCCGAGGAAGCGGCCCAGGACTCGCCCGCGGCCCCGTTCGACCCGATCCAGGTCCCTTCCGGCGCCCGGCCGCTGGCGATCGCGCAGGTCGCCGATATCCCGCGGCAGCTCGATGCCGCCATCGGCCGCGCGCAGTGCCGCGTCGAGGAGAGCCAGCTCAAGGACCGGCCGGTGCTGATCTTCCGCCCGGCCGACGGCTACCGCGTGATGGCGCTGGTGCCGTGCCAGGCGATCGTCAGCTACAGCCGCGCCTTCCTGTTCGATCGGTCGCTCCAGTCCGAGCCGAGCCCGATGATGTTTCCGGTGGTTGCCGCCTCCGGCGGCTTCAGCGCATCGAATACGCCGGGATTGATGTTCTGGGACCCAGCCGGCAAGACGCTCACGGCCTGGAAGGGCAACGATTACTGTCCGGCGCGCGAAAGCCGCCACACCTATCGCCAGGGTGCCGGCGAGCTGAACGGTTTTGCGCTGGTCAAGGTCGAGTATCGCGACCTGCGCTGCACCGTTCCGGAAGTCGACTGGAAGATTGTCTGGCAGGCAACGCCATGGAACCTGCAGCCATGATCGCGGACGTTCACAAGCCGATGGCCTTGACGGCGACCAGATAGATCGCTGCATCGAAGCGGGTGGCGCCGAACGCCGGCAGGGTGGCGCCCGCCCACAAGGATTTCAGGAACACCACGTGGATCGCCACCGGGCCGGCGAAGCCGCCTTGCGGCGGCACCGGCGCCGACGCGAGCGCCGCCTGGTCGATCACCCGGCTTTGGCTCACCGTCTCGTCGGCGTCGCCGCCGTGGAAATTGCCCTGAAACCAGACGACGGCGCCCCGGGCGTCGACGCCCATCACCTCCCACAGCGCGTCGCGGCCGCGGCCGATGCCCTTGAGCGTGATCTCGACGCTCACCGCCGGCTGGCCGGGCGCGATCTCATAGCCTTCGTTGAGCCACGCTCGCGCCTCGGGAAGGCAATCGGTCCCGACGCCGATGACGCCGTTGCTGGTGTCGCCCTTGAGCAGGACGGCCGGACAGTTCGGCTCGTGGCCGTCGAGATCCACCGCCTCGACGTTGATGGATTTCTTCGGGTCACCATCCGGAGATGTAAACCAGTATTCGCTTTTCCCATGCCAGGGCGGATCGAACCCGGGCTTGCCGATCTGCTCGGCACTGAATCCGAAGACGTCGGCCGCAACCGCGCGGTCGCAATGCGGCACGACCATCATTGCGGACGCGATCGAAAGCAGACACCAGCCAACGCCACGCCGCACGACAATTCTCCCCGCGTATGACCATGGTTGGATGTCGGCAGCAGGATGTCACAAGCCCTGTTGACACCCGGATCGCCCAACCAAAAAACAGCGTTAATCGTTATCGACTATTCCGCATCCTGATTTCAGGCCCGATGACCCATGCGGCTTAGCTTAAATTACGGACTGAATCGCCGCGTGATGGAACTTGCCATGAGGCTTTCGGTGGATGGTTCCGCGCATGGCCGCGATCTCGTCACATTCGCATGCGGCAATCGGCTGGGCGAGGGGCGTGTACATGCGTGTTCTTCATCGGGGGTATCAATCATGACTGTGATCAAGCCTGGGAAGTCCGTCGAAGGCGACCAGCAGACCAGCAAAAGCGCGGAAGTCGAAGGCGAAATCCGGGAATTCGTCCGCCGCGACGGCGCCAGCCTGCGCCGCGCTCCCGAAACGGACAGCGAGCTGGTGGCGGCCAACATCTCGACATTGCTGCAGCGGGTGGCGGGCTCGTCGGTGCAGGAGATCGACCGGCTCATCGCCGAACTGCAGACGCTGCGCGAGCTCCTCCACGACGAGGGCGCACGCGTGCAACGTGAGATCGCCGAGTATGCGCATTTGAGCCAGTCTGCGATGCAGTCGACGAAGATCATCGCTGAGAGCCTGGCGACCTGGAAGCACCAGGCAGACTGGGCGCCGCGCACCGCGCCGCGCTGACGGCGCGTTGCTCCACGCGAGATCGCGATCCGGGCGCCGCAGGCTGGCGGCGCGTCGCGATCAGCGCACGAGCCGGTAGCGCGGGATTTCCGCGACCACCATGCGGTCGGCCGGCCTGACCACCAGGATGCGGTCGTCGAGCTTCACGAACTTGTAGTCGAGCAGCAGCGGGATCTTGCGGGTGACCATCGTCGGCAGGTCCTGCAGTTCGATCGTGTCCTCGAGCGCGGTCGCGGGCTCCGGAGGCTCCACGTCGGCCTCCCGCACGTCCGGCAGATTCATCACGCCGAGGAACACCCAGGCGCGCTGCTCGTCGCTCAGCGCCAGCGACTGCGTGACGGACGCGCGATCGATGCTGCCGGTGGTCTCGTCGTCCGGAAATGTGGGGCCGAGAGCGATCTCGTCCTCGATGGCGCCCGGCGCGACGCGGATCTGGCCGGCAGCCGCAAGGCCGACAACGCCAATCAGCGCCAGCCCCAGCGCGCCATGGCGGAATGCGGATCGCATCGAACCCTCCCTTGAACCCCGTTCAAAGGCTAACGAGCGACCTCTTCCTGTAAACTTAATGCCGGCCGCCGCCGCCACCGCGCCGACCGACATGGTCAAGAGATGCTGAATCGCAACGCGTCATGGTCAATAGATGTTGAAGGCCGGCTTCAACCGGAGCTGGTGAGCGCCGCCGCCCCGGGCGGCGAGGCGAATTCCACGCCGAGCTGCCTCTCCCTGAGCCAGATCGTGCGGCAGCCGCGGATCGAGCGGTCGGCCTCGAAGATCACATCGAAGCATTGCGGAATGCCGACCGTGCTCGCCACCTCCAGGCACGCGCCCGCAGGCGAGAGATTGCGCACCGTGCAGGTGATCGCCGAGTGGTGATGGTTGAACAGGATCCGCGCCGCTTTCAGTGTGCGAGCGCGCTGATGTCGTCGTTGTTCCATGAGACGCTCTCGTAATAACCGTCCCATGCCATGATCGCGCCCGCGGATTGCGCCAGCGTTAGCGCGCTCCGTACAATTTTATGCAATTCAACGATTGTTCGCCGTCAGGGCTGGGCGGATCGCGCTCCGCCGCCGGTCGTGCTCCCCGGCGCCTCCGCAATCACGGCAACGACGACGCGGTAGACCGGAGCCACCAGCAATACGCGGTGCTCGGCCACCGCATAGGCGTAGCCCCTGGTCTGTGGCAGCTTCGACGTCACTTCGTCCGGGAGCGGCTGCAATTCGATCACCGGCGGCAGCTCGCTGCCGATGTCGGCGTTGAAGGCCGAGCCCGGAGGCTTGTCCTTGAGCACCTCGTAGATCATCCGGCGCTGTTCGTCGGTCAGGCTCTTGAACGTGTAGGCCGTGGTGATCAGCTTGTCGTCTTCGGCGTTCTTGGCCGAGATGGTCGAGGGCACGGTATCGCTGCCCGGCATGGCGCCTGGTACCGGCTGGACCGGGTTGCTGCCGTCGGGGGCAAGAGCGGCCGAGCCTGGGGGGTTGGCGTTCGGCCCGGGCAGAGCACCGCGGGCTCCGGTATCGCGCGGTGCGTCCTGCGCGGATGCCGCCACCGCGCCGACGAGCGCCAGCACGATCGTGGTAGCGCGGATGATTTGCAGGCGCATGATCGTTCTCCAGGCTCGCGAGTTAAAGCGTGTGCGGCGGCTCATCGAGCAAGCGCAACTTCGCAGAGAGCGCCGCCAGCCGCAGCTCTGCTTCGTCTCGAGAGAGTTTCGGATTGAATGCTTCGGGCTCGAAGGCCTGTTCCGACAGGCTCTTGAGCTGCTTTGCCTGCTCGTCCGTCATCGGACCGCCGTCGCCCGGCGCCCGAGAACGGTCTTTTGCTGCGGTTGTCGGCACGCATCGCTCCCCGAGAGATTGTCTCAGGTCTCAACGCGACCAGCGGGCCGGTGGTTCCGCCGGCCCGCTGGCCATTTCAGTCTGCGCCCTGTCGCAACCTAGTATTCCGTTGCCTCGCCCACGATGATGCTGGTCGCGGGATCGATCAGCAGCACCCGGTTCTGGTAGACCATGTACCTGTAGGACCGGATCGCCGGGACCTCGGCCACCACCGCTGGCGGAAGCGGCGCCAGGCGGGCCGAGGGCGCGACGCGGGTGCCGACCGCATAGGCATAGGAGCCATAGGCGTCAGCCGGCGCGGTCACCACCCGCTCGCGGGCGAGCGGCGGCGCGTAGGCGTAGTCTGACCGGGAGTCGTAGCGGTCATAGCGATCGCCGTAGGCATAGTCGTCGAGCGACCGCGTGATCACCCGCTCGCGAACGACCGGGGCGGGCGCGACCGGCTCGATGACGATGCGCTCCCGTATGACCGGACGGCGACCTCGGCTTTGCGGCACGATCGTGCGATAGATGGTGGTACGCTGGGCTGGCGTCAGTTGCAGCTGAGTGTCGTCACGCGTGATAACTGTCTGAGCGCTCGCGGTTCCGGTTCCCGCGGCGAGCAACAGCGCAACGACTGCGTGGCGAAAGTGGGTCTGCATGATGGTCTCCTTTGCCTTCAGTTGCGCGGAACGTTGAACAACGCGGCCGCAAGGTCGGCGTTCCCGGCGACGGCGGAAGCCACGCGGCAATTCGTCGAAACGGCTTACCGGGCTTGGCGGGGCCTGGGTTCCTGCTGTGCCGCCAAATCCACAGCAACGGGTCATTCATCCGGCGGCGGCATCCTTAACGGTTGATTTCGCTTTCACCGGCCGGGGGTATTCGATTAGATTTTATGAGGGCACCTGGGGGTTCCGATGATTCTTGCCGCGCTAGCCGCCTCGACTCTGCTCGTCGGCGTCGCCACCGGTCCGATGACGGATCCGGGCGGCCCGGTCATCAACCTGAGTGCGGGGCAGAAGAACGCCGCCGTGCAGCCGCTCGTGCGCCGGGCGACCGAATGCATTACCCGCACCGTCACGGCCGACACCCGCTACCGCCAATCGGTGGTCAATGTGGGCGACCTGATCGTCGACTCGATGCAGTCCTGCGTCGCGCCGGTGCGCGCCATGATCGACGCCTATGATCACTATTTTGGCGAAGGGACCGGCGAAGCCTTCTTCATGGGCCCCTATCTGGACGTGCTTCCGGCCGCGGTCACCAAATGGGTGACCGACCGCTCCGAATAGGCTCAGCGCTCGAGCACGTCGACCACCCGCATGGTGGTGGGGTCAACCAGGACGATCTGGTTCTGCACCGTGGTGTATTTCACGATCTTGGCATCCGGCACTTCGGCCAGCACGCCGTCCGGAAGGATGTAGAGCTCGATCGAGGGCGGCACCGGCGCGCCGACCGAGACGACGAAATTGATCGGCGACGCCGGCTTGGCGGCCTCTTTGCGCACGGCGTTCAGGATCGAGGTCTTCTGCGCCGGCGTGAGCTGGAGCTGCTGAGACGGCGCGCTGGTCGGAGGCGGCGCATACTCAATGCTGTCGTTGCCCTGTCCCACGGCGCCCGGCGGAGTCTGGGCTGGCGCCGCGGCGGTCCCGGCGATCAGCGTCAATGCGATCAATCCGCAGTGGAAACGGGTCTTCATGGGAGGCCTCCTCACAGGTTGCTTGATGGCAACGCGCCTTTGCCCTCCCTGTTTCACCTCCTCCTCACATTAATTTACCGATTGTTGCAGCGGTGATAGTCCGCGACGGCCCATGGTTCCGTCGAATCCGCGCGACGGCGCCGCCCTGGAACCGAAATTCAGGGTGTTCGGGGAAGGTCCGATGCCAGCGCCGGCCGCAGCACGAGCGAAAGCGGCAGCGTCACCAGCACGACAGTGGCGATAATGCCCAGTGCCGCATCGACGCCCAGCGCGTCGCCGGCGACGCCGTAGATCGTGGGTGCGACCGCGCCCGCGCCGATGGTGCCGGTGTAGAACACGCCGAAGGCGCGCGCCCGGCGTTCCGGCGCGACCAGATTGGGCACGGACCCATAGAGCACCGACGATGTGCCGTTGAGCGCGACGCCGATCAGCGGCAGGAGGATCAGCGCGGCCTCGAGCGGCAACGGCAGCAGCGCGACGATCACGACCGCGGTCAGTCCCTCGGTCAGCCACACGGTCGCGATCGCGCCGATGCGCGCGCCGATGAACGCGCAGACGAGCTTGCCCGCGGCGCCGCCCGCGAACACCAGCGTGAGCCCGAGCCCGACGGTCGGGAGGCTCGCGCCCTTGGCGGTGAGGATGAACGGCAGGAACAGGAGGAAGCCCATGCGCGTCGCGCTATCGAGCACACCGATCGCGAGCAGCACCGGGAAGGCGAAGCGCTGGCGCGCGCCGGCGGCGGCTTTGCTCGCCATTGCGGCGGCGTCCGCGGCCGACGCGGTTTCCGGGCGCAAGCGCGGAGTGAGCAGATAGATCGCCGTCGCGGCGACCAGGCCCCCCGCGCCGAGGAGCACGAGCGCCGGCCGCCAGGCCATCACGGTGAGCAGCAGCGCCGCTGTCGCCGGCACCGTCATCTTGCCGATGTCGCCGGCGAAATTGTAGGTGCCGATCGCCTTCATGGAGCGCGCGCCCGCGAAGGCGCGCGCCATCAGCGCGGACGCGAGCGGATGCTGGGTGCTGGCGCCGACCCCGCCGATGCAGAGCGCCAGCAGGAGCATCCCGAAACCCGCGCTCGCGCCGGCCACGCAATAGCCGAGACCGGCGAGCGCGGTGCCGAGGGCGAGCACCGTCGCCACGCCCAGCCGCTCGGCCACGAGACCGGAGGGAATCTGGAGGCTCGCCATCGTGCCGGCGAAGACGCCGCGCAGCAGCCCGAGTTCCCCATAGCCGAGGCCGAACTCAGCCTGCCACACCGGCAGCAGTACGTAGATGAGGTCGGTGTAGCCGTCATGCAGCGCATGGGCACCGCAGGCGACGCCGGCGGCGCGCCGCTCGTCGCGCCGGGCCCTCTCGCTATCGAGCCCGACGGCGCCGGATGCGGTCTGGCCCGGCATCCTCATGGTCGAAGACGCATCGCGTTGCGACGCACCTCACCATGAGGACGCCCGCATGCGGCCCGCCTCCCGAGGAGGCCGCGAAGCCGCCGGCTCGCCGCATGAGGCCTGTAGCGCCCAAGCGTGGTCATACCGCTCCATTTGCCTTGCGCTGCGCTCGACAAAGGCCGAACTGGCGAAGGACCGCACCGGCTCGCCGTGCTGGGGCCGGTATTTGCGCGCCGCCATGATATCCCAATAGGGACGGTTCAACGACACCCGCCTGCCGTTCTCCGCCATCCGTTGACCCGGCCCCTGCCATCGCTACAGTCTCCGCCGGCCAGCCGGCACCGCCGAGAGGAGGATCCATGTTCGATCTTCGCGATCTGTTCCAGTGGGAACGATTCATCACGCCTTCGATCATCAAGATCTTCTACTGGCTCGCGGTCGGCTTGGCCGTCCTCGGCGGCCTGTCGGGCATCTTTGCAGGGCTGCTGCTGATGGCCGTGAACCCGTTCAGCGGGGTGTTCATGATTCTCGGAAGCCTGGTCGGGATCCTCATCGGGGTGATCGGGGCGCGCATCGTCGCGGAATTCGTGCTGATCACGTTCCGCATCAACGAGCATCTGGGCGCGATCCGCCAGCGCGGACAATTATAGGCGGCCCCCGGTCGGTCGCCGGTCGCGCCGGAAGCCTCTTGCACCTGCGCAACAACCACGCGCTGCGTCGATGCCAGGCAGGGTGCCTGCACGCTAGCGCACCAGCGGCAGCCCTTCCTTGTTCCACTCATCCATACCCAGCGCGTAGTAGTAGACTTGATGATAGCCGAGCTGGATTGCCTTCTCGGTTGCCTTGGCGGCGCGGCCGCATTTGACACCGTTGCAATAGAACAGCACCGGCGTGTCCTTCGTGGTGATGTGCTTGGCCAGTGTCTCGGCGGAGACATCGGTGTCGATCAGCCGGATGGCGCCCTCGATGTGTCCCACCGCGAAGTCTTCTTCCTTGCGGTTGTCGAGGATCACGGTATTCGGGCTCTTGTCGAGCACCTCGAAGATCTGGCGCGCGTTGACCGTGGTGGCTCCTTTGATGTGCAGCGGCGCATCTTGCGCCGCGGCGGATGCCACGAAACCGAAAACCATGGCCGCAGCCAGAGCAAGCCTGTGAACGGGTCTCATGGTGATGCTCCTATCGACGTCTGACGGTTACGCCGGAACCTTTCGTTCGGCCCGGACAGTGGAAAGAAATCTTTCGACCTCGTGATGCAGCGTGTCGGCCTGCCGCGCGAGGTCGCGCGAGGCCGTGAAGACCATTGCGGCCACGTGCCCCGTTTCGGCCGCTGCCTTGTCGACGCCGTTGATGTTGACCGCAACGTCGCGCGCGCCGCCGGCGGCCTTGTTGACGTTGCGCGCTATTTCATCGGTCGCCACGCTCTGCTGTTCAACTGCAGCGGTCACATTCATGGCGATGCCGCTGATTTCATCGATGGTCCGACCCACCTGCTCGATCGCCGCGGCGGCGCGGCGGGTCGATGACTGGATGGCGTTGACCTGCGTCGTGATTTCCTCGGTCGCCTTGGCCGTCTGCGTGGCGAGCGACTTGACCTCGCTGGCAACCACGGCAAAGCCCTTGCCGGCGTCGCCGGCGCGCGCCGCTTCGATGGTGGCGTTGAGCGCAAGCAGGTTGGTCTGGCCGGCGATCGCATTGATGAGGTTCACCACCTCGCCGATTTTTTTGGCCGAGTCGGCGAGGCCGCGCATCGCCTCATTGGTCTCATTGGCTTCCGCGACCGCCTTGGCGGCGATACTGCTCGATTGCGCGGCGTGGCGGGTGATGTCGGCAATCGCGGTCGACAATCGCTCCGACGCGAGCACCACGGTTTGCACGCTCGCGAAGGCTTGATCGGATGCATTGGCCGCGGCCGCAGCCATTTTCGACGTGCTCTGCGCCACGGTGGCGAGCGATTCGGCGTTACCCGTCGTGTCGATCGAGGCTGACGACACGAAGTCGGCGACGGACTTGACACTGGTTTCGAAGGTATCGGCGAGGTGCAGGAGATGGTCTCGACGCTGTGCGGCAGCGTCCCGGTCGGCACACTGGCGCGCCTCGTCAGCCTCGGTCTTCTCGCGACGCCTTTGCTCGATCTCGGTCAGCGCCGCGGCTTCCCGCCGTTTCACCTTGCGCGCGTACATGGCGATGAGGACGAGGGCGCCTGCGGAAATGCCGCCGCAGATGAAAGCGAATATTGCGAACGACCGCAGCGCCGTCGCGTCGAGAGCTTGCGCCAGATTGGTGACGTCCTGCTTCACCGCCAGGCGGGCGATGGGCTCTCCCGTCGGACTGTGCGCGAGCAATCCATGCTCGTGCACGATGGCGCCGTCCGGGATTTTGAAATTGCCCGGAGCCAGCAGGCGCGCACCCCTGCGGAGGGAAATGATCTCCACGGCCATACCGAGCCTCTGGTCGAGGGTCGCCAGCGCGTGGATCGGATCGGCATGCACGCCCACATAGCCAAGCGGCCGAAGGCCGCCCACGGGAACGAAGGCGGTGAGCACCGGAAGATCGCCATCGATCCAGGCGCGCCAGAATATCTTGAGGCGATCCGGCCCTTCACGCGTGGCGACGGCCTCGCGCAGCTCCGCAGGGATGACGGCGGGGCTCCCCCGCCAAGCCTCTCCGACCAGAGTCAATGCCGGGTCGTAGACGGAAAAGCCCAGGGCCTTCACCTGCCCGCTTGAAATGGCGCCGCGACTGAACTCATCCACGAGGCTCGCCTGGATCTTCGCTCCGTCCTTGGCGGCGAGCAGTTTCCGGAGCGTTTCGTTTTGCGCGATATTGCGCCCGATATCGCTGACCATGTGAGCGTATTCGTGCCACGCGAGATCGCTGACGGCGACATCCACGATCTTCTGTGCGTTGTCGGCATTGAATTGATAGACCAATTCATCGTAGCGCCGCGTGACTTCCCAGCCGACGCCAGTCCCCGCCAGCAACAGCGCTGTGTTCGCGATCGCCAGCAGATGAACGATACTCAACCGGAGACGCATGGAGCGAACCCCTCGCAGGCCATTCGCACCTCAGGCGTTCGATGTAACGTTCAGCAAAACGTCCGATGCCGACATGCAATTGATCTTTGCGAACATGGAGCTGATACTCATTACCGGCCATATTTTAAGGAGGCCTTAACTCGGGCGCCGAACAGATGCGCTCGCACTTTCAGTATGTTATGTCGGGCGAATGGAGACGCTCCGAGGGGTGAGGTTTGGCGGCGCGGCCTCCCTGGTTGCGGGAGGCTTGCGTTACACGTCGGATCAGGTCGCAAACCTGAAATGCATCACGTCGCCGTCGGCGACCGTGTAGGTCTTACCCTCGAGCCGCATCTTGCCGGCCGACTGCGCGCCGCTCTCGCCCCCGAGCGCAACGTAATCCTCATAGCCGATGGTCTCGGCGCGGATGAAGCCGCGCTCGAAATCCGAGTGGATGACGGCCGCTGCCTGCGGCGCCTTGGTGCCGCGCGTGATGGTCCAGGCGGCCGCCTCCTTGGGACCGGCGGTGAAGTAGGTGATGAGGTTGAGCAGCGCATAGCCGGCGCGAATGAGGCGGTCGAGGCCCGGCTCGGTAAGCCCGACCGCGGCGAGATACTCCGCTCGCTCTCCCGCCGGCAGCGCCGCGATCTCGGCCTCGATCTTGGCGGCGATAGTGACACAGGCGGCGTTCTCGATCTTGGCGCGGGCCTCCACCGCGCGCGAGAAATCATTGCCGCCCGCCGCCGATGCGTCGTCGACATTGCACACGTAGAGCACCGGCTTGGAGGTGATCAGGCCGAGCATCCCGAAGGCCTTTTCCTCCTCCGGGGCGCGCTCGACGAGGCGCGCCGGCTTGCCGTCCTGCAGGAGCTTCAGCGCGCGATTGACCAGATCGAGCGTCAGCTTCGCGTCTTGCGCGTCCTTGTCGCTGCCCTTGGCTTTCTTGCCGAGATTGTCGACGCGCCTTTCCAGGCTGTCGAGGTCGGCCAGCATCAGTTCGGTTTCGATGGTCTCGACATCGGCGATCGGATCGACCTTGCCGGCGACGTGAGAGACCTTGTCGTCCGCGAAGCAACGCACCACATGCGCGATGGCATCGACCTCGCGCACGTGAGCGAGAAACTGGTTGCCGAGCCCTTCGCCGCGCGACGAGCCGGTGACGAGGCCGGCGACGTCGACGAAGGAGAGCCGCGTCGGCTTGATCTTCACCGACTTGGCGAGTTTGGCCAGCGTCTCGAGCCGCGCATCGGGAACCAGCACCTCCCCAAGATTCGGCTCGGCGGAATAGCGGGACGCCGGCGCCGACGTGTTCGCGGTCAGCGCGCTAAACACGGTCGTCTTGCCCACATTGGGCAGGCCGAGGATGCCGCAGGTGAAGCCCATTGCGTTTCTCTTGCTGTTTGCCGGTCGGTGCGGTGCTCACTTGACCAGTGAATCCGGCTCCTTCGGATCGAAGAAGCCCTTGGCCTGCATGGCCAGGTGAACCTTGTTCTGGAACGTGTTGTCCTGCCCGCGCGCGAGCAGGTCCGCGTTGTCGGCGATGATCGTACAGAGCGCGTCCACCCATTCCCGCTCGCTCTTGGCGAAATCGGAAAGCACGTAGCCGTGCACCAGCTCCTTGATGCCGGGATGGCCGACGCCGATTCGCACCCGGCGATAGTCGTTGCCGACGTGTGCCGAGATCGAGCGCAGCCCGTTGTGCCCGGCGACGCCGCCGCCGGTCTTGACCCGCACCTTGGCGGGCGCGAGATCGATCTCGTCGTGAAATACCACGATCTCGCCGAGGCCGAGTTTATAGAAATGCGCGGCTTCCGCGACCGCGCGGCCCGACTCGTTCATGTAGGTGCCGGGCAGCAGCAGCAGGGCGCGCTCCGCACCGATCGAGCCTTCCGTCGCGACGCCCTGGAAACGGCGGCGCCAGGGCCCGAGGTTGTGGCGTTTGGCGATGGCCTGCAGCGCCATGAAACCGATGTTGTGGCGGTTGCCGGCGTAATTCGAGCCGGGATTGCCGAGCCCCACGAAAAGCAGCATGGATCATCATCCGACACCGTCATGCGCGGGTTCGACCGCGCCTCCATCTCTTTTCGACAGGAGGATGGATTGCCGGTCAGCCCGGCAATGACGTTTTTCAATTCGAGCCTGCTTGCGTAAGCAGGCGACGGCACGACGGCACGGACTACTTCTTCGGCGCGGCGCCACCGGCAGGTGCAGCACCGGCACCGGCAGCAGCACCGGGCGCTGGGGCTGCGCCAGGCGCGGCTCCAGGCGCTGCAGCACCTTCGCCCGGGGCAACGCCCGCCTCCGCGGCAGCGGCGGCGGCCGCAGCGGCGGCGGCAGCCGCTTCCGCCAGCGCCTTCATCTCTTCGGCGTAACCCGACGGCGGCACGATGGTGACCAGGGTCTGGTCGACCCGCGAGACCACGCGTACATTCGGCGGCAGCTCGATATCGCTCATGTGCCTCGAATAGTTGATCTCGAGATTCGAGATGTCCACCTCGATCGCTTCGGGGATGTCCTCGGCGGAGCACAGCACCTCGATCGAGTGGGTGACGATGTTGACCGTGCCCCCGCGCTTGACGCCAGGCGCCTGCTCTGCATTCACGATCTTCACGGGGACGCGGACACGGATCTTGGCGCCGGCTCCCAGCCGGAGGAAATCCACGTGCACCGGCAGGTCCTTGACCGCGTCGAGCTGGAAGTCGCGCGGGATGACGCGATGCTTGGTGCCGTCGACGTCGAGCTCATAGATGGTGCTGAGAAAACGCCCGGCATAGATCCGCTGCTTGAGCTCGGCATGGTCGACCGAGATGGTGAGGGGGTCCTTGTGGTCGCCGTAGATCACGCCCGGCACGCGGCCGGCGCGACGCTCCGCCCGGGCGGCCCCCTTGCCGGCCCGCGGACGCGCCGTCGCTTTCAATTCCCTCACGGTGGTCATGCTCGAATTCCTTAGGCTTTGCCGCGACATGCCTCCAGGGGTGTCTGGACCGCGGCGATGCGGGCTTATAGCGGCCGTATCGATGAAAGACAAGGAACGCGCGCGCGCGCGGGCGGCACGAAAAAGCACCGGCGCCGCAGCCGCTTAGCCGCCGCTGGGGGCGGGGCCAAGCCTGGCTTCGAGGGCCGCGACGCGCGCTTTGAGGATCTCGTTCTCCTCGCGCGCGAGGCGGGCCATGTCCTTGACCGCCTCGAACTCCTCGCGCTTGACCAGGTCGAGGTCGCGCAGCCACTTCTCCGCCTGGGTCTTGAACAGAGTATCGACCTCGCGCTTGACGCCCTGCGCGACACCGGCGGCGTCGTTCATCAGGCGGGCGACCTCGTCGAAGAAGCGGTTGGTGGTCTGGGTCATGGGTTGCCTCGGATCATGGCGTGATCACCTCCCAAAATGGCAACCAAACATCGAGTGCGCAAGCCCGCGCAACACGATCTTCACCCATCACGGACGTCGTCAAGGCTGCTAAGATGCTCCCGTGTCGAGGAAAGGACCATGGTCGGCGGCAAACAACTTGATCGTGCGACAATCCAGCACGCGTTTCGGATCATGGGGCAGTACCTGCTCGACCGGAAGGCGCTTGGAGAAATCGCGATTTACGGAGGCAGTGCGATCCTCTTCCAGTTCGATTGGCGGCGGAGCTCCGAGGACGTCGATGCGCGGATTATCGCCCCGGGTACGCATGGCCTTGTCGCCCAGGCTGCCGAAGATGCGGCCAGGCAGCTTGATCTGCCGCGATCCTGGCTGAACGAGAGCGTGACCATGTATACGCGCCGGCTGGAACAGGACGGCGACCGGATATTGGTCGGCGTCTACCCGTCGCCCGAGCGCGTTGGATTGCGCGTCGTTGCGGCCAAGCCTAGCTATCTTCTGGCAATGAAGCTCAGTGCCCTGGAACGTTCCACGGCGGATGATCGCGATTTCCAGGATGCGGTCAATCTCGGCGTCGCTTGCACCATCAGCACAACTCAGGAGCTCCGCGAGGTTTTCCGCCAGTTCTTTCCCGAACAGGAATTGCCGGGACCTTCCGAGCTTCGCCTGCGCGAGCTCGCCGAAGCGATTCAATCGAAGTCCGTCGCGTGAATGGAGCCGAACGGTGTCGCGCCCTCAATCCTTGGCCGAAGTGGCGGAGATCGCCCGCAAGACACCAGCGGATTTCGCGGTCGCGCTCGACGAATTCGTGGATGAATTCTATCTCGACCATCCGAACAAGGGGGCGCAGCAGCGTCGGCTTGATCCGCTGCCGGGCACGCTCGGCGATCCGCTGCTCGACGCCTGGATCGGAGCCGCCGGAGAGCATCTCGCTCAGCGCTGGCGGCTCCGCGTGCCGCCCTGGACCCAGCGCGAGGCGCACTTCGCCTTGGAGCACCCGGTCTTCGTTCCCGATTCGCGGGCATTGCGCGGAATCCTCCTCGTCGAGAGTCCGCCGGCATTCCGCTCCCGGCTGCTGTTCACCAGAGCCGAGCCGCTCGCCCGGGCGCGGTTTCCGGCCGACGCCGTGCGCGCCCACACGGCGCTGGAATGGCCGAAGCCGGGCGACTGACGGCGGCGCCGACGAACAAGGCGGACAAGTCCGGCCACAATAGGTTGCTAGCTTGACTTCGTCTCCGCCCCCTGCCCGCATCAGCGCCAAACGAGGCGAATCGCCGTCATGACGCTTGCCGCCATTCCGTTCCCCAACTTCGATCCGGTGCTCATCAGCATCGGCCCCTTCGCCATCCGCTGGTATGCGCTCGCCTATATCGTGGGCATCCTCGGCGGCTGGCTCTATGCGCGCGCCATCGTGCGCTCGGAGAGGCTGTGGGGCGGACCGGCGCCGTTCTCAGTTGCCGATTACGACGACTTCGTGCTGTGGGTGACGCTCGGCATCATCCTCGGCGGCCGCATCGGCTACGTGCTGTTCTACAACCCGTCCTATTTCATCGAGCATCCGGCCGAGATCGTGCAGCTCTGGAAGGGCGGCATGTCGTTCCACGGCGGCTTCCTCGGCTGCGTGACGGCGGTGCTGGTGTTCGCGCGCCGGCGCGGCATTTCCTGGCTGTCGCTCGGCGACGTCACCTGCGCGGTCGCGCCGATCGGCCTGTTCCTCGGGCGCATCGCGAACTTCATCAACGGCGAACTCTGGGGGCGCGTCACCGACGTGCCCTGGGCGGTCGCGTTCCCGAACGGCGGACCGCTACCGCGCCATCCGAGCCAGCTCTACGAGGCGGCGCTTGAAGGCGTCGTGCTCGGTGTCGCGCTCCTGGTGCTCATGCGCGCCGGCGCGCTCAGGCGGCCCGGCACCATCATCGGCGCCTTCGCGCTGGGCTACGGCATGGCGCGCTTCATCTGCGAATTCTTCCGCGAACCCGATGCGCAGCTCGGCTTCCTCTGGGGCGGGCTCACCATGGGCATGCTGCTGTCACTGCCGCTGATGCTCGCCGGTCTGGCGTTCATTGTGGCGGCGCGCCGGGCACAGCCGCTGCGGGCGATCTGATGGCCAGCGACATGCACCCGCTGGAAGCGGAAATCCGCCGGCGCATCGCGGTCGCCGGCCCGATGCCGGTCGGGCAATTCATGTCGCTCTGCCTGACCCATCCGGTGCACGGCTACTACATGACCCGCGATCCGCTCGGCGCCGCCGGCGACTTCATCACCGCGCCGGAGATCAGCCAGATGTTCGGCGAGCTGATCGGCCTCTGGGCCGCTTCGGTATGGCGGCAGATGGGTTCGCCGGAGAACGTGCGGCTGATCGAGCTCGGGCCTGGCCGCTGCACCATGATGCTCGACGCGCTGCGCGCGGCGCATGCGGTGCCGGAGTTCCGCAAGGCGGTGGTGGTGCATCTGGTGGAGGTCAGCCCGGCGCTCGAGCAGCGCCAGCGCCGCGCCCTTTCCGGCGTCGAGATGCACGTCGATTGGCATAAGGCGCTCGAGGACGTGCCGGCCGGACCGGCCATCATCGTCGCCAACGAGTTCTTCGACGCGCTGCCGGTGCAGCAGGCGGTGATGTGCGCCGACGGCTGGCACGAGCGCGTGGTGAAGATCGACGAGGCCGGCAATTTCCAGTTCAGCAATGCCCGCGACCCGATCCCGCTGTTCGACCAGATGCTGCCCGCCGGCGTGCGCGACGCACAGATCGGCGAGATCTTCGAATGGCGCGCGGACCAGGTCGCGCTTGAGCTGGGGCGGCGCGTCGCCCGCTCGGACGGCGCGGCGCTGGTGATCGATTACGGCCATCTCAGAAGCGCAACCGGCGACACCCTGCAGGCGGTCGGCGCGCACGAGTTCGCCGACCCGCTGATGGCGCCGGGTCAGGTCGACCTTACCGCGCACGTGGATTTCCAGGCGCTCGCCGAGGCGGCCGAAAGCATGGGGGCGCGCGCCTACGGGCCGATCGCGCAGGGCGACCTCCTCGACATGCTCGGCATCGCCAACCGCGCCAGCGCGCTCAAGCGGGCATCGCCACCGGAGAAGGCCGCCGCGATCGACTCGGCCCTCGCGCGCCTCACTGATGCCGAGGGCACCGGCATGGGCGGACTGTTCAAGGCGATCGGATTCGGCCATCCCAAGCTCGGGACGCTGCCGGGCTTTTGAGGATTTCTTCTGTGTCGCGCGCCGAGGGTATGGGCTGGTGAGCGGCAAACAATGAGAACCGGCGCTCGATGACTCCGAACCAGTCCATGACGGCCGGGGTGTTGCACGCCGGATCGCTTTCGGCGCTCGCGGGCATTCGCCATGCCTTCTTCACGCGCGCCGGCGGCGTCTCGGAGGGGCTCTACGAAAGCCTCAACGGTGGCGTCGGCTCGCACGATGCGCCTGCCCACGTCGCCGAGAACCGCGCCCGCATGGCGGCGGCCGTGGGCGTCACGCCGGAGCGCTTCCTTACGGCCTATCAGGTCCATTCCCCCGAGGTGATCACGGCCGAGCGTCCGTGGCCGGTTGGAGAGCGGCCGCGCGCCGACGCCCTCGTCACCCAGGTGCCCGGCCTCGCAGTCGGCATCTCAACCGCCGATTGCGGCCCGGTCCTGTTCGCGGAACCGGCGGCCGGCGTGGTCGGCGCAGCCCACGCCGGCTGGCGCGGCGCCTTCACCGGCGTGCTCGAGGCCACGCTCGCGGCCATGGAGCGGTGCGGGGCCCAACGGGGGCGCGTCGTAGCCGCGATGGGCCCGATGATCCGCCAGCACAATTACGAGGTCGGAGCCGAATTCGTCGCCAGTTTCAAGGCCGCCGGCGAGGCCAACGCGCGGTTTTTCCTGCCTTCCGCCCGCGCCGGGCACGGCTTGTTCGACCTGGCCGGCTATATCGCGGCGCGGCTGCGCGCCGCCGGAATAGGCCACATCGAGGACCTCGGCCATTGCACTTACGCCGATCCGGCGATGTTCTTCAGCTACCGACGCTCGGTGCACCGGGCCGAGGCCGACTACGGCCGGCATATCAACGCGATCGTGCTGGCCGGTTGAAGAACGCCGGTGCCGTTTCGTCGGGGGCTCTGGACCTGATCGCAATTCGACGCTACCCATTCGGGGGCTGATTGGCGATTGTGGGCCGGTCCTGTGTCGACCGCCCGAAACAACAAGAAAAACGCCGATTCCGTGGGGTGTCGTTATGCGTATCCGGGGCGGGGGCTCCGTCGTGCCGACGCGTGGCGCAAGCTGGCAATGTGTTGCCGGCATGCTGATGGTCGCGCTCGCGACCGCCGGTTGCAGCGCCATCGGCGGACAGATTCCCGCTTCGGTCGCCGACGCGCGCGGCGCAACGATCGCGTTCGAATCGATCGAAGGTCCGCCGGTGACGATTTTCCACAAGTTCGTCCGCGATCTCGACCAGGAGGCGGCGGCGCGCCAGATCGTGATCGTGCCGCGCGGCAGCGAGGCGCTCTATCGCATTCGCGGCTATCTCGCGACCAGCGCCGAACCCGGTGCCATGTCGATCGCCTGGGCCTGGGACGTTTATGACGCCAACCAGCGGCGCGCCTTTCGTCTGAGCGGCGAGGAGCGCGTGGCGGCGCCGCGCGGGTCCTGGGCCGCGGCCGACGACCAGGTCCTGCGCCGCATCGCCCGCTCCAGCATGGACCAGTTCGTCGGCTTCATCGCGACCCGCACCTCCGCGGCGCCCGAATCCACGATGCCGGCGCGCCGCACCTCCGTTCTGGCCGCGATCGACGACTTCCGGCCCGAGTCCGCCGGCATCTTCCGCATCCTCGGCAACGTAGTCGCTCCGCTGGGGGTGGACGGCACGCATGAAGCCGCGGCCAGCGACGTTCCGCTGCCGCCGGACCGCCCGATGCCGGGCGGCCCGGAGGGCTCGGCGCTCGCCTTCTCGAACGCGCTGCAGTGAACGGCCGGCGGGCCGCGCCGTCGCTGCTAAAAACCCGGGTGTTGCAACCGCCTTCATATTGCCAGCCGCGCCGCCCGCTTGTTATCACGGCGCGCAGGCGAGCGGACGCGACTCGCGTTGGAGACGGCGATGGCGGCCGAGCGCAGACCGAAAGCGTCCAACAACGGGGCAATCAAGCTCGTCGCCGGCAACTCCAACCCGGCGCTTGCGGAGGCGATCGCGGCCTATCTGGAAACTCCGCTGACCAAGGCGGTGGTGCGGCGCTTCGCCGACATGGAAATCTTCGTCGAGATTCAGGAGAACGTGCGCGGCGCCGACGTCTTCGTCATCCAGTCCACGTCGTTTCCCGCCAACGACCACCTGATGGAGCTGCTCATCATCATCGACGCGCTGCGCCGCGCCTCGGGACGGCGGATCACGGCGGTCGTGCCCTATTTCGGCTATGCCCGGCAGGACCGCAAGCCCGGCCCGCGCACGCCCATCTCGGCCAAGCTCGTGGCCAACCTGATCACCAATGCGGGCGCCGACCGGGTGATGACGCTCGATCTCCATGCCGGGCAGATCCAGGGCTTTTTCGACATCCCGACCGACAACCTCTATGCCGCCCCCATGATGGTGCGCGACATCAAGGAGCGCTTCGACCTCTCCAAAGTCATGGTGATCTCGCCCGACGTCGGCGGCGTCGGGCGCGCCCGCGGCCTCGCCAAGCGCATCAATGCGCCGCTCGCCATCGTCGACAAAAGGCGCGAGCGTGCCGGCGAATCCGAGGTGATGAACGTGATCGGCGACGTCGACGGCCACATCTGCATCCTGGTCGACGACATCATCGATTCCGGCGGCACGGTGGTGAACGCCGCCGATGCCCTGCTTGAGAAGGGCGCAACCGAAGTCTGCGCCTACATCACCCATGGCGTGCTTTCGGGCGGCGCGGTGGCGCGCATCGCCGGCTCGCGGCTCAAGGAGCTCGTCATCACCGACTCGATCCAGCCGACCCAGGCGGTCAAGGTCGCGCGCAACATAAGGCTGCTGTCGGTCTCCAACCTGATCGGCGAGGCGATCGCGCGCACCGCGACGGAAGAGTCGGTGTCGAGCCTGTTCGACTGAGCGGAAGGCGGCAGCCCGCGCCATCGCTCTCAATTGCCGCTTTGCGAACAGGGTTCCCGTATCAGCGGCCGGTTGATCCGCGCTCCGCCACCGTCCGGCCCAGCACTTCCATCCCTTTTCGAACGCGCGTTCTTCTCATCGCAAATCGAGCACTGAACGGGAGACCTCCATCCCATAGGCGTCACGCCTGATCGCCTAAGCCGCCGCCAGTTCCTGATACGCCCGCGGCAGCAGATGCGAGAGCAGCGCAGCCCACGCGCGCTGGCCTTTGTCGTCCCCGATCAGGTCCTGGCGAACCTCGATCGCGGCGTGATGCAGCCCGCGTCGCTCACCATGCACCGGGATGGTGTAATCCGACGCATCGGTCACGCTGTAGGGCTCGTTGTCGCCGACGACGAGCCCCGCTTCGCGCTTCAGCAGCGCCAGAAGGAGATGGGCAAACGTCGTATCGCGATTGTAGAGCACGCCAGCATGCCAGGGGCGCGTCGCGCCCATGAATACTGGCGTGAAGCTGTGCATCGCAATCAGCGCCGTCGGCCGGCCGGCGCGGCGCCTGCGGTCGAGCTCGGTTTCGATCCGATCATGATAGGGCTGGAAAATCTCGCGCACCCGCGCGGCCTTCCGCGCATCGCTCAAGCCGATGTTTCCCGGCACCGGCGTGAGCTCGCTGATTTCCGGCATCGATGTTTCGGAGTTCGGCGTGCGGTTGCAGTCGATGACCAGGCGGGAATAGTTCTGCTGCACCAGGGTGGCGTTGAGTGCGTCGGCGGTAAGCCGGGAAACCGCTGCTATGCCGATGTCCCAGGCGATGTGGCGCTCGCAGTCGCTTTGCGGAATGCCAAGCCGGCCGAGCGCGCGGGGCATGGAGTTGCCTGCGTGATCGCCGACGATCAGGAACGGCGAGGGGCCATTTTCGTTGTACACCGTGACCGGCGCCGGCTCATCTGCCGCCAACAGACGGTCTGGCGGATCGTTCATCGGCGCCCAGCCTCCCCGGCACGCGGAGGGCGGCGGAAGACCTGTGGACCGACGCTGGCGCGGAAATTGCTTGCCATCACACGTTGCATCATTCTTGGACCACCATGCCGATTCTCACCATCCGGCACGTTACGGCCTACCACTATAGACACCCGGTCGCGTTCGGCGAACACCGGATGATGATGCGTCCGCGCGACGACGACGACCAGAAAGTGCTTGAATCCGGGCTCGAGATCACGCCCGAGCCGAGTGAATTGACCTGGACGCGGGATCTCTTCGGCAATCATGTCGCCATCGCCCGGTTTTCGGATCGGGCCTCAGAGCTTCTCTTCGAAAGCACGGTTCGTCTCGACCACGCGCCGGCGGGATTCCCCGCTGCCGATATCGAGGATTTCGCCCGCACCCTTCCGTTTGCCTATGCCCTGCAAGACAGCGCCGGCCTCGCCGGGTTCATGGCGCCGCTGTCCCGGCATCCCAGGCTTGACCGCTGGGTCGCAAGCTTCCTCCGCGACGACGGATCAGCCGACACCCGCGAGCTTCTCGTCGGCATGACGCGGAGCATCAAACAGACCTTCAAGCACGTGGCGCGGCACGAGAACGGGATCCAGGAGCCGGTCCGGACCTTGAAGCTCGCAAGCGGGAGCTGCCGCGACCTTGCGGTGCTCATGATCGCGGCGCTGCGTTCGCTTGGCTTGGCCGCGCGGTTCGTGTCCGGCTATCTGCGTCTTGCCGATGACGACGACGACCGCGTCACTGGCGGCAACACCCATGCCTGGGTCCAGGCCTACGTTCCAGGTCTGGGCTGGGTCGATTTCGATCCGTCGAGCGGCACGGTCGGGAATCAAAATCTCGTGCGCGTCGCGGTCGTGCACGAGCCGGGCGAGGCGATACCGCTGCAAGGGACGTGGATTGGGACGGCGTCGGACCATCTCGCCATGAAGGTCGCCGTCAAGGTGACTGCGGCAGCGGATGCCGGACCTGCAGGTGGCTCTCCATGAAGATCCGTGCGGGCTACGAGATTTCCTACGACTGCCTGCAGCCGACGGCCATGATCCTATCGCTGAGCGTCCACCCGTCTCGCATCTCCGACCTGCTGACCTGGGATCGCATGCAGCTTGATCCGCCCATCCCGGCCAACACCTATCACGACGGTTTTGGCAATTTCTGCCATGTCATTCGTGCCCCGGCCGGCCGGCTGACCATGTCCACGGATTTCCTGATTCAGGATAAAGGCGAGCCGGACGCGAGCGATCCGCAGGCGCAACAGCATGCACTCGAAGATTTGCCGGTCGACACGCTCGTATACCTCCTCGGTAGCCGCTATTGCGAGACCGACCGCTTCACCAACTTCGCCTGGTCTCAGTTCGGAAGCGTTTCCAAGGGGTGGCCGCTGGTCCAGGCGATCTGCGACTACGTCCATGGTCACATCAAGTTCGGCTATGAGCATGCGAGCCCGGTCAAGACGGCGTGGGATGCGCATGCCGAGAGACGCGGCGTGTGTCGGGACTTTGCCCATCTTGCCATCACGCTGTGCCGCTGCATGAATGTGCCGGCGCGCTATTGCACCGGGTATCTCGGCGACATCGGCGTGCCGATCGACGACGCGCCCATGGACTTCAGCGCGTGGTTCGAAGCCTATCTCGGTGGCCGCTGGTATACGTTCGACGCCCGCCACAACAAGCCGCGCATCGGCCGCATCTTGATGGCACGCGGCCGCGACGCCACCGACGTCGCGATCGTGACCTCGTTCGGCCCCTGCACGCTCGCCGGCTTCAAGGTCGTCACCGACGAGGTCAAAGCGGCGGTTCCCGGCCCCGACCGGACCTCGGCCGATCACTAACGCCGCCGCCCGCTCCTTCAAGAATCGATACGACCGTGCGGGCTTGTCGGGGTGTCTTGGTGCCGTTGAGAGGACGCGAATGACCGTCTGACGTCGACCGGCATCGCCATTTTCTATGCCGCGGGGAGTCGCTCGGCCTCGAAGTTGTGGAGAAGCCGCGCGCGCCGCCAGATATCCACCAATCGTTAACCGTTCCGCCCCCCAATTGGACTTTGTCCCATGGAATCAAGGGGCTTATATTCGAATCGCTAAGTGATTCGCCCCGGAGCCAGTGACAGCTCCACCGGGGAACCGCGTCAAAAGCGGCGTGGTGTGCGTGCAGTGGTGTGCGCATCCCGACGACCGAGCGGCAAGGTGGAGAAGGGCATGTCCCTCATTGAATCGGCAGAGCAGTCCCGCGCGAATCCCCTCGAAGTGGTCGAGCGGATGGCGACCACCAACGACTGGTCGTTCGAGCGCGCCGGAGAAGACGAGATCACCATCCTGGTGCGCGGTAAATGGGCCGACTATCAGGTCTCATTCACCTGGATGTACGACATCGAGGCGCTGCATCTGGCTTGCGCCTTCGAGCTCAAGGCGCCGGAACGCTGCCGCAACGACGTCCAGCAGCTCGTCTCGATGATCAACGAGCAGATGTGGGTCGGGCACTTCGATCATTGGGTGCTGGACGGCCTGCTGATGTATCGCCACGCCCTCGTGCTCGCCGGCGGCGTCGAAGCCTCGAACCGGCAATGCGAGGCGCTGCTGTCGACCGCGCTCGACTCCTGCGAACGTTATTATCCGTCGTTCCAGTTCGTGGTCTGGTCGGGTAAGACCGCGCGCGAGGCGCTCGACGCCGCCATGTTCGAGACCGCCGGACAGGCTTAGCGCGGCTTCGTCAGTCCGGGGCCGGGCCGTGGCCCGCGAGCCCGGAATCCATATTCACTGCAGTGCAGATTGAGCACACCTGTTCAATAGGGTGAATTTTGTGCTTATGGATTCCGGGCTCGCGCCTCCGGCGTGCCCCGGAATGACAACGGCAATTGCTTCTTCGTACGACGACAAGCGAGACAACGGCCATGGCGACACCCGCTTCGACGGCGCCGGGCGCGCGTACGCTCGATGATTTCTCCGGCACCATTCTGCTCGTCGGCGCCGGCAAGATGGGCGGCGCGCTGCTGGAAGGCTGGCTGGCGCTCGGCCTCGACCCGAAGTGCGTGGTGGTGATCGAGCCGCAGCCGGCACGCGAGATCGGCGCGCTCGCCGCGCGCGGGCTGCGGCTCAATCCGGCCGCCAGCGCAGTCGGCGCGGCTACGGCAATGGTGATCGCCGTCAAGCCGCAGGTCGCCCCGGAGGTGGTGCCGACGCTCGCGCCCTATCTCGGCGCCGCGACGGTCGGGGTTTCCATCATGGCGGGACGCACGCTCGGTTTCCTCGAAGGCGCGCTGGCGCAACGCGCGGCGCTCGTGCGCGCCATGCCGAACACGCCGGCCGCGATCGGACGCGGCATCACGGTGGCCGTGCCGAACCTGCGGGTGTCCCAACGCCAGCGCGACCTCGTCGATGCGTTGCTGTCCTCGACCGGCGCGGTCGAATGGATCGCCGACGAGGCGATGATGGACGCAGTCACGGCGGTGTCGGGCTCGGGGCCGGCCTATGTCTTCCTCCTGGCCGAGGCGCTGGCGCGCGCCGGAACGGCGGCGGGCCTGCCGGCCGAGCTCGCGGGCAAGCTCGCGCGCGCGACCGTGGCCGGCTCCGGCGAACTGCTGCACCGCTCGCCGCTCGACCCCGCGGCGCTGCGGCAGAACGTGACCTCGCCCGGCGGCACCACCGCGGCCGCGCTTGAGGTGCTGATGGGCGAGGGCGGCATGCAATCGCTGATGACCCGCGCGGTGGCGGCGGCGACCAGGCGCTCCAGGGAACTGGCGAAGTAATTCTCCGTCATTGCGAGCGAAGCGAAGCAATCCAGTGCAACCCGCGCAGACTGGATTGCTTTTTCGCTTCGCTCCTCGCAATGATTACACCGGCACCCTTACCGTGGCCCGCAAGCCGCCCATCGGACTGTCGCCGAGCGTGATGTCGCCGCCGTGCGAACGGGCGATGTCGCGGGCAATGGCAAGGCCGAGGCCCGTGCCGCCCTCGTCCTGATTGCGGGCATCGTCCAGCCGCAGGAACGGCTTGAACACTTCCTCGCGCATGTCGTGAGGAATGCCCGGCCCGTCATCGTCCACCGTCAGCGTCAACCAGCGGTGATCGCGGTGACCGGTGATGTTGATCGACGGCGCGTGGCGCGCGGCGTTCGAAACGAGATTGGCGAGGCAGCGTTTGAATGCCGCCGGCCGCACCGTTACGATCGGATGGCCATGGAATGCGACCTCGGTGCGGTGGCCGTTGCGCTCGGCGTCGGTCTTGAGCTCATCGAGGAAGGCGGCCATGTCGGTCGGTGCCGACTGTTCGCCGGAATCGCCGCGCGCGAAGGCGAGATAGGCCTCGAGCATGCGATTCATCTCATCGACGTCCTTCTTCATCCCGTCGATTTCACGGCTGTTGCCGGTCAGCGCCAGTTCGAGCTTGAAGCGGGTGAGGATGGTGCGCAGATCGTGCGAAACGCCGGCCAGCATGGCGGTGCGCTGCTCGATGGCGCGCTCGATGCGGGTTTTCATCTCGATGAAGGCGATCGCGGCGCGGCGCACCTCACGCGCACCACGCGGACGGAAATTGGGCACCTCGCGGCCTTTGCCAAAACTCTCCGCGGCGTCTGCGAGCCGCAGGATCGGCCGGATCTGATTGCGCAAGAACAAGATGGCGACGGTGAGCAGCACCACCGACGTGCCGATCATCCAGAACAGAAAGATTTCCGAGTTGGAGGCATAGGCGGCATTGCGGCGGGCGAACACGCGCATCACCGTATTGTCGAGCTTGATGCGGATCTCGACCAGCGCAGAGCGCCCGACAGTGTCGATCCAGAACGGCCTGCCGATGCGGCGGCTGACCTCATCGGACAGCGCCTGGTCGAGCAGCGAGAAGAACGGCTTCGGGCCCGGCGGCGGCATATCGGACAGCGGCAGGAAATCGACGTTGAGCCCCATGCGGTCCTGCGCAATTTTGCGGAGCCGCGCATAGTCGGGCTCGTGCGGATAGGCCTTGGAGATCTCGGCAAGCGCCGCGATGTCGCCGACCACCGCGGCGGACAGATGCCGCGTCACCAGGTTCCAGTGCCGCTCCATGAACACGAAGGCGACGACGGACTGCAGGATCACCATCGGCGCGATGATGATGAGGAGCGCGCGGGCGTAGAGGCCCTTCGGCAACAGCGCCCGGTACCAGAGGTTGAAACGGCCCCACCCGTAGGAAATCCTGGAGGCCGCCGAGCGCAGGCCCGCGATGCCGAGGTCGAGCGTGGTCATGGTGTCCTCATGGCGACACCACCAGCCGGTAGCCGATGCCGCGCACGGTCTGCACGATCAGCGGATTGGTCGGATCCTTCTCGATCTTGCGTCGCAGGCGGTTGACCTGCACGTCCACGGCGCGCTCGTTGACCGAGCCGTTGGAGCCGGCCAGCGCCAGCCGCGGCACGGTTTCGCCGGGCGCCTGGGCCAGCACGGTGAGCATCTCGCGTTCGCGGTCGGTGAGGCGGATCACGTCGTCGCCGCGGCGCAACTCGGCCCGCCCGATATGAAACACGAACTCGCCGAAACGCAGCGATTCGGCCGATGGCGCGGCGGCCGGCTTGGCGCGCCGCAGGATGCTGGCGACGCGGAGCGAAAGCTCGCGCGGCTCGAACGGCTTGGAGACATAATCGTCGGCGCCGAGCTCAAGCCCGGTGATGCGGCTTGCCGCGGCGTCGCGCGCGGTCAGCATCAGGATCGGCACCGTCGAGGTCTGGCGAATGGATTTGGCGAATTCAAAACCGGTCTCGCCCGGCATCATGACGTCGAGGATGAGGAGGTCGAAGCTGAGGCTGGCAAGCTTGGCGCGCGCCATCGCCGCGCTGTCGGCCGTGCTGATGCGATAGCCTTCGGTGCTCAGAAAGCGCGACAGCAGATCGCGGATGCGGCGATCGTCATCGACCACGAGCAGATGCGGTGCATCGTCGGCGGGCGGATTGGGGCTAGGTACCGGGGCCATCGTTTCCCCGCGCAGCCTCAGGATCGCGGCCGCCGCGCGCGGTCGGCGCGGGC
>JAXDOD010000124.1:0-18833 GCA_034669045.1 Alphaproteobacteria bacterium
ATGCGCGGATGCATCTGCGCCGGGCCAAGAACGACGCGCTCGATGCGGCCCTCATCGCCGCCTGTGCCGCCGCTGTCGAGCAGCCGCGGATCGCGCCCGATCCCCGGCTGGCGGAATTGGCGGGATACCTGACCTTCCTCGAGCAGATCGAGGAGGACATCGCGCGCTTCAAGACCCGGCTCGAACATATCGATGAGCCGCGACTGCGCCGCCTCGTCACCAACGACATCGCGCGGCTGAAGGCGCGGCGGGCCGCCCAGATGCTTCTCATCGAAAGACTACTGCGCGCTCACCGCGATCTCGCCCGGCGCCTCGATCTCGTGCTCAGCATTCCCGGCCTCGCCGTGAGAACCGGGCTCGCCATCATCATCCGCATGCCCGAAATCGGACAGGTCAGCCGCGAGGAAGCCGCCGCTCTCGCCGGACTGGCCCCGTTCGACGACGACAGCGGCAAGCACAAGGGCCAGCGCCACATTGCCGGCGGGCGCGGGCGGTTGCGCCGCTCGCTCTATGCCGCAGCGCTGCCGGCGGCCTTCCGCTGGAACAAGGCGCTGGTCGTGCTCTATGCCCGTCTCACCGCCAGCGGCAAAGCTCACAACGTCGCCCTGATCGCCTGCGCCAGAAAGCTGCTCATCTACGCCAATACCGTCGTCCGGCGCGGGACCCCATGGACCGAAACAGCCGCCGCGACTTAATGGTTGCTACGAAGCTACGAGGCGAGCGCCGCCTGCAGCGCCTTCAACTGCTCGAGCCGGTGGCTGAGCTTGTCGCGCGCGGCGTCGTCCTTGGTGTCGGCGACGTCTTCCTCGGTGTCCTTGATCTCGCCGGCGAGCACGGCCCTGTCGAAATCCTCCACCGGCACCGCCATGTCGGCGAGCACCGTGAGGCCGTCCGGATTGACCTCGGCGAAGCCGCCGTTGACCACCACGCGCAGGCCGGCGCCGTCCTGGAAGATGGTCAGGATTCCGGGCCGCAGCATCGCCATCAGCGGCGCATGGCCGGCGAGCACGCCGAAATCGCCTTCCGAACCGGGGATGTCGACCTGATCGACCTCTCCTGAAAACAGCAGCTTCTCCGGCGATACGAGATCGAAATGGAAGGTGCTCATGCGCGCCGGCCCCAAGCCTGGATCTGCTCAGCCGATTGCAGTTCGGTCCCGCAGAACGGGCAAAATCTGACCGGCTTCGAAAACCATCCCGTGGACTCCGCCATGGGGACCACGGCCACGTTCAGCATCAGGATGCCGCCTTCGTCGCTGAACATGGAATTCTTTCCGGGATGCATCGACTGGCGCATGTCCTCGCAGCAGCAGCCGCAACGAGGCGTTTCACTCATCTCAGGCCGCTTCCGCCGCCAGCCGCTTGCCCTTCTCGACCGCCGCCTCGATGGTGCCGACCATGTAGAAGGCGGCCTCCGGCAGGTGATCGTATTTGCCGTCGCACAGGCCCTTGAAGCCGCGGATGGTGTCGGCGAGCTCGACGAACACGCCGGGCGCGCCGGTGAACACTTCGGCGACATGGAAGGGCTGCGACAGGAAGCGCTCGATCTTGCGCGCGCGCGCGACCGTGAGCTTGTCCTCTTCGGACAGCTCGTCCATGCCCAGGATGGCGATGATATCCTGCAGCGACTTGTAGCGTTGCAGGGTCTGCTGGACCTGGCGGGCGACCGCATAATGCTCTTCCCCGACGACCATGGGCGAGAGCATGCGCGAGGTCGAATCGAGCGGATCGACCGCCGGATAGATGCCTTTCTCGGCGATCGAGCGATTGAGCACCGTGGTCGCGTCGAGATGCGCGAACGAGGTCGCGGGCGCCGGATCGGTGAGGTCGTCGGCCGGCACATAGATCGCCTGCACCGAGGTGACCGAGCCCTTGGTCGTGGTGGTGATGCGTTCCTGCAGCGCGCCCATGTCGGTCGCGAGCGTCGGCTGGTAGCCGACCGCCGACGGGATGCGGCCGAGCAGCGCCGACATTTCCGAGCCGGCCTGGGTGAAGCGGAAGATGTTGTCCACGAAGAACAGCACGTCCTGGCCCTGGTCGCGGAAATATTCCGCCACCGTCAGCCCGGTGAGGCCGACCCGCGCACGGGCGCCCGGGGGCTCGTTCATCTGGCCGAACACCAGCGCGCATTTCGAGCCTTCGCCGCCGCCCTTCTTGTTGACGCCGGACTCGATCATCTCGTGATAGAGATCGTTGCCCTCGCGCGTGCGCTCGCCGACGCCGGCGAATACCGAGTAGCCGCCATGGGCCTTGGCGATGTTGTTGATCAGCTCCTGGATGATGACGGTCTTGCCGACGCCGGCGCCGCCGAACAAGCCGACCTTGCCACCCTTGGCGTAAGGCGCCAGCAGGTCCACGACCTTGATGCCGGTGATCAGGATCTCGGCCTCGGTCGACTGCTCGGTGAAGGACGGGGCCTCCGCATGGATCGGACGCCGTTCCTCGCCTTGGACCGGCCCGGCCTCGTCCACCGGCTCGCCGATGACGTTGATGATGCGGCCGAGCAGCCCGGCGCCGACCGGGACCGAAATGGCGGCGCCGGTATCGGTGACCTCCTGGCCGCGCACCAAGCCTTCGCTGGTGTCCATCGCGATGGTGCGCACCGTCGATTCGCCGAGGTGCTGGGCGACTTCGAGCACCAGCCGGTTGCCCTGGTTCTTGGTCTCCAGCGCATTGAGGATCGCCGGCAGTTCGCCCTCGAACTGCACGTCGACGACGGCACCGATGACCTGGGTGATGCGTCCGACTGCGTGGGTTTCGTTGGCCATGGATTGTCCTTGTTAGCTCTCAGGCCTATGGGGGTTGGCCCCCAGTGAGGCAATTCACGCGGGGTTTCGAGCGGTTGTCATGCGTGCGTCAGATCGAGATGCCGTTCAATGCGATCGAGACGCTGCTCCACGCGATCGAAGCGGCCGCTCTGCATCGCGACCTGCGCCTGAAAATGCGCAAACTGCGACTGCAAGTGAGCCAAATTCATCTCCAGACCCGACATACGAACTTTAAGGTCACCAATTTCCCGGCGCATTTCCTCGCGCAGTGCGTCCATTGTGGACTGTAGAGTCTCCTGTCCCCGCCGAAGAAGCTGGAGCTGCTCCATGATGAGATTGGTCGCCTCGTCAGCCATGACATCAGCCTAATCCTCTCCGGTTGCGAATTCCATGAGATTTCTACAGCGCCTCCGCGCCCGAAATGATCTCGATCAGCTCCTTGGTGATCATCGCCTGGCGGGTGCGGTTGTAGGTCAGCGTCTGCTTGCGGATCATGTCGCCGGCGTTGCGGGTGGCATTGTCCATCGCGCTCATCTGGGCGCCGTAGAACGAGGCGGTGTTCTCCAGGAGCGCGCGGAAGATCTGCACCGCGATGTTGCGCGGCAGGAGTTCGGCGAGGATGTCCTCCTCGTCCGGCTCGTATTCGTAGGCGGCGGCGCTCCCTAACCCTTCTCCGCTTGCGGGGGAGGGAACGGAGGAGGGCTCGAACACCGGCGGAATGATCTGCTGCGCGGTCGGGACCTGCGCGATCACCGACTTGAAGCGCGAGAAGAACAGCGTGGCGACATCGAACGCGCCCTGCGCGTACAGGCCTTCGATCTGCTCGGCGATCGATTCGGCATTGGTAAAGCCGATGGTGCGCACCGCGCGCAGCTCGATGTGCTCGATGATGTGCTTTTCATACAGCCGCCGGAGCTGCTCGTAGCCCTTGCGGCCGACGCAGAAGAACTTGACCTCCTTGCCTTGCGCCATCAGCGCGTTGGCGCGCTCGCGCGCCAGCCGCACGATCGCCGAATTGAACGGGCCGCACAGGCCGCGCTCGGCCGTGCAGACGATGAAAAGATGCACCTGCTCGCTGCCGGTGCCGCGCAGCAGCGCCGGCGCGGTGTCGAGACCGGCGACGGAGGCGGCGACGTTGCCGAGCACCTTCTCCATGCGTTCGGCGTAGGGCCGCGCCGCCTCGGCGGCGACCTGCGCGCGGCGCAGCTTCGACGCCGCCACCATCTGCATGGCCTTGGTGATCTTCTGCGTCGCCTTGGTGGCGGCGATGCGCACGCGCATGTCTTTGAGGCTGGCCATTGCGGACTCGATCTATCCTCTCGCGCAGGTATGCATCACGCAATGGAACCGTCGCATCACGCAAACGTCTTGGCATAGCCGTCGACGGCGGTCTTGAGCTTGGCCGCGGTCGCGTCCGGCAGGTCGCCGGTCTTGCGGATGTCGTCGAGGATGTCGGAATGCTGGTTGCGCAGCAGCCCGAGCAGGCCCTGCTCGAAGGCGCGCACGCGGTTGACCGGGATCGGATCGAGGTAGCCGTTGACGCCGGCATAGATCACGACCACCTGCTCCTCCATCTTGAGCGGCGAGAACTGCGGCTGCTTGAGCAGCTCGGTGAGCCGCGCGCCGCGGTTGAGGAGCCGCTGCGTGGTGGCGTCGAGGTCGGAGCCGAACTGCGCAAAGGCCGCCATCTCGCGGTACTGCGCCAGCTCGCCTTTGATCTTGCCGGCGACCTTCTTCATCGCCTTGGTCTGCGCCGCCGAACCGACGCGCGACACCGACAGGCCCACGTTCACGGCCGGCCGGATGCCCTGGTAGAACAGGTCGGTCTCCAGGAAGATCTGCCCGTCGGTGATCGAGATCACGTTGGTCGGGATATAGGCCGACACGTCGTTGGCCTGCGTCTCGATCACCGGCAGCGCGGTGAGCGAGCCCGACCCGTTGGCGTCGTTCATCTTGGCCGCGCGCTCCAGCAGCCGCGAGTGCAGGTAGAACACGTCGCCCGGATAGGCTTCGCGGCCCGGCGGACGGCGCAGCAGCAGCGACATCTGGCGGTAGCTCACCGCCTGCTTGGAGAGATCGTCATAGATGATCACCGCGTGCATGCCGTTGTCGCGGAAGAACTCCCCCATGGTGCAGCCGGAGAACGGCGCCAGGAACTGCATCGGCGCGGGATCGGACGCGGTGGCGGCGACGATGATCGAATAGTCGAGCGCGCCCTGCTCCTCCAGCACCTTGCTGAACTGCACCACGGTCGAGCGTTTCTGCCCGACCGCGACGTAGACGCAATAGAGCTTGACCTTCTCGTCGGTGCCGGCGTTGAGCGGCTTCTGGTTCAGGATGGTGTCGAGCGCGATCGCGGTCTTGCCGGTCTGGCGGTCGCCGATGATCAGCTCGCGCTGGCCGCGGCCGATCGGGATGAGCGCGTCGATCGCCTTGAGCCCGGTCGCCATCGGCTCGTGCACCGACTTGCGCGGGATGATGCCGGGCGCCTTGACGTCGACGCGGCGGCGCTCCGTCGATTCGATCGGCCCCTTGCCGTCGAGCGGGTTGCCGAGCGCGTCGACCACGCGGCCGAGCAGGCCCTTGCCGACCGGCACGTCGACGATCGAACCGGTGCGCTTGACGGTCTGGCCCTCCTTGATCTCGCGGTCGTTGCCGAAGATCACGATACCGACGTTGTCGGTCTCGAGGTTGAGCGCCATGCCGCGCACGCCGTTCTCGAACTCGACCATCTCGCCGGCCTGAACGTTGTCGAGGCCGTAGACGCGGGCGATGCCGTCGCCGACCGAGAGCACTTGGCCGACCTCGGAGACCTCGGCCTCCTGGCCGAAATTCTTGATCTGGTCCTTGAGGATCGCGGAGATTTCAGCGGCGCGGATGTCCATCAGGAGACCTCTTTCATCGCATGCTTGAGCGCGTTGAGCTTGGTGCGGAGCGAGCTGTCGACCATCCGGCTGCCGAGCTTGACGATCAGCCCGCCGATGATCGAGGGATCGACCTTCACGTCGATCTCCACGTCCTTCTGGGTGATGGACTTGAGCGCGCTCCTGATCAGCGCGAGATGCGCCTCGTTCGCCGGCTCGGCGAGCGTCACGTCGGCCGTCACCTCGCCCTTGTGATGCGCGACCAGGCGCCGAAAGCCCCTGATCATCTGGCGCACGGCGAACAGCCGGCGCTTGGATGCCACCACCTTGAGGAATTTGGCCGCGATCCCGCCGATCTCGGCCTTGTCCAGCACCGCGGCGAGCGCCCGGGCCTGCTCGTCGGCGGTAAAGACCGGGCTGCGCACCAGCCGGGCCAGGTCGGCGCTTTCGCCGATCAGCGCATCGAAGCGCTCGAGATCGGCCTTCGCCGCGTCGAGCGCCTTCTCCTCGAGCGCAAGCTCGAACAGGGCGGTTGCATAGCGGCCCGCCATGCCGGATACGATCGATTGCTCGGCTGCCACGCGTGATGCTCTTCGAGGCAATTCCGCAGGCTCGGCACCGTCCCGGACGGTGGGACCCAAGCCCTTGAAATGCAAGTGGGACTTCGAATTCCGGGGAGGGTCCGCGACACCGCCGCAAGCCCGCGAAAATCGCGGTTTTGCTAACACACGCGAAACCGCAGTGCAACACGGGGACTCTGATCCTCGGCCGGCGTGCTGCTGTGGCCGCAGGCCAGAATGCAGTCGCGGGCTGTAGGGTGGGCAAAGGCGCGAACGCGCCGTGCCCACGCGCTCTTCTCGCATCGCCTTGCAACCCGGCAGCCCCTGCCTACCGCGCGAACAACCCGGCCGCCGTCGCCGCCTCTTCCCACAGCCTGATATCGCGGCGGATCATCGCGGCGAATTCGCTCGACGTGTTCGCGACCACTTCGAGACCGTTCTCGTCGAAGACGCGCTGTGCGTCATCGGACTGGAGGATACGCACGAGTTCCTCGTTGAGCCGCGCCGTGATCGTGGGCGGAAGCTCCGGCGGGCCCAGAAAGCCGATCCAGGAGCGCGCCAGCTCGAAATTCGGCAGCACCTCGGAAACCAGCGGCACGTCGGGCAGCTTGGGATGGCGCCTGGCGTCGAACATCGCGAGCGCGCGCAGCCGGCCGCTGAGCACGTGCGGCAGCGCCGCCGACAGGCTGATGATCCCGACCGGCACGTGCCCGCCCAGGAGATCGTTGAGCGCCGGCGCCACGCCCTTGTAGGGCACGTTCACCATCTTGATGCCGGCGACCCGGTTGAGCACCTCGCCGTAGAGATGATGCGCCGTCCCGATGCCGGGCGACGAATAGGACATCTCGCCGGGGCGCTGGCGCGCCGCCGCGATGAACTCGGTCAGCGACGCCGCCGTGACCTGCGCATTGACCAGCAGCACCACCGGATTGTTGGCGATGGCGGTGAGCGGCGTGAAATCCCGGGCGAGATCGAAGGACGCGGTCTTGTTCTGGATGCGGTCGACGATCTGGGCAAGCGAGATCGTGACCCCGATGGTGCTGCCGTCGGGCGCCGCGCGCTTGACCATGTTCATGCCGATGGTGCCGCTGGCGCCGGCCTGGTTCTCGACCACGACGGTCTGGCGGAAACGCTCGCCCCATTTCTGCGCGACCAGGCGCGCGGCCATGTCGCCCGAGCCGCCGGGCGGGTTCGGCACGATGATCTTGAGCGGCTTCGACGGAAAGTCCTGCGCAGGCGCGGCGAGCGGCAGCAAGGCCAGGCCGCAGGCCAGAAGCAGCAATTGACTGAGGCGCCGCGACATCTCTCCCTCCGATGTGATCAACACCGTCGCCTGCAGGGTGGGCAAAGCGAAGCGTGCCCGCCCTGCAAGAACCAGATCACAGAAAACTCTGCGGATCGACATCCACCTCGAGCGCCATGTTGCCGGTGGTCTTGGGCGCCGCCGCCAGCCATTGCCGCAAATAGGCCGCGAGGTCGAAGCCGCGGCGCGCCTTCACCAGCAGGCGGAAGCGGTAGCGGCCGCGCACCAGCGCGAGCGGCGCCTCCGCGGGTCCGAGCACGCGCACGTCCTCGGCGGGCGGGGCGGCCGCCGCGATGCGGCGGGCGTGGCCCTCGGTCGCATGCTTGTCGCGACCGGAGACGACCAGGCTCGCGAGCCGGCCGTATGGCGGGTAATGCGTCTTCTCGCGCAGGTCGATCTCGGTGCCGTAGAACGCCTCGCGGTCCTGCGCGATCAGGGCGCGCATCACCGGATGCTCGGGCTGGTGCGTCTGCAGCAGGCCGATGCCCTGTCCGGCCGCGCGGCCGGCGCGGCCGACGACCTGGTGCAGAAGCTGGAACGTGCGTTCGGCCGCGCGCGGATCGCCGTTGGCGAGGCCGAGATCGGCGTCGATGATGCCGACCAGATTGAGCTTCGGAAAATGATGGCCCTTGGCGACGAGCTGGGTGCCGATGACGATGTCCACGAGCCCCTGCTCGATCTCGGCCAGCTCCTCGCGCAGGCGCTCGACCGAGGCGACGAGATCGGACGACAGCACCAGGATGCGCTTGTCGGGGAACAGCGCCGCGACCTCCTCCTCGAGCCGCTCGACGCCGGGCCCGCAGGCCACGAAGCTGTCGGTCGCCTGGCATTTCGGGCACGGCTGCGGGGGCGGCATCGAGTAGCCGCAGTGGTGGCAGACGAGGCGTCGCCGGAAGCGGTGGTCGACCAGCCAGGCGTCGCAGTTCGGGCAGGCGAGCCGCAGGCCGCACTGGCGGCAGAGCGTGAGCGGCGCATAGCCGCGGCGGTTGAGGAAGAGCAGCGCCTGCTCGCCGCGATCGAGCGCGGTCCGCATCGCCTCCGCGAGCCGCGGCGCGATGAAGCGCCGGCGGGGCGGGCCTTCGCGCTTGAGGTCGATCGCCTCGATCAGGGGCTGCTGCTGGCCCCCGAACCGCTCCGGCAGATGCAGGCGCCGGTAGCGTCCGCGCCGCGCATTCACTTCGGTCTCGACCGAGGGGGTCGCCGAGGCGAGCACGACCGGGATCGCCGCCACACTGGCGCGCACCACCGCCATGTCGCGCGCGTGATAGTGCACGCCGTCCTCCTGCTTGTAGGCGGGGTCGTGCTCCTCGTCGACGATGATGAGGCCGAGCTCCGCATAGGGCAGGAACAGCGCGGAGCGGGCGCCGACTACGACGCTGGCCTCGCCCTTGGCGACGGCGGCCCAGGTGCGCGCGCGGCGGCGCGGCGAGAGCTGCGAGTGCCATTCCGCCGGGCGCACGCCGAAACGCTCGGCGAAACGGTCCAGCACCTGCGCCGTCAGCGCGATCTCCGGCATCAGGATCAGCGTCTGCCGGCCGCGCCGCACGCATTCGGCGACCGCCTCGAAATAGACCTGGGTCTTGCCCGAGCCGGTGACGCCGTCCACCAGGGTCGCCGAGTAGCCGCCCGCCGCCACGGTCGCGCGCAACGTGTCGGCCGCCGCGCGCTGGTCCGCGGTGAAATCCGGCGGCGAGAATTCCGGATCGGGGGCGCGCGCCACCGGCTCCGGCGGCAGCACCAGCGCCTCCAGCGTGCCTTCATCGACCAGCCCGTCGATGACGCCTGGCGTGACGCCGGCCTCCTCGGCGACGTCCGCCTTGGCGCGCAAAAGCCCGCCGGCGAGGACGGCGAGCACGCGGTTGCGTGCCGGCGTCAGCCGCTTGGGCGGCGGTCCGGCGAGCCGCACGCCGACGCGCGCGCGCTCCTCGCCGAGGTGCTCGCCCATGCGCAGGCACATGCGCAGCACCATGCCGCGGGCGCTCAGCGTATAGTTCGACACCCAGTCCACGAACCTGCGCAGCTCGGGCTTGAGCGGCGGGACGTCGAGCTTCTCCGCCACCTCCTTGAGCCGGTTGTCGAGGCGGGGGTTGGGTGCCGGGTTGTCGGCCCAGACCACCGCGGTCGCCTGGCGCGCGCCGAGCGGCACCTGCACGATGTCGCCGGGCGAAAGCGCCATGTCGTCCGGCACCCGGTAGGAATAGGCGCGGTCGAGCGCGACCGGCACCAGCACGTCGACGACGCGCCGTCTCGGCAGCAGTGCGGGCAGGGTGCTTGCAGCCAAGGTGTGATTCCGGACGGCGCGATGGGGGTGCCGCCCCAACTTAAGATCAAGCGCCCCGCCGGGCCAGCCGCGCGTGCCCCGACTCAGGCGCCGGCCGGCTCGAAGGAGCCGCCTTGGCGGCCGGCGGCCCTCGCTTTTCAACAGGCTTCACGCCGATTTCCCCTGATCTTGCGGCCTCTTGTGGACGCGTCAATTGGCTCCCAGCTATCCGCGGTGCTAGATTGCGTGACCAGCCAACGTAGAAGAGGATCCGCCTTGGACGCCCCGACGACAGGTCGTCATTCGACGCAGCATTCCCTTGGCGAACTCGTCACCGAGGGCAAGACCAAGAAGATCCACCGGATCCAAGGCGGGTCCGATCGGGTCGCGCTCATCGCCAAGGACGACATCACGGCCGGCGACGGCGCCAAGCACGACGTCATTCCCGACAAGGGCCGGCTCGCCAACGCGACCACCTGCAATGTCTTCCGCCTGCTGAAGGCCTGCGGGCTTCCGGTCGCGTTCGAGGAGCAGGACAGCGAGACCTCGTTCATCGCGCCGAAGTGCCACATGCTGCCCTACGAGGTCGTGGTCCGGCGCGAAGCCCACGGCTCCTATCTCAAGCGCAATCCGCACTTCGGGAAAGGGCTGCTGTTCCCGAAGCTGATCGTCGAGTTCTTCCTCAAGACCAAGGACAAGAACTGGAAGGGCAAGCCGCTCATCGCCGACGATCCCCTCATGCTGTTCGAGGACGGTGCGTCGCAGATCCGGCTGTTCAACCCGGCGAAGCCGATCCAGGGCCAGGAGCCGTTCCTCGTCCTGCCGGTGTCGGAGGTGTTCGAGCGCGCCGACGAGTCGACGTTTTTCCCCGAGATGCGGCGGGTCGCGAGCCGCGCTTTCCTGGTGCTGGAAAAGGCGTGGCAGCTCGAAGGCGGCACGCTCGTCGACTTCAAGGTCGAGTTCGGCTTCGACTCGGCGGGGCGCCTGCTGCTCGCCGACGTCGTCGACAATGACTCCTGGCGCGTGGTCGAGAGCGGGTCCTATATCGACAAGCAGGTCTATCGCGACGGCGGCGCGCTCGACGATGTCGCCTCGAAATACCGACGCGTGGCGGAGATCACCAGCCGCTTCCGGCTGCCCCGGCAGCGGATCGTGCTCTGGCGCGGCTCGACCAGCGACAAGACCGAGGCTTTTTCCGCCGCGCTGGGCGAGCTCGCGGACATGATGACCGTGGTCACCTGCTCGGTGCACAAGGAGCCGGTGGCGGCCACCGCCATGCTGCATCGGCTGGTGCAGGAGGTCCCCGACACGGTGGTGATCGCCTATATCGGGCGCTCGAACGGCGCCGGCCCGACGCTCTCGGCAAGCTCGACGGTGCCGGTGATCACGGTGCCGGCCGGGGTCCGGGAGTTCCCCGAGGACGTCTGGTCGTCGCTGCGGGCGCCCAGCAATGTGCCGGTGATGACGGTGCTGGAGCCCGCCAACGCGGTGCTTGCGGCCTTGCAGATCCTCTCCGCGCGCAACCCGCGCCTCTATGCCGAGGTGCGCGCCGAGATCGAGAACCGCGCGGTCAACATGCTGCCGCTGTGAGTGCGGTCTTGGATGACTCGTCCGCCGTCATTCCGGGTCGCGTGGAAGTGGCGGGCGAGCCCGGAATGTCGCGCGAACTCGAGTGCCTGCCGTTTGGATTGGTCCACCGTCCGCTCATTCGCGCGCAAGCGGGAATCCAGGGGCCGCAGGGACATTCGGCCTCAACACAAGATAGTCTGGGTCCCCGCTTTCGCGGGGACGATCGGAAAATCGAAACAATCCGTGCCAGGCGTGCCGTGCAATTGTTGGGTCTCGCAAGCGCTCGACCCAACCTACAGGCTTCGGCCCCCGGATGCTTTTCCTGAGCGAGAAACCGGGGTCCTGGGTCTGCAGCGCACCACGCCGCGCTGCGCGCTCCGTGCTGCTCTGCGCCCGGGACACGAGAGCGCGCCGTAGCCCGCATGGAGCGGAGCGGAATGCGAGAATGTGAAATCGACGCTCCGATGAATCCCGGATTTCGCTGCGCTCCATCCGGGCTACACCTGCTGGCATAACGAGACTTCCGCTCAGACCTCTCAGCCGCTCATTCCCGCGCAAGCCGCGCCACATCCGCTCATTCCCGCGCAAGCGGGAATCCAGGTATCCCTTGCTCTGATCTCGATCTTTTGCCCTGGGTCCCCGCCTTCGCGAGGACGAGCGGATGGTGGACTGGTTCAACATGCGCGGGGCATGCTCTGAGTGCTTAACGAATGGTGAACCAGGCGTTGCGATAACGTCGGCACAACAGCAGGACCGCGCATGGCCGCGCCGCCGACCGTCGATCTGCCCTTCGCCGCCGCCGAGCTCTCGGCGCAATTCGCGCGCTGGCAGTCCTACCTCGGCGCCGAGCGGCGCATGTCGCCGAAGACCTGCGAGGCCTATGGCCGCGATGCGCGGCAGTTCCTCGCCTTCCTGTCGGAGCATCTCGGCCAGCGCGTGACGCTCGCCGCGCTGACGCGGCTGGCGCCGCAGGACGTGCGCGCCTTCATGGCGGCGCGCCGTGCCCAAGGCATCTCCGGCCGCTCGCTCATGCGCGGGCTGGCGGGCGCTCGTTCCTTCGCGCGCTTCCTCGAGCGTAACGGCAAAGGCCGCGTGGGCGCGCTCAACGCCGTGCGCACGCCCAAGATCGCCAAGACCCTGCCGAAACCGATCGCGATCGCGGCCGCAAAGCAGCTTGCCGACGCCGGCCTGCGCGCGGGCGAAGAGCGGGAGCCGTGGATCCTCGCGCGCGATGCCGCCGTGCTGGCGCTGCTTTACGGCTCGGGGCTGCGCATCTCCGAAGCGCTCGGCCTCAAGCGCGACGCCGTGCCGGCACCGGGCCAGGGCGACGCCATCACGGTCACCGGCAAGGGCAACAAGAGGCGCATGGTGCCGGTGCTCGCCCGCGTGCTCGCGCTCATCGCCGACTATGCCGCGCTCTGCCCCTACGATCTGCCCGGCGAGGGCGCGCTGTTCGTCGGCGCGCGCGGCGGGCCGCTCTCGCCGCGCATCGTGCAGCTCGCGATGGCGCGGCTGCGCGGCGCGCTCGGACTGCCGGAGACGGCGACGCCGCATGCGTTGCGACATTCCTTCGCGACGCATCTGCTGGCGCGCGGCGGCGACCTGCGCGCGATCCAGGAGCTGCTCGGCCACGCCTCGCTGTCGACCACGCAGATCTATACGGCCGTCGACGCCGAACGGCTGCTCGAAGTCTACCGCAGCGCTCATCCGCGGGCGTGACAGCCGCGTGACAAGCCGGCGTGAGCGCAACAAAGCCCTTGCGGACGCGACCCGGATCGCTACATCGTCTGTCCGGGTTAGCCAGGGAGGATGGCCATGAGCCACGGCGTGCATGCAGTCCAGCATGAGGTCGAACACCATATCGAGCACGAAGAACACGGGCATGGCGGCGGCCATGGGGCCAAGCCCGCGGAAACCAACAACAAGAAAATCGCGCTGCTGATCTCCGTGATCGCGCTTTGCCTCGCGTTCTCCGAAACGCTCGGCAAGAGCGCGCAGACGGTCGGGATCGAGCTCAACATCAAGGCCTCGGATACCTGGAATTTCTTCCAGGCCAAGACCATCCGCCAGACCACGTTGCGCACGGCGGCTGAGGCGATGGCGATCGAGGTGGCGGCGCGGCCGGACGAGGCGTTCAAGGCGGCGATGACCAAGCAGATCGAGACCTGGCGCGCCACGGTCGCGCGCTACGAATCCGATCCGAAGGAGCAGGATGGCCGGCGGGAACTGATGGCGATTGCCAAGAAATACGAGGGCCAGCGCGATCTCGCCATGGCGCGCTACCACAATTACGAGTTCGCGTCGGCGGCCTATCAGATCGGCATCGTGCTGGCGTCGGCCGCGGTCATCACCAGCATGATGATCCTGGTGTACCTGGCGGGGGCGGCCGGCGTGATCGGCCTGCTGTTCACCGCGCTTGGCCTGTTGCGGCCGAACCTGCCGCATGACGTGATGCACTGGTTCGAGGCGCTGTTCACGGCCGGCGGCACGCACTGAGGCGCCGCTACGCCCCCGCGCGTGCGGCCTGCATGCGGCGCCGGATACGCAGGAGCAGCTTGAGCGTGCGGTTGGCGCGCCGCGGCGAAAACATTCGGAACCAGAGCTTGAGACGGCGCTTGACCGGGTCGGTCAATGCGTGCGCCCAGGCGAGGCCGCGCATCATCCAGCCGTAGAACCGCGCGAACCAGGGAAGCTGCAGCAGCTTCGGCCGGGTGATGTCGAAGATGAAGGCGGTGACGCCGAGACTCACCGCCTTGGCGAAGGCGAGCACCCCGAGCGCGCCGAGCCAGAAGCCGTGCGCCAGCATCCAGAGCCCGAGGAATTTGAGCGGCAGCAGGAGCAGCACCGGAACCAGAAAGACCAGCAGCGTCGGATAGGGCGGCAGGCGCTCGATCGACGCCGCGATCCAGGCCTTGACGGCGCGCAGCGGAACGCGCGTGACGATCCAGGCGACGACCGGCGCAAGATGGCTCCACAGCCACGCCTCGAACAGGAAGAGGAGCGCGAGCAGGATCCAGAGCGGGCGGAGAAGCCTTCGTAACATCAGTCACCCCAATGCGCGATCACATATGGATCGAGCGCTTCGCGACCGCCATGGCGGCCTCCTTGACGGCCTCGGTCAGGGTCGGGTGCGCGTGGCAGGTGCGCGCGATGTCCTCCGCGGCGGCGCCGAACTCCATCGCGACCGCCGCTTCCGCGATCATGTTGCCGGCATCGGGGCCGACGATGTGGACGCCGAGCACGCGGTCGGTCCTGGCGTCGGCCAGGATCTTGACGAAGCCGTCGGTCTGCAGGTTCACCTTGGCGCGGCCGTTGGCGCTGAACGGGAACTTGCCGGTGCTGTAGGCGATGCCGGCGTCCTTGAGCTCCTCCTCGGACTTGCCGACCGATGCGACCTCCGGAAACGTGTAGATGACGTTCGGGATCACGTCGTAGTTCACGTGCCCGGCCTGCCCGGCGATGATCTCGGCGACCGCCACGCCCTCGTCCTCGGCCTTGTGCGCCAGCATCGGCCCGGCGATCACATCGCCGATGGCATAGATGCCCTTCACATTGGTGGCGAAATGGCCGTCGGTCTGCACCCGGCCGCGGGAATCGAGCTCGACGCCGGCCGCTTTCAGCCCGAGCCCTTCGGTGTAGGGCACGCGTCCGATGCAGACCATCACCACGTCGGCGTCGATGGTGTCGGCTGCGCCCCCGGCGGCGGGCTCGACCTGCGACTTCAACATTTTTCCGGAAGCGTCGATGGCGGTGACCTTGGCGCCGAGCTTGAACACCATGCCCTGCTTTTCCAGGATGCGCTGGAACGATTTTGCGACTTCGCCGTCCATGCCCGGAAGAATGCGGTCGAGGAATTCCACCACCACGACTTCCGAGCCGAGCCGACGCCACACCGAGCCGAGCTCGAGCCCGATCACGCCGGCGCCGATCACCAGCAGCTTTTCCGGGACCTTGTCGAGCGTGAGCGCGCCGGTCGACGAGATGATGCGCTTCTCGTCGATCTCGATGCCTTTCAGTCTTGCTACGTCCGAGCCGGTGGCGATGACGATGTTTTTGGTCTCCAGCATCTCCGTCTTGCCGTCCGTCCCCTTCACCTCGACCTTGCCCGTGCCGACGATGCGGCCGGTGCCGGAAAAGGGATCGATCTTGTTCTTCTTGAACAGGAAGGCGACACCCTTGGTGTTGCCGTCGACGCCGTCGGTCTTGAACTTCATCATGGTGGGAAGGTCGAGTTTCGGCTTGCCGACCACGACGCCCATCTTCGGCAGCGCGTGGCTCGCCTCCTCGAAGCGCTCGGAGGCATGCAGCAGCGCCTTCGAGGGAATGCAGCCGATATTCAGGCAGGTGCCGCCGAAGGTCGGCCACTTCTCCACCACGGCGACCTTCATGCCGAGCTGCGCCGCGCGGATCGCGCAGACATAGCCGCCGGGACCGGTACCGATAACGACGAGATCATATGCCATCTAGTTCTTCTTCAACGTTGCGATTTCCTGGGACAGGGTCTTGAAGCCTGATTTGATCAATTCAAGCTGCTGCTCAAGCCGGCCATCGACGGAGTCAAATCGGGCATCGATGGATTTAAATCGCTCGTCAACGGAGTCGAAGCGGGCATCGATGGATTTAAATCGCTCGTCGACGGAGTCGAAGCGGGCATCGACGGACTCAAACCTGGCATCGACGGACTCGCGAAGCGTTGCGATTGCCGGGGACAAGACTCTGAAGTTCGATTTGATCAATTCGATCTGCTGCTCGAATCGATCATCGACCGTCTCGCGAAATGCTTCGAGCTTGGCGTCGGCCCGGCTCAGCTTGCCGTCGACATCCGTGCGCATTTGCGCCATGTCGGACTTCACCTGCCTGACATCGCCCTGCAGACGCTTGATCTGTTCGCCCAGAAACCGCAGATCGATTTCTTCAGCCATATGGCAACTCCGAGCGGGTTATGTTCAACCTAGGAGACTACCGTAGTCCCCGGGTTTCCGACCGTCAAAGCCGGAGGAAGTTGAACATCTCGCCCTTTGCAAGTATAGGCCGCAAATCAACACGGCCTGAAGCTATTACCGGCCGCCCGACACATCAAGGATGGCGCTGGTCACGTAGGAGGCATCCTCCGACATCAGCCAGACGATGGCGTTGGCGATTTCGTCCGCCGAGCCGACGCGCTTCATCGGCACCATCGGCGCGAGGCGATGTGCGCGATTGGGATCGCCGCCGCTGCCGTGAATCTCCGTATCGATCAACCCCGGCCGGATCGCCGCGACACGAATGCCTTCGCCGGCGACCTCGTGGCCGAGCCCGATAGTGAAGGAATCGATCGCGCCCTTGGAAGCCGCGTAATCGACATAGGTGTTGGGCGCGCCGAGTTTCGCCGCGACCGATGACAGGTTGACGATGACCCCGCCCTTGCCGCCATGCCGCGTCGACATCCGCTTCACCGCCTCGCGCGCGCATAAAATGCTGCCGGTGACGTTGATGGCCATCATGCGCTGGATGCGTTCGGCGGACATCTCGTCGACGCGCGCGGTGGCGCCGACAATGCCGGCATTGTTGACCAGCGCGCCGAGCCTGCCGAACTCGTCGGCCGCCTTGAACAGCGCCAGAATGTCGCTCTCGCTGGCGACATCGCATTTCACCGCGATGGCCTTGCCGTTCCTGGCCTCGATGGTGGACACCACATCGCGCGCCGCGGCTTCATTGGCGGCATAGCCGACGCAGATCTTGAAACCGCGCGATGCTGCGGCAATCGCGGTGGCGCGACCGATGCCGCGGCTTCCGCCGGTGACGATGACGACACTGTCTATCGACATACGAGCTACTTCTGCGCTTGAACGACATTTTCGCGAAGATGCTCGCGATCAATATAGGCTGGTAGTACGGTACGATCATCAATGACGGCGCGCGAGAGTTGTTCGGCGGTGAGATTCGTGGCGCCGGAGAGATCGGCACCTCTTAGAATAGTCCCGTCGAGGCGGGCTCCCGCAAAGTCTGCTCCGCGGAATATCGCATTGGTCGCATCGGCGCCTGACATGTTGGCCGCCCGAAGCGAAGCGCCGCTAAGATCGATTCGTCGCACAAAGGCGCCGTGCAGGTCGAGGACCCGACCTTGATTCTGCTCCCGAGTTTCAGGCATTTCCGCCTCCTAGTCTGCTCTGAAGAACTTTCGTTATTTCCTGAACGTCAATCGGAGGCTCATCATCGCCGTAGTCGATATTTCCGGCTCTTAGATAAGCCTGCAGAAGCTCGAAAACCGGAGTTGAAAGATCAGGAAAATCCTTGGCAACCTCACGCAGGACATAAATAGCCGCAAGACGAATTTCCAGATTGGGATCGCGTAGCTGACCTGCTGCGCGATTAAACAATTCCACAACGTGAGCACGTCTGGCAAGCTCGGCCTGCGCGTTAGCTGATTTCGCCTGAATCGTGGCCGGCGACAATTGTCGCCAAGCCAGGATCGCACCGACAATCGCCGCGAGCGTAATAGCTGCATTTCGAAATAGTTCCGAAATTGCGATCCAGTCAGCCATTTCGCATGAGCATCGATATCACAAATCCAGCACCAGCCGCGCCGGGTCCTCCAGGCTCTCCTTGACCCGCACCAGAAACGTCACCGCTTCCTTGCCGTCGATGACGCGGTGGTCGTAGGACAGCGCCAGGTACATCATCGGCCGGATCTCGACCTTGCCGGCGATCGCCATCGGGCGTTCCTGGATCTTGTGCATCCCCAAAATGCCGGATTGCGGCGCGTTGAGGATCGGCGTCGACATCAGCGAGCCGTAGACGCCGCCGTTGGTGATCGTGAAGGTGCCGCCCTGCATCTCCTCGATCTTGAGCGCGCCGTCGCGGGCGCGCCGGCCGAAGTCGGTGATGGTCTTCTCGATCTCGGCGAGCGACTTCTGATCGCAGTCGCGAACCACCGGCACCACCAGGCCCTTCTCGGTCCCGACCGCGATGCCGATGTGGTAATAGTTCTTGTAGACCAGATCGGTGCCGTCGATCTCGGCGTTGACGGCGGGGATCTCCTTGAGCGCCGCCACGCAGGCGCGGGCGAAGAAGCCCATGAAGCCGAGCTTCACGCCGTGGCGCTTCTCGAACTGATCCTTGTACTGGTTGCGCAGGCTCATCACCGCGGTCATGTCGACCTCGTTGAAGGTCGTGAGCATGGCGGCGGTGTTCTGCGCCTCCTTCAGCCGCCGCGCGATGGTCTGGCGGAGCCGCGTCATCTTCACGCGCTCCTCGCGCGCGGCATCGTCGGCCGGCGACGGCGCGCGCATGGCGGCCGCCGTCTGCGGCACCGGCGTGGGCGCAGCCGCGGCGCGCTCGATCGCCGACATCATGTCGCCCTTGGTGACGCGGCCATCCTTGCCGGAGCCGGCGACCGCCGCCGGGTCCACGCCGGATTCCGCCGCCATCTTGCGCACCGATGGTGCGAGCGGCGCGTCAGCTGCGGCGACTTTCGGCGGCGGCGCGGGAGCGGGCTTGGGCTTTGCCTCCGCGCCTGGAGCGGGAGTCG
>JAXDOD010000125.1:0-10472 GCA_034669045.1 Alphaproteobacteria bacterium
CGCCGAGTACGGCGACAGTTAAGGGCGGCAAAGACGTTCCACGTGCCTTCATCGGCGGCTTCCTACGCTGGCATGACCCAGACAGGTTCGATGGGTTTGATCTCAGCCGCGCATCCGCGCGGCACCCCAGGCCGTTGGCTTATCATCGGCGTTTTCGGCGCGACCGACAAGGCCGATTAACGGAGGGCAGGTCAACCTTTGGCGACGGCGTCGAATTGCATTAATCTACGAAGAAGGCCTTCTAGCGCTTTGATCGGGATCATGTTCGGTCCATCCGATGGCGCCTTATCCGGATCCTGGTGCGTCTCGATGAACACCCCGGCCACGCCCACAGCGACGGCCGCCCGCGCCAACACGGAAATGAACTCCCGTTCCCCGCCGGAGGATGTCCCCTGCCCGCCCGGCTGCTGCACCGAATGGGTGGCGTCGAAGATCACCGGCGCGCCGGTGCTGCGCGCGAGGATCGGCAGCGCCCGCATGTCGGAGACCAGCGTGTTGTAGCCGAAGGACGCGCCGCGCTCGGTGACCAGCACGTTGCGGTTTCCGGCGCCGGTGATTTTCGCGACCACGTTGGCCATGTCCCAGGGCGCGAGGAACTGGCCCTTCTTGACGTTGACCACGCGGCCGGTGGCGGCGGCGGCGAGCAGGAGATCGGTCTGCCGGCACAGGAATGCCGGGATCTGCAGCACGTCGACGGCCTCGGCGACGCGCGCGCATTGCTCGATCTCATGCACGTCGGTGAGAACCGGCACGCCGAGCGAGCTTCGGATCTCCGCCAGGATCGGCAGCGCCTGGTCGAGCCCGATGCCGCGTGCGCTGTTGGCGCTGGTGCGGTTGGCCTTGTCGAAGGACGTCTTGTAGACGAGGCCGAGGCCGACACGCGCGGCGATCTCCTTGAGCGCCGACGCCATCTCCAGCGCATGGGCGCGGCTCTCGAGCGCGCACGGACCCGCGATCAGCGCGAGCGGCAAGGCATTGCCGAAACGCGCCGTGCCGACGGCGACGACCGGACTGGGTGCGGGGTTGACGTTCTGCATCGGTTGTCTCGCGGCCGGACCATGAAGGGCCGGATTGCCGCGGTCAACGCCTGCCGTCGCCTCAGCCGGCCTCGAATACGAGGGTTGCGCCCATGGCGGTCTGCGGGCCGACGACGATCGAACCCATGTGCGAGACGGCTTCGATTCCCGCGGCCGCGAGCGCCGCGCCGAGCGCCTCGCGATCGCGCACGGTGAAGCGCACCGCCGCCAGCCGCGCGCCGGTGGCGATGTCCGGCGGCGCCACGCCGAAGTGACTGCGGAAGGCGGCCGGGTCCATGACCTTGATGTCGCCGCGCGGCGTCGGCGCGGTGATCCCGCTCGAGGTCGCATGCAGTTCGCGCTCGCCCGCGAAGGCGGAGAGGAAGATGTGCAGGTCGCTCGGGTTCTCGGCGACGATGACCGCGCCCGCGACGCCGCTCGCGGTGTTGGCGTGGCGCTGCAAGGCCGGGTTCCAGAAATTCTCCGGATGATGCTGCCGGCAGACCGCAAAGGCGATGTCGGGCGCATGCGGATCGCGCGCGAAAGCGAGCGAGAAGCCGACCTTGACCTTGGCGCCGTCGGGCTTCGTCCCCTCGCGCTCGAACTGCAGCGCGTCGGAGGCGGCGATGCCGGCGTCGCGAAATGCGGCCGCATCGGCGGCGGCGTCCGTGCTCTCCAGCATCAGCGCCGAGAGCCCTTGCCGACGCGCCAGGAACGACTGCTGGAAGCGCCCGAAGTTGATGGAGAAGCCGTCGCCGCCGAGCTTTTCCGGCTCAGCGACCGTGAGCAGCTCGAGGAAGACGCCCGGAAGCTGGACGAGATGGTTGTGCGTACCCCAGGGATGGCGGTTGCGCGCGCCGACCGTGAAGCCGATGCGGCGATAGAATTCCGCCGCGGCGTCGAGGTCGCGCACCGCATGGACGATGTGGTCGAGGCCGCGGGGCATGGCGTTCATTGCGATGTTGATTGGGGAACGAAGGTGCGGCGTACTCGGTCTACTCCCTCTCCCCGCTTGCGGGGAGAGGGTCAGTGTGAGGGGATTCTCCGCAGGCCAGTGTGTGGAAAGTCCCCCACACCCGCCGCCTACGGCGGCGACCTCTCCCCGCAAGCGGGGAGAGGTGGAGATCGTGGCACGTCCATCCATCTCTTTGCAGTCTCGCGTCGCGGCGCGACAGCTCACGCGTGATCCAGCGCCGCCTTCACGCGTTCCGGCGTGAACGGCACGCGGCGCAGCCGCACGCCGGTGGCGTCGAACACCGCGTTGCCGATCGCCGCCGGCACCAGGCCGAGCGCCATCTCGGCGGCGCCCGAGGGCGCCTCTTCGGGACGCTCGATCAGCAGGATCTCGATCTTCTCGGGCACCGAGTCGATGTGCAGAACCGGATAGCTGAGCCAGTCGACGCTGGTGACCATGTTCTCGTCGAAGCGCACCTCCTCGAACAGGGCGCGGCTGGTGCCGTAGACGAGCTGGCGGTCGATGACGTGCTTGAGCGTCTCCGGGTTGACGATCATGCCGACGTCATGGGCGCAGACATAGCGCAGGAGATCGAGCTTGCCGGTCTGCCGATGCACGCGCACCTCCGCGATCAGCGCGATGAAGGTCGTGAAGTGGCGCCGGAACGCAATGCCGCGGCCGATGGCGACGTCGAGCCCCTGCTGCTCGTTGTCGGGCGACGGCCGCTTCTTCCATTTGAACGCTTGCGCGGCGATCGCCACCGCGTCGCGGTCGCGCGGATGCGTGAGGTACTTCATCCGGAAGTCGACCGGGTCGGTACTGGTCGCCGCCGCCATCTCGTCGATGAAGGATTCCGACCCGAACAGGATCGGCGGACCGTAAGGGTCGCGCAGATGCGTCGAGCGCAGCGGCGAGGCACGCTCCATCAGCGGCGGGATGATCTCCCAGCCCAGCCGTCCGTGATCGAACGTGTAGGAGGCGACCGGGATCTCGAAGCTCTGCCCGGCATTGAGCGGCAGCCCGAGAAGCTGGCCCGCCAGCACGTCGGCCGCGCGGGTCTCGCGGGTATTGTTGTCGAGCCGCGAGAACGCCTTGCTGATGTTCTCGTAGGCGATCACCTTGCCGGAGGCGTCGAGGCCGGCGCGGCTGCGGTTCACCGAGGCGGTGCCCTTGGGGTCCCAGGCGAGCGCTTCATGGCGCATGTATTGCACCCGCACCGGCCGGCGGAGATGCTTGGACAGCACCGCGGCGTCGCCGGTGGCGTCACCCTGCTCGTTGCGGCCGTAGCTGCCGGTGCCGAACATCCAGATCGCGCGCACGTTCTCCTTCGGCAGCCCGAGCAGTTCCGCGACGCACTGCGCGGAGTCGTAAGGCTTCTGGGTCGAGGTCCAGATCGTCGCCTGCCCGTCGCGCACGTCGGCGACCGCGCAGGCCGGGCCGGTCGAGGCATGCGACTGGGTCGGGAACTCGTACTCGCCTTCGATGATGCGCACCGCCTGCTTGATGCCCTCCTCGAAGTTGCCGTTCTGGCGCTGGAACTCGCGCTTGACGATCGGCGCCTGGCGGATGTGGTCGTGCAGCTTGTCATGGCCGGGGAAGTTGGGCTTGGACTGCGACCAGGTCACCTTGAGGGCGCGCGCGGCCTTGACCGCGTTCCATTCCTTGTCGGCGACGACCGCCAGCAGGTCCTTGATCCAGACCGCCTTGGCGCCGGGAACGTGCTTGATGGACTCTTCATCCACTTGCACCGGCACCGCGCCCGCCACCGCGGGGCGGATCATGCGCGCGTGCAGCATGTTCGGCAGCCGCACGTCGTTGACCATCTCGAGCGTGCCGAACACCTTGCCCGGCAGGTCGCGGCGGGGGAATGACTGGCCGATGACCTTGAACTCGGCGGGGGTCTTGAGCGGCACGTCGGTCTCGACCACGAGCGCGTTGCTCAGCTTGCCGTTCCATTTGACCTTGGCGTCGAAGTGACGCCCGCCGATCAGCTCGGCATAGCTGACCCGCTTCTTCGGGTCGGCGGCGGCGTGGACGACGCCGTCCGTGACCGTGAGCTTGTCCGCCGGCAGGCCGAGCGTCTGGCCCGCCATCTCGACCAGGAGACGGCGCGCCTCGGCGGCGGTCCGGCGCAGCATGGTGCCGCCGTGCGAGACGCCGATCGCGGCGCTGGCGCCGCCCATGTCGAGGGTGAGCGCGCTGTCGCCCATGATGACGCGCACGCGCTCGAAGGCGACGTCGATCTCTTCCGCGACCATCTGGGCGATGGCGGTGCCGAGCCCCTGCCCGCCGTCGATCTTGCCGTAATAGGCGTGGACCGTGCCGTCGGACTCGATGGTGATGTAGGAGGACAACTGGTCGCCGGTGAGCGGCGGCCGTTTCGGCGAGCCGTGGGTGGGCGCGGCCTCGGCCCATTCGGCGGGCGCCGCCAGCGTGACGACGAGCGCGCCGGTGGTGGACAGGAAGGCGCGGCGGCTGAGAGCGTTGCTGTCGTGGTCGGTCATGCGTGCCTCCTCAAGCCTGCGCCGCGCGCTTGACGGCGCGGAGCGCCGCACCATGGGTGCCGCAGCGGCAGATCAGGTCGGCAAACGCGTCCTTGATCTGCACGTCGGTCGGATGCGGGTTGCGGTCGAGGAGTTCGGCCGCGGTCATCACCCAGCCCGAGATGCAATAGGCGCACTGGTTCACCTGCTCCTCGATCCAGGCCTTCTGGACCGGGTGCGGCTTGTCCGGCGTGCCGAGGCCGGCGAGCGTGGTGACGGCCCTGCCGGTGACGGCGGCGACCGGCGTGATGCAGGAGCGCACCGCATGGCCGTCGATGTGTACGGTGCAGGCGCCGCATTGGCCGAGCCCGCAGCCGAAGCGCGGGTTGTTGAGGCCGATCTCGTCACGCAGCGCATAGAGCAAGGGCATGTCGGGGTCGTCGACCTCGATCGCGCGCGGCCTGCCGTCGACATTGAGGGTGAGCTTCGCCATCGGCGTCCTCCCGGGAACGGACGTTGTTCGTAGCGGTCCATATACCACGAGTCCGGCCTTGGGAAATCGCCCTCGCGCCGGGGGATGGATTTCGCGGCCGGCATCCTGTCTTATCAGGCGAACAGACGAGGCCGCTGCATCAGATGCGCGCGTTCCAACCCGCGATGACGGCGCTGCTTGTGGGCCTGAGCCTCACGACCGGCGCTGCCGGCGCGGAGCGGCTCGGCGTCGTCCTGATGCACGGCAAGGGCGGATTGCCGGCGCAGATGGCGACGCTGGCGGCGGCCTTGTCGGCGGCCGGCCATCTCACCGACACGCCGGAGATGTGCTGGTCGCGCACCAGGATCTACGCGAAACCCTATCTCGACTGCCTGGCGGAAGTGGATACGGCGATCGGGCGCCTCAAAGCCCGCGGTGCGACTGCGATCGCCGTGGGCGGTCAGAGCCTGGGCGGCAATGCCGCGCTGGGCTACGGGGCGCGCCATCACGATCTCGCCGGCGTGATCGCGCTGGCGCCCGCGCACCAGCCGGAGCGCTTCGTCAGGCGCCCGGCGATGGTGAAGGCGCTGGCGCAGGCGCGCGCCCTGATCGCCGCCGGCAAAGGCGACGTGACGACGTCATTCGCCGACCGCAATACCGGCCGCGAGTTCTCGGTGCAAACCACGCCGCGCATCTACGTAAGCTTTTTTGCCGCCGACGGCCCGGCGGTGATCCCGGTCAACGCCGCGCGCGTGACGGTCCCGCTGCTGTGGATTGCCGGCACCTCCGATGCGACCCAGCATGGACCCGGCTATGCCTTCGCCAAGGCGAAGAATCCCGAGAACAGCTACGTCACGGTGGCGGCGGAGCACCGGGGCACGCCGAACGCTTCGCGCGATGCCGTCCTCGCCTGGCTCAAAGGACTCGGTCGCTGACATGATCGCGATGAAACCGATCTCGCCGATGGCGGCTTGCATTCTCGCCGCCGCCGGCTTGACGCTCGCGGCACCGGCCGGCGCGCAGGCGCCGCGGCCCTGGCTGGTGCCGGAGCTGCTGTCGGCGGCGACATCGGAAGGCAGCACGCTCACCATCTATGCCTCCATGAACGAGGAGGAGGCGCTGCCGTTCTGGTCGGTGTTCGAGCAGGCGACCGGCATCAAGGTCAACTTCCTGCGCATGACCGATTCCGGCATCCGCGCGCGCGTCGCCATCGAGCACCGGGCCCGGCAGCGGACCTGGGACCTGGTGGCGACACCGCCGGTCTACCGGCTGGGCGAGGAGATCCTGGCGCAATTCGATCCGCCGCAGGCCAAGGACCTGATCCCGCAGGCGCGCGATCCGAACCGGCGCTGGTACGGCATCTACAGCAACTATTTCACGCCGGCCTACAACACCGCCATGATCAAGCCGGCAGAACTGCCGAAGACCTACGAGGAATTCGTCGACCGCAAACAGTGGGCCGGCAAGGTCGCGATCGATGCCTCCGACGCCGACTGGCTCACCGGCATGTTCATGCACTACGGCGAGGAGCGCGGCGGCAAGCTCGCCCGCGACCTGGTCGCGGCGCTCAAGCCGGTCGTGCTCGACGGCCATCTCAATCTGGCGCGACAGGTCGGCGCCGGCGAGTACTGGGTGGCGCTCAACAACTTCCTGCCGCTGACCCTCAACGTGAAGCTCGCCGGCGGACCGACCGATTTCTGGGCGCTCGATCCGGTCACGCTCGCCTTCGGCTCGATCGGCATCAATTCGCAGGCGCCGCATCCCAAGACGGCGCTGCTGGCGGCCAATTACATGTTGAGCCAGGAAGGCCAGACCTTCCTGACCAGGAAGGGCCGCCTGCCGTCGCGTCCGGACGTAGCCACCAATCCGCCCGGCGTGATGGACGTGCTGCGCGGCAAGGCGATCGTGGTCCCGGTCATGTCGGGGAGCGAGCAGCGCAAGATGCAGCAGACCTTCAACGCGATATTCCGGCCGCGCTGAGCGCGAGGTCCGGCCGGTTCTCTTTTGCGCGCAAAGGTCGTATAGGCAAACTCGAAGCGGCCGATGCGCAGTCGCCGCACCGCGCGCCGCTGCGGATCAGTCGCGGAAGCCCGTCATGCTTCACCAAGGCCCGCTCGGTGCCATCGCGCTCGCGGCCGCGCTGCTGACGACACCAGCCTTGGCGCACGACGAATCAAAATATCCCGACCTGAGCGGACAGTGGAGCCGGGCGCACCCGCGCTCGCAATGGGACCCGAGCAAGCCGCGCGGCCTGCAGCAGGAGGCGCCGCTGACGGCCGAATACCAGGCCATTTTCGAAGCCAATCTGAAGTCCCTTCATTCCGGCAACCTGGGTGCCGATCCGCAAGTCTACTGCCTGCCGTCCGGGATGCCGCGGATGATGATCGCCTACGAGCCGGTGGAAATCATCGTCACCCCGGAAACCACCTATATGCGCATCGACCATCTGGCCGATTTTCGACGCATCTTTACCGACGGGCGCGGCTGGCCGGCGCAGATCAAGCCCTCGTTCGACGGCTATTCGATCGGCCGATGGAGCGACGAGGACGGCGGCGGGCGCTACGACACGCTCGCGGTCGAGACCCGCGGCTTCAAGGGGCCGCGCACGCTCGATGCCGACGGCCTCCCGCTGCACAAGGATAACCGCACGGTGGTCAAGGAGCGCATCACCCTCGACAAGGCCGACCGCAACCTCCTGCACGACGAGATCACGACCCTCGACAATGCCTTCACCCGGCCCTGGACCGTCACGCGAAGCTACAAACGCGAACGCAAGCCGCTCTGGCCCGAGTATCTTTGCACCGAGGCGGTCAACCACATCTCCATCGGCAAGGAATTCTATTTCCGCAGCGGGGATGGCAACCTGATGCCGGCCTACAAGGACCAGCCGCCCCCCGACTTGCGATACTTCGATCAATTGCGATAAGGAACGTCAGAATTCACCCCCCTCAATGCGGACGATGCCGCCTTGTTCCTGACGACCGGCAAAGGAGAACAGCGATGCACAACCGGGTCTTGATCGGGCTTGCCGCGCTCGGACTTTCGCTGCTGTCGCTGGCCGCCCAAGCGGCCGACGACCTGTCGAAATTTCCCGACCTGAAAGGGCAGTGGATTCGCGTCGGCCAGAACCGCTGGGAAACCGCGACCAACAAGGCCCCGCTCACGCCCGAATACCGGGCCGTCTACGAGGCCAATCAGGTGGAAATGGCGGCCGGCGCGCCGGGCGACATGCCGTCGTGGTACTGCCTGCCGCAGGGCATGCCGATGATGATGAGCCTCTATGATCCGATGGAGATCGTGGTCACGCCCGCCATCACTTACGTCATGATCAGCCACGTCAACGACTCGCTGCGACGGATCTATACGGATGGCCGCGGCTGGCCCGCCGAGGGCGAGTACGAGTTGACCTTCGCGGGTTATTCCCTCGGCACATGGATCGACAGCGACGGCGACGGCCGCTACGACCTGCTCGAAGTCGAGAGCCGGCACTTCAAGGGGCCGCGCGTCTACGACGGCAGCGGGCTTCCGCTGCACCGGGACAATCAGTCCGTCGTCAAGGAGCGGATCTATCTCGACAAGGCCGACCAGAACATCCTGGTCAACGAGATCACCGTGATCGACAACGCGTTGACGAAGCCCTGGTCGGTGACCAAGAAGGCGCGCCGCGACACCAAGGCCAAGACCTTCTGGCAAACCGCGGTCTGCGCGGAAAACAACTCCATGGTCCGCATCGGCAAGGAACCCTATTACATGAGCCAGGATGGCTACCTGATGCCGGTGAAGAAGGATCAGCAGCCGCCGGATTTGAAGTATTTCAAGCGGTCGGGGAATTGACCGGCCGCGGCCGGCGCCGCATCTGCCCAGGGACCTCACGACACGGCGATGAACCCGTCGAGCTTCGAGGCCTTGCGGTCGAAGGTCGCCGTCGCCTCGCAGCCGCGGGCGCGGTTCACCTGGCCGATCAGAGCGTCAGTGAAGTCGAGCCGGCCTTGCTTATAGTCTTCGAGACTGGCCCGCACCGCATCATGATGCTCGACGATTCGATCATTGCCGGCGAGCAGGCCTTCCACGGCAGCGGCAATCAATAAGCTCAATCGGCCAAGCTCGCCAACGCCGCCGGACCTGCAGGAGCTGGAACCTAGACCAGCCGGCTCTGCTCCACCGCGGCGCCGACGAACGAGGCGAACAGCGGATGCGGCGCGAACGGACGTGACTTCAGCTCGGGGTGGAACTGCACGCCGATGAACCAGGGGTGGTCCTCGTATTCGATCATCTCCGGCAAGAGGCCGTCCGGCGACATGCCGCAGAAGCGCATGCCGTGCTGCTCCAGCCTGCCCATGTAGCCGGTGTTGACCTCGTAGCGGTGGCGGTGGCGCTCGGAGATTTCGCTTGCGCCGTAGATGCGCGCGACCCGGCTGCCGCGCGCGAGCACGGCCGGATAGGCGCCGAGCCGCATGGTGCCGCCGAGGTCGCCGCCCTGCGCGCGGGTCTGCAATTCATTGCCCTTCATCCATTCGGTCATCAGGCCGACGACCGGATCGGCGGTCGCGCCGAACTCGGTCGAGTTGGCCTCGCCGATGCCGCAGAGATTGCGCGCCGCCTCCACCACCGCCATCTGCATGCCGAAGCAGATGCCGAAATACGGCACGTGGCGCTCGCGCGCGAATTGCGCAGCGCGAATTTTGCCCTCCGCGCCGCGCTGGCCGAAGCCGCCCGGTACCAAGATGCCGTCGACGTGTTCCAGGAACGGCGCCGGGTCTTCCTTCTCGAACACCTCGGACTCGATCCAGTCCAGGTTGACCTTCACCTTGTTGGCGACACCGCCATGCGACAACGCCTCGATCAGCGACTTATACGCATCCTTCATGCCGGTATACTTACCGACGATGGCGATGGTGACGTTGCCCTCGGGATTGCGGATGCGCTCGTTGATCTGCTGCCAGCTCCGCAGCTCCGGCGGAATCCGCGAGCCGATGCCGAAGGCGGCAAGCACTTCGTCGTCGAGGCCTGCCGCATGGTAAGCCTGAGGGACAGCGTAGATGCTGTCGGCGTCGCGCGCCACGATGACGGCGCTCTCGCGCACGTTACAGAACAGCCCGAGCTTGCGCCGTTCCTCCTTCGGGATCTCGCGATCGGTACGGCAGAGCAGGATGTCCGGCTGGATGCCGATCGAGCGCAGCTCCTTGACGGAGTGCTGCGTCGGCTTTGTCTTCAGCTCACCGGCGCTCGGGATGTAAGGCAGCAGCGTCAGATGAATGTAGATGGCGTGATCGCGCGGCAGCTCGTTCTTGAGCTGGCGGATCGCCTCGAAGAACGGCAGGCCCTCGATGTCGCCGACGGTGCCGCCGATCTCGACCAGCACGAAGTCGTAATCGTCGTTGCCATCGAGCACAAAATCCTTGATGGCGTTGGTGACGTGCGGAATCACCTGGATGGTGGCGCCGAGATAATCGCCGCGGCGCTCCTTGGTCAGGATGTCCTGATAGATCCGCCCGGTCGTGATGTTGTCGGCCTTGGTGGCGGGACGGCCCGTAAAACGCTCGTAA
>JAXDOD010000126.1:0-13575 GCA_034669045.1 Alphaproteobacteria bacterium
TCGCGACCGGCTTGGCACCGAGGCGGTCGACGATGTCCTTCAGGCACTGGAAGAAGTCGGCGCCAATCTTGTCCATCTTGTTGGCGAAGACGATGCGCGGAACCTTGTACTTGTCGCCCTGGCGCCAGACCGTCTCGGTTTGCGGCTCGACACCCTGATTGGAATCGAGAACGACAACGGCACCGTCGAGGACGCGAAGCGAACGCTCCACTTCGATGGTGAAATCCACGTGTCCGGGCGTGTCGATGATGTTTAGCCGCTTGTCTCTCCAGAAGGCCGTGGTGGCGGCCGACGTGATGGTGATGCCGCGCTCCTGCTCCTGCTCCATGAAATCCATGGTCGCGGCGCCTTCATGCACCTCGCCCATCTTGTGGCTCTTGCCCGTGTAGAAGAGGATCCGCTCAGTCGTCGTGGTCTTGCCGGCATCGATGTGCGCCATGATGCCGAAATTGCGGTAGTCCTCGATAAGATGGGCGCGGGGCATGGGGGTCTCGTTTTTCCTTCAGTTCTTGTTCGTACGCTGTGCCGTTACCAGCGGTAGTGCGAGAATGCCCGGTTGGCTTCCGCCATCCGATGCGTGTCTTCGCGTTTCTTGACGGCGTTCCCCCGGTTGTTGGATGCATCGAGCAACTCGGCGGAGAGCCGGTCGGTCATCGTCTTTTCGCTGCGCTCGCGCGCGGCTGCGATGATCCAGCGGATGCCAAGCGCCTGACGGCGCACGGTCCGAACCTCGACCGGCACCTGATAGGTGGCGCCGCCGACGCGGCGCGAACGCACCTCGATCGACGGCATTACATTGTCGAGCGCCTGCTCGAAGACCTTGATCGGATCGGACTTGGTCTTGCCTTCGATGGTGTCGAGCGCGCCGTACACGATGGCCTCGGCCACCGATTTCTTGCCCTCGTACATGATCGAATTCATGAACTTGGAAATGACCAGATTCCCGAACTTTGCATCGGGATTGATCTCGCGCTTTTCTGCAGAATGCCTGCGGGACATGACGATCGATCCTTATTTCGGGCGCTTGGCGCCGTACTTCGAACGGCGCTGCTTGCGGTTCTTGACGCCTTGGGTGTCGAGCACGCCGCGCAGGATGTGGTAGCGCACGCCCGGCAGATCCTTGACGCGGCCGCCGCGGATCATCACCACCGAGTGCTCCTGGAGGTTATGGCCCTCGCCCGGGATGTAGCCGATCACCTCGAAGCCGTTGGTGAGCCGCACCTTGGCGACCTTGCGCAGCGCCGAGTTCGGCTTCTTCGGGGTCGTGGTGTAGACGCGCGTGCAGACGCCGCGTTTCTGCGGCGACCGCTGCAGCGCCGGCACGGTGTTGCGGGTCTTCTCGCGCATCCGTGGCTTGCGGATCAACTGATTGACGGTCGGCATCGGTTCGCCTTCACCCTTCGTTTCGCTGCGCCCGCCGCTGCGGGGCGCAAGACGTCTTCCAACGCGCAAAACCGAAGAGCGCCACCCGCTCGCAGCGCGGAAGGCGCTTCTCCGTTCGCAGAGGACCACGCCGCATAGCGGCCGCGCGGTCATGAACTCGCATCTGACAGTCGTTATGTCAGAGGCAGCGTCTGAGCTTCATCCATCGAGGCTTCGGGCCCTCCCGCCGCGGTCAAGGAGACTGGTCTCAATGACTTAGCCGGGTATCGGGCGGCCGTTCCGACGCGGCGAAGCTCACCGCCTGCCGTAAAGTGCGGCACATGTATCGGCCGTATGGGGCCAAGTCAAGGCGCAGAGGGCCGAAACGGCGAGGCTTTTCGGGGTTCCGCGGCGCTCATGATACTGTCGCTGAACTGGACGGGGGGTTGAGCAGAGTGGAAAGCGGCAACAGTTTGCGCGCGCCAACCGGCGGCGCGGCCGCCGGGATGCGGCTGGCGAGCATTGGCGGGCTGCCCTGGCTGGCCGCCATCCTTGGCGGCGCGGCGCTCCACGTTCTCATCTGGCAATTCTCCGAGCCGCCGCACATTTTCAGCGACTTCTACAAGTCCTATTGGGTGGCCGCCGAAAAGCTATGGACCGGCGGCCTGGCTGCGACCTACCCCTTCACCATCCGGGGCAACTGGTCCAACCTGCCGGTCATCGGATGGCTGTATGCGCCGCTTGCGCCGCTCGGCCAAGCCGAGGCCGCCTGGACCTACTGGGGCTTGGGGCTCGTGCTCTCGCTGCTGGGATGGGCGGCGCTGGTGCGGCTCGCCCGGCTTGCGGCACCCGCCGCCGCGCTGCTGCTGTTCCTGTTCATGGCCAACGGCCCGCTGGTGAATACGCTGCGCGAGGGCAACAGCACGCATCTCCTGCTGTTGCCGATGGCGGGGTCGCTGCTTCTGTGGCGGGCGAAGCGGGAATTCGCCGCCGGGGTCGCCCTGGGGATCTGCGCCACCTTGAAGCTCCCATTGCTGTTGCTTGGAGTCTACTTCGTCCTGTGCCGGCGCTGGTGGATCGTTGCGGGCGGCGCGACCGCGATTTCGGCTGCTGTCCTGGCCTCGGTTGCGATCTTCGGCATCGACGCGCACATCCAGTGGTACGCAGACGCCATCCAGCCGCACACCGGCGCTACGCTTCCCTCGTTCAACGTGCAGTCGATCGACGCTTTCGTGATGCGGCTTTCGACCGGCGCGCGGCTGCTGCGCGACTGGGCCCCGATCGCGCCGGCACCCTGGCAGACGATCGCCCAGGTCGCGCTCATGGCCGCGATCTATTGCGGGGCGTTCTGGGTGCTGTTGCGGGCGCGCCAGCGCGACCCGGCGGCGGGGAGCAACGACATGACCGGACGGAACCTGGTCGAATTCTCGGTCGTGCTCATCATTGCGCTGGTCACGAGCCGGATCACCTGGACCCACTATTACGCGCTTCTGCTACTTCCGATTGCGCTCTATCTCGGCGACCAACTGTCCATCGCGGATGACCGGGCCACGCACACGCTGATGCGCCGCTCCATCGTGCTGGTGTCGCTGCCGGTCGTCATTCCGGACCTCGGGTCTGGCCCGGTCGCCGAGATTGCGGCCCGCACGTTGATATCGGCATGGCTTGGCGGCGGGTTGCTGATGTTCTGGGCGCTGCTGCGCGGCGCCGCCTGCTGCCCCCGGCCGGGCGACCCGCATGGGCGGAATTGAATGAACTCTTGCCCGCAAGCACCTGCACGACCAGGGTAATCAAGGATACCGGAGAACCGGCTGCGGCGCCAGAAGCGCCGGCACCGGACCCTATCGCTTGGGGCTGTCCGGGAGATGGCGGCTATAGCTCTTGTCGCGCTGGTCCCGTTCTTTGGCGAGCTCCTCGTAGCGCTGTTTTTCTTCATCCGACAGCGTCACGCGCCGGCCCGGTTGGGTCTTCGGTCGAGACTTGGAACGTTGGAACTGGCGCGGCGGCTGGGTCATGAGCGGTCAGGCCGCCGCCTGTCTGGCCCGGAACGCTGCCAATGCGGCTTTTCCCGAGCGCGTGGCCTCCGCCATGGTTTCAAAGAAATCGGACTGCAGCACCGGCTTGCTCTTGCCGGCGACATAAATCTCCCATCGCCACGGCTTCGGAGGACGACGGCGGTTCTTGATCGCCAGGCTGTAATCGGATGGGTTGAGGGGAAATGTGTTTTCCATGGCCTTTATTTAGGAATGGAAATGTCGCGCGTCAATTTGGAACGCAGGGCCGCGTCATCAAACTCGTGCGATGCGACGGCCGATCCGCGACGGGAGGTGTGCGCCATGCTATCCTTGGGCATGGCCATCATCAAACAAGCGGCATTTTCGCTCGCGTTCGCGATCATCACGGTTGCGGTTGCCGAATACGTCTTATGGGTTTGGAGCGGGACGCCGGGATGAGGCAATGAAGCGCCTTCGCCCGGAATTGCACAGGATCAAGCGCGTCGACCCCGAAAAGGCCAGTTAGGGGTTGAACACCCGGCTATGTCGTTCCTGAGGTCGGCGACATCGATCTCAAATAGTGCTCGGCATGCTGGTAGTAGTTCTCCGCCCCGACGCTATCGCCGGCCCGGACCTGCGCTTCGGCCAATGCCAGATAGCGCTCATAGTTTCTCTGTGCGTTCTGAACGCCGTTCGGCTTGTTGTCGCGCGGGGGGTTCGATTGCCAGCGCTTTCGGGCGCCAAACGACGTTCCCGGGTTGGGTTGGCGAGTATTCATGCTTGTCCTTGGGCCATTCTGCATGGCTCCCTCCTTGATGATGCGAGCGAAAACGCTGCGTGCGGTTGGGACCGGCCCGCTCCGACAACGACGTCTTTTATCCGCAGTAGCAAACGTCCCCCGGGGAAGTGCTCGCGACTTCTGGAGCATTTCGGCCGCCCCGCCGTGGCCGCACCTGCCGACTACACGCGATAGATGAACCGATTATGGATTCGCTGACATCGACCGGAAGAAATTCTCAACAGGGCATCTCGCAGAACCTTCCGGGTGCCCTTCCGTCTTGAGCCACTTCGTGGGCCACGGGCCGGTTGGTCATTTCGCGTAGCCCTGCGATCTCAGCCAATCGATGCGGCGGCTTCCCTGCAGCCACTCATCAATCTCCGCTTTGCTCGTGAAGCCTGAAATATACCGGGTGTCGGTTCCGGGGCATTCAGCTTCGATCTGCCAGTTGCCCTCTGCGATACGCTTGTATTTGAAGGTGACCCGAGGAGATTTGCTCATGCTAGCCGATTTTTCGCTTGGTCGGGGGGCGCCGCCTCAGGGGGGCGCGATGTCACGTTGCGCGTGATCCTTGCGGGAGACGCGGCTTCATCGTGGAATATTCGCTTTCGTCGCTCACGTCAGGGCTGAGGTGGCATTCGAGCACGTTGCGCTCGTAGGCTTCGGCCTCGCTCTTGATGCGGTATTTCAAGTCGGCCGCCTGTTCTTCCTTCGGCATCTGCCGAGTCACTTTATAGAGGCCGGCTTTCTTCTCGCCAATCGGGGTATATTCGACGGCTTGCCCTACGGAAAACTTAAAAGGCATGACTGTCCCTTCCCTGTTGGATCACTCGCGCAGAACGCAGTCACCTGTCGGAGGCTGAGGCGAACCGCTGCGACCGCATGGCCTCGTCGGCCTTCTTGCTGCCGGACCGGTGTATGCTTTTTACAGCGAGGGCCGGAGCGCCGGACTTCTCGGCGATCAGGCGGTCCTGTTCTTCGATGATGGCGCGCGCGGGGGCATCGCCGTCAAGCCCGCCCAGCACTTCGCTCGGCACCCTTCGATTGGAACGCTGAGAGCCATCTTCGTAGATCACGTCGAACAGGGTGAATTCAGCTCGCGATGCCGGCTTTCGTGCCATTGTTGTTCTCCTGTCGCTGTTCAATGCTGGATGCCACACATTGGCTGCGGCATCCAGCCATCGAAACACGTCGGGCCTGAACTCTCCTCGTCGGAGCCGATTAGACGTTCTGCAGGTTCGAGGCGGCCAGCTTGCCGCGCTCGCTCACAACGTCGTAGCTGAGCTTCTGACCCTCGTTGAGGTTGCTCATTCCAGCCCGCTCGACTGCGGAAATATGGACGAATACGTCCTGTCCGCCGCCAGTCGGCTGGATGAAGCCAAACCCTTTTTGTGAATTGAAAAACTTGACGGTGCCTTCAGCCATATTGGCCTCCTTTGAAAACGCCGGTCGGCGTCTATGAGCCGCACGTCATCGTGCAGCTTTGCGTCCGAATCCAACGTTGTCTCGGGAAGAGCCCTGGCGGGCAATAGCAAGGACAGGTAAAATATCGAACAAGTCTACATATAGCGCAATTGACGACGAAATCAACCACACATTTGGAGAATCCGATGGCATTCAAGGTCAATTACGGACGGGATCGCGCCGAACGGGACCGGGCGGCACGCGCTCGCAGCGAAGAAAAGCAAAGAAAGAAGGACGAGAAAACGGCGCTGCGCAAAGCGGAGCGCGCCGCAGCCGAGGCCCCGCAGGACGACAAGCAAAGCTGACGCGGCACCCGGGCTTCGGCGGTCCTGCGAACTGCCCGTCCTTGTCTTTGCCGTCGCGGCGCCGGCGACGCGTATGCGAGCGTTCACCCGCGGTCGAGGATGGCGGCGATGGCCTTGACCTGGTTGCGCGCATAGACCGGCAGGCCGGCGCTCAGCGAGTTGCCGGAATTGAATGAACTCTTGCCCGCAAGCACCTGCGCGGGCACGAGATTCCGCAACACCGGGACCTGGGCATATTCCTTCCGCTTGACCAAGATGTTGGACTCGACCGCAAGCGCCATGAACACCGTCACGACGGTCTTGCCGGGATCGCCCGGATGCTGCTGCAGCACGGCCAGAAGCTTGCCGAACTGCATCACCTGGTTGACGTAGAAGATGCTCTGCTCGAACGCGCCGGTCGAGGGCGTGTCGAGGCCGGTGAGCTTGGCGAGCCCGCGCTCGGTCACCTCCTCGGGCGTGAGCACGGCAAGCTCGCCGTCGAACTCGAGCGTGTCGGAGATCCTGCGGGAGGCGCCTTCCCGGATCTTGTTGGCGAGCGCGATGCCGATCGGCAGCCGGCCCTCCAGCTTGTAGGTCGAGTGGATGCAGATCGCGACCTCCCTGCCCTCGCACCAGCGCCGCTGCGGGTTTTGGTTGTGCACCGACTTCAGGTCCTTCGGGCGCCCGAGGTCGGCGGCCGTCAGCAGCCGGTGCTTGATCGCCGGATCGATCTTCTCCACCAGGGGCAGCGTCGTGAAGCTCTTGAGGTCGATGGACGCAGGCGCCCGCGCCAGCACGAAACGCGCCTGCGCCACGTACATGTGGAGCTTTTCGCGGTAGCGCTTCTTGGCGCCGTCGATGATGATGTCGACATTGGGCTCGGCGTAGCCCGGGTAGAGGCTCAGGAACTGCTGCTGCAACGGCCGCACCTTGGCCCAGTCCTCATAGCGCGTGAAGATGCCGCCCGCATCGGCGATCTCGTCGCTGCCGCGGTCGGTGAACGCAATGGTCCGCGGCTTGAGCTGCGCCGCCGGCAGCGCATCGACCGACGCCACGTCCTCGATCTGAAACGGCTGGGCATCGGCGCCGGTGGGAAGACCGGCAAGACCGGCGACGAGCGCAATGAGCATCCTCATTCAAAGGGGTCTTTCAATTCCGGTCCCAGTAAGGATCGGCCCGTCGGCGTTGCTGCTGCTGGCCGTAGGGCTGGTAGGGCTGTTGATAGGGTTGCTGATAGGATCGTTGATATTGCTGCTGCGGCGGCGGCTGCTGCGGCGCGCGCTGGCCCCAACCGAACAGGCCGCCGCCGGTTTGCGGCTGGTTTCGCGGTTGCTGCTGCCAGGGCGGGAAAACCTGGGAACTGTAGCCATCCGTCTCCTGCGACGAGGACATTTCCTCGCGCGACACGAGTCGATAACGCGTATCGCTCGCCTGGCCGTTGCGGTCGCGCCGCAGGTACTCGGTGAAGCCGCGGGCTGAGCCCTTCCCCGCTTCGTCGTCGTTGTCCGGCTCGCCCCGGCTGGCGATCAGATACCGCTTGGCCTCCGGCGACGGTGGTGCGAGCGCCGCTTTGGGCGCGTGGTTCGCCCACACCGCCTGGATGATGGGCTCGAACACCGGAATCGCGACGCTGGCCCCGGTCTGGCCGCCGCCCAAGGTGCGGCGCTTGCCGTCCGCGTTGTCGTAGCCGACCCAGACCGCCACCGTGACATCGTTGGTGAAGCCCACGAACCAGGCATCGTTCTCGCCGTCGGTGGTGCCAGTCTTGCCGGCCACATAGGGCGCGAGGCCGGCGAGCCCGCGCGCCGTCCCGCGCGCCAGCACGCCCTGCAGCATGCTCTTGAGCTGGAAGAACGAAACCCGGTCGGCCGAGCCGATCTCGGCCATCGTCGGCACGTGGCGGTAGACGACGCTGCCCTCGCTCTCGATCGATTCGATCGCGTAAGGCGCCGGCCGAACGCCTTCGTTGGCGATCGCCGCATAGAAGGCCGCGAGGTCGATCGGCCGCACCGGCTGGGCGCCGAGCACGAACGGATAGTAGCGCACGCAGTCCTTGTACACCTGCGCTTCGATCGCGAGCGCGCAGATGCGGTCGAGGCTGAGCGAGGGCGTCTGGTCGATGGCGCCGTCGAGCAGGTTGACGGTCGCGAGGTTCTTCGAGTGCTCGAGCGCGCGCCGCAGCGTGATGACGCCGGAGGCGCCACCGTCGTAATTCTTGGGCGTCCAGTAGTCCTGCTCGCGTGCGCCGCCGTTCATGGGCGGAAGCGTGATCTGCTCGTCACGCACCAGGGTATTGGGCTGCAGGCCCTTCTGCAGCGCGGCCAGATAGGTGACCGGCTTGAGCGCGGAGCCGGGCTGGCGCTGCGACTGGGTGGCGCGGTTGAGCTGGCTCAAGGGATAGGAAAAGCCGCCGGCCATGGCGAGGATGCGGCCGGTCTTGTTCTCGAGCACGATCGCCGACCCCTGCACCACCGGCCGCACGCGCAGCTCCGCCCGCGCGGTCTTTGCCTTCGGGTCGCTCAGGCGGACGAGGACGACGTCATGGAGCTTGAGGCCGCGCTGGATGGCGGCCTTGCCGACCGACAGCGGAAGAACGCGCCCGTCGCCGAGCCCGACCCGGATGATCTCGCCGCCGCCCTTTTGCGGCGATTTCTCGATCACCACGGCCGCCGGCCAATGCACGTCATAGAGCGGCATCCGCGCGCCGGCGAGCGCCTGCTGCCAGGCCGGCTTGGCCGCGGCTGTTTTCGGCGCGGCTTCGATGCGCCCGATCGCCTCCGCGAGGTTGGCCTCGGGGCCATTGAACTGCAGCCGGCCGGAATCGATCTCGAACCGCGCCAGACCTTCCTGCAGGGCCAGTTCAGTGGCGCGCTGCAACTGCGGCTGGATGGTGGAGCGGACCGTGTAGGACTGTGCGGTGAGGCCGTCGATGCCGGCGACCGCCTTGGCTTCGCGGGTCAGGTTGTCGACGAAATGGAAGCCGCTGTCGCGCCGCGACCGTTCGACCGCAGCGAGCGTGGGCGTCGCGGCTTGCGTCTGGCGCATCTGCTCGGCGGTGATGGCGCCATCCTCTTCCATGCGGCCGAGAACATAGTTGAAGCGGTCCTTGGCGCGGTCGGGATGGCGGTCGGGATTGAAGTAGCTCGGCCCCTTGGTCAATCCGGCCAGGAGCGCACTCTCGCCGAGGCTGAGCGTCTTTGCGGTCTTTCCGAAATAGCTGCGCGCCGCGAGCTCGATGCCCCAGGCGTTGCGACCGAGATAGGTCGAATTGAGATAGAGCTCGAGGATTTCCGCCTTGCTGAGCGTGCTCTCGACCCGGGACGCCAGCACCATCTCCCGGATCTTGCGCTCGTAGGTGACGTCCTCGCCGACCAAAAGATTCTTCACCACCTGCTGCGTGATGGTGGAGCCGCCCTGGGGACGGCCCGACTGCGCCAGATTGCCGATAAAGGCGCGGATCAGCGCGCGTTCATCGATGCCGCGATGCTCGTAGAAGCGCTTATCCTCGGCCGCGATGAAGGCCTGCTGCACGTGCGAGGGGATGTCGGCGAGCGGCACCCAGACCCGGCGCTGGTTCTGCTCGAACACCTCGGCGAAGCGCTCGCCCTTGAGGTCGAGGACGACGCTCGCGCCCGGCAGCCGCAGGCCCTTGAGGCGGCTGTGGTCGGGCAGGTCCGCCAGCGTCTGGTTGTAGAAGTCGATCACCGCGACCACGTCGACCGGCGAATTGGCGACGCTCTCGTTCTTGCAGAACTGCCGGTAGGCGGTGTGCAAGTCCTTGATATTGATGCCCTTGAAGGCGGCATGGCCGCTGGCGACCGCCTCCGGATCGTCCATGGCGGTGGCGATCAGGTCGTCGATATTGAGGTCCTCGATGTCGAAGGCCTTGCGCATCTGGGCGCAGCCGCCGCGCAACAGCGAGACGACCTGCGGCACGTCCTTGACCGGATCGAACTGGGTCTTCGGTTCCGGCGCGGTCGCCACTTGGCTGAAGGTCAGCGCGGTGGCGAAAATCTTGACAAGGAGGGCGTCCATCGGCGGGCGACTGACTCTCGGCGGCGGTGGATGTCACATCATACGGTGACGGGATGACGTTCCACCATAATACGGCTTTCTGGCGAAACCGGTTCCCGATTTAGGCAAATTTCGTCCGAGCTGGGAAACAATTCGAAACCAAGGCGGTGGAGTCGCTACCAGCGGTGGCGGTCCAGCAGCGACCTTTCGCAGCCTCGCCGCGCTGCGGCTTCCGCTCCCCTCCCGCCCGCGAGCGCTGGGACGGGGGCCGGGGATGGGGCGAAGCCGGACGCCATGGCTCGGCGACCGGGGTCAGGGCCCCCGTATTGGGGACCGTGGCCGTCGATGTCGTTGTCGCCTCACGACGCTCTTCAAGCGCGCTTTGGCCGCTTCTGCGCGCGGGCGGGGCCGGCGGTCGCTCGCTTCGACGTGTTCAGCGCCACGGCGGCGCGAATGAGCGCCTGCAACGCCTTTGCATCGATCTTGTCGCCCTCGTGGATATCGATGGCGCGCCTCACGTTGCCTTCGAGGCTGGCGTTGAAGAGGCCTGCAGGGTCCGCCAGCGCGGCGCCCCTGGCGAAGGTCAGCTTCACGACCGCCTTGTAGGTCTCGCCGGTGCAGATGATGCCGGCGTGCTCCCACACTGGAACGCCTCGCATCGCGTTCGATGGCTTTTTCCATTTCGCCTCCTCGACCACGTCGGGACAGGCCTGCTTGATGAGCGTTCGGACCCGGGCGAGCGTCTCGCCCCGCCAATCACCCAGCTCCTTGATGCGCGCATCGATCAGTTGGGAGGCTTCGCCTTTTGCGTCCTTCGGGCCGCTCTTCGTCTTCTTCATGGTGGTTGTCGCTTTCGTCATGGTCGTGGTCGCTCGTCCATCATTTGAGTATCGCTCGTCAGTAGCCCGGATGGAGCGAAGCGAAATCCGGGGCTGCTCTGTTCCGCACGAGAAACCCGGATTGCGCTACGCTCCATCCGGGCTACCATGGCTCCATTCCGGGCTACGCTTGCTTGAGAGCCGTGCTCCATCCGGGCTACGCTTGCTCCTGCTTGCGGTTTGATCCATCGGGGAGGAATTTCCATGACCATCCGGGCCACCCACACAACCATGCTGGCAATCGCGGCCGCCGCCGCCATGGCCCTGTCCATGCCGGCGGATGCCCAGACCAGCGATCCCAACGCCGCGCCCAACCCATACGGCGACATGAATCCCGATTGGGCCAAACTGCCGGGCGGCCGCAAGATGGGTGCGCCGGAAGGCATCGCCATCGACCCGGACGGCAAGAGCATCTGGATTTTCGAGCGCTGCGGCGGCATGGCCTGCAACAACTCGACGCTCGACCCCATCATGAAGCTCGACCCGACCGGCAACACCGTCGCGAGCTTTGGCGGCGGGCTGTTCAACTTTCCGCACGGCCTCGACGTCGACAGGGAGGGAAACGTTTACGTGACTGACGGCCGGTCGCACAATGGCAAGGGCGACGTCATGGTGAAGTTCAGCCCCACCGGGCAGGCCCTGATGACACTGGGCAAGGCGGGAATGCCGGGAAGCACCGAGGACCGGTTCGACATGCCCAGCGACGTCGCGGTCGCGCCGAACGGCGACATCTACGTCGCCGACGGCCACGGCATGAGCTTCAACTGGGTCCCCAATGACCGGGTCGTGAAATTCTCCAGAGACGGCAAGTTCCTCACCACGTTCGGCAAGTACGGCAAGGCGCCAGGCGAGCTCAACACGCCCCACAACATTGCGCTCGATTCGGCAGGCCGCGTCTTCGTCGCCGATCGCATCAACAACCGCGTGTCGATCTTCAGCGCGGACGGAAAGTTCGTCGCCGAATGGAAGCAGTTCGGCCGGCCGAGCGGACTCTTCATCGACAAGAACGACGTTCTCTACGTGGCCGACAACCAGTCCAACGCCAGCGTCAATCCCGGCTTCAAGCGAGGCATCCGGATCGGAAACGCGAAGGACGGCACGGTGACGGGCTTCGTGCCGATGACCGACGAAAAACTCGGCGCATCCGAAATGGTGGCGGTCGACGGCCAGGGGACGATGTTCGTCGGCTTCACCCTCACCCACGCGATCGGCAGGCTCGTCCGGCGCTAGGGTCGTCTTCAGCGCGTAGGGTGGGTTAGGCGCAAAGCGCCGTAACCCACCACTTGCGTCGCAGCTGGCGATGGCCCGGCGGGTTACGCGCCTTCGGCGCGTAACCCGCCCTACGGGCTAGGGTCGTCTTCAGTCGAGTTGAACGGTGCCGTCATTGCGAGGAGCCCTTTAAGGCGTAGGGCGGATTAGCGAAGCGTAATCCGCCGACGATCGTCGTTCGCGTGCTACCTTCTCGTCATGCCGAATTATCGCCGCGCCTTCGTCCAGGGTGGATGCTGGTTCTTCACGGTCAACTTGCTGGAGCGTAGAAGAACGCTTCTTGTAGACCATATCGACTCGTTTCGGGATACGGTCGCCAGCACGCGCCACAAGTATCCGTTTGAAATCGACGCTTTCGTTGTACTGCCGGACCACATCCACGCGATCTGGACGTTACCGCCGGGCGACGCGGATTTCTCCACCCGCTGGCGCCTCATCAAGACCGCATTCGCGAAATCGTTGCCGAAGCAGGAGCGCCTCACCGCCGTCCGCAAGGCACGTAACGAGCGCGGCATTTGGCAGCGGCGGTTTTGGGAGCACATGATCCGCGACGAGACCGATTACGCACGGCACGTCGAGTATTGTTACATCAACCCGGTGAGGCACGGTCTCGTCACGCGAGTGCGCGATTGGCCGCATTCGTCGTTTCATCGCGACGTGGAGCGGGGACTTCTCCCGCTCGATTGGGCGGGCGATGTTGCGACCGAGGGTTCGTTCGGCGAGGCGCTGTAGCCCGTGGTGGCGAGTTAGCCGAAGGGTAACCCGTCATCTTGGTACATTGAAGTTGGCGGATTACGCTTCGCTAATCCGCCCTACGGGCTTCAGTCGTAGCAACCATTAAGTCGCGGCGGCTGTTTCGGTCCATGGGGTCCCGCGCTGGACGACGGTATTGGCGTAGATGAGCAGCTTTCTGGCGCAGGCAATCAGAGCGACGTTGTGAGCTTTGCCGCCCGCGGTGAGACGGGCATACAGCACGACCAGCGCCTTGTTCCAGCGGAACGCCGCCGGCAGCGCTGCGGCATAGAGCGAACGGCGCAGCCGCCCGCGCCCGCCGGCGATGTGGCGCTGGCCCTTGTGCTTGCCGCTGTCGTCGTCGAACGGGGCCAGTCCGGCGAGAGCTGCGGCTTCTTCGCGGCTGACCTGTCCGAGTTCGGGCATGCGGATGATGATGGCGAGTGCGGTTCTCACGCCGAGGCCGGGAATGCTGAGCACGAGATCGAGGCGCCGGGCGAGATCGCGGTGAGCGCGAAGCTGCCTTTCGATGAGAAGCATCTGGGCGGCCCGCCGCGCCTTCAGCCGCGCGATGTCGTTGGCGACGAGGCGGCGCAGTCGCGGCTCATCGATATGTTCGAGCCGGGTCTTGAAGCGCGCGATGTCCTCCTCGATCTGCTCGAGGAAGGTCAGATATCCCGCCAATTCCGCCAGCCGGGGATCGGGCGCGATCCGCGGCTGCTCGACAGCGGCGGCACAGGCGGCGATGAGGGCCGCATCGAGCGCGTCGTTCTTGGCCCGGCGCAGATGCATCCGCGCAT